>NZ_JBITSN010000003.1:328211-634641 GCF_044540975.1 Streptomyces sp. NPDC085927
GGGGGGGGCACGGCCGGATCCGAGCCGAGCGGCACCTCCCCTCCCCGGGGGGGCGCGGGGGGGGCCCCCCCCCCCCGCGCCCCCCCGCCCCCCCCGCCCCCCCCCCCCCCCCCCCCCCCCCGCCCCCCCCCCCCCCCCCCCCCCCGGTCCGCCTTCGGGGCGACGGCAAGGCGCACGTGGCGGACCGACGTCGGAGCCGGAACCTTTCACTCGCACGGGCTGAAATCTGTCCTGGCTGATGTAGACATGCAGCCACGAGGGGCTTAATGTGTCTGCTGTAGCCAGGAAGTCAGCGAGGCGCGGCAGACATGAACTGCCCGCACGGAACAAAAGGTGTGGCACGGCGGTGGAGTGGTGGGGCCGGAGTAGGCTTTGGGTCCCCTCGCTGATCGCCGGGCCGGGTGGCCTCATAAGGGCTGCCGGCAGTACGCAGGACCCGCAGGACCAAGAGGTTTGTCAGAAGGAAGAGAAAAGGAGGCGGACGCCATCAGGATCGCCCGGGCGAGAACGGTTCGCTCGGGTACCGCAGGCCCCGGAACGGAAGGTGGTCCCACGGTCACGCATCCGCGATCCCCGCACTCTCCGCCCCCCGTCGGGGGCAGATGCGGAAACAGAAGGCCGGCCTCGCAGTAAGCCGGTCGATGGTGTTACAAATCCCTCGGGGCCTTGGTGCCGTACGGCACCAAGGCCCCTCGACGCATTCCCCCATTAGAGGTGCAGATGACCGCAGACACACCGCTCGACCGCATCGATGACGACGACTACCCCGCTTACACCATGGGGCGGGCGGCGGAGATGCTCGGTACCACGCCCGCTTTCCTGCGGGCTCTCGGCGAAGCCCGGTTGATCACGCCACTGCGCTCCGAGGGCGGCCACCGCCGCTACTCCCGCTATCAGTTGCGTATCGCCGCCCGCGCCCGGGAGATGGTTGACCAGGGCACCTCCATCGAGGCGGCTTGCCGCATCATCATCCTGGAGGACCAACTCGAAGAGGCCCAGCGCATCAACGACGAACTGCGAAGCGGTGATGTCGGGGCCGGCCACAAGGCGGACGTCTGACCTGTACCTCACAGCGAACGAAAGCCCCACCGGGCCCGTGGCCGACAGCCGCCGGTCAGGCCGGGCGTCGCCGTCCGGCCCGGGACGGCGGCCCGGGGAGACGCGTGGCGGTGCCGCCGTGGCGGCCTTCGGACCGGCAGTCGCTGCTCCGACTCCCGTCGTCCGACCCGCACGCGAGGTGCCGGTCGCGCAGGCTGCGGCTCACGTCACGCAGGCTGCGGCTCACAAGGCACCCCCTGCGCCCTCACTGCTGTCCTGGCACCGGCTCGCAGTTTCTTCCGCCGGTCAGATGGACAGGGGGGCGCCGAGCAGCGCGGAAGCCCGCTGGAGCGGGTCGACGATCTTCGCGGCTGCCGCCTCTGCGGTCTCCGCTGCCTTGGGAGCGGTGCGGCAGGTGAAGCCGAGCTGGGTCATGGCCCTGAGGACTTCACCGCCGCTGAAATCACGGCGGTCCTGGCGGGTGATGACCTGACCGACCTGCTTGGCGGGGTAGTGGCGGCGTCCGATGATCACGGAGTCGCCGGTGACCGGCTCGGGCTTGACGCCCTTCATCGACTCCAGCACGCCGGCCTTGGTGAGCTCGAACGGAAAACGGGCGATGACACAGCGCACGATGCCTCACAAGGAGAGGAAAGGAGAGGAAGGGGGGAACCGGCCGTGGTGAGGCGGTTCAGCGGGAGAGGGTGAGGACGCCCAGGGCGTTGCCGCGGTCGTCGACCACGGGCAGGACCCCGAGCCGCCGGTGCCGCATCGCGTGCTCGGCCTCGGCCACCGGAGTCGGCGGCGAGGCGAAGAGTCCGCCGTCGTCGGAGATGTCGCGCAGGCGGACCCGGTCGGTGTATCCGGAACTCTCCCGCACGGCGGTGAGCCGGGCCCGGGTGACCAGGTCGGTGCACTGACCGTCCTCGTCACAGACGACGAGGTGACCCGTGCGGGCGGCGGTCATGACGGACAGCGCCACCTCGACGGTCATGTCGTCCCAGACCTGGGGCCCGGCCGCGCCCATGGCATCGGCGACCGTCCTGGGCGCGGCGTCGGTGCTCGTTGAGCGGGAATGCATCTGGACCAGCGTCAAGAGGTGCCTCCTGCAGAGATGGGTCGGCTTCCTGATCAGGACGGTTCCGGGTTCTGGATGCGAGGTTCCGGGCACCGGGACCCGCGTTCTGGGTCCCGGAGCCCGGGTTCCGGGTTCTAGGCTGCCGCGCCGGAGACGGACCGCTGTGCGGGCGCGCGCCGGGCCGCCGGGACGGAGCGGCGCCGGCCGCGTGAGGTGGTGCCGCGCTTGGGGCGTTCGACCACCGGTGCGGTGATGACGACCGGGATACCGGAGGGGGCCTGGGCGCCGGTGATGCGGTGCAGGGCCTCCGCACCGGCCCGGACCTGGGTGGTCTGCGGGACGATGCCGGCCATGGTCATGAGGCGGGTCATGGCGCGGCGCTGGTTCGGGGTGACCAGGGTGACGACGCTGCCGGACTCGCCGGCGCGGGCCGTGCGGCCGCCGCGGTGGAGGTAGTCCTTGTGGTCGGTCGGAGGGTCGACGTTGACGACGAGGTCGAGGCTGTCGACGTGAATGCCGCGCGCGGCGACGTTGGTCGCCACCAGCACGCTGACGTGCCCGTTCTTGAACTGCGTCAGAGTGCGGGTGCGCTGCGGCTGCGAC
This sequence comes from Streptomyces sp. NPDC085927, assembly GCF_044540975.1. Lineage (NCBI taxonomy): Bacteria > Bacillati > Actinomycetota > Actinomycetes > Kitasatosporales > Streptomycetaceae > Streptomyces > Streptomyces sp. NPDC085927. The sequence goes on from NZ_JBITSN010000003.1 coordinate 330,931, forward strand.
TTGCCCCCGTGCAGGGAGGCGGCCCGCACCCCGCTGTTCAGGAGGTGCTCGGTGAGGCGGTCGACGGCGTGCTTGGTGTCCAGGAACATGATCACGCGGCCGTCGCGTGCGGCGATCTCGGTGATGGCCGCGTGTTTGTCGGCGCCGTGGACGTGGAGCACGTGGTGCTCCATCGTCGTGACCGCGCCGGCCGACGGATCGACGGAGTGCACGACGGGGTCGCTCAGGTAGCGGCGCACGAGCAGATCGACGTTGCGGTCGAGCGTGGCGGAGAACAGCATGCGCTGACCCTGGGGGCGGACCTGGTCGAGCAGGGCGGTGACCTGCGGCATGAAGCCCATGTCGGCCATCTGGTCCGCTTCGTCGAGGACGGTGACCAGGACCTGGTCCAGCCGGCAGTCGCCGCGTTCGATGAGGTCCTTGAGGCGGCCGGGGGTGGCGACGAGGATCTCGACGCCGCGGCGCAGCGCGCCGGCCTGCCTGCCGATCGGCATCCCTCCCACGACCGTGGCCAGGCGCAGCTTCACGGAGCGGGCGTACGGCGTCAGCGCGTCGGTGACCTGCTGCGCCAGCTCACGCGTCGGGACGAGGATCAGCCCCAGCGGCTGCCCGGGCTCCGCGCGCTGTCCGGCCGTACGGGCCAGCAGGGCCAGCCCGAAGGCGAGGGTCTTGCCGGAACCGGTGCGCCCCCGGCCGAGGACGTCACGGCCGGCGAGGGAGTTCGGCAGCGTCGCGCCCTGGATCGGGAACGGGACGGTCACGCCCTGCGAGCCGAGCGCGGCCAGCAGCTCCGCGGGCATGTCGAGATCGGCGAAGCTCGCCACGGCGGGCAGCGCCGGGGTGATCGTCTTCGGGAGGGCGAACTCACCCTGCAGCGCGGCGGGGCGGCGGCTGGGACCGTTGGAACGCACCGGTCCGCCGGAGCGGCCCGGGGACGATGAGCCCGAGCCGAACCGTTTGCCGTTCTTCCCGGGAGTGGCGCTGCCGTTCCAAGTGCGGGCGGATCGGTCGTTCGTGCGTGTGCGGTTCATGCGGAGGACCTTCCTTGATGCGGCACATATCAAGGAATTCCCGCAGCAGTGAGCAGCATGGAGAATTGCAAGAACGGGCCGAATGGGGCGCGAAAACAAATGGTGCGCCACGATGTGATTGAGAGGGGAGGTTCTGGCCTCCCTCGGAAAGGGAATCCGTGGATGTAATTCCGCGGATTCCCGCAGTCGTCCCGCAGGGAAAACCACTGCGGGACGTGCATACAGCTGGGGCCCGCACCCCGAAGGATGCGGGCCCCAGCTGTAAGTGTGCGTCGACGTCAGGCGGGAACGATGTTCTCGGCCGTCGGGCCCTTCTGGCCCTGCGCGATGTCGAAGCTGACCTTCTGGCCTTCGAGCAGCTCGCGGAAGCCCTGGGCGGCGATGTTCGAGTAGTGGGCGAACACGTCCGCGCCGCCACCGTCCTGCTCGATGAAGCCGAAGCCCTTTTCTGCGTTGAACCACTTCACGGTGCCAGTAGCCATGTCATATCTCCTTCGGGGCAGTGAGTCGGCACCCGCACTGTACGGATGCCGTGTCGCCGCGATGATCACCCCGCCGGAAAAGAACCGGTGCCAAAAGGCACTTCCAGTGGCGAAGACGCCGACCGAGAAGAACTTGGAATTCGGGAACCACAACTGCAACTGAGATAGACAGTAGCACGTTGCCGCGGTCCGTGTGCGCTGAGGAATTCCGCTCCGGTCGTTACTGCAAGGAAACTGTCCGCACGGTTCCGTAAAACTCTCACTCCGCGGATACAGATATAATGGTGTCCGGACCCCGCTGGTCCGTAAATACCGACTCCGGTCACGAGGACGAAAATCCGGACCGGTGAAGGCGAACAGCGGTGTGCCGGGACCAATTTTGGTGCCAGTGCCGGGGCCGGTGCATCCCGGCCCCGTGCCGGAGCGGCCTCGCTCCGCAGGCACCGGCGAACCCTGCGGAGCGGTTCAGCCACGGACAGGTCCTGGAGGCCGGCCGGCCACGTGCGGCGGTACCTCGCCGAGAGCTCCTCGCTCCGGGCGCGGAGCCGGCGTACGAGCCCCGCCGGCTCCGCGCGTCGTCGGGCCGCCAAGGTGTCGAGCGGGTGATGTGCGGTCGCCCACTTCAGCGGAACCGGCCCGCCGGCGCGGTCCGATGGCTCGGTGAAGGCACCGGCTGAAGGTCCGAGGCGGGAGCAGTCGGGTGGAGTCAGGTGGCGACGAGGGCGTCGTCGGTGGCGCGGGCTCCGGGCAGCCTGTGGCGAGCGGCGACGAGGGCGGAGTCGATGTCACGGGTACCGGTGGACACGCACAGGGTGTAGGCGACGTCATCCATGCGCCGACGTGCTTCCTCGCTGCCGTTCTCGGCATGCAGCGTGCGCAGCGTCTCGTACTGCTCGATCAGGTTCTTCAGCACGTCCGGGTGTGCCATGAGCATCGGAAGTATCCCTTCTACCACCACTCACATGGGTCGTACACGGACCGTTTGCCCCGGCCTCCGGCCGCTATTCCCGTATGTTCCGAGAGAGCGGCCGGAGCCCGTGGGACCGGCGAGGGCTCAGTCGGTGGACGGGGCTTGGCCCGGGGCGCGCCGGATACCCGGCCGGCATGACTGACACACGACCCCTCGCCCTGATCACCGGCGCGTCCAGGGGAATCGGATACGAACTGGCCCGGCAGTTCGCGGAACACGGCTACGACCTCGTGGTGAACGCCGAGGACGAACAGCTGGAGGCCGCCGCGCAGAGCTTGCGGGCGACCGGCGCGGAGGTACGCGCGGTGCGCGCCGATCTCCTGACCGGTGAGGACGTGGACAGGGTGCTGGCCGCGCTCGACGGGCTGACGGTGGACGTCGCCGCCCTCAACGCGGGGGTCGGCCAGGGCGGCGCCTTCGTGGACACCGATCCCGCCGACGACCAGGCGGTCATCGATCTCAACATCACCGCGACCGTCAGGCTGGCCAAGCCACTGCTGCGGGCCATGGTGGCGCGTGGTGCGGGCAGGCTCGCCTTCACCTCGTCCGTCGCCTCGACGATGCCCGGTCCCTTCCAGCCCGTCTACAACGCGTCCAAGTCGTTCGTGCAGTCCTTCGCCCAGGCGCTGCGGGAGGAGGTACGGGACACCGGCGTGACGATCACCTCGTTCATGCCGGCCGCGACCGAGACGGACTTCTTCCGCCGGGCGGGAATGGCGGACGACACCCGGATCGGCACCATGAAGAAGGACGATCCCGCGCAGGTCGCCGAGCAGGCGTTCAAGGCCATCGTGGAGGGCGAGAAGAAGGTCGTCACCGGGTCGCTGAAGGCCAAGGCGCAGGGACTGGCCGGGAAGGTGATCCCCGACGGGGTCAAGGCGGCGGCCCACCGGAAACTGGCGGAACCCGGAACCGGCAAGGAGTCCGGACGGCAGGAGCGAAGCGGTCCCGGCCATCGTCGGTCGTGACGGTGACGGTGACTGCGGCTATGACTGCGACTGCGACTGCGGCTGTGTCGCCGTGCTCGTCCCGGGCACTCCACGGAAATGAGTCCCCACCGACTGGTTCCCGAGTCCCTGGCCCTGCTGACCGAGGGATACGCCTGGCTGCCCGACCTCATGCGTGCCGAGGGTGACACCGCCCTGAACCTGCGCCTCCTCGGCCACCCGGCCCTGGCCGTGCGGGGGCCCGAGGCGGTCCGGTTCTTCTACGACGAACAGCACGTCCGGCGCCACGGCGCCCTCCCCGGCCCGGTCGTGAGCACGCTCTTCGGCCACGGGGCGGTCCATACGCTCGACGGCGATGCCCACCGGTCCCGCAAGTCCTTCTTCCTTCCCCTGCTGGAGGCCGACGCGGTCGCGGGCTCGGCGGAGCACATCACCGCCGCCTGGGACGAGGCGGTACCGGGCTGGCGGAAGCAGGCGGACGTGGTGCTCTTCGACGCCGTCGGCCGAGTGATCACCCGGGGTGTCTGCCGCTGGGCCGGTGTCCCGTTGGCCGAGGACGAGGAAGAACCGTTGGCGCGGGATCTGCTGGCCATGGTGGACGGTTTCGCCACCCCCGGCGCCCGGCACTGGCGGGCCAGGCGGGCCCGCTCACGCCAGGAGAAGCGGTTCGGTGAGCTGGTGACCGAGGTCAGGTCCGGAGTGGTCCGGGCGCCGGCGGACTCCGTGCTGGAGCGTGTCTGCCGCCACCGCGACGCCTCCGGCGCCGAGCTGACGCCTCGGGTCGCCGCGGTGGAACTGCTCAACGTCGTCCGGCCCACGGTGGCGCTCAGCTGGTTCGTCGCCTTCGCCGCGCACGCGCTGCACCGGTGGCCCGAGAACGGGCGGCGGCTGAGGTCGGGCGACGCCGCGTTCGCCACCGCCTTCGCCCACGAGGTCCGCCGCTTCTACCCCTTCGCCCCCTTCCTGGGCGGTCAGGCCGTCACCGACCTGACCTGGCAGGGCCGGAAGGTCCCGGAGGGCGGACTCGTACTCCTGGACGTCTACGGCCAGAACCACGACGAACGCCTGTGGAAGGACCCGTACGCCTTCCGTCCCGAGCGTTTCCTCGAGCGTCCGCCCGGCCGCGACGTGCTGATCCCGCAGGGCGGCGCGGACGCCCGCACCGGACACCGCTGCCCGGGCGAGGCCATGACCGTGGGCATCCTGGAGACGCTGTCGCAGCGGCTGGCCGACTTGCGCTACGAGGTCCCGGCACAGGACCTGACCATCCCCCTGAACCGCATCCCCACGCGCCCCCGCAGCGGAATGATCATCCAGCCGACCGCCACCCCGCACCCCTGAGCCACCCGCTCTCGGGACCTTCCGGATGAGCATCCTTCCCCCTGGTGGCCTACAGGGTTTCGTCATGCGGCTCGGACGTTTCGCGTGTTTGGCACCGGAACCGTCCGGCTACCCGCGCTGATGCGCGGGACGAACGAGCAGAACCGCCGAACCGAACCGTGAACCGAACCGAACCGAACCGGGAAAGAGGCCGAAGAGCGATGTCGAATCCACAACAGCCGGAGATGCGGCGCAGTGACAAGGGCGCGAGCACACCGCAGGACAGCCGGGAGCTCAAGGCGTCGCAGGAGTCCCAGCACGGGACCCCGGCCCACGGCACGGACCGTGGTGACAAGGGTGGCGGCGAGGGCGGCGGCACGCCTCCCGCACAGCGCCCTGACCACCCGGAGTGAAGAGGCTCCACAGGGAGTGATGGACCAGTTCCCCTGCCCCGGCAACCGGTGAGTTCAAAGCACCTGCCGGTTGTCCGGTCCGGGCCCCACCGATTCTTCCGGAAGAAACGCGAGAATGCTCACGGCGCTGACCACTCTGCACACTCTTGATGAGGTCGCCGACAAAGTCCGTCGGCGGAGTCGTCTTTACATCCGCTGGTCACTCGGTCCGGAGACCGACCTGCGCGGTACGTCCAGCCGTGACGAACTCACCGGTGTGCCTCTGCCCGGGCTGTCCGCCAACTCGTTGGACATCGAGCCCTGGTGGCAGGACCGGTCGGTACGGATCTGGGTCGCCCGCCGCCTCTACGACTACTGCCACCTGCCCCGCCATCGGGGCAACGGCGTGAGGCCCTGGCTACTGCGCGGCCAGGAGAGCGGGCGGGGCCCCGACAACGAACCGTTGGTGGATCATGTGGAGCCGCTGGCCTGGATCGCTGCGGCGGTCATCGACGAGGCGGTGGGAGTGATCGAGGAGCAGCCCGGCCCCTGGGGCCCGATGGAGCGTATGGGGCAGGCTCGGCGGCCGGGTGGAGGTACCCCCGGCGCGCGTTGACCGCCTCGGCGACGGCGGTCCGTTTGCTGTTGGCGTGCTGGGGACCTCCCTGAGCATGGTCGAACCGTCACATGGGCTCCGGTTCGGCGATGCTGCCGACCGGGTCGTCGAGCAGGGCGATGCGGGCGGTGACGCGTTTGCCGACGGGCTCGCGCTGGACCGCGAGACTCTGCACGACGGCCATGACGATCTCCAGCCCGTGCTGCCCCACTCGCTCGGCATCGGTGGCCCGGGCCATCGGCAGTAACGGTTCGGAGTCCCACACCACCACCTCCACCATGCCGCCCGCGATGCGCAGGTCCATCAGCACGGGGCCCGGTGCGTACTTGCGTGCGTTGGTGACCAGCTCACTGACCACCAGCTGGGTCAGGTCCAGGGCGCGCTGCGAGACCCGCAGGCCGTGCTCGGCCCGCATCCGGGTGAGGAAGTCCGTGGCGAGGTGGCGAGCCCGGGCGATGGGCGCGCCCTCCCCGCCCAGAGCCACCGTGGTCTGCAGGGCCGGCCGGTCCGGCGTGGCTCCGTCCTCGCCCATGGGCACAGGTTCCATCCAATCGCCTTCGCTTCCCGGCTCGCACCCCCGCGCATACCCGAGTTCGCACTGGTACACGCCTTGCGCCCCCGCCGGTTTCCCCTCCCCGGCGGCGGAGCATCGTCCTGGCCGTGGGGGCGGCACTTCGGGCGGAAGGTCTGATGTGCAAGTATCACCGACATGGCCGAGGAATCAGTACCGGACAGCGAACGAGCCGGACAGCCCGGCGGACTGTCGGTCGCGACCACTACGACCACCGACGGCATCCGCGTGCTCCACCCGACCGGGGAGATCGACCACCACACCTGCGGACAACTGCGGCAGGCCCTGGACACACTCCCAGCCGACCGGCCCCGCGTGGTCATCGACCTGAGCGGGGTCCCCTTCATGGACTCCAGCGGCATCAACATCCTCATCGCCGCCTACAAGAACGTCACCGCGGCCGACGGCTGGATCCGGATCGCCGCACCCACCACCCCCGTACTGCGCGTCCTGCAACTCGTCCGCGTCGACGGCCTCATCACCTGCTACCCCGACCTGAGCCAGGCCCTCGCCCCTTAACCACTCGCACCTCCCCTGACGCCGGACCAGGGAAAGGCCGGGATCCGACGCGGTCCGTCCCTGCGCACGTCCACGACGACCCCTGCGGATGCCAGCCGGACCTCAGGTCCGCACCCCGTGCGGTCACGGTCCCGGCCCTGCCGCGTCCCTGTCCCGGCCGGGCGGTCGCCGGCGGAGCCGGGGAACACGCCCGATCGGCGGCTTTCCGTATCCATATGGTTGCCAAGAGTGGCGGCCTTGCGGGGTGGCCCATAACGTCGGGCTCATGAGGAAATACCAGGTCACGTGCCTTAGTTGCGCCATCGCACCCCTCGTCGTCGGCATGGGTGCCCTCGCTCCGGCCGCCTCCGCCCGCAGTGGACCCGAGCAAGTGGTCCCTCCGGGCCAGTCCGTCCAGAAGGCCGTTGACGCGGCCGCACCCGGAGCCACCATCGTCCTGACGCGGGGCACCTACCGCGGAAGCGTCACGATCACCAAACCGCTGACCCTCCGGGGCGCGGGCGAGCAGACCGTGATCGTGCCCGGAAAGGACGAGGAGGCACGGGGTGCGTGCGCGGAGGCGGGGAACGGCATCTGTGTCACCGGCACGGACGAACACCCCGTCACCGGGGCGCGGATCCAGTCGCTGACCGTCGAAGGGTTCAAGAAGAACGGTGTCTCGGCCACGCGCACCGACCAGCTGAAGGTCCACCGGGTGACCGCCCGGGACAACGGCCAGTGGGGCATCGCGCAGGATCGTTCCACCCGCGCCTCGTTCCGCTACAACACCGCAAGCGGCAACGGCGACGCCGGGCTCTACACCGCCAACGTGTTCGAGGCCGACGCGGAGAGCAAGACCTTCGACACCCACGGCACGGTGATCAGCGGCAACCGACTGACGGGCAACCGGATCGGCATGACCACCCGTCGGCTCGGGAACCTCACCGTCGAGCACAATGTCGTCACCGAGAACTGCGCAGGCGTCTTCGTCGTGCTGCCGCGCACGGTGGGCGACCTGACCGTCCGCCGCAACGCGGTCTACGAGAACAACGAGTACTGCCCCGCCGCCGCGCGCCTGCCCCACCTCCAAGGGGTCGGCATCGTCCTCGTCGGTACGGAGAAAGTACTGGTGACGCAGAACGCGGTCCGCGGCAACGTGGGTGACTCGCCGTACTCCGGCGGGATCGTCGTGTTCGGCAGCATGGACGACGTCCCCAACGAGCGGAACCTCATCCGCGACAACCTCGTGCTGGGCAACCTCCCCGCGGACCTGGCCACCCGCGACGAGAAGGGGAAGGACAACAAGTTCATCAACAACGTCTGCCAGACCTCCGAACCGGCCGGCACCTGCTGACCGGCCGGGCCGCGGCGGCCCGGGGCGGCCGACGACGCGGACGGGCCACAGCAGCTCGCGGGCCGCGCTGACCCGCCGGCACATGACCAGCGACCGGACCATCGCCGACCGGCTCGGCGCCGTGATCCGGGACAGTGGGAGCAGCGTGGGCGGGGCTCCTCCGGAGGGAGCACCGGGCGGACGCAGTGGCACGTGCGGGGCACGGCGCCCGGAACGACGAAGGGCCGACCCGGCTCCGGATGCTTCGGTGCGCCGTCGTTCACCGGCATCGACGTCGACCCGCATGTGAGAAGTGGCTGTTCACGAGATGGCCTACAGGTCTCTTGCGCGGTGCGGGGGTGTGGACTTGTGAAGTCCGCGGCGCCGGGCAGCAGTGGAACGGTTCGGCGTCCGCCGACGTCGTCTCTCTCCGGGGCACGGTGGTCGTGCCCCGGGGAGGGGAGACCGGGTGCACACGGGCGGCTTCGGCAAGTGGACACGGCGGTTCGAGGACGAGCGCGAACGCAGGCGCGCCCAGGGGGACCCGGACTGGGGGCGAGGCGCGACGCTGCATCCGGCGGTGTGGGCCAGTGTCCAGCGCTTCCAGGTCGGCGAGGACGGTGACGGCGCCAACCTCGTGGGCAAGGCGGACGAGGCCGGTGACGGCGACTACGCGCAGGCGGTCCGGCTCTTCGTCGCCGAGGAGCAGAACCACGCCCGTCTGCTGGCCCGTCTGCTGGCTGCGGGGCACATACCGACGTTGGCCGGGCACTGGAGCGACACGATCTTCGTACGGCTGCGGCGTCTCATGGGCCTGCGCATGGAGCTGCTGGTGCTGATGATCGCGGAAGTGGTGGCACTGCGTTATTACCGGGCCCTGCGCGACGGGACCGACGACCCGCTCACTTCGGATGTGGCGGGACGGATCCTGTCCGACGAGCAGCGCCACGTCCCGTTCCACTGCGAGCGGTTGCACGCCTCCCTGGCAGAGCTGCCCCGCGCAACACGCCGCCCGGTGATGGCCCTGTGGCGGCTTCTTCTGCTCACGGTCGCCCTCGTCGTCGCCGCCGACCACGGTCCGGCGCTGCGACGGCTCGGCATCGGACGCCTGCGATTCGTGGCCGATGCCGCGGCCTCGTCCGGCGCGGTCGTCTCCGCGGTGCTGGCGTCCCGCCCCGACGCGTGGACGAGCGCGGGCTGACAACGGACAGCCCACTGCTTCCCACCCGTCTCATCAGGGGGTTTCCCGGGGCAAGGCCGCACGCGGTCGGGCCCGACTCGAACGAGGGCCGGCGGGGAGCGGGACGGCGCAAGGGCTCGCCCCGGCTGTCGTCAGCGCCGGTTCGACCGTCGACGCACGGTGAAGACACAGGCGAGCATGCCGAGTCCCCAGGCGATGAGGAGGGCACCCCACAGGGGCATGGTCACCATCGGGATGAGAAGGCGGATCTCGACGTGCGCGCGGTTCTCGAAGATGAAGACGAGAGCGATCGCGGTGATCAGAACGAACGGTGCGAGACGGCGGACGCCGGGACGGGAAAGGAACGGCGTATGGGCCTTGTGCTCTTTGGTCCGGGTCATGGGGTGTCTCTCCCTCAGGTTGCCCTCGCGTCCAGCGTCCTCTCTCCGTACAGGGCGCGCCACCGAGGGCACCATGCGGGCGCGGCGGCCGGTCGCGCCTTTCCGCGCGTGGCGCATCCCGACGATGTGAGGGGCGGGAGCGTGCGTCGGGCCGGGCAGAGGTGCAGGGGCGCACGGCTGTGACCGTCCGCCCGGAAGGTCGGGACGGATGCGAGCCGGGTCCTGATCCATCGGTGTCGAGCACGGCTTCAGCGAAGTGCCCAGGGCGTGCCCGCTTCCCTTTCACCCGCCGAGGGTGAGGTGACGGCCACGGTCCTGTCGAACACTTGGCGTGGACAGGGCACGCAGCCGTGTACCTGTCCGAGCAGCTTCATGCGTCGGACGGAGCAGGGAGATCACGTGGACCGGTACCCGCCCATAGCGGACCACGGCATGGTCGGCGATCTCCAGACCGCCGCACTGGTGTCGTCCGGCGGAACCATCGACTGGTGGTGTACGCCCCGCTTCGACTCGCCCAGCATCTTCGCCTCGCTCCTGGACAGCGAGCGAGGGGGCACTGCCGTCCGGCCGCGGAGTTCCCGGACGGCGGCGGGCTGACCGTTCGGCAGCTGTACCTGTCCGACACCGCCGTCCTGGTCACCCGGTTCATGGCGCCGGGTGGGGTCGGTGAGGTGGCCGACTTCATGGCGCCCATCGACTCCCCGGCCCCGACGGACGTGCACCGGCTGGTGAGGGTCGCACGGGTCGTACGGGGCAGCCTCCCCTTCGCGCTCAGCTGCCAGCCGCGTTTCGACTACGGCCGAGCCCCGCACGTCAACGTCGTGCAGTCGAGTTTCCCCGAGGAACAGCAGGGAGAGATCTCGGGCCTCTCCCGCAGCGTGTCCCACCTCGGCTCGTCCTTCGGCACGGCCATCGCCGGCACCATCCTCGTCGCCGGTCTCACCAAGGGCGCCTACGCCGCCGCCATGATCACCCTGGCCTGCATCGGCCTCGCCGCGGCGGCACTCCTTCCCCGGGGCAGGGGGCCCGGCACCCCGAAGACTCCACGCCCTGGTGCTTTCACCCTGCCGGGGTGAGGCTGCTGCTCGGGACGTGCCGGGATTCACGCGATGACGCGATGGCGCGATGGCGCGAGTCTTCCGCGCAGAGCAGCACCTTCTTCATCCGCCCGGTGGCCGACCGCGGCCCCTGAGCCGGCTCAAGGGCCGGAGCCGATCCTCCCTGCCGCGCGCGGCCGGCTTCTCGGCCGGCTCCCGCTTCGACTTCGCGGACCGGCCGTCTTGTGTGCGGCTCCAGGGGGCGCGAACGACCACGGGGACCGGATACATCGCCTCCCCGGATCCGGCCGTCACCTCGCTGGGCGATCGAGCCCGGCGCCGGAGACCGGAGCTGTGCCTCTTCCCGGGAGCAGACGGCCCAGCGCCAACCGTGCCACGAGCGGCCAGTCGGCCGTCGCTCCGCTGCCTCGCAGCGTGTGAGGGCGGCGGCGCGGCACGCGGACCCGGAGTGCACCGGGCGCGCTGCGGCACACGACGGGTGACGGCAGGACGACGTGTTCTCCGTCGATGCCGACCGGGAGGGTGTCCGTGCCGGCTTCGACGACGACTTCTTCGGCGTTCAGCCGGACGAGCCCCCCGGAGCGCGGACCGCGCACGATGCGCGCCGCCTCAGTGGTGCTGCCGACCCGCACGCACACCAGGCCGAGGAGCCCCGAGTCCAGCCGCTCCCTGCGCCCCGGACGGGCCGCGTCGACGGCACGTCCGTAGGGGTTGTTGCTGACGAGCAGCGCCTGGAGTCCGTCGATGTGCGTCCGGCCGGCCCGTATCCGCAGCCTGAGCGCGTCCTCGCCGGTGAGGAGACCGGGGAGGGTGCGCAGGGTCGTGCGCGCCTTGGCATCCCGGTACGCGGGGTCGGTGACGACGGACGCGTACGTTCCGAACGAGGCGTTGTTGACGAAGACCCGGTCCGCGGCGTACCCGAGGTCGATGCGGAGTTCGACGCCGTCGGTCAGGGCCTGCAGGGCCGCAGCCGGATCGTCGCGGTCGAGGCCGAGATCGAGGGCGAAGTGGTTGCGGGTGCCCGCGGGGATCACCACGAACGGCAGGTCGTGGCGCGCCGCGACCTCGGCCACCAGCGCCTGGGTGCCGTCGCCTCCCGCCACCGCCAGCAGGTCGGCTCCCTCGGCGACGGCCTGCCGGGCCAGCTCGACGACGTCCTGGCCCGCGTCGAGCAGAACCACCCGGCAGCCCGCCGCCCGGGCCTTCTCCGCCAGCTGGAAACGGCCCACCTTGCCGCCGCCGGAGCGCGGATTCATGAGGATCCAGGGGGCGTGGGGTTCCTTGACGGCAGTCCGTCCGGAGAGGGTGTGACCGTGTGCCGGGGCCGTACGTGCCGCCGTGACGGCCAGCGCCCACAGGGCCAGGGACACCAGGGCCGGCCCCAGCATGCCGAACGCGGCGTACAGGGCGAGCACGGTGACCGGTGCGGCCACGGACAGGACTGCCCCGAGGACACGGAGCACACCCGTGTGTGCCAGGGCCCACCACACGCCGACGGCGGCGAGCGCGAGCCCTGCGATGCCGACCAGTACCCACAGCACGCTCCGCAGACCGGCGACGACGAGCGGCACCAGGATGCTTCCCAGAAGGGCGAGCAGGGCCAGGCGGGCCCGTCCGGCACCGCCTTCGAGCGCGGTCGCGGCCCCTGCCGCGGCCGATCCCCTCGTGTCACCTCTGTGCCGTTCCACTCTGTGCCGTTCCACCTGCCGGCCCTTTCTTCTCGCGCTCTCGGGCACGTGCCGGCCTTCTCTTCTCACGCCGCCCGCGCCGTGCCGGGGCTGCCTCACACGGTGCGCGGTGAGCGCTCCCCGGACAGGTCGGAGAGGTTGCCGCGCTGGACCACGCACAGGGCCCAGATGATGAAGCCCGAGATGGTGATCATCACGACCGACCACAGCGGGTAGTACGGCATGGAGAGGAAGTTGGCGATGATGACGAGTCCGGCGATGGCCACGCCGGTGACGCGCGCCCATGTCGCGGTCCGGAGCAGTCCGATGCTGACGATCACGGCGATCACGCCCAGAACGAGGTGGATCCAGCCCCAACTGGTCAGATCGAACTCGAACACGTAGTGGGGTGTCGTGACGAAGATGTCGTCCTCGGCGATGGCCATGATGCCCCGGAGGATGTCGAGCAGGCCGACGAGGAAGAGCATCACGGCCGCGAAGACGGTCAGGCCGGTTGCCCATTCCTGCCTCGCCGTGGGTGCCGGACGGGTGGGTGTCGCGGTCATCCTGCGCCTCGTTTCGTGGTGTGCGGGTGCTCAGCGACCGGGGGCACGGGTGGTGGAGTCCGAGTGTTCCGCCGGGCCGTGGCCGGTCAGGACCAGTTCCTTCGCCCGGCGGAACTCCTCGTCCGTGATGGCGCCGCGGTCGCGGATCTCGGACAGCTTGGCGAGCTCGTCCACGCTGCTGGACCGGCCGCCGGCCGCGGTCTGCCTGATGTAGGCGTTGAACTCCTCCTGCTGCGCGCGTGCCTGGGAGACCTCTCGGCGGCCCATGTTCTTGCCGCGGGCGATCACGTAGACGAACACGCCCAGGAAGGGCAGGACGATGCAGAACACCAGCCAGCCGGCCTTCGCCCAGCCGCTCAGCCGGTCGTCGCGGAAGATGTCGGTGATGATCCGGAAGAGCAGGATGAACCACATGATCCACAGGAAGAACCAGAGCATGGTCCAGAAGGCGTTCAGCAGCGGGTAGTCGTACGCCAGGTAGGTCTGTGAGCTCATTGTCCGTCCTCCGTTCCGGGCGCTCGCCCGGCAGCGGTTCTGTGCCGTCTTCAGCGTGCCCACGGCAAGCACCGGGCGGCCTCACCCGGCGCGGGTGAGCGTGCGCACCGAGTGAGGCGCCCTCGGCGGACAGGTTCCCGCCCTCGGATCAGGGGCCGGACTCCTCACGGCCACGGGGTGCGGCGGCCGCGAGGACCGCCAGGCCCACCAGGACGGCCAGGACGACGCCGATGACGAGCACCACCGCTCCGACCGTGGGGTGGTTCCAGAGCACCAGCGCCAGCGCCCCGGCCACGAAGACGCCGCCGACGGTCCACGCCTGATGGTCCGCCAGCCAGTGTCCGGTGGACCCGGTGCGCACTCCGGCGCGGCGCAGTGCCCGGCCGGCGGCCGTCGTACCCCGTTGCGCCGTCGTGCGGACGGTGCGGGCGGGGCGTCCGGGACCGTACAGGTACGCCACCAGTGCCGTGATCACCGAGACGACCAGCAGGGTGCGCGTGCTGTCGCGCAGGAAGCGGACGAACGTGTCGTAGATCGCCGCCGCCGCGTCGGGCGGCAGCGTCGCGGGCGGGACCGAGTCCAGGTAGACCCGTCGGGCCACGGCCAGCGCGACGAGCAGCACCACCGTCATCACGCCGACGCCCGCCCCAGTGATCATCAGCATCACGCGGTGCGCCGGGGCGGTCCACACGGCGAGCGCGGCGAGGACGGCGGTCATCAGGGGCAGCCACACGCCGACGACGTCCAGCAGCCGCATCGTGTCCTGCGCCTTGCCCAGTTGCTCCGTCTCGAACAGCGTGACCGTCCGGTCGGTGTCCGGGATCGCGGCGGCCTTGTCGAAGCCCGCGTCGACGAGCCGCTCCCGCACCTGGTCGACGACCTCTCCCACATCCAGCTGAACGGTGCCGCCCTCGGCGCGCACGGCACCCGTGCCGTCACCGGTGAGCATGGTCACCACCGCGGCGTGCGACCGCCGGTTGGCGCTCTCCCACGCCTGCCGGAAGGCGTCGCTGGTGACGACACGGCTGACGGTGCGCTCCACGACGGACCGCACGGCCTCGTGCAGCGGAGCCTCCAGGGACTCGGCCCCGTTCACGACACGGGGTGGTGCCCCGGCGTCCCGGAGAATGTCGGCGAGCGAATCCGTCACCGCCCTCACGTCCACCTGGGCCACCACACGGTTCGTGAGCCGGTCGGTCACGGTCTCCTGCACGGACGGCTCGGACGCCAGCGGCGCGACGGTCTCCACGTACCGGTCGGTGTCGGAGACGGTGTCCTGGACCCAGGCCGCGACGACGGCCAGGGGCGCGAGCAGCAGGGCCGACAGGAGCAGGACCGAGGAGCAGGCCAGGCGTGTGCGCCGGTGACGTATTGCCGCGTGCCGGCGCAGACGCTCGTATTCCGCACGTTCGCCGGTGGTGAGGGCGGGCGGCTGGTTCGCGGGCCCGCCGGGCTCCGGCGGACCGGAGGCAGTGGCCGGGGCCATGGTCGCTCCTCCCGCGGCGGTGGCGGTCAGGACGTGGCGGCGGGTGTGCCCGGCCCCCGGGGCCGCGCCCTGCGGAGCGCGGCCCGCCAGGCGAGGGCGACCACTGCCTCGGCCGTACCGAGCAGGACCAGCCAGAGGCCGAGCAGCCGGGTCAGGGCGCGGGCCGACTCGGTCGGCAGGGCGAGGACCACGATCCCCGCGACGATGGTGAGCACCGCCACCCCCAGAACGATGCCGCGGTGCGGCAGGTCCTCGGCTGCGAGGGCTGTATAGAGGGTGAGAATGCCGGACACCAGCCAGACGACCCCGACGATCAGTGAGAGCGCGGCGATCGTCTGCAGCGGGTTGCGCAGACACAGCACCCCTGCCAGGACGTACAGCACGGCCAGCAGGAGGCCGGGCAGTCGTTCGTGCCCCTGACGAGCGAAGACGGTCACGAACCGGAACGCTCCGGTCAGCAGCAGATACAGGCCGATGAGGACGGCCAGGACGTGCAGGGTTCCCTCCGGCCAGACGAGTATCAGGACGCCCGGTACCAGCGTCGCGAGGGCCGAGCCCAGGAGCCAGGTCCAGGAACGGCCGAGCCGGTCGAGTACGTGTGCGGGATCGCCCATCGGACCGGGGGCCGCACCGTCGGGCCGGTGTTCCCGGCCCGCGGTCGACGCATCACGCGACAAGGCCATGGCTCCTCCTCACGAGATCGGGCGGTCGCTTCCGGACCGGCGACGGGACAGTGGGTGAGTGGCGGAGTGAGAGGACCTGACCGCCCCAGGTTCCCGCCCGCCACCGGTGCCGGGATCACCCACCCCGGGTGATCCGGCGACGTCACCGAGGCGGTGAGAGGGCACGGCCGGCCCCGAGGCGGGGGCCGGGTCGGCACACACCGCCCGTCACGGTCGGTCCGGCAGCTGCCGCATCTCCGTGACGTGCAGCCCCAGCGACTGGCAGCGCGTCAGCAGCCCGTACAGGTGCGCCTCGTCCACGACCGTGCCGAACAGGACGGTCTGGCCGGACATCACCACGTGGTCCAGCTCCGGGAACGCGTTCGCCAGCGCCTCCGACAGGTGTCCCTCGACTCGGATCTCGTAACGCACGAGCGGCCCCTCCACGGACTTGCCCGGGCACCTTCCACGGACCGGCTCAGGACCGTCGGTCGGTACCTTTCCCCTCGAGCGTCTGCCGCCGTACCCCTCAGGTTCCTCACCCGGTACAGGTGACTCGGCACCGCCACGACGCCGACACGGCTCCGACCCGCCGCCGACTCCGCTCCGACTCAATGCGTCAGAGCGAGCTTGAAAGAGACGATCAGCAGGCCAAGCAGCAGATTGACCGTCGCGGTGATGGCCACCAGCCGTCGCGAGGCACCGGCGTGGCGTGCCGCGGCCACGGACCAGCCCACCTGCCCGGCGACAGCGACGGACAGCGCCAGCCACAGGGCACCTCGTACGTCCAGCCCCAGGAACGGGCTGACGGCGACCGCCGCGGCCGGTGGTACGGCGGCCTTGACGATCGGCCACTCGTCACGGCACACGTGCAGGATCACCCGGCGGTCCGGAGCGTGCTGCGCGAGGCGCGCCCCGAACAACTGGGCATGGACGTGCGCGATCCAGAACACCACGCTCGTGAGCAACAGCAGCAGCGCCAACTCGACGCGGGGGAACGACCCCAGGGAGCCCGCTCCGATCACGACCGAGGCCGCGAGCATGGAGCCGTAGACGCCGCCGGTGTAGTCCGTCCGGGCCCGGCGTTCGGCCCGGCGCGCCCGCCGGCCCGTGGCCCGCCCGACTCCGGCTTCGGTCCTGGACACCGGCGACTCCCTCCACTCAGCCCGTCACTCCGGCCGTCCCGGCCGGAGTGCCACCGGAGCCGGGCTCGGACGGGCGGCCCGCCCGGGCGGTCGGCAGGTGCGGTGTGACCAGGAAACTGGCGAGAGCGACGCCGCCCGTGAGCAAGATCGCCGCTTTCAGACCGTCCAACTGGGCGGAGGCGTAGGAGTCCGCGACGGCGTCGGCCTCGGACGGCGGCAACCCGGCCCGCTCGGCCGCCGAACGCACCTGCTCGGTGGAGACGAAGGTGACCCCGGCCTCGAGGCGGACACCGACCTGCTCGCGGGTTTCCGCGGACAGCCGGGGGTCGTCCGCGACCTGGGTGGTGAAGGCGTGGGCCAGCGTGCCGACGAGGATCGAACCGATGAGCGCGGTGCCCAGCGCCGAGCCCAGGTTCTGGGCCGTGAACTGGAGCCCTCCGGCCTCGCTGCGTTCCCCCTCGCCGACGCCGGACTGGACGACATTGCCGAGCTGCGAGGCGAGCAGACCGACGCCGACGCCCAGCAGGGCCATCGCCCCGGCGAACTGCGCGTCGTCGATGACCGGGTCAATGGTGGCCAGCAGCCACACGACGGCCGCGGCCAGGATCGCCAGGGCCAGCCGCACCACCCGGCGTGGCCCCACCCTGCTTCCCAGAGAGGACGCGCACAGGGAGGTCACCAGCATGGTGGCGGACACCGGCAGCAGGCGCAGCCCCGTCTGGAACGCGTTGAAGCCCTGCACCACCTGGAGATACAGCGGAATGGCGAAGAACAGTCCCAGCAGGATCAGATTCTGGCTCAGCAGAGTCATCAGGCCGGCCCGCAGCACGGGCCTGCCCAGCAGGGACAGGTGCACCAGCGGGTCGGCGCCCCGGTCCTCCCGCCGCCGCTCCCAGTACCGGAAGACGGCCAGGACCGCCACGCCGGCGCCGACGACGAACAGCGTCGGGGCGAAGCCCAGGACGGTGAAGGGAGGGTTGCGGGGCTGTACCCAGCCCCAGGTGCTGCTCTGCAGCACCCCGAGCACGCCCAGCCCCAGTCCGGCCGCGGAGAGCACCGCGCCGACCCCGTCCAGCCGGGGCCCGGGCCCGGCCGGAGCGGGCGTCGAGATCACCCGGCGGCACAGCAGGACGGCTACGACGACCACGACCTCGCCGGCGAAGACCAGCCGCCAGGTGAGGTAGGTCGTCATCCAGCCGCCCAGCAGCGGACCGACCGCGATGCCGGCACCGGCGAGCCCGCCGATGACCGCGTAGGCGACGGCCCGGTCCCGTCCGCTGTAGGACTCCGCGACGAGGGCCGCCATGGCCGGCAGCACCATGGCGGCTCCCAGACCTTCGATGACGGACCAGCCCAATGTGAGGACCCACAGCGTGGGCGCCACGGCGGTCAGGGCCGATCCCGCGCCGTAGACGACCAGCCCCACGAGGAACATGCGGCGTCGCCCCACGATGTCCCCGAACCTGCCACCGATGATCATGAAGGCCGCCATGACCAGCGCGTACAGGGTGATGACGGCCTGGATGGCCGTGACCTCCGTGTCGAAGTCCTCGACCAGCCGGCTGATGGACACGTTCATGACGGAGGTGTCCAGGACCATCAGGAACTGGGCCGTGCCGAGGACGATCAGGGCCCGCCAGTGCTTCACGCCGTCCCACCTCGCCGAGTCGGCCGGTACGCCGGAGCCGAGACGCCAGGCCGGTGACCGGTACCCGCGTGACCGGTACCCGCCCACCGCTCCCGCCGTCGCATCCGGCGTTCCCTCCATCGCACCCGATGCGGGCGTCCCGCGCCTCACCCTCCACGGGGGAGAGCCGCCCCGGCGCTGCCCCGACACCGGCGGGCGGGCGCGCGCCGAGCGTCCCCTGCCCCTTGCGGCAGCGGCCGCGTCTTCGGCTCCGCCGGGGTGCTGTGCTCTGCCTGCCGTCACGCGCCGCCCTGTCACAGGAGCCGTACCGCGGTGATGAGCCGCCACCGGATGAGGCAGGCCCTGGGGGAGTGCCGGCGGGGCGGGGCTGTAGGCCGGACGGCGCGGCAGCACATGGCCGCCGCGCCGCAGGAGCGGTGTTTCCTCACCACCGACCCCGACGACTTCAAAGGGCTGGACGACCTCCTCACCGCCGTACCGGTCACCCGCCCGAAGACGCCCCACGAAAGCTGACGCCAGGGCACCGGTGCGATGGGAGCGCAGCGGACTTCGTGGTGCGAGCGGGGCGGGCAGCGCGGCGGGGACGCCGGCGAGAGGTGCGTGGGGGCTCCTGGTGTACATGCGGAGTTCACCGCATGAACCTGATCCGGCAACCGGGCCCTTGGCGGAGATCGGCACGGTGTGCCCAGCCCCGTCAAGACGAGCACCGGTACGGCGGCCGATCACGTTGCCGAGCCGCTGTCAGGAGCCCGCCGCCATGATGGACAAGCCACTCCCGGGACGTGCCACCGTTGTCTCCACCGACCGTGTCGGCGGGGCGGACCGGGCCAGGAATCCGTGGTGGGACAACACCCGGTTCCTCTCCGCCGTGCTGATCGTGATTCTGCACACCGGCGGCAGCATCCTGGCGCGAGAAGACGTGCTGCACTCCTTCCACATCGCCAGCTGGGCCTTCCGGGTGCCCGCCTTCGTCATGTTGGCCGGTGTGTTCAGCAATGCGGGGCCGCTCGGCCCCCGTTCCCTGCGCACCCTGCTGCAGAGCATCGTGCTGCCCGCCCTCGCGTTCAGCCTGCTCTACTCGCTGGAGAGGTACTGGCTGGGCAACGAGTTCATCGTGCATGTCGTCCAACTGCCGTGGACCCTGTGGTTCCTGATGTCCCTCTTCTTCTGGCGGCTGCTCCTGCCGTTGGTGGTCCAGCTACGTCACCCACTGCTCGTCACCACGGGCGTCGCCCTCGCCGTGGGGTACGTCGAGGAGTTCGGGCTGGCCTTCTCGGCGAGCCGCACGCTCGTCTACCTCCCGCTGTTCTATCTCGGCTGGCGGATCGGCCAGGGCTTCCTGAAGAGCTGGTTCACCAGCCGCTGGAGCCTGTTCGTGGCGGTCGCCGGGATCCTTGCCTCCTGCGTCGTGGGGTGGCTGTGGCACAGGGACATCAAGGGCAACTGGCTTTCCATGCGCCATCCCTACTCCGTCGCCGACCCGCTGAGCCTGGAATGGGCCTGGGTCATCCGGCTGCTGGTGCTGGCCTCGGCCGCGGCCCTGGTGCTCTGTCTGCTGCGGCTGATGCCCCGGCGGCGGCTGCCGCTGATCACCACGTTGGGTGCCGGCGGGTTCACGGTCTACCTACTGCACCCGCTGGTCATATTGCCGGTCCGGGAACTGGGCTGGATATCACGGGTGAACACTCCGGTCGAGATCGTCGGTCTGGTGCTGTGCGCGGTTCTGCTGACGATGGTGCTCGGGTCCCCGCCGGTGCGCCGCCTGGTCCGTCCGCTGACCCGGCCGTCCACCGGCTGGCTGTTCGCCCCCGCCGCGCCCGGGCCGCAGCAGCCGGAGCGGGTACCTGCCCACGCACCACCCGTACCGGAGCCCGCGCGCACCCCGTAGTCCTCCGCGGCGAGCTCCTCCTCACTCCTTGAATGTGGCCTCATGCCGGCGACGACGACAGGGCTCGCTGCGGGGCTGACCCACGGCGGAAGGCTGTCGACGCCTGGGGACCGGGTTCGTTGATTACCCGGTGTTCCCGGTGTTCCCGGTGTTCCTCGCGGATCCCCGTACGATCTGGCACGCGTCTGGCACGAACTCTTCGTCCCGGACTACGGGCGGGGAGGTCGCTGAGGTCTCCCGACCTGATCACGGGGGTGGCAACGGTTCGTGCCGGCCGCCTGCGGTCGCCACGGTGGCTGTACTTCTCTGCTGTACCGCAGATCAACTGCCGATGATCCGCACGATCGGCTCCCGAGACGCGACCTCGATCGCTCCCCAGTCGCCTTCGAGTTGGTAGACGGCCCCGAGCTGTCGCAGCGCATCGATCCCGCCCCAGTCCTGCTCGCCGCTGGCATCCACTGCCGGCCTGATGCTGCTCCGGCGGGTCCAGGTAAGTTCTTGAACCGCGGGAAACTCGATCACGGCCTTACGAAGCAGGCAACCTCACCTTCGAGTGGGTCCCGGTATGACGGATGGGCCCACCCGATCATGAGGTCCAGCGTGATGTCCGGTCGGCCTGGTGTTGCCTGGATCTCCAGGACGAAGCTGTCCTCCAGGCTGGTGCCGTCGAAGCCGGGGAAGCTCGTGCAGTGGATCGGTTCTGCCATGCGTTCCTCCCGGACAGGGGCCCATCGGGGCGCCGTCCATAGGTCGAGGACGGCGCCCCCGGTTGGGCACGGGATTTGACCAGGTGGCCTCATCCTTATCAGGTCGATCACGGGGAGTCGTCGACGTCGGCCAACCGGCCCTGCGCTTCGGTCGATCGTCCCCTGAGGTCCGGCGCCGGCCGCCCCTGCTCGTGCTTGTTGGTGTCAGCCACTGATGTCGGTCGCTGCACGCGGTCTTGACAAGTGACCTCACTAGCGCCCGCACCACAACGAGGCACTCAGGACGCTGGTGGGGTGCGCTGCCGGGCGCGCCAGGGCCTACCGCGGTTGCGGTGCGCGGCCGGCTGCACTCAGGCCGGCGCTCGGCGGCTTGCCCGGCCCGACAGACCACCTCTTGCAGCGGTGCCCTCGGACTCGGCGGCTCAGGACGGTTATCCCATTCCTGCGGGGTACTCATCCTTGGATAGGGTCCATAACGGACAATTCGGAGGAAGTGCAATGGCGACTCAACCTCGGTCGGACATGGCAACCCATCCCGACATCGTCGCAATGCGCAATCGACACGAGATGGCCGAACGCTTCGCGTCCACCCCAAGGGCGCAAGCCGTCGAGGCCATGGCCCTGATCACAGGGCTCTACCTCGCAGCCTCACCGTGGATCGCGGGATTCAACAACTTCTCCACCCTGGCGGTCAACAATCTGATCGTCGGCATCGCCTACGCCCTCCTCATGAGCGGTGGCTTCGGCCGGGCATACGAGCGTTCGCACAGCATGGCGTGGGGTGCTTGCGCGCTGAGTGTGTGGACGATCTTTGCGCCGTGGGTTGTGGCAGGTGACGTCAGCACCACCAGGACCATAGTCAACAACATCATCGTCGGCTTGATCGCCCTGATGCTGGCCCTCATGGCAGCCGCAGCTGCCCGCCCGGTGGATCAGTCGTCCGGCGACCGCTCTTCTGCGCGTAGGTGATCAATCCCCATCCGAAGGCCGTGACCGGCCTCAACCCACCACTCACCCCAGCTCCCATCCGTACGCCCTCGACCCACACACCGTGGAACGGGCGTGGTTCCTGGCGTCCAGGCGGAGCGCGCCACTGTACGAACGACCTGGACACCAGGGCCATGTCTGCTCGGCTCTGCCCGTGTCGGCGGTGTACGGGATGGGAGCACCCCCCCCGCGCACACCACTACGGGCCCGCAGACCACTACGGGCCCGCAGCCGGCAACGGCGCCCCCTCCTTTCCGGTGCCGGCCGATCCCCCGCCGGAGGCATGCTCTTGACCGCGGGCCGCTCCACGCGGTGCTCGACTCATGGCCACCGGCCCCATCCACCTGTGGGCGCGCGGAGACGCGGCCGGGCTTGATGAAGCAGGGAAAGCCTTATCCCACCGAGATCAGTTGCTTGCCGTCGTGGCTTCGTACGTGGGGCATTGCCGTCCAAGGCCTCTAGGAGCCTGATCGCGGAGACCTCGGACGTGTGCTTGACCCGTTCAAGGCCCTGACCTGGGCAAACGTTGCCTTGAGTGTGTCACGGTGCCATCACCCGAGATGCGCCCGATGCCGGAAGCGAACCGTACCCGCCGTCGTTACCAGCGCGGTGATCCTCAGCCGCCTGAGCTTCGGACAGGGCAGTGACAGGACAGTGAGACGGGCCGCCCTGTCGCCTACGCGCGCCAGTAGCTGCGGCGGAGCAGTACCGCCAGGGGAACGATCTCGATACGGCCGAGGAACATGAGAGCGGTAAGGATCACCTTCGACAGGTGCCCGAGCGGCGCGTAGGAACCGAACGGGCCCACCTCGCCGAACGCCGGGCCGACGTTACCGAGGCAGGCCGCGGCAGCGCCGAGTGCGGTGAACGCACCGATTCCGGTCGTGCTCGCTTCGGCGTCGAGAGCGAGGCCGAACGTCCCGAGCGCGAGGACAAGCACGTAGAGGAAAGCGAACACGAGCGCCGAGCGGAGCGTGGGGTTGTCGACCACACGGCCGCTTACCCGCACCGGGAGAACAGCGTTGGGGTGAACGGCTTGCTCCAGCTCGTGGCGGGCGAAGCGAAAGAGGATGAGATGGCGAACGACCTTGATCGAGCCACTCGCCGACCCGGCGCAGGCCCCGACGAACATCAGCGCCAGCAGGGTGAGCGTCGCGAGTGTTCCCCAACTAGACCAGTCCAGTGTCGCAAAACCGGTGGTGGTCATCACCGAGACCGCCTGGAAAGCCGCGTGCCGGACGCCGCCGAGCCCGTCCACCGTGCCGTCGGCGAACAGCTCGACACCCATGACGGACGCGCTCACGGCCAGCAGGACGAGATACAGGCGCAGCTCCTCGTCGCGAGACACGGCCCGGATGTGACGCAGCGCAGCGAGGCGGTACAACCGCAGCAGGTTCACCCCGGCCACCGCCATCAGCCCGCACAGCGCCCACTGCGTCACCGGCGCGAGGCCCTGAGCCGAGTCGGCCTCCGGGGTGAACCCGCCGAGGGACACGGCGGACGTCGCGTAGGAGAACGCGTTGAAGAGACCCATCCGCGGGTCCAGCCCGGCCCACCCCAGGGAGGCCAGGACCAGCATGCCGATCACCGTCACCGCGAGGTAGACCTTCCAGAGCCGCCGGGCGGTCTCGCGAATGGTCGCGCCGAGCGACTCCACCTCGACCGGCCCCGGTAGCTCGGAGCGCAGGAGCTCGCGTCCGCCGATGCGCAGACGCGGCAGCACCGCGAGCGCCAGCACGATGATTCCCAGACCGCCCAGCCAGTGGGTGAACTGGCGCCAGAACAACATGTCGAGTCCGAGCGCGTTCACGTCGGTCAAGACCGTCGCGCCGGTGGCGGTGAACCCCGACATCGCCTCGAAGTAAGCATCGACCGGGTGATCGAGCTGCGGAACGCGGCCGAGCACGAACGGCAGCGCACCGAACACGGGCACAAGCAGCCAGACGGCGACGACGACGAGGAATCCCTCACGGATGCCCAGCGGGGGCCGCTTGCCCGTCAGACGCTTGAGCGCCAGGCCCGTCACGGCCACGGCAAGTCCGGCGACGAGGAAGGGCCATGGGGGCTCACCGGCTGCAAGCGCGACGACCGCCGGCGCAACGAACGCGACCGCGAACCACGCGAGCAGAGCACCGACGACGCCCAGCGCGGTCCGCACATCGACGCCGAGCCGTCTGCGCGGGCGCCACCGTCGCGGACGCGGCGACGAGTGCGACGGCCTCACAGGTCGTGCTCGATCACGGGGACGCGTTCGGGTTCGGTGAGGACGATTACGCGGTCCCCGGGCCGCAGTTCGTCCTCACCGTCGGGGAAGAAGACGGTGCCGCCGCGAACGATCGCGCCCACGCCGGCTCCGGGAAGCGCGTCGACCGGACCATGTGCGAACCGGCTGTCGGGCCGGACGGTGATGTCGAGCACCTCGAAGCGGTCGTCCCCCAGCATCGCCATCTGGTGTGTGCGCTCGTCGAACGTGAAGCGGGCCATCTTCTCAGCGGTTTCGTCACCCGGGTCGATCGTCACGTCGACGCCGGCGGCTTCGAAGACTTCGGCGGCAGCGGGGTCGTCGAGGACCGTCAGCGTGAGTCCGACCCCGTGGACCTTTGCGAGCACCGCCGCGTGCAGGTTGCGCGAGTCGTCTCCGCCGGCGAACACCGCTGCCCCCGCCGCACCGATGCGCTCACGACGCAGGAACGCCGGGTCGAGGCCCGTCGCGTGGAACACCCGTGCCCGGTCGAGTGCGGCCGCGGCCGCGCGCGCCCGTGCCGCATCCGGCTCGATCAGCCGCACGGAGAGCCCTTTGTCGAGCAGCACTCGAGCAATAGCCGTCCCCATGCGCCCGGCGCCGAAGAGCGCGACGTCATCGACGGGATCGGCCCCGGTGACCAGCCGGCTCCACGTGCGCGCCGCTGCAAGTGACGCCATCACGATCACCCAGTCGCCAGGTCGCATCACCTCGTGCGCAGTCGGTCTGATCCAGCTCCCGTCGCGCACGACGGCGACCACCCGCGACGCCGCGGGCAGGTCCGCATCACGCAGGGGGCGGCCGGCGAACAACGGCGGCTTCGCCTCGCGGATGTCGACGCCGAGCACGACCACCTCGCCGCCGGCGAAGAAGTCCACATGCCGCGCACCCGGCACGTGAAGGGTGCGCGCGACGGCGCTCGCGGTCTCGAACGCTGTCGAGACGAGGAGGTCCACATCGAGATCGCCCGCACGCCAGGCTGCCAGGTAGTCCATTCCGGTGGCACGGACGACCGTCCGCGCCGACGACAGCCGACGGGCGAGCATGGCGGTCACCAGGTTGACCTCGTCCCGCGACGTGCATGCCAGGACGAGCCCGGCGTCAGCCACCCCGGCTTCGAGGAGCGTCTCACGCCAGGTGCCACTACCGCGCGTGATCCGCACGTCGTAGGCGTGCGACACGGCCTCCAGGCGCGCCTCGTCGATGTCGATCACCGTGCACTCGTGCGTCTCGGCGAGCGACTTCACCACGGTGTGACCGACCTGGCCCGCACCCACCACGATGACCTGCATGCCAGCATCGTGGCACGCACGGATGCCGGCCGCCGTTGCAACGTCAGCACCGAATCCCTCAAGGCCGACCACGAGCACACCGGACCGCACGCGCCACGCCACACCTGCCGACCGTGGCGCGGGGACGGCCGGAATACGCTGGAAACGGGCCGCGGAGCCCGACTGGTGTTTCTGGGGGAGGAATACGTAGGGCTGGCCGGGACCCGCTGTACGCGGCCTTCGTGCTCGCCATCGCCATGGGGCTCCGCCGGGGTGAGATCGTCGGCCTGCGCCGGCCGGACCTCGACCTGGACAACCGCGTCCGCTACGTCCGACAGCGGACCCAGCGCCGCCGGGGCGTCCTCTACGACGACGATCCCAAGAGCCGCCGTCGCTGCGTCTTCCCGCTGTCCGTGCTCTGCATCGCCCCGCTGCGTTGGCACCGGATGGGGCGGGGCAGGCAGCTGCTCGGGCCAAGGCGGGGGAGCAGTGGCAGGAGTCCGGCTACGTCTTCACCACCCACACCGGCCGCCAGGTCGAGCCGCGGAACGTCTACCGCTCCTTCACCCGTGTCGCCCGGTCCGCCGGCCTTCGCGTGATCCGGCTGCACGACGCCCGACACGGCACGGCGACCCTCCTCACGGCGGCCGGGGGCGCGCCCCGCGTCGTGATGGAGATCCTGGGCCACTCGCAGATCAGCATCACCATGGACGTCTACACGCACGTCATGCAGGACACGCAGCGCGAGGCCATGAGCCACATGGGCCGCCTACTGCGGAGGCGCTCCGGTCGTCACTGATCGCCCGCGTCGATGTCAGGATTCGAACCTGCGACACCCGCTTTAGGAGTTTTCCCCGGGCAGGGATTTGACCTGCGAAAACGTCGACCTCGGGGTGTCTGGCCCGGGAAAATACGCTTCAGTGGTTCTCGTGTGTTCGCAGGATTTCCCAGCCTCATGTGTGCCGAATCCGTTCCAGGCGTTCACCGGGCCGGGTGCGGGCCCGGCGTCCGGACGGATACCCGCTCCGGGCACAAAGCTGTGAGCGGACGGGCGGGAACCCGTAGCCTGGGACCAGTACGCTACGCCACCTGATCAGCGCGGAGGGGATGCCGATGACCACAGCTCCCAGCGGTGTGCCTCACTCGCCGTCCCAGTCGTCGCATCCGCTGCGGACCATCCGTGACATCCGGGAGTCCCTGCCCGAGGACCAGCGCCGGCACTTCGACAGGGAGCTCGCCGACACGGAGATCGAGGCGCTGCCCGAGATGCTCCACCGCTGGGTGACGCTGAGCAATGACGGCTTCGAAGAGTTCCTGCTCTCCGCTCCCTTCGAGGGTCTGGAGTTCGGCGCTCGTTCCTACGATGAGCAGACGGACACCGAGTGATCTACCTGCTCGACACCAACGTCGTTGCCGAACTCACCACCCGGGCGAAACCAGACCCGCGCGTCATGGCCTGGTTCCGTTCCACGGCCAGGCCCGACCGCTTTCTGAGCGTGATCACTGTTGCCGAGATCGAGGCAGGGGTGGCCGCCACCCCGGATCCCGTACGACAGGCCCGCTACGCCTGAGCTCTCGCTGCGGTACGGCGCGAATATCGCGACCGCATCGCGTCGATCGGCGGGCCGGAAGCAGCCGCCTATCTCACGGTCCACAAGACGCTCAAGGCTGCCGGCGCCGGCATCGACCCACCGGATGCCCTGATCGCTGCCACCGCCTTGGCCAACGGCTGGACGGTAGCCACCCGGAACATCAAGCACATGGCCCGGACCGGGGCTCTGGTGGTCAATCCGTGGGAGCAGCAACTGTAGGTCGATGGGTTCTTCACTTACATGTGGTGCGAGACCGGAGGCCCCGCCGCCCACTCGGGCGGCGGGGCCTCCGGTCTGCTTTTCTCCGTGCCCCCGGCAGGATTCGAACCTGCGACACCCGCTTTAGGGGTTTTCCCCGGGCGGGGCTGTGGCTTGCGGAGACGTGTGCCGCAGGGTGTCTGACCAGGGGAAGGACTCCTCAGCGGTTCTCACGTGTGCACGGTGCTTCCCGTCCTCATGTGTGCTGAATACGTGCCGGTGGACGCTGTCCGGCGAAGGCCATGGGTTGCTTGGGGGGCCCGGCGAGCGGCCGGAGTGAGGTGCGGGCGTCCCGTCAGACCTTCTCGACTCGCACGGAGTGGCCCGCGAGGAGCTGATTCATGTCGTCGGTGTCGGAGGTGAAGACGGTTGCCTGGGTCCCCTGTGCGGCTTCCCGCCCGGCCACAGCCGCCAGAACGGCGTCGATGGCGTACTTGTGCCCATGCAGGCCGGCTGTCTTCAGCATGTCGCGCGCCATGGCGATCACCTGGTCGTCCGTGTGCACGACGCGGATCCGGGACAGCGTCCAGTTCCACAGCGCCTGCCTCGACGCTTCGCGCGGGTCCCATGCCTCCAAGGTGGTGAGGGCCGAGGTGACGATCGGGATGTCGAGCCGAGGGGCCGTCTTGAGCAGCGCAGCCATCTCCCGATCGCCCTGGACCGCCTTGGAGAGAGCCTCGGAGTCGAACACGAAGACGCGCTGCCGTGGCCGGGGCAACTTCGCTCGGACAGCGCGGCTCACGCGGCCTCGCCCGAAGCCGACCGCTGTTCGTCATGCCAGCCGTCGATGGCGGCGATGCGATCCAGCGCTGCCTGCTGCTCGTCGTCCGTCACGATGCCGTGCTCTTCCTCGAGACGGTCGGCCAACTCGCGCAGTCGGTCCATCGCGTCCTGATGAGCGGCGGCGGCCGCGATGTAGCCGGACACTCCGCGTGCGTCGACGCGCTCCTTGATCGATTCCACCAGCTCTTCCGGCACGGTGATGGTGATCTTCCGAGTTGCCATACTTCAAGTATGCCAGGTTCTGGGTGGTGCGGCTTGACTCCTCGAAGAAGCCGGTTCCGAAGAGCAGGGGTGCACGGGATGCCGCCCTCCACCCGGGCGAGGACTCCGGCTTGGCCTGCCACGTCCCGATCGGGCGCAGATGCAGCACGACCCGCGACAGACGAAACCGGGCAAGATCACTTCACGCATTGTCGTTGGTGTATCACCGACGGCAGTGCCGCTGAACTACGTTTTCCGGCCTGCGCGGACTGGCCGGAGCAAGCTATTCCGATTGCAAGGGTCTTGCGTTCTCCGACTTTCTCGCTGCCGACGACCTTGTGTTCTCCGTACGTAGGTGGAACATTCCTTACGAACTAGCGAATTGGGCTGGTCCGGGAGAAATTACCAGACCAGCCAAGTCGCCGCCGAGAAGTTAATTGGGGAGAGGGATCGAGTCATGCAGAAGGGTGCTTATCGGCGTACCGTGACGGCCTTTGCGCTGTCCGCATCGCTATGGGGAGGCGCAGCAGTCGCGGCACCGCAAGCCAGTGCGAGCACAAGCCAAGGAGTGGTCTACGGCAGCGGCGTGATCACTGACGACTGGGGCGACGAAGGACCGCTGGACTACAACTCTCACGACTACAGCAGGGCCACAGCTATGTGGCAGATAGTCCTCCGAATGGAAGGGCTTTATACAGGTTCAAACGATTGCGACTTCGGCCCAGCCACAATCGCGGCAACGAAAGCTTTCCAAAAGCGTCACGGACTTGAGCAAGACGGCAGTGCGGGTCCTGCGACGTTGAGCGTTGCGGATAACTATCTCTCACTAGCGAGCGACGGCGTTACCGTCTCCTACAAGGGGCAGGGTGCGTTTCAACGAAAGAATGGCACCTACTACATTTGGAGCACAAAGGGCTCGTGGATGACCGCCGCGTATAACTCGTCAAGCGGGTGCACGCTCTAGCCTCAATACCGGTAATTTAGGCGCAATCTGGTCGTTGTTGGTGGTGTGCCGAGAGCGGGTCAGCTGAAGTCATCTGGTGAACGCCTGTCGGACCGGGTCGCGGTCGGGGTGTTGACGCAGGCGTTTCCTGCGGTGCTTGTGGACGAGGTGCCGGCAAAGACGGGCCGGGTGCAGCAGCGGAACCGGCTGTTGCCTGCCCGGCTGGTGGTCTACTTCGTGCTGGCGATGTGCCTGTTTTCGGGGCAGAGCTATGAGGAGGTCGCCCGGCTGCTGACCGCGGGTCTGCACGGTGAGCGGCGGTGGCGGGCGTCGTGGGCGGTGCCGAGTTCGGCGGCGATCTGGAAGGCCGGGTCGCGGTTGGGGGTGGCGCCGCTGCGGGAGTTGTTCGCGCGGTGTGCCGGCCGGTTGCCGCACCGGGTACTCAGGGTGCTTTCTATCGCGGCTGGCGTCTGACCGCGATCGACGGCACCACGTTCGATCTGCCCGACACGAAGGCGAATGTGGAGGCGTTTGGCCGTCCGTCACGCTCCGGACGGGGTGAGCAGAACGTCGGCTACCCGCAGATCCGGATGGTCGGGCTGGTGGAGTGCGGCACCCGCGCCGTTTTCGACGCTGCAGTCGGTCCTCTGCGCACTCGCGAGCGAGCCCTGGCCCGGGCGGTCCTGCCGTCTCTTCGGCCGGGGATGATGCTGCTGGCCGACCGTGGCTTCTGCAGCGTGGACCTGTGGTCCACAGTCGCGGCGACCGGGGCCGATCTGCTGTGGCGAGTCCGCAAAGACCTCGTACTGCCCGTGGTCGAGCAGTTCCCGGACGGTTCCCACCTCACAGAGATCTTCGACCGCAGCGACATCCACCACCTCCGTCGTGGGGTCCCGGCACGCGCGGTGGAGTACGCCATTGCTGGCCACGAGGGCGTCCACCGGCTCCTCACCGCGATCCTCGACCCGGATCAGGCCAGCCCCGAAAAGACCGCACTAAGCCGTAGAGTCCCCGTCAGCAAGCTGCCGGGGACTCGTGAACGATTTAGGCTAGGAAGGCACTGATCTGTAATCGCATACGATATCCGCGCCGTTCCAACACGCTTCCACCCCTATGACGGTGCCGGAGAACGTCCGGTTCCCGCACCCGGCGGCCGATCCATTTCCGTCGCCGACTTTGACCGGAGATCCGCTTCTGAAGTAGAACGTACCGGAGACCCCGACCCCGTCCGCCTCCATGTCGCAAACCTCAACCCAGTGGCGGTCCGCCCCGACGCCGACGTAATTGCTGAACACGTTCATCCGCCAGTAGCTCGCCGCTTGAGCCGGGAGGCTGGAAGCGAGAAAGAGCAGGGCGGCACCCACAAACACAGCAGCGAACCTGGCAAATACCGATCGACCGATCTTCATCTGTCCCCAATCAGAATCCAGTAGCGAGCCTATTCATTGGTTCCCCTGTCGGCCCGCGGTTGTTGTGGCCCCGGTGAGAGAGGTCGGCACTCTGACCAGAGGGGATCTTGTCAGAATCTCCAGATGGGCGGGAAGGGTTCTTTCAAGCCATCTTTGAGTCAGTGTCCTGAGTCGGAGATTCTCTGGCAGGAGCTGGCGAGTCCGTCCAGGATCTCGTCGGCGGTCTTCGTCCAGACGAATGGTCTGGGTTGTTCGTTCCAGTCGTCGACGCAGCCTCGGATGTCATGCACGAGCGTTTGGGTGGAGCGGTGGGCACCGCGACGGAGCTTCTTGCGGTCAGTTCCCCGAACCACAGCTCCAACAAGTTCAGGCAGGATGAGCCGGGGGGTGTGAAGGGGGCAAGGCCCAAGAACTATCCGCCGGAGTTCAAGGCGGACGCGGTCGCGCTGTACGAGTCGCGGCCCGAAGCGACGATCAGGTCGGTCGCCGCCGATCTGGGGATCAACCCGGAAACCCTGCGGAACTGGGTCCGGGCAGCCGGAGCAATTCGGCCCGGGGACGCCGGACTCAGGAACCGGCCCAGCCGCCGACCCCGCTGGAGGCGGAGAACGCGGCGCTGCGGAAGAAGGTCCGCGAGCCGGAGGAGGAACGTGAGATCCTCCGGAAAGCAGCCAAGTATTTCGCCGGGGAGACACGCTGGTGAACCGCTTCCAGTGCGTCGCCGACCATCAGCGCCGTTACGGCGTGAAGCGGCTGTGCAGCATCCTCGTCGTCGCCTGCTCGAGCTTCTACTACTGGCGCCGGACAGCCGCGGGCCGGGCCGCCCGGCAGGCGGCCGACGCAAGCCTGGCCGCCCGGATACGCGCGGTGCACAGGAATCGGATGGCACCTACGGAGCCCCGCGGATCACCGCGAGACGAGCGGTGCGGCGGTCAACCACAAGCGTGTCGCCAGGATCATGCGGGCATCCGGGATCGAAGGAGTCCGGTTGCGGCGCCGGCACCGCACCACCGTCCCCGACCCTGCCGCGGCCAGGGCGCCGGACCTGATCGGCCGCGACTTCACCGCCCAGAGGCCGAACACGAAGTACGTCGGCGACATTCCCTACCTGCCCATCGACGGCGGGAAGTTCTGTTACCTGGCGACCGTCATCGACCTCGCATCGCGGCGTCTGGCCGGCTGGGCAATCGCCGACCACATGCGCACGGACCTGGTCACCGACGCCCTCGCGGCGGCGATCCGCACCCGCGGCAGTCTCGCCGGATCGCTCATGCACACCGATCACGGAGCCCAGTACACGAGCAGGGCCTTCGCCGAAGCCTGCAGGTCAGCAGGCGTCCGACGAAGCATGAGCGCAGTCGGATCCAGCGCGGACAACGCACTCGCCGAGTCCTTCAACGCCACCTTCAAACGCGAGACCCTGCAAGGACGGAAGAGCTGGCCGGACGAGCGTGAGGCCCGCCTCGGCGCGTTCCGATGGCTTCGTCGCCACAACACCCGGCGCCGGCACTCCCGCCTCGGACAACGATCACCGATCACCTTCGAGAACGTCCTCCAACTCACACCAACTACGCTGGCACAAGCCGCACAACCCGTGTCCAGGATCCGAGGTCGAGGCCCACTCCTCGATCACCATCATGTCGGACACGTACACGAGCCTGCTCCCCGAGGCGGATCTGGCGATCGCGGAGGCCGCAGCCCGGCTCGTGCCGCGAGCGCGCGCCACAGCCGAGGACACCCGGCCTGGGGCGGGCGCCCAGCCCGGCGAGACCAGCGAGTCCATGCCGGATGATGCTGATCCGTGGGGACGGATCGGGGACGGCAACTCCCCGTCCGCTCACGCAAACGGCCTCGGACGAGAAGTCCAAGGCCGAGTAGAGCCCCTCCCTAGGGGATAAACCCCAGGTCAGAGCGGTAACGCGTTGTGCCCCCGGCAGGATTCGAACCTGCGACACCCGCTTTAGGAGTTTTCCCTGGGCGGGGCTTTGACCTGCAGAGATGCAGGCTAAAGGGTGTCTGGCCCGGGAAAGTACCCCTCCGTGGTTCTCGTGTGTTCGCGGGGTTCCCCGGCCTCATATGTGCTGAATCTGTTCCAGGAGGGCTGCCCGTGACGACTGCCGGCCTGCCCTGGTCGCTCACTGCGTTCACGGTCGAAGGCTTGTCGGCGCAAGTCTTCGGCCATGAAGTGCTACCCAGTAGCACCGAGTGCTACCGTGGTTGATATGAGCGTTCAGCCCGAAATCACCCAACGGGATCTGCGCAGCCGGTCCCGAGAGATCATGGATGCCATACAGGGCGGCCAGTCGTTCACCGTCACCCGCGACGGACACCCGATCGGTCAGCTCGTCCCGCTGCGCCGACGCCGTCGGTTCGTCTCCCGCCAGGAGTTCGCCGCGATGTCCAGGACTGCGCCCGACATCGACCTCGACACGTTCCGCGCCGACCAGGGCGCCACGGCCGACACCTACCCGGACGATCCCTATGCCCGCTGACCGCTCGACGTATCAGCAAGGTCTCCTTGATACCAACATCATGATTCTGCGCCGCTGGGTGGCCCCCGAGGAGCTACCGGACGAGATGGCGATCACCGCCATCACCCTGGCCGAGTTGTCCGCCGGCCCGCACGAGGTCCGTCGCAACGACGAACAGAGCAGTTACGACGAACACGCCGAACGTGCCCGCAGGCTCGATGTCCTGCAACGCGCCGAGAACGAGTTCGACCCCATCCCCTTCGACGCCGAAGCGGCCCGCATCTACGGCCGTATCTGTGCCGCAGTGATCAGCGCGGGCCGAAAGCCGCGCCGCCGGGTGGCCGACCTGATGATCGCTGCCATCGCCGTGGCCGAGGACCTTCCCCTCTTCACCACCAACCCCGACGACTTCAAGGGGCTGGACGACCTCCTCACCGTTGTACCGATCACTCGCCCGAAAGTGCCCCACGGGGGCTGACGCCAGGGCACCGGTGCGGTAGGAGCACAACGGACTTCGTGGTCCGGGCGTGGCACAGACGCGATCATGCAGCAGGGCCGGTTCGGGGGATCAGGCCCCTCGAACCGGCCCATGGCTACTGTGCCCCCGGCAGGATTCGAACCTGCGACACCCGCTTTAGGAGTTTTCCCCGGGCAGGGCTATGACCTGCGAAAACGTCAGCCTTGGGGTGTCTGGCCTGGAGAACCACCCCTCCGTGGTTCTCACGGGTTCGCGGAGCTTCCCGGCCTCATGTGTGCTGAATCCGTTCCGGGCCGACTGCAGGGGGGACCTCTTGTCGCAGGTCGCGGGCGCGCGGCCAGGGGGAGACATGGGCCGCGGAGGTCCGCGGAGGCTTGCGCTATGCAATTGGAGGTATATACCGTTGATTGCATGACGGAGCGGTGGGAGATCGAGATCGAACCCGAGGTGCGGGATTGGCTGGAGCTACTTCCGTTCCGCCTCTACCGGCGGGTGGAGGACAAGACAGACCGTCTGCTGGACGAGCCGACGACGCTCGGGGAGCCGTACTCGCGTCACCTGGGCGGCAAGCTGCGCGAGCTGCGCTTCGAGCTGGACGGCGAGGCCGTGCGCCTCCCGTACTGGCTCGCTCCCGGGCAGCGGATCGTTCTGCTGACGGTGTTCCGCAAGACGAGGATGCGTGAGGCGGCGCAAGTCGAGCGTGCGCACCAGGCCCAGAAGGTCTGCGAGGCCGAGCATGGTCATGCCCAGTACACCTACGAGCGGCGCAAGGAGAGCTGATGAATCACAGCACGTGGAGGACGCGCCGGGCCCGGCAGCTTGCGGGTGAGGCGGTGGAGTACGACCAGGAGTACGTCGACGCGCGGCTGGCCGGCGATCTCGGGCAGGCGGTCTACGACCGTCGGATCGAGCTCGGCCTGTCCCAGGCGGAGCTGGCCGAGCGGGCCGGGATGACGCAGCCTCAGGTCTCCCGGATGGAGGGCGGCGACACCGTGCCGACGCTTCCTCTGCTGCGACGCTTGGCCAAGGCCCTGGACGGCACGCTGAACCTGACCATCGACGAAGGCGACTCGCATGTCACCTTCACTCCGCACGCCGCCTGAGCCGCTGGCAGGCGGGCCGTCGGCCATGAATCCCGAAGGGCACCTACGAGAGTTCGTAGGTGCCCTTCTGCTGTGCCCCCGGCAGGATTCGAACCTGCGACACCCGCTTTAGGAGTTCGATCCGAACGTGGCCCGGTAGCGTCACCACACGGTCGGGTTGGCTGAGGCGGGCCGTGCTTGGGTGCCCACGTCCGGTGCTGTTGATGTCACCCGTGGATGTCAGCCGGAGCTAGCGCTTCTTGCGGATCCTGCGCTTCTTCTCCTTGGCTTCTTTCTCCTTGCGCTGGGCCACACCGTACGCGGACCACGGTCCCTGATGAACCGGGCACCGGGATGTGCCTGTCACCACCTTCCGCTGACACGACCCTCCTGTCTTGGTCGTCGCACCACACTTCGCCACGCTGCCTCCCCCTCCGGTCTCGACACGCAGTACGTCAAGCTCTAGGCACGGTGACTTAGCTTCTGCTGACGGGGAAGGCGCACGCTGGATCTGCCAGGTGCACGCGGGCGCACACCAAGACCTCAGCTTGGGAAGCTGCGATCATTTGGGGCTGACTCGGTCGCTGACCTGCGCGAACGGCATGGGTGCCGCCTCGTTGGCCTCGGCGGCTTTTACCGTGGTTCCCCGCTGCTTCCCGCTCGGTCTGGTGCGCTTGTGGTGCAGCGGTGTTGTCAGCGCTCGCCCGTACGCTACGAAGCGTTGGGTCGGTCTGCTGCCGCTGTACAGCGAGAGCGCGACCAAGGGGGGTGGCTCAGAAGAGGTCCCCGAACCACGATGGTCCGGGACTTCGTGAAGCTCCGATACCACCCCCCTCCCAAGCCTCCGGGGACGTGCACGACTTTCCCACTGTGTTGGTGCCCCACGGGACCGCGTACAGGGTTGTTGTGGTTCCCCGCTCGATCGGGCGCGCGAGGGGCACGGAAGGGGCACGCGCGGACGGCTATTGAGAGATCAGAATCTCGTAAACGATCTCGCAGAGCGCGGCGGGCACCACGATGTCCGCGGTCTCCACAGGTCGCCCGTCGTCGCTGTAGTACGTCCGCCGGATGTGCGTGACAAGCGAGCCCTTCTGGATGCCGAGGAGTGAGGCCTCCTCGGCGGTCGCCTGCCTCGGCTCCGGCTGCTCCACGACGTGGCTGACGGTGATGCCGATCTCCGCCATGCGGTTCACGACCCCAGCCCCGGCGTGCGGCCCTCCCTCGGGGAGGACGACGAGCGTGCCGGCGGTGAGGTCGTACGGCTCCCAGCTCGTCGACAACTGCACCGGCCGGCCGTCGGCGAGGAACTCGTACGCCGTCCGCACGCACAGCTCACCTTCGGCGATACCGAGACGCGTGGCGATCTCCGCCGGTGCCGGCACCTTGGCCTCGGTCCGGCTCTCCCAGTCACCTTGCCTGCCCACGGCCTTCATGTCGGCGCGGAACGGGGAGCCGCTGGGCTGCTCGCGCGCCGATGATCGGACCACCCGTACGCGCTGCCGTGGCTCGGCGACGTAGGTGCCGGAACCGGCGCGGCCTTCCAGCACACCTTGGGAGATCAGCAACTCCTGTGCTCGGCGCACCACGTTGTCGCCGACGCCGTACTCCTGGCCGATGTGGGCGCGGGAGGGAAGCCGGTCCCCCGGCTCCCACTCGTGCTCCGCGATCCGCCGCCGTAGCTCGTCGGCGATGCGGAGATAGGGCGGTTGCTCAGGCATATGGAAAATCTAGTCCACTAGCTCTAATCTAGTTAACTAGCTTCACTCAAAGTGATCGCCGCTAACCGGAGGGCTGCCCTGTGCCTGCTTCCAAGGAGCGCGCGGAGGCCATCGCCGCCCGGTTATCGGCCGTCGGGCTCGCCACGCGCGTGGAGGAGCGCGACGACTGCATGGCCATCGAGGCGGAGGTGCCGGAACCACTCGCCGCCGAGTCATGGCGGGAGGTCCTGGAAGCGGTGGCTACGGCCGACCGCTTCGGCCTCCTCGCCACCAGTTCGAACGACCGCACCCTCTGGGCGGTCGTACGCAAACGGTCCCCGCGACGGGCGATGTCGGGGGACCGGGTCATCAGCGATAGGGGCTGAACACCGTGCTCAATCGTATCCGCCGTACCGTCTCGCACCTCAGGGAGCGGTACCTCTACAAGGGCCGGCACCGCCGCTCCGAAACGCCTGTGCGGCCGGTGGCCGTGTCCCCGGAAGTCGCTTACGGCGCAGTGCTGTTCCTGCGTCGGCACCGCGAGCACACGGGCGTTCTCGTGGGGGAGGAGACGGCGCTCGTCCGCCCGTATGTACTGGCCAGTGAGGCGCGAGCACGGCACCGCTCGGCGGCCGTGAGCTGCGCTCCCCTCGCCGGTCCTTGGTACGCCTCGGCGGGTGACCGCTGATGCCGTCCCGCCAACAGCCCCACACCACCCAACCGGGGCCCGACTCCTACCGGTCGACCTCCTGCCGCATCGGCACACACCACGCCTGCGCGGAGTCGTCCCCGGTCACCGCACCGGTCGACGTGCCGGTGATCTATGAAGCCTGCGACTGCTCGTGCCACACCATCGCCAAGTGCCCGGCACCGACAAGGGCGGCACGGTGAGGGGGCCGGCACTCAGCGGCGCGGTGCTCTCCCCCGTTGAGATCACCTCGGCCAGCGTGCAGCTCGGCGACGTCGTCCAGGTCGGGGGCCAGCAGTGCCGGGTGACCGACCTCTTTCAACTGCCCGGCGGAGCGAAACGACTCGTGTTCGACTCGGGCGAGTTGCTGACCATCCACACCGGAACCCGGCTCATCGCCCTGCGGCTCGTGCGAGTGAGAGGCGGTGATTCCGCCCGTGCCCTCGCGACGCGACGCCATCGCCGATGACCTCCGCGACCGGATCGTCACCGGTCGCCTCAAGCCCGGCGAACGCCTGCCGTCCGAGGCGCATTTGGCCGCGCAATACATGGTCAGCACACCGACGCTGCGGAATGCCCTCGCCGTACTCCAGGCGGAAGGCCTCGTCGAGAAGACCCACGGCAAGGGGAACTTCGTCCGCCGTCCGCTCCACAGGATCACGTACGTCGGCGGGAGGCGAACCCCGGACGCGCACAGCATGGATCTCGCATCCCTGAGCGTCACCGTCCACACCACCAGGGTGCGGGCCCGCGGGCATCTCGCGGACCTGCTGAAGATGCCGACCGGTACCCCTCTGACCGAGATCCTCTGTCTCGGCCATGAGGACGAGAGACCTCACAGCCTGGCGCGCATCTACGTCCCTTGCGACCTGGCGCCGGCCGCCGTGCTCCGCGAGCCACTTCTGTACGGGGCGGTGG
Source organism: Streptomyces sp. NPDC085927 (assembly GCF_044540975.1). Lineage (NCBI taxonomy): Bacteria > Bacillati > Actinomycetota > Actinomycetes > Kitasatosporales > Streptomycetaceae > Streptomyces > Streptomyces sp. NPDC085927. The sequence goes on from NZ_JBITSN010000003.1 coordinate 369,014, forward strand.
TGACGCGACTGACGGAACTCCGCCCGCCGCCGGCTGAGGTCCGGGAGGAGATCAGCGTTCGCCTCCCGACGCCGGAGGAGGCGTCCGCACTTCGGATCAGCTCTGCCCTGGCAGTCCTCGCCATCACACGCCAGACGGCCGACACCGCTGGACGCGTGGTCGAGGCGGCCCTCCTGGTGCTCCCGGGAGACCGCGCCGACGCGGTGTTCACCACTCACTACGTGATCGACGAGAGGTCGACGAAAGCATGACGACGTCAAACGAGCTGCGGCTCCTCCCCTGGACGGGGCCCGACGGCAAGCCGTGCTTCCTCAGCACTGATGACAGCGGCGGCTACATGTCCCGCCTCGCCGACAACATCGAGTCAGTACAACTCGGTACGGCAACCGAACTACTGGACCAAGCGATCGACATGCTCGCCGCCGACACGGCCCCGGACGACATGCGTCTTCTGGCGAAGAACCTGATCGGAGCCCTGAGGGACACGCTCCGCGTGGCGACCAGCAGAGGCCACCGCTTGAACAGCCGCTCTACAAATCGCTCTTCCTGCTGACCAGCGAGCCTGACGAAGCCCACGGTTCCGACCAGTTCGGATGCCGTGGGCTTCTGCCGTCGGAAGTGCTGCCGGGTAACCACTGCATTAGACGTTCGATCAGGGCGCGCTGGACCTGCTGCAAGCAACTGGCACGACGGCCGGACAAGGGTCCTCGTGTACGTCCCCCTCCGGCGTCGTTGATGTCAACCATGGATGTCAGAACCTGACGGTGTGCTTGGACTGCTGATACCGACTGTGGGATGCCGTGCTGGCAGCTCTGAGCCTTCGCGTAGATTGGTCATCCGTACATGGGGAAGTCATTTCCCAGGATGATCCGCCAAAGACGGATGGCTTCACGGTGGTCGCCTCGGCTCTCAGCGGCCAACGCCAGGTCTGCTCTGTCCCGGGCACTCTTGAGACTGTCATTCACGGCGTCTCTTCTCGCCCAGCCCAAGTAGGTGGAAAGGTCGCCACTAAATCCCGCAGGATCATGCACGGAGAGATTGTGAAGGTTGTAGTCGAAGAACAATCGCAGCGCTTTCCTTGAGTTACTTCCCAAAGTTCCGTACGTGTGTGCGACCAGCATCTCAAGGTGGAATGAAGAAAGGTGTGAGCTGTGCGCCTTGTTCCACTTCTTGGCGAACCGAATTATCTTCTTAAGGTTGCCGCCCAGGTTGTTGTTGCGATCGTTGAGGTAAGTCTCGTGTTTGTTGGGGTTAGTGGTCAACCAGTTGCCCGCCCCATCAGGGATGCCGTAATCGCCACTTGTGTACTTCTCAACCGGCGCCACGTCCACGCTTAGACCGTCGGCGTAGAAGAACCGAACAGCCTGGCCGCGAGCGCCTATCTTACGTACGGGCGAGTTTTCATTAAGAACCTTCCGTACCCGATACAGAAATTCAGAGGAGTTATTCCGGTACCTTCTGTTCCACAGATCTTGGTCGACATGCAGATGTACCAGGAGGTCGATGTCATCGACAGGATTGCAGGCGGTGCTCCGCCCGAGTGAGCCGATGATTTTGTGAGACTGGTAGCGGATGTTGTTGCTGACAGGAAATGCAGCCTTGATGACGTTTGCGACGGCATCTCGGCGCCCGTGGACTTTAGTCCAGGTGGCAGGCGAGGGCTTCACCTTGGCATGGAACTCGTTGAACGCGTCCGCGGTAGTCGTTGCCATCCCTACTCCCCCTCATCCGCGGTGTAGCTCTGTCCACCGCTGCTGATGTTCTTGCTGGACTTCCTGTAGGCCAGGCGGCCCGGTGGGTCGGACGTTTTGTTGAGCTCGTCTCGAGTGCTGGTGAGATTGCGTAGTGTGTCTCGCGCGTCCTCGCGGTTCATGTCAGCAAGATCAATCGTGAGGAACTGTCGAGCGGCTGTCTGCAACTGAAGGTAGGCATTCGCCGACGCCTGTGCCTGTGTCATGCGGCGCGACGCGTTCACGGTCGTCAGAGTGGCGCTGAACGCGGCTGAGATGAGAGCCAAGACCCCTGGCCAGATGCCGAGGTCGCCGCCGAGGGCAGTTCCGCCTGAGACGGCGGCAAGCGCTGCTGCCGGTACGCCGAGCGATAGGTTGATGAGCCGCCACAACTTGGCCTGTTCGAACTGTCCTTGAGCACTCCACAACGCACTTTCGTGGATGCGGTCGGCTTCCTCTGCGATGGCTCGGTGCGACTCAGGGATGCCGTTGGGTATCAGTGACACGAACACCTCATTGGGTCAGTAACCGTGCAAGCAGGCGAAGACGGGGGGCAACCGGAGTAACGGGGCAGTTTAGACGGCTGTGTTCACGATGTACCAGAGGTGCGCATGTGATGCGATGCTCTGCCGCATCCACCAACTTGCAGCAGGCTCGGGTGAGAAGAACCGGCCTACATAGCCGGGCTTGGTGAGAAACACCCCATCTTGCCCGACCGCTACCCCTTGGGGGAAACCCGTAAGGCCCGGCGCCTCTGACCTGCGGTTTCCCTGCTGCGAGGTCGCGGCACACTTGTCACTGTCGGTCACCCTTGATCGGCCTCGGGGACCCTCGCACGGCCCAGGGACGGCCCAGCGTTGGGAACCGCTCACTCAAGCGACTGGGTCGCCACCCGCAGCTGCTCGCTGTGAAGCCAGGTGAAAGTGCGATCCGGCTCCAGACGTGCTTCTCCCCAATGGATCACATGGATGCCGCCCTCCGGGTCGGCGGTGAAGAACAGGCACACCAGCTTCGTGGACGCACCCAGCGCCTCGAAGGTCTCGTGCAGATTCTCGTACTCCTCGGTCGTGTACTCGTCATCCAGCGGGAAAAGGCCGTCCTCCGGGTCGGGCCCGTGACTCAAGAGCATGCGGCGGCGGGTAGGGGAAGCGTCGGCAGCCAGGCGCGCCCGTTCAAGAGGCTTGAGCCGGTTGGCGTACTTGAAGGGGAAGAGCGCATGGTCGTTGATGACGGCGTACTCGTACCCGCGCAGGTCCCGTACGGCTTCTCCCAGCTCCCGCGCGATGTCCGCCAGGTTCTCGCGCACTGCCTCCGCCAAGGTCGAGCCGTAGGGGCTGCGCTTCTTCAGTCTCGCGGCGAGGTGCACTGCATGAGCACGGGTGTGGGCCCGAGCCAGTTGTTCCGGGATCGCTTCGACGAGCCTGCCGGCGTGCCGCCCGAACCGCCGCACGGCCCAGTCCGACGGCTCCCCACAGTTGCCACCCAGCACAGACATGCAGAGCCCCTCCCCCAGTCACCCCCCCCGGCCCTACCAACTGTGTGACATGCCCCTGGAGCTCCAACAAGGGAGCGATCCGGCCATATGGCACGAGAAGCCCGTTGCCATCGCCTACAAGAGTGGAAGAGCAGGGGCTTAGAAGATGCGGGCACGCGGTGGCAGGCTGGTTGGATCGCCTCGTGCCGCCACCGTGCCGGGCCGCCGAGTGCTGCTACTGTCCGCCGTCGTTGCCGTCAATACTGCCGTCACTGCCGGCGGATGCGACATCGTCGGAGCCTGCATTCCGGTCCACTAGCACGAGACCGTCTTGCATATGCTAGGGAAGTAGTTTCTCTTCCACTTCTTTCTCGCCAAGCGGAGAGATATGGACGACGCCTTTTGAACGGTCGTACTCGATCAGTCTTGTTTGATGAAGGCGATCCAGCACCCGTCGATAATTCCCTAGCTTTTCTTGCTCCAGGTTCTTGGCTAGGTCTTTATCCGACTGTGATCCAAGTTCAGAGTAGAGAAGGAGCAGAGTAGCGTTCGCGAGCGTCATTGACGCATCGAGAATCCTGCTAACGTCCCCAACTTTCCAAACGGCCGGAACGGTGCGATCGGTTAGGTTCTTGACCACTTCACTTGCAGTCGAGGTGTCCGTGTTGTGGAAGATGCGGACAAGTTCAGCCATCACCCATTGGGTCGTATGCAGAACAAAAGTCGCATCCATGTGATTGGCGTCGACCTCCCCGCCCACGTGCCCCACGCCTCGACGATTACGCACATCATACAGTGGGACTAGGACGCGAGGGACGGTTAGGCGCGCCGACTCAGAATAGGTCGTGGGGGCATTCGAGAGCTTCTCGCATGCATCCTTGAAGCGTGAAGGCTTCTTCGCTTTGTCTGGGTAGTTATTTCCATCGAGGTGGCCAGCGACGATGGAGTAAACGATCTCGCAGAATCTTCCCCCGTTTAGCTCCGATGCCTCCCACCGCCCCTCCCTGTAGTTCCTCGTGATCTTATCGAACTCTTCGATCAGTTCGGATCTCAGGGAGGGAGGAAGGTTACCTAGAGCGCTGGCTGGATCGATAATCATGGGAGCGGATCAGTCTCCTACTTCTTGGCCGGCATGTCGTGTTCCGCGAAGTCCCGACCCCGCTGCGTGGTCTTGATGATCCTCATGTTCGACGTATCCAGCCAATGATGTCTACTGGAAGTTGCCTGGAGGGCATTTTCTGGGTTACTCGGATTTCTCCAAGCTGCTTCTTTGTATGCAGCCATTACGTGGCCGACGCCGATTTCCTCCAGCTCAAGGATTTGTTCGAAGTAGTAGACCGCCACCAAGCCTTTCTGGTCGATTGTTTTGGGCTGCTTCTCTTCGATGAATTCCTTAAATGACGTCTTGCCCTCAGGGCGGAAGCCGATATCTTTGACCGCTGTCCAGTTTCGCTTGGGCTTCGCCTTCCTTCTTTTCCTTTCGATAGCGTTAGGTTCGGCTGCGGGTTCATTTTCTTCAGTGACGTGGTTGTTGTCGTCGTTGCCCGTGACAGTGGTCGCGCCTGAGTCGGTTTCTCTCGTCGCGAATCCTTGGTCAAACCCAGCGATGGCGCCTGCCGAAGGGATATTTAGAGTGCCAACAAGAGCCTCAAACGCTTGCCGCTGAACGTCCTCGGAAGTGAACGCGTTGATGGCTTCAGCGATACGCGGCATGGAATCCAGTAGCTTGTCGAACTCTTGCTCGCCCATGTGGCCCCCACTTCATCCTGAAGGTGTCGTCTCCGACTTGATGCCCCCACCGTCGGATCGGCCTATGGTCGCCCCGATCGGAATGGTTTCGCAACCCATCTGGATCAGTTCGAGCTCACTTTGTTCCTAATTAAACATCAGTTCGAATATGGGTGGCTGAGATGTCGAGGTCGGTGGAGCGGCTTTGGGCGGGAGCTGCTTTGGCGCGAGTGATCATGGCCCCGTAAGCTTCCGGCGCGTCGGGCAGTCTGTGGACCTGCCTGGTAAAGCACGATGTTGGGGCCATGATCTTCGAGGCTCGCGCCAAAGTGGCTGCCTAAAGCCGTGGAGCCGACCGGCCTTAGCCACAGAGGGTTTTTCCTGCCTCTGCCCGCATGCACGCAGCGCGCCGCCGGGCGCGGCCAGCCGGGACGAAGGCAGGAGGCAGGCCGCGCCGTAGAGGCGGCGCGCGCCCGCGCCGTGCGCGGGCCTTGATGAAGTAGGGAAAGTCTTATCCCGCTGTGATGAGCTGCTTGCCGTCGTGGCTCCGCACGTGGGGGCTGTTGCCGTCCAAGGCGTCCAAGAGCCTGATCGCGTAGACCTCGGACATGCGCTCGCTGACCTCGTCGGGGGTGAGCCAGGAGACGGCTGTTGACTCGTCAGAGGTGCGCTCGGTGCCGCCGGAGGGCTTGCAGCGGAAGACTAGGGCCACGATGCCGCGGGTCGTGTTCTTGTAGACGCCGGTGAGTTCGTCGACCTCGACGTGGATACCTGTCTCCTCCAGGACCTCGCGGGCTACGCCGGCCTCTGGGGTCTCGTCGAGTTCGAGGATGCCGCCGGGGAGCTCCCATGTGCCGTTGTCAGCTCGGCGGATCGCCAGGAGGCGTCCGTCCTCGCGCACCACGACTCCGGCAACGGATACGGAGTGCAGGGGTGGGGACGTTGCTTCCTGTGATTGACTCATGTACAGGAGCATAGGAGGCAGAGAAGGGCTATGGGAACTGCGGTAGGAGGGGGCAGGTCGGGGCCTCGGTATGTGCAGATCGCCGATGAGATCGTGCAGCAGATCCGGGCCGGTGTGCTCAAGCCTGGTGACATGGTGCCGAGTGAATCGGAACTGGTGGAGCGTTACGGCGTCTCCGGCGGCACGATCCGTAAGGCCATGGTCGAGGTGCGGGCGAGTGGGCTCGTGGAGACCCGGCACGGCAAGGGCTCGATCGTGAAGGACCGGCCGCCGGTGCGGCACCGCTCCTCCGATCGCTTCCGGCGCTCGCTGCGGCAGGGCGGCAGGGCCGCGTATCTCGCGGAGTCCGCGCAGTCTGGTGCCACGGCCAAGGTGAGCGTCCTCTACATCGGTCCGATGGAGGCCCCCGAGGATGCCGCCCGGCGACTGGGCGTCCCTGCCGGTGCTCAGGTGCTCGCGCGCCGGCGTCTCTACTTCCGCGACGGCACGCCGGTCGAGACTGCCACCTCGTACCTCCCGTGGGATGTGGTGAAGGAGATCCCGGAGTTGTTCGCCGAGAACCCCGGCGGCGGTGGCATCTACGCCCGACTCGAGGAGCACGGGCATGAGTTCGCCGAGTTCGTCGAGACGCTGCAAGCACGTCCGGCCACCAAGGGGGAGGCCTCGGAGCTGGTCCTCAGCCCAGGGGCGCCCGTGGTTCACCTGATCCGGGAGGCCCGTACGACTGAGGGGCTCGTGGTCGAGGTCTGTGACACGCTCATGGCCGCTGACCAGTTCGTTTTCGAGTACCGGATCCCCGCCGCCGACTGACGCGCGCTCAACTTCCTCCAACCCGTCGTGAGTTCTGTCTCGCGGCGGGTTGACTCATGTATAGGAGTCGGGCACTCTTCCTCATGTCACTCATATACATGAGTGACGGAGTTCAGCCTCTCTATAGGAGTGATCTGCTGTGCGTCAGATTCCCGTCGACACCTCCGCCGCAGTCGTGATGGTCGCCAAGACCCCGCAGCCGAAGGTGAAGGACCGTCGTACCGGTGAGATCGCCACCGACATGGAGACCGGCGTCAAGCTGATGACGGTCGACGTGATGTTCGCGGCCAACGACGAGGTGGAGATCCTCTCCATCACCGTCCCCGAGACCGGCATCTCCGGTGAGCTGACCATGGGCACCCCGGTCGCGCTCACGGGGCTGATGGCCCGGCCGTGGGAGAACGAGTTCAACGGCCAGAAGCGGCACGGGATCGCCTTCCGCGCGGTCGCCGTCACCTCGCTGGCCGCTGCGGGCTCGGCACCCAAGGCGGCCTGAGCCATGACATGGCCGACGGTCTTACTGCTGGTGGTCGTCGCCGCTGCGGGTCTCCTGCGGTGGCGACGCCCCACCTGGTACTGGCTGACCTTCGGGGTCACCCTCGCCGTCCTGCGGGTCCTTCTCCGCTACGCCTCGGTCATGGACGCCTGCGGCCTGACGGTCCCGCCCTCGCGCTGGCGGCTGGCGCTCGCCCGGATGGCCAATCGCCCGGCGCCGGAGTCCCGTTCACCGCGCATCCTGCGCCTGCGGCCCACCCGCACCGGCCTGGTCCTCCGGCTCAAGCTCCGCCCCGGTCAGGACGCCTTCGACGTCGCCGCCGCCACGGACCGGCTGCGCCACTCCTTCTCGATGTACGACGTCACCTCCCGTGAGCTGCGCTCGGGTGTCGTCGAGATCCGGATGACCGGATACGACGTGCTCAAGCGGGTGCAGATGCCCGCCGAGACCGACGCCCGCCCGATGCGGGTCCCGGTGGCTCTGCGGGAGGACGGCTCGGTGCACTACCGCGACTACCGGGCCGTACCGCATGGCCTGACCCTCGGGGCCACGGAGTCCGGCAAGTCCGTCTATCAGCGCAACCTCGTCGCCGGCCTCGCCCCGCAACACGTCGCGCTGGTCGGGATCGACTGCAAGCAGGGGGTGGAGCTGTTCCCGCTGGCCCGCCGGTTCTCCGCGCTGGCCGACAACCCGGATACCGCGCTGGAACTGCTGGAGGCGCTGGTGTCCCACATGGGGGAGGTGTATCAGCTCATCCGGGCCGAGCAGCGGATCACCGCTGACGTACCGGATGCCGAGATCGCCGCCGACATCTGGGGCCTGCCCGAAGACCTGCGGCCGGTGCCGGTGGTGGTCCTGGTCGACGAGGTCGCCGAACTCGCGCTGTTCGCCAGCAAGGAGGAAGAGAAGCGCCGGGACCGGATCATCACCGCCCTGGTCCGCCTGGCCCAGCTCGGCCGCGCGGCCGGCGTCTACCTGGAGATCTGCGGGCAACGCTTCGGCTCCGAACTCGGCAAGGGCATCACCATGCTCCGCGCCCAGCTCACCGGCCGTACCGCCCACCGTGTCAACGACGAGACCAGCGCGAACATGGCTTTCGGCGACATCGCCCCGGATGCCGTCTTGGCCGCCATCCAGATCCCCGCCGAGACACGCGGCATCGCCATCGCCGGGGACTCCACCGGCGGCTGGCACCGCATCCGCGCTCCGCACACCTCGTTGCGCCAGGCCGTGAACACCTGCAACAAGCACGCCGACCGCACCCCCGACGTGCCCGCTCTCGCGCCCTTCCGGCCCGCGGTCGCCCCGCTGCCGTCGGCCCGTGTGCCGCTGTCCAAGACGGCCCCCGCCACCGCCTGACCCACCCCCGCTCCCACGGTTGGCGCGACCACCCTTCGCGCCAAGCCCCTACCCCCGCCATGCCTCATCACAGGAAGGAGCCGTGATGGCCCGCCCCGCTCTCCGCATCGACGCCGTACTCGTCCAGGCCGTCATTGCCGGGGCCCTGTCCTTCGCCCACCTCCACGACCTCGCCGCCGCTGCCGGACAGGACGGCTGGAAAGCCTGGGCCTACCCCGTCTCCGTAGACCTGCTCCTGGTGGCCGCCTGGCGTCGGCTACGTACCGATGGGCCGTCCCGGCTGGCCTGGTGCTGGTTTCTGATCGCCCTGGTCGCCTCGCTCGGCGCCAACGTCGCCACCGCCGGACTCCTCGACCTGGACGATGTCCCGGCCTGGCTGCGCATCCTCGTCGCCGCCTGGCCCGCCCTGGCCTTCATGGGCGGCACCCTCCTCGCCCACTCAGCCGCGGACCGCTCCTCGACTCCGCAGTCGCCCTCCGCCCCGGACCCGAACCCGGCACCCCGGGTGCAGTCCGAACCGGCCGCCGTTGAGCCGGACCCGGCGCCTGAACCCGTCGCGGTCCCCGTACCCGACGAACCCCCGGCCCTGCCCACCGCCGAACCGCCCCCGGCCGTAACGGTCCCGGCCGCGCTGGTCGACCACGCCCGCAAGGTCGCCGACGACCACCACGCCCGCACCGGCACCCGGATCGACACCGACACCCTTCGCGCCCGCCTCGGCGTCCCGCCGCACCTCGCCGACGCCATCGCCGCCCAACTCACCTGACCAGGAAGGGAGGAACGGCCGATGACCCGTGACCCGGCCGACCTGACCGCCGCTGACTACCTCGACGGCGCCCGCGAGATGACCGTTGCGAACCGCCCCTACCTCGCCCACCTGCTCGCTGAGGAAGCCGCCCAGCGCACCACCGACCAGGCCACCGCCGCCGGTATCCGCGCCACCTTCCCCGCCCCGACCACGACCCGAGAGGAGACCGACTGACATGCCCGCCCGCGACTTCTTCCACTCCGTGATGCGGATCGGCCCGGTGCAGATCGGCACCCACCGCGACCGCAACGGCCAGACCAAGTACGCCGCCGTGTGCAGCGCCGACGGTTGCGGCTGGTCCGCCGACTACTCCAGTCGGTCCGCCGCGCAACTCGCCGCCCGCACCCACCGCTGCCGCATCCGCTAGGAGGCCGACCCATGGACGTTCCGCTCTGGCTCGCCCTGCTGGTCGTCGGCTACCTCGGCGTCAAGCTCGTCCGCCCGCCCTGGTGGCTCATCGCCGTACTCCTCCTCGGCGGCTTCCTGCTCGCCGACAGCGTGCTTGCCCCGGTCATCGACAGCTTCACCAAGTAGTCCGCCACCACGTCGCCCGCCCCGAAAGGAGAACACCGATGCTTCGCCCGAAGGTCCCGACCAACCCCACACCCACCCTCCAGGCCTCGCCGACCGTGGCGATCGAGCCGACCGCCGTCATCCCGAGCACTCAGGCACCGCCGCCCGCTCCGGTCGCACCGGCACCGCCCCGGCCCACGGTGCAACTCACCCCCGGCACCGCGCTCGCCCTCGTCGGCGGCGGCACCGCCGTCGTCCTGGTCGTCGGCGCCCTCCTGGTCTCCATGCTCCTGGCGGTCGCCATCACCGGCGCCTCGGTCGCCGTCTGCGCCCTGGTGATCCGCTCGCTCGTCAACGCCGACGCCAAGCGTCGCTGACCGGCCCCCGGGCGGCCTCGATACCGCCAAGCATCCGCCGCCCGGGAGCCGTTCCTGTCCGATCTCACAACCGGAAGGAAGAACCCAGCATGGCGCATCGCGCCTCGCCCGTGCCTGAGCCGCTGCTCGACCCGACCACCCTCGGCGATCTGCTGAGAGTGGCCTCGGCCTCCGACTACGCGCGCTGGGAGGACCAGATCCGCCGTACCGGCGGCTGCGCCGACCCGATCCACCTGACCGGCTGGGTCCTCCACAAGGACAAGACCACCGGCGAGACCCTGCACCACTACACCACCGCTGGCGAGCCCGGCGGACGCCTTCGCCTCGCCTGCGGCAACCGCCGCGCCTCCCGCTGCCCCTCCTGCGCCTGGACCTACGCGGGCGACACCTACCACCTCATCCGCGCCGGCCTGGCCGGTGACGACCGCCGCGACATCCCCGCCACCATCCGCGATCACCCGCGCGTCTTCGCCACCCTCACCGCCCCGTCATTCGGCCCGGTCCACAACCGGCCCGACCGAGGCGTCTGCCGCTGCGGCACCCAACACGCCCCGGAGGCACCAGAATTGGGCACCGCCCTTGACCCGGCCACGTACGACTACGCCGGATCCGTCCTGTTCAACAACCACGCCGGACAGCTCTGGCAGCGCTTCACCACACGACTGCGCCGTGAACTCGCCGCCCGTGCCGGCCTTTCCCGCCGGGAACTCGCCGACCGCCTGCGGGTCTCGTACGGCAAAGTTGCCGAGTTCCAGAAGCGTGGCGCTCTGCACTTCCATGCCGTGATCCGGCTCGACGGGCCCGAGGGCGCTGAGTCGTCGCCGCCCGCCTGGGCCACGGTCGATCTCCTCGCCGACGCGATCCGTGCGGCTGCGGCGCACTCCTACACGTCGGTCTCGGTCCCGGCCGCCGGGGACCAACCCGCCCGGTCGTTCCGCTGGGGGACACAGCTCGACGTCCGCCCGGTGAAGGCGTTCGGGGACGGCTCCGACATCACAGAGCAGGCGGTCGCCTCCTACGTCGCCAAGTACGCCACCAAGGCTGCGGAGAACACCGGCACCCTCGACCGCCGCATCGGCGAACTCGCCGAACTCGACCGCCACGGCGTCCCCGACCACACCCGCCGCCTGATCACTGCATGCCGCGACCTCGACCCGCTCTATCCCGACCGGCGGCTGTGGGCGTGGGCACACATGCTCGGCTTCCGCGGCCACTTCTCCTCCAAGTCCCGCCGCTACTCCACCACCCTCGGTGCCCTCCGCCAGGCACGCGCCGACTACCAAGCCGCACAGGATGCCGCCGCCTTCCGCCTGGACGACCGCGAGCCGGAGACCGTCCTCGTCCTGACCGACTGGCAGTACGCCGGCCACGGCCACACCCCCGGTGAATCCGCCCTCGCGGCCACCATCGCCCGAGACCTCCAGCTCAACCGCGAGACCGCCCGCGAAGCCCTACGTGACCAGATCGCTCAGGAAGGAGCCGCAGCATGACCACCGCAACACCTGATCTGCTGACCGTGCCGGAAGTCATGACGCGTCTCAAGGTCGGACGCTCCAAGGTCTACGACCTGATCCGCTCGCGTCGCCTGGTCTCGATCAAGATCGATGGTGCCCGCCGGGTCCCCGCCGATGCCGTACGTGACTTCATCCTCGACCGGATCGAGGAGGCTGCCTGATGGCCGGCCAGCGCAAGCGCAATCCGAACGGTGCGGGCACCATCACCAAGCGCAAGGACGGCCGCTATCAGTGCGCGGTCTACGTCCTCCAGCCGGACGGCACCCGCGCCCGCAAGTTCGCCTACGGCAAGACCTGGGCCGAGTGCGACGCCAAGCGCCGGGAGCTGCTCGCCAAGGTCGACCAGGGCGTGCCCGTGCCCACCCGCTCGGCCAAGCTCTCCGAGTGGCTGCCGTACTGGCTGGACAACGTCATCAAGCCTCGGCGGAAGCTCAGCACGTACGACAAGTACGAGGCACACGTCCGGCTCTACCTGGTGCCCCTGCTCGGCGCCAAACGACTCGAATCCCTCGGCGTCGCCGACGTGCGCCGCTTCCTCGTCCGCCTGGAGAAGGAGACGACTGCGGCGACCGCCAAGGAATCCCACCGCGTCCTGCGATCGGCGCTCTCCTCCGCCTGCCGCGAGGAACTGATCACGCGCAACGTCGCCAAGCTCGTCGAGCCGCCCCGCACCGACAACCGCGAACTGAAGCCCTGGACCCTCGACGAGACACTCGACTTCCTGGCGGCCTCCCGTAAGGACCCGCTGTACGCGGCCTTCGTGCTCGCCATCGCCATGGGGCTCCGCCGGGGAGAGATCATCGGTCTCCGCTGGTCTGACCTCGACCTAGAAAACCGCGTTCTCTACGTCCGGCAACAGACCCAGCGGCGCCGTGGTGTCCTGTACGACGACGATCCCAAGAGCCGCCGTCGACGCGTCGTTCCGTTGCCCGCACTCTGCATCGCCCCGCTGCGCTGGCACCGGATGCGGCAGTCCGCCGCTCGCGCCAAAGCGGGGGAGCAGTGGCACGAGTCGGGTTACGTCTTCACCACCCGTACCGGTCGTCAGGTCGAGCCGCGGAACGTCTACCGCTCCTTCACCCGTGTCGCTGAGTCCGCCGGCCTTCGCGTGATCCGGTTGCATGACGCTCGGCACGGTACGGCGACTCTCCTCACAGCGGCCGGAGTCGCGCCCCGCGTCGTGATGGAGATTCTCGGGCACAGCCAGATCAGCATCACCATGGACGTGTACACGCACGTAGTACAGGACACTCAGCGTGAGGCCATCAGCCACATGGATCGGCTGCTCAAGCGGCGGCCGGTTGTGAGTGACCGCCCGCGTTGATGTCAGAAGTGGATGTCAAAGGCCCCGGACCATGATCGGTCCGGGGCCTTTTGGCTGGTGCCCCCGGCAGGATTCGAACCTGCGACACCCGCTTTAGGAGAGCGGTGCTCTATCCCCTGAGCTACGAAGGCGGAGGCGCGACTCTGTTGGAGCGCGCCTGCGTCAGTGTAGCGGGTGGAGGTCCGGTGCTGGGGTGGGCTGGTGATCGTCGGGGCGCGCGTGGGGGAGCGGCCGGTGGTGCCGGTGAGGGTGGAGAGGTCTGGGGCTGGTTTGGGGGAGGTCGGTCTTCGAGGGGTGCGGGTGGACTGGGCCTTGCTCCCGGGGTCGGCAGGGTGCCGGGCATTTCGGTCAGGTTTGGGGGGCCGTGCCGTTCGGGGTGGGCAGGGTCGTCAGGCGGGTTCGGGAGGAGCGGAGGCGGTGGGCGAGGACGTCGCCGGCCCATCGGGCGACGGCGATGCCCAGGGAGGTGTCGTCCTCGCACATCGAACGTACGGCCGTGGCGTCGAACTCGTAGGCCTGTACCGGAGTGACCGCCTCGGCGCCCAAGTGCCAGGCGTGTGGGGTGAAGAACCAGGACCAGCCGATGAGTTCGTCGTGCTGCAACTGCTCGATGACGGTCGTCCGGTGGCCGGGAAGGCGCATGTCGAGCTCGACCGTGCCCGTCCGGATGATCCAGAAGCGGTCGGCCCGGCCCCCTTCCTCGAACAGGCGGGTGCCCTGCGGGAACGACACCTCGCGCGCGATGCGCATCAGGCGTTGCCGGTGCTCGAGTCTCAGGGCACGCAGCATGCTGGGGGTGGGGGTCGTGATCACGGCGTTCCTCCCTACGGGACGGGTGCAGGAACTCCCACGGCGAGCATGCGGCTCTCGTCGGTGGGGGCCCATGGGCCGTCCGGTCCCCGGGGCGGACCGATCGGCGGTCGGTGAGGAGACGTCCGGCAGCCTGAGTACGTGGCGGTGGCGATGGGGGCGGGGGCGGTGGGAGTCGGGACGGTTGGCCCGGAGTAGGGACCTGCGGCCCCTGCTGGGGAGCTTGCTCGAAGGCGAAGATCGCATCGGGATCCCGATCCCGATCCCGTCAGGCTCGCAACCCAGGAGGTGGGATTGTGCCCGGCACGGACACCAGCGCCCGCACCAGCACCGGCACCGGAACGGACAGTCGTACCCGTGCTGTCACCGTCACCGTCGGACTCGACGGCTCCCCCGAGAGCCGTGCCGCCGCCGATTGGGCGGCCCGCGAGGCTCGGCTGTTCGGCCTGCCGCTGCGGCTGGTTCACGTCCGGAAGCCGGTCCCGGAGCGCATGGGGTGGGCATCTCTGGCCGGCGGCGAGACCCAACAGCGCGGGGCCGAGCAGAGCGGGGCCGAGCAGATGGTCCGCGAGGTGGCCGAGGGGGTCCGGGCGCGGCACTCCGGCCTCGACGTCACCACCGAGCAGGTGTCCGGCCGGCCCGCGGAGGTGCTGGCACGTGCGGCGGAGGGCTGCGAGCTGCTGGTGCTCGGGTCCCGCGGACTGAGCGGGATCGGTGGGTTCCTGGTCGGGTCGGTCGGGCTCTCCGTCGTGGCGCACGCCGAGCGGCCCGTCGTCCTGGTCCGGGCCGGGGACCGGGCCGCCTCCGAGTACGAGAAGGGCCCTGCCGGTCGTCCGTCCGCTGCGACGCCGTTCCGGCCCGTCGTCCTCGGCCTCGACATCGAGAAGCCCGACGAGGAGGTGATCGCCTTCGCCTTCGCCGCGGCCGCCCGCCGGGCCACGCCCCTGCGGGTCGTCCACGGCTGGACTCCGCCCGCGTACCACGTCTACGGCCTTTCCCTGGACCTCGAACTCCACGGGAACCTGGCCCGGCAGGGGACCAGCGCCCTGACCGAGGTGCTGCGTCCCTGGTGTGCGAAGTTCCCGGGCGTCGAGGTGACCGCGGAGTCCTCCTACGGCACACCCGGGGACCACCTCGCCGACGCCTCCCGCGAGGCTTCTCTCGTCGTCGTGGGACGCCGGATCCGGCGCAGTGCGTTCGGCACGCACATCGGGCCGGTCACGCACGCCGTCCTGCACCACTCCGTCGCCCCCGTCGCCGTCGTCCCGCACGACTGACCCGTCCGTCCGATCCGTCCGGCGGCCCGTCCGGTGGCCCGCCGGCGTCCGGTCCGGCACGTCCCTCCTGCGGTTCGGCCCACCCGGTTCCGCTCGCCCATGGGTTCGGCCTCGGGTTCAGGCTCGGATTCGGATTCGGATTCGGATTCGGGTTCAGGTCCGGGTGACGCGCACTCGGTACACCGGTGTGTCGGAGTCCGAGGCCGAGCTCGCGGCCAGGTCCGAGCCGGGGTCCGGGTCCGGGTCCGACGCGTTCGGCTTCAGCACCGTCAGCCGGATTCCCGCCTCGCCGTCGATGAACGTCTCGCCGGGGGCGAAGGGGGCGTCGGAGAGTTCCGCGTGGATGTTGGGGCTGCGGGTGCAACCGCCGCTTTCCCGGCGGGAGTCGTAGACCGTGACCGGTCCCATGCCGGTGTCGACGTCCGCGTCCACCTTGTAGATGAGGATGCCGGGCCGGCACACCGCCTCGTCGTTGCCGGCGCGGGTGCGGAACTCGACGGCGTATCCGGAACGCGCGTCCAGCGGGAGGAAGACGAGCTTCGGGCCGCCCGGCTCGGCCAGGGGCGTCAGGGCGTACTCCCGTGTGCCCGTGCCCGCCACGCAGTGCACCTGGCGTGCGTCCAGCCAGCCCATTTTCCACTTGTGCCAGCCGAGCAGGTCGTTGTTGGCGCCCCAGTCCTCGCTCATGATGTCCCAGTGGCCCACGGACCCGCCGCCCTCGGCGGTGTAGAGGTCGGGCAGGCCGAAGACGTGGCCGTTCTCGTGGGGGAGGACCCGGTAGCCGGTGCGGTCCAGGGAGCCGGAGCCGTCGTCCTGGCGGGAGTAGACGAACGACGCGTTGGCGACCGGGACGCCGTCCGCGGTCGGGGCCTCCGCGTTGCCGGCGAAGGTGACCGACAGGACGGTGTCCAGGGCGGAGGGGCCTGCGTTCGGGGTCATCAGTACGTTCACCAGGTCGTACGACCGGAAGTCCACCTTCGGGTCCGCCGCCGCCACGAGGTCGTCGACCAGCTTGCGGTAACCGGGGTCGAACGGGGCGCCGCGCTCTATGCCGTACTCCCGGAACGACTTGGGCATCCGCAGCCAGTTCGGTATCGGGATCTCGGGGCGGTAGTCGAGGCGGCCGTACGAGCTGGTACGGAACCACTGCTGGGTCTGCGGGAAGAACTCCCGGTAGCGGTCGAGGGCCCTGCCTTCGCCGGGGGCGTCCGAGAAGTCGACCATGAGGGTGAGGGCGCGGACGGTGCCGGTGGAGGGGGCGTAGCCGGCGATCGTGGGGATGCCCTCCGACATCTGGACCTCGCGGGTGCTGCCGATCATGCAGGGGCCGTACGCGGAGGAACGGGACAGAGCACCCGGTCCGGCACCGGGGGCCGAGAGGTGCGAGGAGAGGTGGCCGTTGCCGGCCGAGGGGGCGGCGGTGAGGGTCAGGGCGGTCACGGAGGCCAGAGCGGCCAGTCGGCGCGGGGATATCCGGCTGCTGGTCGACGGTGGCTGCATGCGGGGGACCTCCGCTCCACACGGCAGCCGCCGGTCTCCGGCTGCACCCTTTTGATCACCCTCCGTCGAGGGGTGCGCGGGCGCGCGTTGGAGGGGCCGATCGTGCGAGAGCTTCGGCAGACACGCCGAGAGTGTGACTCAGGTCACATGAAAACCTCCAGTGGAGGGAAATAAGCGGGGACTGCTTCCCCGTTTAGACCTGTGTTCGCGCGAAACGGGGACTCCTTCCCCGGATCGCGACAGCAGTGCCAGTGACAGTGACCCAGGAGTGCATCGTGCAGACCGCCGCTTCCGTATCGCACAAAGCGTCCAGGCCCCGCGCCGATGCCCTGCGCAACCGGGAACGGATCGTCACCGCCGCCCGGGAGATGTTCGTCGAGTTCGGCGCCGACGTGCCGTTCGACGAGGTCGCCCGCCGGGCCGGCGTGGGCAATGCCACGGTGTACCGCAACTTCCCCGATCGTGAAGCGCTGGTGCGCGAGGTCGTGTGCTCCGTGATGGACCGTACGTCGGAGGCGGCCGAGCAGGCGCTCGCCGAGACCGGGGATGCCTTCGAGGCGCTGGAGCGGTTCGCGCACACGGCCGCCGCGGAGCGGATCAGCGCACTGTGCCCGATGCTCTCCAGCGCCTTCGACCAGCATCACCCCGACCTGGAGGCCGCGCGTGTACGGGTCGACACGCTCGTCGCGCGGATCATGGACCGTGCCAGGGCGGCCGGTCAGCTCCGTGACGACGTGGGCTCCGGTGATCTGCTCGTCGGTATCGCCCAGCTCAGCCGGCCGCCGGCCGGTACGGGCTGCCTGAGCGCCGACCGGTTCGTCCACCGTCATCTTCAGCTGTTCCTGGACGGGATGCGGGCCCCGGCCCCCAGCTCCCTGCCGGGTGCGGCCGTCACCGTGGAGGACCTGCGCGCGAGCTGAGAGATCCCTGATCAAGAGTCAGAGCCAGAGCCAGAGCCAGAGCCAGGTCTAGATCCGGATCCGGATCCGGGTTCGGATCCACATCCGGATTCAGTTGCCGATTCAGATTCCGATCCAGTCCGAACCACTTCAGCAATTACTTCAGTAGCCACCCCGGCACCGACTTCAGCAGCTATCTCGGCACCGACCTCAAGAGTCGGCTCGGCGGCCGTCCCCTGGACGAGTCGTTCCCTGACGACACCGTTTTTTCATCGCACACTCCGAATTTTCCGTCATGAAATCCCGAAGTCCCGAAGTGGGTACCCCCATGTCTGAAACAGCCTCAAAGGCTCCCGGCGTACCGGATACCAACCGCTGGAAGGCGCTCGTCTTCATCGCGCTCGCCCAGCTGATGGTCGTCCTGGACGCCACCATCGTGAACATCGCCCTGCCCTCTGCCCAGCAGGACCTGGGCATCTCCGACGGCAACCGGCAGTGGGTCGTCACGGCCTATGCCCTCGCCTTCGGCGGACTGCTGCTCTTCGGCGGGCGGATAGCCGATCTGTGGGGCCGCAAGCGGGCGTTCGTGCTCGGTCTGGGCGGTTTCGCGGCGGCCTCCGCGCTGGGCGGCGCGGCCACCAACGAGGCCATGATGTTCGGTGCGCGTGCCCTGCAGGGCGTGTTCGGCGCGTTGCTCGCGCCGGCCGCGCTGTCCCTGCTCGCGGTGATGTTCACCGACGGCAAGGAGCGCGCCAAGGCGTTCGGCATCTACGGTGCGATCGCCGGTGGCGGTGGTGCCGTCGGCCTGATCCTCGGCGGTTTCCTCACCGAGTACCTGAACTGGCGCTGGACGTTCTTCGTGAACATCCCGTTCGCCGTCGTCGCCGCGCTCGGCGCGTACTTCGTCATCCGTGAGCCGCGGGGCGGCCGCAACCGTTCGACGCTGGACATCCCCGGCGTGGTGCTGTCCACCCTCGGCCTGGTCGCCCTCGTCTACGGCTTCACCCGCGCCGAGTCCGAGGGCTGGAGCGACTCGCTGACGGTCGGCATGTTCGTCGCGTCGGCCGTCCTGCTCCTGGCGTTCGTGCTGGTCGAGTCCAGGGTCAAGGCGCCGTTGCTGCCGCTGCGCGTGGTCACCGAACGCAACCGCGGCGGGGTCTACCTCTCGCTGGGCCTGGCGATCATCGCGATGTTCGGCCTGTTCCTCTTCCTCACGTACTACCTGCAGATCGTCCAGGACTACTCGCCGGTGAAGACCGGGTTCGCCTTCCTGCCGATGGTCGCGGGCATGATCACGGGTTCCACCCAGATCGGCGCCCGGCTGATGACCCGGGTCCCGCCCCGGCTGCTGATGGGCCCCGGTTTCCTGGTCGCCGCTCTCGGCATGCTGATGCTGACCCGGCTGGAGATCGGCACCTCCTACGCCGCCGTGCTGCTGCCCGGCATGCTGCTGCTCGGTCTCGGCATGGGTACCGCATTCATGCCGGCCATGTCGCTGGCCACCCTGGGCGTCGAACCCCGGGACTCCGGCGTCGCCTCCGCGATGGTCAACACCTCGCAGCAGGTGGGCGGTGCGATCGGTACGGCCCTGCTGAACACGATCGCGGCCTCGGCCACCACGTCCTATATCGCCGACCACATCGGCGGCGCCGCGAGCCGGTCCCAGCAGCAACTGGTGCAGCTCGAGGGCATGGTGCAGGGCTACACCAGCGCGATCTGGTTCGCCGTCGGGATCCTCGTCCTGGCCGCGGCCATCGCCCTGACCTTCGTCAACGCCGGCCGCCCGGGGAGCACGGTCATCGGCTCCTCCGACGAGGGCACCAGGGTCGCCGGGAGCGTCGAGGAGGACGTGGCGGTGCCGGTCATCGCCCACTGACGGCCTGCCGCACCCTTCACCGCCCGCAGTCGGCCGACAACCGTCAATCGCCGGCCGGCAACCGGCGACTGGCAACTCTCAACCGCCGACCCTCACAGGTCAGTGCCGGTTCCTTCGGGCCACCCGTACGGAGGGGGAGGGGACGCCTCGTCCGTACGGCTTCCAGGACCTGCCCCGGCTTCGCGCTCAGCGGAGCCAGGGCAGGTCCGCACCCGCTTCGCTGGGCTGCAGACCCTCGGCGATGATCTCCATGATCTCGCCGAGGGCCTTCTGCTGTTCGGGAGTGAGCCGGTCGAGGAACGCCTGCCGCACGGCCTCCACGTGACCTGGCGCGTTCCGGCGCAGCACCTCGAAACCCTCGTCCGTCAGTACGGCGAACTGGCCGCGCTTGTCGGACGGACAGTTCTCGCGACGCACCCAGCCGCTCTTCTCCAGGCGGGCCACGGCGTGCGAGAGCCGGGAGCGGGTGATCTTCGCCAGCATCGCCAGCTCGGTCATGCGCAGCCGCCGTTCCGGTGCCTCGGCGAGCTTGACCAGCAGACTGTAGTAGAGGTGCGGCATGCCCGCGTCCCGCTGGAGCTGGCGGTCGAGGTGGTCCTCCAGGAGGGTGCTGGCCTCGATGTACGAGCGCCAGACGCGCTGTTCCTCGGCGCTGAGCCAACGGGGCTCGTCGGTGTCTGCCGGGCCGGGTGCCGAACCCGGTGCCGCTGCGGAAGTGAGTGCCGTCGTCATGTACTCCACTGTAAAGCCCCTCTCCTTGAATGTTAAACAAAGTTGCGCTAGAGTGAGGGTCAGAGGTTGAGGTTTCAAGTAAAAAACTTCATCCGCCCACCAGCCGGATCAGATCCGCACCGACCGCCGGAAGGAGTCGCAGCCGTGACCGCCGCCACTCAGGAACGCATGCCCGCGCTGTACCTCAGCCATGGCGCCCCGCCCCTGGCCGACGACCCCATCTGGCCCGGTGAGCTGGCCGCCTGGTCCACCGGACTGCCCCGCCCGAAGGCGATCCTCGTCGTCTCCGCCCACTGGGAGGAGGCCCCGCTCGCCCTCGGCGCCACCGAGACGGTCCCCCTCGTCTACGACTTCTGGGGCTTCCCCGAGCACTACTACCAGGTGAAGTACGGCGCCCCCGGCGCTCCCGCGCTCGCCGATTCCGTACGCAAGCTGCTGCGTGCCCCCGGCATCCCGGTCCAGGACGTTCCCGACCGGGGGCTGGACCACGGCGCCTACGTCCCGCTGGTCGAGATGTTCCCCGAGGCCGACATCCCGGTGCTCCAGGTCTCCATGCCGACCCTGGACCCGGTGAAGCTCATGGACATCGGACGCAAGCTCGCACCGCTGCGCGACGAGGGCGTGCTGATCATCGGCTCCGGGTTCTTCACCCACAACCTGGCCGCGCTGCGGCAGGGCGGCATCCCCAGGTGGTCGACCGAGTTCGACGACTGGGGGCACCGGGCACTGGACGCCGGCGACGTGGACGGGCTGCTCGACTTCACCCGCAAGTCCCCGGCGGGCATGCTCGCCCACCCGCGTACCGAGCACTTCGCACCGCTCTTCGTGACCATGGGCGCGGCGGACGCCGCCGGCGACCTGGACACGCAGAAGTCGGTGATCGACGGATTCTGGCTGGGGCTGGCCAAGCGGTCGGTGCAGTTCGGCTGAGAACACCGGCGCGAGGGTCGATGACCGCCGAGGACCCGGCCTCCGTGCGCCGGGTCCTCGGCGGCCGTCCGCCCCCGTGCGCCGGGTCCTCGGCGGCCGTCCGCCCCCGTGCGCCGGACTCCCGGCGATCGCCGGCCCCTCGGCTCCCGGCTCCCGGCACCTGGCACTTGGCTTCCGGAACCCGGCTCCCGGCTCCCGGCACCTGGCACTTGGCTTCCGGAACCCGGCTCCCGGCTCCCGGCACCTGGCTCCCGGCCTCCCGGTCGTGGCGCCGGCGGCCGCCGGCTACAGCTCCTTCTCGTACCAGGCCACGTCCCAGTAGCGGCCGAACTTGCGGCCCACCTCGCGGTACGTGCCCGTGTGCCGGAACCCGAAGCGCCGGTGCAGCCGCGTGGAGGCCTCGTTCGGCTGGGCGATTCCCGCATAGGCGCGGTGCAGATCCTCGCCCGCCAGGGCCTCGAACAGGGCCGTGTAGAGCAGAGTGCCGATCCCGCGGCCTCCGGCGTCCGGGGCGACGTAGACCGTCGTCTCCACCGACGTCGCGTAGGCGGGCTTCGCCCGGAAAGGGCTGGATGTGGCGTAGCCCAGAATCCGCCCGGAGCTCCCGGTCGAGGTTGAGGTTGTGGCCGCGGTCGAGGCCGCGGCCGCGGCAACCATCAGGCGGTACGGGCCGTCTACAGGGTGGGAGAGCAGCCAGGGGCGGCGTTCCTCAGGGGTGAGGACCGTGGTGTCGAACGTGATGGCCGTCTCGCGCACATACCGGTTGTACAGATCGGTGAGCGCTGTCAGATCGCCCTCGGTCCCCGGTCTGACCTGGGCCTTCGCATAGTCCGACGACATCTCGCCCCCTGTGGCCCGACAGGGTACTGCATGATCAGAAAATTCGGGGGTCGGGTTGGGAATTCTGTCCGGATTCCAGTCGTTGTTTCCAACAGATGCCGGGCACCCGAGCAGAGTCCGAAGCAAGAGACCGAGACCCTGGACATGACGTACGTGCCGGGCATCCGCAGAACCACCCGCCGACCTCATCATCGTAAGGGAGCAAGCATGGCAACCCGTGCCGTCGCCCGTCGTAAGTCCGCCTCCGGCGAGACGGCCGACTCGGCAAGCAGTGTTCGCGCCCATCGTGGCGAGATCGCCGACCGCGACCTGGTCGGTATGTATCTCGACGAGATCGCGCGCACACCGCTGCTCGACGCCGCCAAGGAGGTCGAGCTGTCCCAGATCATCGAAGCGGGTGTGTTCGCGCGGCAGATCCTCGACGGCACCGAGGAGAACAAGGTGGGGGCCACCACCGAGGAGCTCCAGGCACTGTACGACGCGAGCGAGCGGGCCAAGGACGTCTTCATCCGTTCCAACCTCCGCCTGGTCGTCGCGGTGGCCCGCCGCTACCCCCGCAGCGGTCTGCCCCTGCTCGACCTGATCCAGGAGGGCAACGCCGGCCTGGTGCGCGCGGTCGAGAAGTTCGACTACCGCAAGGGCTTCAAGTTCTCGACCTACGCCACCTGGTGGATCCGTCAGGCCATCACGCGGTCGATAGCCGACCAGTCCCGCACCATCCGCCTCCCCGTCCACCTGGTGGAGGAGCTGGGCCGGATCCGGCGCGTGCAGCGCGAATTCAACCGTGAGCACGGGCGGGACCCGGAGCCCGGGGAGATCGCCGCCGAGCTCGGTTCCACCCCGGAGCGGGTGACGGACGTGCTCGACTGGGCCCGCGACCCGGTCTCACTGAACATGGCGGTGGACGACGAGGGCGAGACCCAGTTCGGCGACCTCCTCGAGGACACCTCGGCGGTGTCGCCGGAGCAGTCGGTGCTGACGCTGCTGCGCAGCGAGGAACTGGACGACCTCATCGGCCGCCTCGACCAGCGCACGGCCTCCATCATCAAGATGCGGTACGGCATCGAGGACGGCCGGGAGCGCACCCTGACGGAGGTCGGCAAGCAGCACGGCCTGACCCGCGAGCGGATCCGCCAGATAGAGAAGCACGCGCTGATGGAACTGAAGAAGCTGGCCCGCGACACCGGGTTCGACGCGGCGGCGTAGAGCCGACGCGGGACCGGTGCAGGGCACTTGGGGGCGCCGGGTGACGAAATACGGCGCAAACATGATGCCCTGACACTGCTTCAACCCGCTGGGCCAGGGAACAAGAAGGCAAAGCACAGGAGTTCGGGTCCCGAGATCTGGGGATGGGAAGACCTCCACCGGAAGATCCCCGGGCCTTGGCCTCCTGGACGGCTCCCCCGAACCACGTCCCGTCGCACCACCCCCCCCCGGCGCCGGGACTTCCCAAGCCGGGTCCGGCACCCTCCCCCCGGGTGCCGGACCCGGCTTTCCCTTGTGCGGGACAGGAAAGCGGGTCACCCCGAACCTGAACCCCGGGGTGACCCGCCAGATGGCAGATTGTGCCACATGGGCATACCCTGCCGGGCGTGAGCAGCAGCACCACCCCGCCGTTTCCTCCCGTTCCTCCCGTCTCGCTGACCGCGCGGCGCAAAGCCGAGACCCGGATGGAGATCGCCCGCGCGGCGGCCGGTCTCTTCATCCGCCAGGGCCTGAAAGCCACCCGCGCCGAGGACATCGCGCAGGCGGCGGGCATCGCCCCGCGCACCTTCTACCGGTACTTCGCGGCCAAGGAAGAAGCCGTCGCCCCGCTCTACGAGGCCGGTGCCCGACGCTGGGTGGAAGCGGTACGGGCGGCACCGCCCGGGACGTCCGTACCGCAGGCCCTGGAGGACGCCGTGCGGTCCACGCTGAGACCGGGCGCGGGGGTCTCGTCGGATTCCTGGGTGTGGGTATGCACCCTGATCCGGCTGGCCCACTCGACCCCCTCCCTGCGCAGGGTGTGGGCGGAGGTCTGCCAGACGTCGGAACGCGCACTGGCGGAGGTCCTGGCGGCGCGGGTGCGGGCCGGTACGACGGTCGGTACGGCGGCCGACAACGTTGCCGAGCATGACGCCCGCGCAGCACATGTGGACGGCGCAGGCAGCTCCGACGGCGCCGACAGCGCGGGCAATACCGACAGGGTCGCCAGTGCTGTCGTGGACGCGCGGCTGCGCTTCGCCGCCGCCGTCGCGGTCGCCGCCGTACGCGCGGCCGTCGAGGGCTGGGCGGCGGGCGACGATACGGGCGGCGAGGACCGGCCGGGACCGGCGGAACTGGCCGTGGCCAACCTCGCGACGCTGCGGGACTTCCCGTGGGACGCCCTGACGGGGTCCTGACGGTTTCCGGATGACGCTCTGACGAGACGGCCCGCCCGGCCGGGCGGGCCGGCAGCCGCCCGGCAGCGGCCTCCTCTTACCTCTTACGGGCCGAGCCGCCTCTGTCCGCCCGAGCCGCTTCTGCCTGCCCCGCGCCGCCCCTGCCTGCCCGAGCCGCCCGGGGCGCCCGGGTCGCCGAAGTCTGCGGGCTCGCTGATGGTGGGGGAGGGGGATCGAACTCGTGTCCTATCTGAATACAGGCCTTCCTGCTCGAATCCCGGCCACCCCGCCTTTCCCTCCGTCCTGGCGTCATGCCGGCCATGCGTGCCGGAAGGAAAGGGTGTCGGGCGCGATCCAACGCCCGTTCATGCCCGATTGAGTCCGTTCCTGTTTACTTTCCGGAATGCCCGGCGTAGCCTTCGAGAAAAGCCACACGTTCGGGCACGGTTCGGAGGTGAGTGGACATGTACGCACCAGAGCGGCAGCAGGAGATTCTGCGGCTCGCCCGGGACAGCGGCCGGGTGGATGTGGTCTCGCTGGCCGTGCAGTTCCAGGTGACGGCGGAGACGATCCGCCGGGACCTGAAGACCCTCGATCGGGCGGGGGTGGTCCGCCGAGTGCACGGCGGAGCCATCCCGGTAGGGCGCCTCGACTTCGAGCCGGACCTCGCCGAGCGTGAGACCACGGCCGCCGACGAGAAGGACCGCATCGCCCGGGCCGCCCTCGCGGAGCTCCCGGACGAGGGCACGATGATCGTCGACGCCGGTTCGACGGCGGCCCTGTTCGCCGCCGCCCTGCCGATGGAGTTCTCGCTCACCGTCGTCACCCACAGCCTGCCCATCGCGGCCCGGCTCGCCGACCACCCCGGTATCCAGCTGCACCTGGTCGGAGGCCGCGTACGGCACCGCACGCGGGCCGCCGTGGACGCCTGGGCGCTGCGTGCGTACGGCGAGATCCGCGCGGACGTGCTGTTCGTCGCGGCGAACGGCTTCTCCACCGAACACGGTCTGACCACCCCCGACCTCGCCGAGGCGGCGGTGAAGCGCGCGGCCATGGCAGCCGCCCGCCGTGTGGTGCTGCTCGCCGATTCCTCCAAGCACGGCCAGGAGCACTTCGCCCGCTTCGGCGGTCTGAACGACGTGGACCTGCTGATCACCGACAGCGGACTGAGCCCCGAAGACGCCCTCGCGATCGAGCGCGGCGGCACGGAAGTAGTGCGTGCATGATCCTCACCGTCACCCCCAACCCGTCCCTGGACCGTACGTACGAGGTGCCCGCGCTGGAGCGGGGCGAGGTCAACCGGGCCACCGGCGAACGCGTGGACCCGGGCGGCAAGGGTGTCAACGTCTCCCGGGCCGTCGCCGCGGCCGGCCGGCGCACCGTCGCCGTGCTGCCCCTGGGTGGCGCACCGGGTGCCGTGGTCGCCGAACTGCTGGACGCGCAGGGCATCGAGGTCGCGCCGGTGGCGGTGGCCGGGGCCACCCGGTCCAACATCGCGCTCGCCGAGGCGGACGGCGTCCTGACGAAGATCAACGCGCCCGGCCCGGAGCTGACCGCGGCCGAGCAGGAACTCCTCCTGGAGACCGTCCACCGGAAGTCGCGGGGTGCCGACTGGATCGCCTGCTGCGGCAGTCTGCCGCGTGGCCTCGCACCCTCCTGGTACGCCGAACTGGTCGAGCGGGCGCACACCGCCGGCGTACGCATCGCCCTGGACACCTCCGGGCCCGCACTGGCCGCGGCGCTGCGCGAGCGGCCCGACGTGGTGAAGCCGAACGCCGAGGAACTCGCCGAGGCCGTCGGACGCCGGCTGACCACCGTGGGCGACGCGGTGAAGGCGGCCGAGGAACTGCGCGGGATGGGCGCCCGTACCGTGCTCGCCAGCCTGGGCGCCGACGGCCAGGTGCTCGTCGACGAGCACGGCGCCTGGTTCGGCACCGCCCGGGTGGACGTCGTCCGGAGCAATGTGGGAGCGGGCGACTCCTCGCTCGCGGGCTTCCTCATCGCCGGCGGACGCGGTCCCGAAGCACTCGCCTCGGCACTCGCCCACGGAGCGGCGGCCGTCCAGACGCCCGGCAGTGTGATGCCCACACCGGGAGACCTGGACCCGGCCGCGGTGACGGTCACGGCGACGGTGCCGGTGGACCGCGCATTGAAGGAGCCGGTGACATGAACACCGACGTTCGTGCCGCCCCGGCCCTCGCGACCCCCTCAGTCCTCTCGGGGACCACAGTTCCCACAACCCCCTCAGTCCCCACGACCCCCCACCGCAGCACCGTCCCCGTTCACCCTTCCGCCCACCCCACATCAAGGGCGATACGCGTGCAAAGGAGCCCGCGATGAGCGAGATGATCACCGCGGACCTGGTCGACCTCGACCTGTCCGCCGACACCAAGGAAGCGGCGGCGCGAGCCCTCGCCGAGCGGATGGTGACCCTGGGCCGGGTGACCGACCTGGAGGGCTTCCTCGCCGACGTGGCCGCCCGCGAGGCCCAGATGCCGACCGGCCTCGACGGCGGTATCGGCATTCCGCACTGCCGCAGTGAGCACGTCACCGAGCCGACGCTGGGATTCGGGCGCAGCGCCGCCGGGATCGACTTCGGCGCCGCGGACGGACCCGCCGACCTGATCTTCCTGATCGCGGCTCCGGCCGGTGCGGACGACGCTCATCTGACGATCCTTTCCTCGCTGGCGCGGAAGCTGATGAACGCCGAGTTCACCGACGGGCTCCGGGCGGTCGGCGATGCCGAGAGTGCCGCGGCGCTCATCCGCGGGGACGAACAGCCGGCGGCCGACGGGGCCGGGACCGGGACCGCCACGGTGGACGCGGCGGACGCGGCCGACTCGGGGACCTCCGACAGGTCCGACCGCCCCGACCGCCCCGACCGCCCCGAGGGCTCCGACCGCCCCGAGGGCTCCGACCGTTCCGAGGGCTCCGACGGCTCCGCAGACCCCACGGACTCCGTGGTGGCGCCGGTGGCGGCCTCCACCGGTGCCACCACGGGCACCACCGGCGCAGCCGCCACGGACGCAGCCGCCACGGATGCGGGCGCATCCGGTGCGGGCGCAGACGCGTCCGGCGAGGGCGCGCGCCCCTTCCGGATCGTCGTCGTCACCTCCTGCCCCACGGGTATCGCCCACACGTACATGGCGGCGGAGGCGCTGGAAAACGCCGGCCGGGAAGCGGGCATCGAGGTCGCGGTCGAGCCGCAGGGTTCGGCGGGCTTCACCCGGCTCGACCCGGCCGTGATCGCGGCGGCGGACGGCGTGATCTTCGCCCACGACGTGCCCGTCCGGGAGAAGGAACGCTTCGCCGGCAAGCCGACCGTCGACACCGGCGTCAAGGCGGGCATCAACCGCCCCGCCGAGCTGATCGCCGAGGTCCGCGGGAAGGCCGAGCGCGGTGAGGCCACCGCCGCTGCCGCACCGGGCGACACCCCCGTGGACCGCACCGGCGGACCCGGTGAGGGCTACGGCACCAAGCTGCGCAAGTGGCTCATGTCCGGCGTCAGTTACATGGTCCCGTTCGTCGCGGCGGGCGGTCTCCTCATCGCCCTCGGCTTCGCGATCGGCGGCTATGAGATCAACGAGGCGCCGTCGGTGATGGAACACTTCGCGTGGACCCAGGCCGACAGCTGGGGCGCCCTGCTCTTCCAGATCGGCGGCGTCGCCTTCGGGTTCCTCGTCCCGGTCCTGGCCGGCTACATCGCGTACGGCATGGCGGACCGGCCCGGACTCGTGCCCGGCTTCGTCGGCGGTTCGATCTCCCTCACCATCAACGCCGGTTTCCTCGGCGGTCTCGCGGCCGGTCTGATCGCCGGCGCGGTCGTGCTGGCGATCCAGCGGGTACGCATCCCGACGGCGCTGCGCGGCATCATGCCGGTGGTGGTGATCCCGCTGATCTCCTCGGCGGTGGTCGGCTTCCTGATGTTCGTGGTGATCGGCAAGCCGATCGCCGAGGCGCAGAACGCCATGACCGACTGGCTGAACGGCCTCACCGGCACCAACGCCATCCTGCTCGGCACCCTGCTCGGCCTGATGATGTGCTTCGACCTCGGCGGCCCCGTCAACAAGGTCGCGTACACCTTCGCCACGGCCGGTATCGCGGTCGCGAGCCCCAGCGACTCCGCGATGAAGATCATGGCCGCGGTGATGGCGGCCGGCATGGTTCCGCCGCTGGCGATGGCCCTGGCCACCACGGTCCGCGGCAAGCTCTTCAACCGGACCGAGCGGGAGAACGGCAAGGCCGCCTGGGTCCTGGGCGCCTCCTTCATCTCCGAGGGCGCGATCCCGTTCGCGGCGGCCGACCCGCTGCGCGTGATCCCCGCCTCGATGGTGGGCGGCGCGGTCACCGGAGCCCTGTCGATGGCCTTCGGCGCCACCCTGCGCGCTCCGCACGGCGGCATCTTCGTGGTCCCGCTGATCGGCAACCCGCTGCTCTACCTGGTCGCCATCGCGGCGGGCGTCTGTGTCACGGCGGCCCTGGTGATCATCCTGAAGGGCCTTCGCAAGCCGGTTCCGGGAGCGCCCGGCACGCCCGGCGGCGAGGGCTCGGCGGCCTCGGCGGCGGAATCGAAGCAGCCCGTCGCCGCGTGACAGGAGAACGGACAGCGCGGACGCCGGCAACGGTGGAGGACGGTGCCCACGCAGAACGGCAACGGCAGCGAACTCCCCCAATAGGTACATGTGGGACTTTCGCAGGGAAATGACTCAACTGCGATATAGATCACGTTCATCACGGTCCGGGACCAAAGTCCCGGACCGTGATGTGTACTGGGCCCATGCCTGAGCACGACTCGATCTTGAGGGTGACGGGCGCCACCGTCCTCACCCTGGTGGCCGTGGCCTGCACGGCGGGCCTGGCCGGTGCCCTGCGGCGGGACCGCAGGCGGGTGCGGGGGAGTGGCGTCGGCTCGCGGGTGCGGACGCGGATGCGAACGCTGGCCCGAGCGGGAGCGCGGTGGGAACCAGGAGGGCCGGAACGGCGGGGCGAGGACACCGGCCCTCGCCCGCGTCGAAAGCCGGCTCAAAAGCCGAAGCGGAACCGGAAGCCGGATCCGGAGTCGAATCAGAGGCGCGACGTTCCGGTGCCGCAGGAGGTGCGGGCGCTCCGGACGATTCCGCGTCAGCGGCGGACAGGCCCGGAGGCGGAGCAGGTGCGGCTCACTCCGGCCGAGCGTGAGGCGTTCGCCGTCCTGGTGCGGCGCTTCGCCGGTGACCGGGACGGGCGATGACGACCGGACGACAGCGGGATGACGGCGGTTCGGGCGGTTCGGCCCTGATCGGGTCAGGACATCTGTGTCGCGCGCCGCTCCATCGCGTCCCGGGCGGCGTCCTCGGTGACGTACACCTCGCACATGTGCCGCCCGTCGGGCGTGGCCGTGTGCTCCACCTCCCAGAGGGAGATCTCCGCGCCGTCACGCAGCAGGAACGCGTGCTCGTACAGCGAGAAGGACAGTCCCGAGCGCCCCGGTCCTCCCACGGCGGTCGGGCGGCCGAAGGCCTGGGTGATCTGGTGGGCGGACGCCGTGGCCAGCAGTGCGGCCGTCCGAGGTCCCGGACGGTCCGTGTTCTCCGCCCGGCGCAGTAAGCGGCGCGCGTGGTCCGCCGAAGCGTCGGGGACGTAGACAGGCAGGGGCGCGGGGATCTGGGACAGCTGCACCGCCACCGGCAGTTCGAAGTCCGGGGTCTCCGGCGGCAGCGGCAGCCGGGCGGTAGCGACGCCCAGTTCCTCCTCGTCCAGATACACCTCGTGCTGGGGTTCGCCGCCCGGGGTCGTGTTGTGGACCAGCTCCCAGAGCGTGAGCGCCGAGCCGTCGGCGAGCAGCCAGGTGTGCCGGTACGTCTCGCGGTGCAGGCCCGCGCTGTGGTGCGCGGAGTGCAGCGAACTGTCGTACGCCAGCGCGCAGTCCAGCAGGCGTACTGCCTCGTCGGGCAGTTCGAAGGAGTTCAGGGCACGGCCGAGCAGTCGCGCGAGGTGCTCCTCAGGAGACTCGGGCGAGTCGGCTGGTTCGTACGCTGCCGTCTCGTACGGAACGCTCAAGGTTTCTCCCGGCGTTGCTGCATGTCACCTTGTGGGTGCATACCGTAGCCTCTCGGGCGGACATCATGTCCGGGAACTGAGAAAATGTACGGCGTCAAAACGAATCGATCACGTGAAGAATTCCCGTCCGTCCCCGGCAGACGTCCGTGCCCCCTGCTCAGGCGCCGCTCCTGGCGCTCCTCGCCGGGCCGTCGGCTGCTGATCACGCACTCCGCTCAGCGGTCGGCTCCCTCCGCTCACCGGGCGTCCCCGCTGTCCCGCCCGACTCCCCTACGCTTCCCCGTTCGGCGCGCCACACGCCTCCCTGTCCGGTTCGTCATACAACTACCCGTACGGTTCACCCGTACAGCTCGCCCGTACGACCCCTCCGTGCAGCTGTGCGTGCCGTTACCCGTACAACTCCTCGTACGACGGCCAGACTCCGCCCGGTCCGTCCACCGACTCGGCCGTGCGCAGGGCCCGTACGATCGCGCGGGTCACCAAGTCGGCGCCCGCCGCGAGGATCTCGTTCAGGGCGAGTGGGTCCACGGTGTCGAGCGGGCGGGCGCCCGTGGCGAGGGTGAACACCGTGTCCCCGTCGTTGAGCAGATGCACCGGCCGCACCGCCCGCGCGATGCCGTCGTGCGCGGTGCCGGCGAGCTTCTGCGCCTGCGCCTTGGACAGGTCCGCGTCGGTGGCGACCACCGCGAGCGTGGTGTTGAGGGGCTGCGGCCCGTTGCGCTCCGCGAGGCCGGCGAGCCGCCGGAGCGCCGCCGCGTGCACCTCCGCGTCGGGATGGCGTACCCGGCCGCCCTGGAACAACTCGCCGTACAGCGTCCCCGTTTCCGGGTCCAGCGCCGACCCCGCCGCGTTGGCCACGACCAGCGCGGCCACCGTGATTCCCGAGTCCAGCACCGTGCTCGCGGTGCCGATCCCGCCCTTCACCGCTCCGACCACGGCCCCCGTACCGGCGCCCACGCATCCCTCCGGCACCCGTGCCCCCGGTGCGGTCGCCGCTGCCGCCTCGACCGCCGCGCGCCCCGTGGCCGCGTCCGGCCGGGCCCGGAAGTCCCCGCCCCGGCCCAGGTCGAAGATGCAGGCGGCCGGCACCACCGGCACCACGTGCGTGGGATCCGGATCGACGCGTACCCCGCGCCCCTGCTCCTCCAGCCAGGCCATCACCCCGGACGCCGCGTCGAGTCCGTAGGCACTGCCGCCGGTCAGGACGACCGCCTCGACCCGCTGCACGAGGTTGCGGGGATCGAGCGCGTCGGTCTCCTTCGTACCGGGACCGCCGCCCCGCACATCCACGGCGGCCACGGCCCCGCCCTCAGGCGCGAGCACCACCGTGGTACCGGTGAGCAGGCCGTCTCCGGTACGGGTCGCGTGTCCCACGCGCACACCGGCCACATCGGTCAGAGCGTCAACAGTCATGGCGTCAGTCTCGCGCCCCCACCACCGGAGCAGGGTGCCGCCACCAGGGAGCAGCGTCAGGAAGCAGCCGCCGTCGGGGGAAGGTTCCGCCGGAGCCGTATTCTGGTCGTATGAGCACTGCCCCCGATCCCCGGCCGCGCGAGCCGAAGCCCGCGCTGGTCTTCGACGACCCGCTGGACCAGCAGTCCGCGGACGACACGGACCGGGGGTGGGGCGACCGCCCGTCCGGAGACAGCGCGGCGGACCTGAAGCGCTTCCTCGACGAGAAGCCGCCCCACCACATCTGACCCGGGTGCCGTGCAGGCCGGTGCCGGCTATCGCCCGCTGTACCCCGGGCCCTCGCCACGGCCCGAGCCGCGCTGCGCGACCAGCTCGTCGCGGATCTCCTTGAGCACCTCGAGCTCGGAGATCTCGACGATCTCCTGCGCGCCTTCCTTCGCCTTTCTGCGGGCCTCGACCCGGGCCAGGTACCGGGCCATCGGCATCACCATCAGGAAGTAGACGACCCCAGCCGTGATCACGAACTGGAGCGTCGAGCCGAGTACCGAACCCCACAGGATCCTGACGCCCGTCGCAGCATCGCCGGTGCCGGTGCAGGGGCCCTTCAGACACGAGCTGTAGCTGTCCAGGTTCTTCGTGCCGAAGGCGCCGACCAGCGGATTGATCACGCCCTTCACCACCGAGTTGACGATGTTGGTGAAGGCGGCACCGATGACCACGGCGACGGCCAGGTCGACGACGTTCCCACGCATCAGGAAGGCCTTGAAGCCCTGCCAGACGCCGGCTTCGTTCTTCTCGCTCACCCCGAGGGCTCCATCTTGTATGTATGACGTTCTTGTATGTGTGACGTTGGGAATCGAACGCTCCGCAACCTATGTCAGCGCCCCGCCGAACCCTCCACTTGGGTCCCTCGAACGAGGTACTTGACACGGCCTCCGCGAAATCGGCCGCGAAGGACCCGCTCACCACAGGGTCACCGCCAGCCGTGCCGTGGCGCTCGCGCCGGCGAGGTCGGCCGCGGCGGCGCGCGGAACCGACAGCACCACCAGAGCCCCGCCCGTGCCCGTGTCCTCCAGCGGCTTCGGCACCTCGGTGACCCGCGCCCCACGCGCGACCACGCGGGCCTCACCACCTGTCACCCGCTCCTCGGCGGCGATGACATCGACCCGGTCGCCCGGCCGCAGCAGCCGCACGGTGGCGGCGTCGGCGATCCGCACCGGCGCCGTGACACGGGCTCCCGCGCGCCGTGCCCGTGCGACCCGGTCCTCCGTGGACGCCGGCCCGGCATGCGCGGTCGAAGTGCCCTCGGGGTGCCCGCGCGACCGGTCTGCCTCCCGGGGACCGCCCGCCGCCACCAGCGCCACCGCCGTGACGGCGAGACCGACCGCCACCACCCGCCTCCGGTGCCGGGCCGGCCGACCCGGCCGCAGCAGCCCGCCACGCACCCGCACCGGTGCGAAGTGCGGCACCTCGCAACGGGGCGGGACACCGGCCCAGGGCGGGTGCGGAGCTACGGCGGGACGGGAGGGAGAAGCCGAGGGAGTCGGCGAAGGGGAGGGGGAACGAGGGGAGGCATAGAAGGTGGAACGGGGGGAGGAGGGGGACCGGAGCGAGGGCTGCCGCAGAGACGATGGAGAGGGCGACGGCGGGAACGGGGGAGGGGACGACGGCGGGAACGACACGGGACCACCACCTGCGACGAGGGATCGGCTTGCGGACCCCACGATGAGGCTTCCCGCCGTTCTCCGCCGGAGCCTGTGGACAGACCACGGCCTGTGGAAAACTCCCTCACCCGACCGTGAACTGCGACCCGGCCGTGAGGTGTGCCCCGGCCGTGAGGTGCGACCCGGCCGTGGGCTGCTGCCCGGCCGGGCGCCGTGACGTGATCATGTGCCACGAGCCCCGCGCCGGCAGCCCTACGGCAGCGCGAAGCCCGGATCCATCCCGCCCAGCGCCGAGGCGCACAGGCAGTCCCGCTCCTCGGTCGCCGGCAGCGCCGCCACCGCGTCGAAGAGCACGTTCCGCAGCCGGTCCACGTTGTCCGCGAACACCCGCAGCACCTCGTCGTGCGAGACGCCCTCGCCGGTCTCGGCGCCGGCGTCGAGGTCGGTGACCAGGGTCAGGGACGTGTAGCAGAGCTCCAGCTCACGGGCGAGTGCCGCCTCGGGGTGGCCGGTCATGCCCACCACCGACCAGCCCTGCGCCTGGTGCCACAAGGACTCGGCGCGGGTGGAGAAGCGCGGCCCCTCGACCACGACCAGCGTGCCGCCGTCCACCGGCTCCCAGTCCCGCCCGCGCGCCGACTTCAGGGCGGCGGCCCGGCCGGTGGGGCAGTAGGGATCGGCCAGCGACACGTGCGCGACGTTCGGGACGGTGCCGTCGGG
The DNA here is from genome assembly GCF_044540975.1 of Streptomyces sp. NPDC085927. NCBI lineage: Bacteria > Bacillati > Actinomycetota > Actinomycetes > Kitasatosporales > Streptomycetaceae > Streptomyces > Streptomyces sp. NPDC085927. The sequence goes on from NZ_JBITSN010000003.1 coordinate 403,171, forward strand.
CCGCGGCAGCCCGTCGAAATAGGTGCCCACCCGGGACTTCGTACGGTCCACGAACTGGTCCGGAACCAGCAGCGTCCCCGGCCCGTACTCGGGCCGCAGCCCCCCCACCGCGCACGGCCCGAGCACCTGGCGCGCGCCGACCGACCTGAGCGCCCACAGGTTGGCCCGGTAGTTGATCCGGTGCGGCGGCAGATGGTGGCCGCGTCCGTGCCGGGGGAGGAAGGCGACCCGCCGGCCGGCCAGTTCACCGAGGAAGAGGGAGTCGCTGGGCGCCCCGTACGGGGTGTCCACCTGGACTTCGGTCACGTCGTCGAGGAAGGAGTAGAAACCGGAGCCGCCGATCACGCCGATCTCGACGTTCGCCTTGTTCGCCATGCTCCGCACCCTAACCGGCCCCGGAAACGCCGAGGACCCCGTCGTCGCACGACGACGGGGTCCCGTAAGGATTCGGCCTCAGGCGGCGGTGCTGCCGGCGGTGCTGCTGGAACTGCCGGACCCGGACGACGAACCGGAGCCCGAACTCGAACCGGAGCCCGAGGAGGACGAGGAAGAAGACGAGGACGAGGAGTCCGAGGAGGAGCTCGTCGACGAACCGGACGTCTTCGACGCCGGCGTGCTGCTCGACGAGGAGCCGCGGCTGTCGTTGCGGTAGAAGCCGGAGCCCTTGAAGACGATGCCGACCGCCGAGAACACCTTCTTCAGGCGCCCCTGGCAGTTCGGGCACTCGGTAAGAGCGTCATCGGTGAACTTCTGCACCGCCTCGAGGCCCTCGCCGCACTCGGTGCACTGGTACTGATAGGTGGGCACTGTCTTCCTCCTGGCACTCTCACTCGATGAGTGCTAACGATCGTCAATGGTAACCCGTGCCGCAAGTGATCGGCGTAACGTACGTCACCCCGCCACGGGCGACGGCCGGAGCGTGACCGTCACGAGGACGGGCCTCCGTCCGTGCTCTGCGCGTGCCCCGGACACGCTTCGCGGCGTGGCTTCCCAGGCGGGAAGCCACGCCCGCGGTGTCGTCACGGCTCCGCGTGCGTGCGCGGACGAACCCGGCGGGGGTCTGCGCGGCGGCCTGCGAGTGCGTCGCATCTCACTGATCGCTGCCCACTGCCCACTGCTCACTGCTCACCGACCACCCATCATTGCTCATTGCTCATTGCTCATTGCTCATTGCTCACTGATCGCGACGTGATCGCGCCGGGCCGCGCCGCGCGTGACCTCGCGGGTCGCCCGGGGCGGTACCAGCCGTGACCGCAGGGCCAGCAGTGTCACCAGGGCGAGCACCGTGCCGCCCATCGGCACCAGGAACCCGGCACCGGACCAGAGGCGGTCCTCCAGTTGCCCGGAGACCGTGACCGCGGCCGCCTGGCCGAGTGCCACCGCGCCGGTCAGCCAGGTGAAGGCCTCGGTGCGGGCACCGGCCGGGACCAGGTCGTCCACCAGGGTGTATCCGGTGATCAGGGCGGGCGCGATGCACATGCCGACCAGGAGGCCGAGCCCGCCGAGGAGCAGCGCCGAGTGGGCGGTCCACAGGGCGGAGGCGGTCACCGCGAGCGCCACGTACCCGATGACCAGGCGCCGCTCGGGAGCGGCCTTCCAGGCGATGGCGCCGCAGGCGATGCCGGAGAGCATGTTTCCCGCGGCGAAGACGCCGTACAGGACGCCGTTCAGTCCGGGTTCGCCGATCGACTCGGTGTACGCGGCCAGTGACACCTGCATACCGCCGAAGACGGACCCGATGCCCAGGAAGATGACGATCAGGACGCGCACTCCGGGGACGCGGAGTGCGGAAACGTGTTCCACGCGCGCGTGCCCGCGGGCGGCCACCTCGGGCTGCGTGCCCTTCTGCGCGGCGAACAGCAGACCGCCGACCAGGGTCAGCGCGGCCTCGGTCATCAGGCCCGCCGCCGGGTCCACGGTCGTGCACAGGGCGGTGGCCAGCAGCGGTCCGACGACGAAGGTCAGCTCGTCGGTGACGGACTCGAAGGCCGCCGCCGTGGTCATCAGCGGGGAGTTCTTGAGCTTCACGCCCCAGCGGGCGCGCACCATGGGCCCGACCTGGGGCACCGAGGCGCCGGTGGGCACAGCGGCGGCGAACAAGGCCCACAGCGGGGCGCCGTTCAGCGCCAGCGCGGTCAGGGTCAGTCCGGCCAGGGTGTGGACCAGGACGCCGGGGACGAGGACGGCGCGCTGTCCGTAGCGGTCGGCGAGCCGGCCGCTGTAGGGCGCGAACACGGCCATGGAGACGCCGGTGACCGCCGCGACGGCGCCGGCCACGCCGTACGAACCGGTGGTGTGCTGCACCAGCAGCACGATGGAGAGGGTGAGCATCGCGAACGGCTGGCGTGCCGCGAAGCCGGGGAGCAGGAACGTCCAGGCGCCGCGCGTGCGCAGCAGTCGGCCGTATCCCGGACGGGAGGTGGCCGCAGAGTCCTTCGACGTGGTGACCGTGGATGCCACGGCCCGTGCCTTTCTGCCGCCTGGTGGCGCGTGGGCCCTGGTGTCGGGCGCGCCGAGAGCTGTCCTCTTGCGCTGACTGCGGTAGATGCCGGTGCCACAGCTCAGGGCGTGCCGGCCGCCATACGGTCGCGCCAGCTCTGCGTCAGGCAGAGTTGGTTCGATCTGGGTACCGTTTGCATGGTACAGGCGGTTCCAGGTATACACAGGCGCCAGGTGCTTGTGACCCTGTGAAAGCGAGCACAGGAAAGCCGCGTCCCTGCGAATGCCGGGTCGTGGCCCGGCCCGGCCCGATTCGGCCCGACCTGCCCCGCACGCCGCAGTGTGGCGAGAGGCGACGTGAAAGGCGGGGCGAACGACACCGGGCGTGACGTTTCAGCCCCCGGCTCCGCCCGCCCGGCCGTCCCCGGGCCGTGCCCCGTCCGTCCCCAGCCAGCCGGCCAGCTTGCCGCCGCGGTCCACCGCGCGGAGGCGGCGTTCGGCGGCGTCCCGGACCGGGTCGGTGGCGACGACGAGGAGTTCGTCCCCGCGCCGCAGCATCGTCGTCGGCCCCGGAACGAACGAGGCGCCCCCGCGCACGACGAGTGTGACGGCCGCCCCCTTCGGCAGCCGCAGTTCGCCGACCTCCACGCCGTGCATCCTCGACCCCTCCGGGATGCCGACCGACAGCAGGTGTCCGCGCAGCCGCTCCAGGGGCGCCGACTCGATGCCCAGGTCGGCCGCCTCCGCCTCCTCGCCGAGGCGCAGCTTGCGGGCCAGCCACGGCAGCGTCGGTCCCTGGACGAGGGTGTAGACGACGACCAGGATGAAGACGATGTTGAAGATCGACCGGCTGCCGGTGACGCCCTCCACCATCGGGATCGTCGCCAGGATGATGGGCACGGCGCCGCGCAGCCCCGCCCACGACATCAGCGCCTGCTCCTGCCAGGGCACCCGGAACGGCGCCAGGCTCAGCACGACGCTCAGCGGGCGGGCCACCGCGGTCAGCACCAGCCCGATGATCAGTGCGGGCACGATGTCGTCGCCGAGTTCGTGCGGGGAGACCAGCAGGCCGAGCAGGACGAACATGCCGATCTGCGCGAGCCAGCCGAGTCCCTCGGCGAATCCGCGCGTGGCGGGCCAGTGCGGCAACTTGGCGTTGCCCAGCACCATCGAGGCGAGATAGACGGCCAGGAAGCCGCTGCCGTGGGCCATGGCGCCCGCCGCGTACGCGGTGACGGCGATGGCCATGACGGCGATCGGGTAGAGGCCGGAGGCCGGCAGCGCCACGTGTCTGAGTCCCAGGGAGCCGAGCCAGCCCACCGCGAGTCCGATGACGGCGCCGATGGCCAGTTCCAGGGCGATCTCGCCGAGCAGGACGTACCAGTGCTCCATCGGACCGGCCGTGGAGAAGGCGAGCACCAGGATGACCACGGGGGCGTCGTTGAAGCCGGACTCGGCCTCCAGCGTGCCCGTCACCCGCGAGGGGAGCGGAATGCGCCGCAGTACGGAGAAGACGGCCGCCGCGTCGGTCGAGGACACCACCGCGCCGATGATGAGCGCCTGCTGCCACTCCAGTCCGATCAGGAAGTGCGCGGCCGTCGCGGTGACACCGACGCTCGCCGCGACACCGACGGTCGCGAGGGCGGCGGAGGCGGGCAGGACGGGTTTGATCTCCGTCCACTTGGTGCCCAGGCCGCCCTCGGCCAGGATCACGACCAGGGCCGCGTATCCGATGACCTGGGTCAGCTCGGCGTTGTCGAAGTGGATGTCACCGAGGCCGTCCTGGCCCATGGCGACGCCGATGCCCAGATAGACGAGCAGGCTGGGGAGCCCGCTGCGCGAGGAGATCCGGACCGCCGCGACGGCGACGAGCAGGACCAGCGAGCAGACGAGCAGGAGCTGGTTGAGGTGGTGGACAGTCGTGGACGTTCCCTTCCCTGGCACCCGCGCGGTGCGCCCGAGCTCCTCTCCGGGAACCGGGTGACCGGCGCGTTCACGGCGAACTGCTTCGTTACCTTACCTAACTCTTGACGCTTTCTTGACGCGTACCCCTGGCATCATCGAACGTCCGTCCGTGCTGGTACCCGACTCCGCGTCAAGTGGCGGAGGGCCCTGCGCCTATCGTTGCTCCAGCGCTCAGTTAAAAGCACAGCCCGCCCTGCCGCTCGCGTAAGGACAGCAAGGACAGCGATGCCCCCCAATACCACCGCCTCCACGGGTCAGCAGCCCGGCAAGTCCGGCAGGAAAAAGGGGCGCAAAGCCCGTCTGGTCGTGTTCGTCCTGGTGCTGGCACTGATCGGCGGTGTCGTCTACGGGGCGTACTGGTCGGTCAGCACCGTGCGCGCCTCTTTCCCGCAGACCAAGGGCTCGATCACCATCGAAGGCCTGTCGGGCCCCGTCGACGTCAAGCGCGACGGCCACGGGATCCCGCAGATCTACGCCTCCTCCGACGAGGACCTGTTCATGGCGCAGGGCTACGTCCAGGCGCAGGACCGGTTCTACGAGATGGACGTCCGCCGGCACATGACCTCCGGGCGCCTGTCGGAGATGTTCGGCAAGAGCCAGGTCGAGACCGACGAGTTCCTGCGCACCCTGGGCTGGGACCGGGTCGCGAAGGAGGAGTACGAGAAGAAGCTCTCCCCGGCGACGAAGAAGTACCTCGACGCCTACGCCAAGGGCGTCAACGCGTACCTGGAGGGCAAGGACGGCGCCGACATCTCCCTGGAGTACGCGGCGCTGGGCTTCACCAACGACTACAAGCCCGGCGCGTGGAAGCCGGTGGACTCCCTGGCCTGGCTGAAGGCGATGGCCTGGGACCTGCGCGGCAACATGCAGGACGAGATCGACCGCGCCCTGATGACCAGTCGCCTGGGCCCGGAGCAGATCGCCGACCTGTACCCGGCGTACCCGTACAGCCGGAACAAGCCGGTGGTGCAGGAGGGCCAGTACAACGAGCTCACCGGCACCTACGAGTCGGGCGGGAGTGGCAGCGGAACCGGCGACGGCACCGGCACCGACCCGGGCACGGGCACGGGCACGGGAACGGGCGCGGGCACGGTGGACCCCGGCACCGGCGTGGAGGGCGCGTCCGGAGTGGGCACGGCGGACGGAACCGCGGGCACGGCGGGCACGGCGGACGGAACCGCGGGCACGGCGGGCGGAACCGCGGGCACCGGGAGCGGCCTGGAGAGCCAGCTGACGGGGCTCCAGCAGGTCCTGCAGGACCTGCCGACCGCCGTCGGCGTCAACGGCGACGGCATCGGCTCCAACTCCTGGGTCGTCTCCGGGGAGCACACCATCACCGGTGAGCCGCTGCTGGCCAACGACCCGCACCTGTCGCCCGCGCTGCCGTCCGTCTGGTACCAGATGGGCCTGCACTGCCGCAGCGTCTCCGACAAGTGCCAGTACGACGTCTCCGGTTACACCTTCGCGGGCCTGCCCGGAGTGATAATCGGCCACAACGCGGACATCGCCTGGGGCCTGACCAACTCCGGGGTCGACGTCACCGACCTCTACCTGGAGAAGATCACCGGCGAGGGCTACCAGTACGACGGCAAGGTGGTGCCGTTCACGTCCCGCGAGGAGACCATCAAGGTCGCCGGTGGCGACCCGCGGAAGATCGTCGTCCGGGAGACCAACAACGGCCCGCTGCTCTCCGACCGGTCCAAGGACCTGGTGCGGACCGGCAAGAAGGCCACCGTCGAAGCCGCCGCACCCGACCGGGGCGACGGCTACGGCGTCTCCCTGCGCTGGACCGCGCTGGACGCCGGCCGCACCATGGACTCCGTCTTCGCGATCAACCGCGCGAAGGACTGGGACGACTTCCGCGAGGCGGCCACCCTGTTCGAGGTGCCCTCGCAGAACCTCGTCTACGCGGACACCGAGGGCCACATCGGCTACACGCTGCCCGGCCGGATCCCCACCCGCGCGAAGGGCCACGACGGTTCCATCCCGGCACCCGGCTGGAACCCCGGGTACGCATGGACCGGCTGGATCGAGCAGGACGAACTGCCCTACGAGTTCGACCCCGACCGCGGCTACATCGTCACCGCCAACCAGGCCGTCGTCGACCCCGACGCGTACCCGTACACCCTGACCACCGACTGGGGCTACGGCGCCCGCAGCCAGCGGATCAACGACCTGATCCAGTCGAAGATCAAGGACGGCGGCAAGATCTCCACCGACGACATGCGGCAGATGCAGCTCGACAACAGCAGCGCCATAGCCAAGCTGCTCGTGCCCGAACTGCTCAAGATCGACGTCGACGACCCGGACGTGCGCGAGGCGCAGAAGCTGCTGGAGGGCTGGGACTACACCCAGGACGCCGACTCGGCGGCAGCCGCCTACTTCAACTCCGTCTGGCGCAACACCCTCAAGCTCGCCTTCGGCCACAAGCTGCCCAAGGAAGTGCGGGTCAAGGGCCAGTGCCTGTGGGTCGACCCGGTCGACCCGACCGGCCCCGCAGAGGAGCGCGTCAAGGTCCGCGAGTGCGGTCTGCGCGAGGCGGACCAGGCCCAGCCCGACGGCGGCGACCGCTGGTTCGAGGTGGTCCGCACGCTGATGGAGGACGAGGACAGCGACTGGTGGACGACCCCGAAGTCGGGCACCCGTCCGCCCGCGGAGAACCGTGACGAGCTGTTCAGGCGCGCCATGATCGACGCGCGGTGGGAACTCACCGCCAAGCTCGGCAAGGACATCGACACCTGGAGCTGGGGCAGGCTGCACCGCCTGTTCCTGAAGAACCAGACCCTGGGCACCGCCGGCCCCGGCTTCGTGAAGTACGCCCTCAACCGCGGGCCCTGGAAGCTCGGCGGCGGCGAGGCCACGGTCAACGCCACCGGCTGGAACGCCGCCGGCGGCTACGGGGTGGTGTGGGTGCCGTCGATGCGGATGGTGGTCAACCTCGGCGACCTCGACAAGTCGCGGTGGATCAACCTCACCGGCGCCTCCGGCCACGCCTACAACGACCACTACGTCGACCAGACCGACAAGTGGGCCGACGGCGAACTGCTCGAATGGGCCCACTCGGAGAAGGCGGTCGAGAAGAGCACCGAGGAGACTCTGCTGCTCAAGCCGTGAGCGGGCTCTGAGCGAGCCGCTCATCCGATGGATGACGAAAGCGGCCTCCACGCACACGCGTGGAGGCCGCTTCCCGTGGGCCGGCTCAGTCGAACCGCCGCACTCCCGACGGCGTCACCACCGCGTGCACCGGATGGTCGTGGGGCTCCTCGGGAACCCGCTCGAGGACCTCCGTGTCGTACAGCAGCACCACCAGCGCCGGGTGCGCGCCCGCGCGTTCCAGCCGGGCCAGTACCCGGTCGTACGAGCCCCCGCCGCGCCCCAGCCGCATCCCGCGCGCGTCGACGGCCAGGCCCGGCAGCAGCACCACGTCCGCCCCGGTCACGGCGTCCGGCCCGAGGCGTTCCCCGGACGGCTCGAGCAGCGTCATCCGCCCGCCGCCGTGCCGCACGCGCGCGAGGGACTCCTCGCCGGTGTACGGGCCCCAGTCCAGGTCGTTGTCGGGGAGCAGAGCCGGCAGCAGGACGCGTACGCCCCGGGCGTGCAGCGCGTCGAGGAGCGCGGGCGTGCCGGGTTCACTCCCCACGGAGACGTACGCTGCCACCGTGCGCGCGTGCGACAGTTCGGGCAGTCCGAGCGCGCGGCCGGCCAGCGCGGTCGCGGACTCCCGCACGTCATCCGCCGTCAACCTTTCCCTCGCCAGGAGGATTTCCCGTCGCAACGCCCGCTTGCCATGATCGTCCGCGCGCTCGTTCTGTCTCAATTCTGTCCCCGTACCGTTCTAATATGCTCATATGAGTATTAAATGTGCGGAGCCCCAGATTCCCTGCGAAGGCAGCGGATATGGTGGCGGGCATGATTCAGTCGCACCCTAGGATCAGCAAGGCTGTCATCCCCGCAGCGGGCCTTGGCACCCGGTTCCTGCCGGCCACCAAGGCCACTCCCAAAGAGATGCTGCCGGTCGTCGACAAGCCGGCGATCCAGTACGTGGTCGAAGAGGCCGCCGCCGCAGGTCTCGACGACGTCCTCATGGTGACGGGCCGCAACAAACGCCCCCTGGAGGACCATTTCGACCGCAATTACGAACTGGAGTCCGCCCTCAACAAGAAGGGCGACGCCGCCCGCCTCGCCAAGGTCCAGGAATCCAGCGACCTCGCGACGATGCACTACGTCCGCCAGGGCGACCCCAAAGGCCTCGGACACGCCGTCCTGTGCGCCGCCCCGCACGTCGGCGACGAGCCCTTCGCCGTCCTCCTCGGTGACGACCTGATCGACCCGCGCGACCCCCTGCTCCGGCGCATGATCGAGGTCCAGGAGCAGCACGGCGGCAGCGTCGTCGCGCTCATGGAGGTCGCCCCGGAGCAGATCCACCTCTACGGGTCCGCCGCCGTCGAGACCACCGCCGATTCCGACGTGGTCCGGGTCAGCGGCCTGGTCGAGAAGCCCGAACCGGCCGACGCGCCCTCCAACTACGCCATCATCGGCCGCTACGTCCTCGACCCGGCCGTCTTCGGCATACTGCGCAAGACCGAACCGGGCCGCGGCGGCGAGATCCAGCTCACCGACGCCCTCCAGCAGCTCGCGGCCGACGAGAAGGTCGGCGGCCCGGTGCACGGCGTGGTCTTCAAGGGCCGCCGCTATGACACCGGCGACCGGGGCGACTACCTGCGTGCCATTGTCCGACTCGCGTGCGAACGTGAAGACCTGGGCCCGGACTTCCGGACCTGGCTCCGCCGTTACGTCACCGAGGAGATGCAGCAGCCTTGAGCACCGCCGCGCCCCGCACCGCAGGCCCGGACCACCTCTGGTCGGTGGACGAGCACCTGGACGACATCCTCGCCACCGTCCGCCCCCTGGAGCCCATCGAGCTGCAGCTCCTCGACGCCCAGGGCTGCGTCCTGGTCGAGGACGTCACGGTGCCGGTGTCACTGCCGCCGTTCGACAACAGCTCCATGGACGGGTACGCGGTGCGGGTCGCGGATGTCGCGGGCGCGAGCGAGCAGTACCCGGCGGCCCTCGAGGTCGTCGGTGACGTCGCGGCCGGCCAGGCCGACCTGCTCCAGGTCGGTCCCGGCCAGGCCGTACGCATCATGACCGGCGCCCCGCTCCCGCCCGGCGCCGAGACCGTCGTCCCCGTCGAGTGGACCGACGGCGGGCTCGGCGAGGGCCCGGTCACCGCGATGCGGGCCCGCAGCCTGGCCCCCGAGGGTGCCACCGGCCAGGTGCTCGTGTACCGCCCGGCCGACGCACGCGCGCACGTGCGCGCCAAGGGCAGCGACGTACGGGCCGGCGACCGCGCCCTGGAGGCCGGTACGGTCCTCGGCCCGCCCCAGATCTCCCTCCTGGCCGCGATCGGCCGCGGCTCCGTACGGGTGCGCCCGCGCCCGCGCGTGGTCGTGCTCTCCACCGGCAGCGAACTCGCCCAGCCCGGCGAGGAACTGAGCGCCGGCCGGATCTACGACTCCAACAGCTTCTCCCTGACCGCCTGCGCCCGCGACGCCGGCGCCATCGCCTACCGCGTGGGCGCCGTCGCCGACGACGCCGACACCCTGCGCGACACCATCGAGGACCAGCTGGTGCGCGCCGACCTGATGGTCACCACCGGCGGCGTCAGCGTCGGGGCGTACGACGTCGTCAGGGAGGCGCTGTCGTCCGTCGGCGACGAGGACGAGCCGGGCAGCGGCATCGACTTCCGCAAGCTCGCCATGCAGCCCGGCAAACCGCAGGGCTTCGGCTCCATCGGCCCCGACCACACCCCGCTGCTGGCCCTCCCCGGCAACCCGGTCTCCTCGTACGTCTCCTTCGAGCTGTTCGCCCGCCCCGCCATCCGCACCCTGATGGGCCTCACGGACGTCCACCGGCCGAGAACCCGCGCCACCCTCACCACGGGCGGGACGCTGACCTCGCCGAAGGGCCGCCGCCAGTTCCTGCGCGGCCGGTACGCCGACGGCGAGGTGACCGCGGTGGGCGGCGCCGGATCCCACCTGGTGGCCGCCCTCGCCCGGGCGAACGCGCTGATCGTCGTCCCCGAGGACGTCGAGTCCGTCGCCTCCGGCACCGACGTCGAGGTGATCCTGCTCGGCTGACCCGCGCGGGTTGGCGGTACCGTGTCGCGCACAGCAGGCCCGTGCGCCGCACCGCGGCGGGCCCGGACCGGGAGCGCCACACTCATGACCGTGCCTTCCCGGGGGGAGACCCCCGGACCTCCAGCGCAGGACGACCGTACGCAGGACGGAACCCGGAGCCGTACACGCGGCCGTACGCCGGACCACCTGACGCATCTCGACGAGACGGGCGCGGCCCGTATGGTCGACGTCTCCGGCAAGGACGTGACCGCGCGCACCGCCCGCGCCACCGGCCGCGTCCTGGTCTCGCCCCGTGTGATCGAACTGCTGCGCGGCGAAGGGGTCCCCAAGGGGGACGCCCTGGCCACCGCGCGGATCGCGGGCATCATGGGCGCCAAACGCACCCCCGACCTGATCCCGCTGTGCCACCCTCTCGCCCTCTCCGGTGTGACACTGGACCTGTCGGTCGCGGACGACGCCGTGGAGATCACGGCCACCGTGCGGACGACGGACCGTACGGGCGTCGAGATGGAGGCGCTCACCGCGGTCTCGGTCGCCGCGCTCACCGTGATCGACATGGTGAAGGCGGTCGACAAGAGGGCGGTCGTCACGGACGTGCGGGTGGAGGAGAAGACGGGCGGCAAGTCGGGCGACTGGAGCAGGGCATGACACTCGACGCATCCGACGGCGGCGTACTGCTCGCGCCGTACAGCGCCCTGGTGGTCACCGCCTCCAACCGGGCCGCCGCCGGCGTCTACCAGGACACGGGCGGCCCGCTGATCGCCGAGGGCCTGCGGCGCTTCGGCTTCGCCGTCGACGGCCCCGAGGTGGTCCCGGACGGCGATCCGGTGGAGGCCGCGCTGCGCGCGGGTACGGAGGCCGGGTACGACGTCATCGTGACCACCGGCGGCACCGGCATCTCGCCCACCGACCGCACCCCCGAGGCGACCCGCGCGGTGATCGGCCACGAGGTGCCCGGCATCGCGGAGGCCATCCGGGCGTACGGCCGGGACAAGGTGCCCACGGCCGCCCTCTCCCGGGGCATCGCGGGGGTCGCGGGCGGCGGGACCCTGATCGTCAACCTGCCGGGGTCCAGGGGCGGGGTGAAGGACGGTCTCGCCGTCCTGGAACCGCTGCTGAGGCACGCGGTCGACCAGCTGCGCGGTGGTGACCACCCCGGACCGGGGGCCGGCGGGGGTGCGAGCTGAACGGGTCGGCCTGGCCCGCTGAGCTGGTGGCCGGCGACGTCGTCCTCCGGCCCATAAAGATGCGCGACCAGCGGGCCTGGCGCGAGGTCAACCGCCGCAACCGTGACTGGCTGCGGCCCTGGGAGGCGACCATCCCGCCGCCCACCCCCGCCGGTCCGGTCGTGTACCGGCCGACCTACCGCCAGATGGTCCGTCATCTGAGGGCCGAGGCGCACGCGGGCCGCATGCTGCCGTTCGTCATCGAGTACCAGGGGCGTCTGGTCGGCCAGCTGACGGTCGCCGGGATCACCTGGGGATCGATGTGCTCGGGTCACGTCGGCTACTGGGTGGACGAGGCGGTGGCCGGCCGCGGAGTGATGCCGACCGCCGTGGCGATGGCCGTGGACCACTGTTTCCGTACGGTCGGGCTGCACCGCGTGGAGGTGTGCATTCGCCCCGAGAACGGGCCCAGCCGGCGGGTCGTGGAAAAACTCGGATTCCGTACGGAGGGGCTGCGCCCGCGTTATCTGCACATCGACGGAGCCTGGCGCGACCATCTCGTCTTCGCGCTCACGGCCGAGGAAGTGCCCGAAGGGTTGCTCGGCCGCTGGCAGCGGGAACGCTCCCGGCGTGAGCGGCCGGAGGGCGAGCGGCGTAATCCCGGAATCCCGCACAGCCCCGGTAATTGAATAAATGTTCGAATTTGATCGTCTGGTGACCGTCTGAAGCCTGTGAAGGCAGGGAATTTCGCGTCTCGAGTGGTCTGCTGATCGCATCGATCCAAAAAAAGTTCGAGATATCAGCCGGATCGTGCGACACACCGGCTCAATTGGCCGATGGCCTCACCTGAACCCCTCTACCGTGTGAGACGTGAGCAGCAGCGGCCTCATCTACGCAGTCATTGTCGGGGCCTGGGCCGCCTACTTGGTGCCGATGTGGCTCCGTAGGCAGGACGAGCTGAACGAAGCCCGTCCGACGGAACGCTTCAGCACCGCCATCCGATTGTTGTCCGGACGGGCGGGAATGGAGCGCCGGTACGCCAAGGACCTGCAGGCGCGCTCCGCCGACGAGGAGGAGCAGAGCGCCCACGACCCGGACGCGGTCACCGATTCGGTGGACGTCCGGGCCTTCGCCGTGTCCCAGACCCGTCCGCAGGTACAGGCACCCGTACGGGAGCAGCCCGCCCAGCGGCCGGACCGGCGCGGTCCGGAACCCGGCCCCGAACCCGAATTCGGTCCCGGTCCCGGTCCCGAACCCGGTCCCGCGCGCGAGCGCGTCCCGTCCGCCCGCCGCGAACGGGACCCCCGACGGGCGCAGCCCGCCGCACCGCCCCGGCCCGCCGCCCAGCAGTCCCGGTCGGAGCAGGCCTCCGCGGCGCGCGCCCGGCGCTCGAAGGTGCTCGCGCGCCGCCGGCGCACCACCACCCTGCTCTTCGCTGCCTTCACGCTCGGCACGGTCGTCGCGGCGATCGGCGGACTCGCGTTCCTGTGGGCGCCCGGAGTGCCGGCCGTCCTGCTGAGCGTCTACATCGCGTACCTGCGCTCCCAGGAGCACCGCCGGTTCGCGTACCAGATGGACCGCCGCCAGGCGGAGGCCGCGGCGCGGCGGCTGCGCGAGCGCCAGCCGCGCCGCCGCCCGTCCGTCGACGACGCGGACACCGACGCACCGGAGGGACCCGGGCAGGGCTTCGAGCCGGTCGCCGGGCCGGACCAGGAGACCGATCCCGGCCTCCTGGCGCTCGCCGCCGACCGGCGGGCACTCGTGGAGCAGACCGACCACGCCGAGTGGGTCGACCAGCAGCGCGAGCGCCAGCGGCGCCCCGGCCAGGGCGGCGACAGCTGGGACCCGGTCCCGGTCCCGCTGCCCACGTATGTGACCGCCCCGGTCGCCCCGCGCGCCACCAGCGACGTGGACCTCGGCGCCCCGGACGCCTGGAGCTCGGCCCGCTCGAGCTCCATGGCGCCGGGCCCGGAGGAGGCCGCCGAGTCCGACGACGCCGAGCCCCACGACGCGGGCGCGGAGAGCGACCACGGCGACCGCCCGGACGGCGACGGCCGCACCGGCGCCCTCCCTCAGGCTCGAAGGCGCTCGCGCGGGGGGACCCCCACGGCAGCCTCGGCCCGCCGGGCGCGCGAGCGCGGCCGCACCCCGCTGTTCGACCAGTACGAGGACGGCGACCGCCCCCGGGCCGCCAACGAATGACCTTCCGAAACCGCAGGTGACCCCCCACCGGCAACGGATTTCCGAGCACCCCGATCGGGGTGCTAAGGTTTCTCTCGTTGCAAGGGCCTGTGGCGCAGTCTGGTAGCGCACCTCGTTCGCATCGAGGGGGTCTGGGGTTCAAATCCCCACAGGTCCACCGCAACTGTTCTCGGGTCAGCTCGAGAACGGAGACGGGATCCCGTCCGGTCGAAAGACCGGGCGGGATCTTCGTTGTTTCGGGGGGCCTTCGTCGCTTCAAAGGTCTTCCGGTGCTCGGTCGGGGTGCTTCCCCGGATGACCGGACGTCCGGCGGCCGGGTGTCGCAAGGCCGGGAGTCACCCCCGGGCCGGACTTCCTCGCCCGGAACGGGCAGACGTTCACCGAGTACGGCGACGGTGTGGTCGGTCGGCCGCGCCGACGGCCCCGAGAGCGCCTTCGCCCCACGCGTCCTGCGATTCGGCTGAGAAACCGCCGCCGTCGAGCGGGGTGAGCAGGCCGAGGCTGCCGAGCAGCGATACGGCGAAACAGGACGGGACCGTCAGCCGGCGGTCCCGTCCTCGTCTGTGGGCGCGCTGGTTGGCGGCTGCTCCACCACGAAAGAGCCCTTGCCGCGCACGGTGACGATGAGTCCTCGTTCGCGGAGTTCCTGCGCGGCCCGGCGGGCGGTGAGCCGTGCCACTCCGTACTCGTCGGCGAGATGGTTCTCCGACGGGATGGGTCTGTCAGGCGCCAGTTCACCCGACTCGATCTTCTTCGCGATGACATCGGCCAGCTGAACGTAGAGCGGTCTCGCGCTCATCGGGTCCAGGGCTGTCGGGTGCTGTGTATCGCTCATATGTCCAACGTAGGCATGCGTCGACCTGCACGTTTGAGTGGATCCCTCTGCACTTGTATGCAGAGGGCTGTGCCTCGGTGTAGTTTCAGCGATACAAAGACCCCGGCGAGGTGGCTAGACCTCCCGGGGCGCGGCCAACGCTTACAAGGAGCGTCAACATGCCTAACCTTATCCACCGCATCGCCCATCGGCTGAGCCTTCTCTTCGGCCCCGGCACCGGAACCCGCCGCGCAGGCGCCCTCCGTCACCGCGCCCAGCGTCCGACGCGCCGCACCACGCACCTCACCGCCCCCACACCCCGCCTTCCCCTCCTCCACTCCCCGTACTGCCGTCACCTCCCCCTCGACGGCACCGCCTCCCGCCTCGTCCGTCCCTACCTCACCGCCCACGAGCAGGAGCAGGCGCTTCGGCGGCACCGTCGCCGGATCGTCGTACTCGCCGCCGGCTTCGGTGTCGACCTCGGCCAGTACACCGTCGGCGCGCGGAAGGTGGCCGCGTGACGAACTCGCTCACCGCGTTCCGGCTGCTGCCCTGGCTGTCGGCGGAAGGCAAGCCCTGCTTCCTCGTCCCCGGTGAGGACGGGGGGATCGTGTCCCGGCTCGCCGACGAGACGGAGGCCCGGCAACTCGCGGCCGGGCTGGACGTTCTCCGCTCCGCCCGCCGGGTGCTGGACGACCCCCTGACCCCGAACGCCGAGGTCCGCTACACGGCGCTACGCCTGACCGAGTGCCTGGCCGATGTCCTGAGGGTGGCTGAGTCCCGCGGCCGACGCCTCCTCCCCACGGCGGAAGACGGCGCCGATGGCCTGGATGCGGAGTCCGAGTCCGTGGCCGTTCCGGAGACCGGTCCCTGACCGGCGCCACCACGGTTTCGCCGGTGCTCCCGCCCTGCTGAGCCGGCAGGGCGGGCTCATTCCCGTTCCGCTCTTTCGTTCCGGTCCGCTTCTCCGGGTGGGGTTCTACAGGGCCTTGGCGTAGCAGCGGCTGCTGTCGTGGAAGCGGTAGTAGCCGAACTTCTCGCAGGGCTCGTAGCCGCTGGAGGTGTACAGGGCGATGGCTTCCGGCTGCTTGGTGCCGGTCTCCAGGACCATGCGCAGGCGGCCGGCCGCGCGGGCGTCGTCCTCCAGGGCGGCGAGGACGCGGCGGGCCAGGCCCCGGCCGCGCATCTGCTCGATCACGTACATCCGCTTCAGTTCGGCGTCCCCGTCGCGGTTGCCCTCGCCGTTGGCGTTCTGGACGCGCCACCCGCCGGAGGCGACGGGGGTGTCGTTCTCGTCGTAGGCGATCAGGTAGACGCCGTTCGGCGGCCGGAAGTCGTCGGGGTCCATGGGGGTGGCGTCGCCGCCGTCGCCGTAGCGGACGTCGTACTCGGCCTGGACCTCGTCGTTCAGCTTGACGGCGTCGGGGTGGTCGTAGGGGACGCGTCGGATATTCATGCGCAATAAGGTATATCAATCCGGGAGGAGTGGAGGATCCGTTTTTCGGACCCCGTCCAGTGTGCCGGTATCGTGCCCGGATGCTCACTGTGACCTCCGTCAACGTCAACGGACTGCGCGCCGCCGCCAAGAAGGGCTTCGTGGAGTGGCTCGACCGGACCTCCGCCGATGCGGTGTGCCTGCAGGAGGTGCGCGCGGAGCCGCAGCAACTGCCCGGGCCGGTGCGGGAACCCGAGGGGTGGCACGTGGTGCACGCGCCTGCCGTCGCCAAGGGGCGCGCGGGTGTCTCCCTCTACACGCGGCGTGAACCCGATCGCGTCCAGGTCGGGTTCGGGTCGGCCGAGTTCGACGGCAGCGGGCGGTACGTGGAGGCGGACCTGCCCGGAGTCACCGTCGCGTCCCTGTACCTGCCCTCCGGCGAGGTCGGCACCGAGCGGCAGGACGAGAAGCTCCGCTTCATGGGGGAGTTCCTCGCGTATCTGAAGGACCTGCGGGAGCGGGCCGCCGCCGACGGCCGCGAGGTCGTGGTGTGCGGCGACTGGAACATCGCGCACGAGCGCGCCGACCTGAAGAACTGGCGCGGCAACACCAAGAACTCCGGGTTCCTGCCCGAGGAGCGGGAGTGGCTGGGGCGGGTCCTCGACCCGGCCGACGGCGGGTACGTGGACGTCGTGCGGGCGCTGCACCCGGATGTCGAGGGGCCCTACTCGTGGTGGTCGTACCGGGGGCGGGCCTTCGACAACGACACGGGCTGGCGGATCGACTACCACGTGGTGACCCCCGGGCTCGCCGCCCGCGCGGTCGAGGCGTACGTCGAGCGGGCCGCCACCCATGCCGAGCGCTGGTCGGACCACGCTCCGGTGACGGTGGTCTACGGCCGCTAGCGGCCCTCAGCCCCGTTTGTGCAGCCGGCGGTCCATCGCCAGGGAGAGTTCCGCGTCGACCACGCTGCGGGCCAGGGGGCGCAGGCGGTGCGCGGCCTCCTCGGGGGCGTGACGCAGGATCAGCTCGGTGAAGAGGCCGGCCATGGCCTCGGTGTGGGTGCGGACCTCCCGGCCCGCGCGCAGCACCTCCGCGAGCGGGATGCCCTCGCGGACCAGGGCGGACGAGACGTCCAGCAGACGGCGGCTGATGTGGACGATCTCCTCGCCGTCCGTGCCGAGGTAGCCGAGGTCCATCGCGGCGGCGAGGTTCTCCGGGGTGACCTCGCCGGCGAAGTAGTCGGCGAGTTCCTCGGGGGTGAGGCGGACGGGGGTCTCCTCGGTGGGGGTGTCCATGCCGAGGAGCTCCCCGACGTCGCGGCCGTGGTCGAAGGCCTCGGCCAGTTCCGCTATGCCGTTCAGGGTGTGGCCGCGTTCCAGCAACGCCGTGATCGTGTTCAGCCGGGCCAGGTGATGGTCGTCGTACCACGCTATGCGGCCTTCACGGCGAGGTGGCGGTATCAGCTTGCGTTCGCGGTAGAAGCGCAGCGTACGCACCGTGATGCCGGCCAGCCGGGCCAACTCCTCCATGCGGTACTCGCGCCGCTCGCCTCTGGGTTCTGCTTCCTCTGCCACGGCAGCAGCCTAGGACGTACCGACGGTAACTTTCCTTGCGTGCCCCCTACCCATCAGTAGGCGACTGCCCTACTCTCCCCATTGCGCCAGTGTTCACTGGCAAGGTTCTCGGCGGTGTGTGAAGGCTGGAGGCTTGCGGATGGCCGTGCACGAGCACGTACGGGTCGCGGTGGTGGGGTCCGGGTTCGGCGGGCTGGGGGCCGCCGTGCGGCTGAGGCGCGAAGGGATCACCGACTTCGTCGTCCTGGAGCGGGCCGGCAGCGTCGGCGGCACCTGGCGGGACAACAGTTATCCGGGGTGCGCGTGCGACGTGCCGTCCCATCTGTACTCGTTCTCCTTCGCGCCCAACCCCGAGTGGCCGCGTTCCTTCTCCGGGCAGGAGCACATCCGCGCCTACCTCGAGCACGTCACCGACGTCTTCGGGCTGCGCCCGCACATCCGCTTCGACTCGGAGGTGAAGCGGATGGTGTGGGACGCGGAACGGCTGCGCTGGGACATCGAGACCAGCAGCGGCAGCCTCAGCGCGGACGTGGTCGTCTCCGCGACCGGGCCGCTGTCCGATCCGAAGACCCCCGACATCCCGGGGCTCGACACCTTCCCCGGCAAGGTCTTCCACTCCGCCCGCTGGGACCACGACTACGACCTGCGCGGCAAACGGGTCGCCATGGTCGGCACGGGCGCGTCGGCCATCCAGATCGTGCCGTCCGTCCAGCCGCTCGTCTCCCGGCTCACACTCTTCCAGCGCACCCCGCCCTGGGTCCTGCCCCGCCTCGACCGGGCCATCGGCGGCGCCGAGCGGGCCGTGCACCGGGCGCTGCCCTTCACCACCCAGCTGCGCCGCGGACTCCTGTGGGGCGTGCGGGAGCTGCAGGTCCAGGCGTTCACCAAGCACCCGGGCGAGCTGGGCTTCGTGGAGCAGCTGGCCAAGCGCAACATGGCCCGCGCCATCAAGGACCCGGCCCTGCGCGCCCGGCTCACCCCCGACTACCGCATCGGCTGCAAGCGCATCCTGCTGTCCAGCACGTACTATCCGGCGCTCGCACAGCCCAACGTGGACGTCGTCGACGGCGGCCTGAGCGAGGTCCGGGGCTCGACGGTCGTGGCGGCCGACGGGACCGAGGCCGAGGTCGACGCCATCGTGTTCGGGACCGGGTTCCACGTCACCGACATGCCCATCGCCGAGCGGGTCGTCGGCGCGGAGGGGAAGACCCTCGCCGAGACCTGGACGGGCGGCATGGAGGCGCTGCGCGGCGCCTCGGCCGCCGGGTTCCCCAACTTCATGACGCTCATCGGGCCCAACACCGGCCTCGGGAACTCCTCCATGATCCTCATGATCGAGTCCCAGCTGAACTACCTGGCCGACTACCTCCGCCAGCTCGACGTCCTCGGCGGCCGGGTCGCCCTCGACGCCCGCAGGAGCGCCGTCCGCGTCTGGAACCACCGGGTGCAGGAGCGGATGAAGCGCACGGTGTGGAACACCGGCGGCTGCACCAGCTGGTACCTGGACGCCAACGGCCGCAACACCACCGTCTGGCCGGGCACGACCGGCGAGTTCCGGCGGGCCACCCGGCGCGTGGACCTCGCCGAGTACGCCGTCCTGCGGGCGGCGCCCGGGAAGAAGGCCGCCGGCACCGGGAAGGCCGCCCAGGGCGCCGTCGCCCGGGAGACCACCGCCCCGGGCACCACCGCCCAGGGCACCACGGAGGTCTCCGCGTGAGCCGGCCGGCGCATGTCTCCACCGGGCCCTACGCCCCACCCGTCCCCGCCCGCGAACTCACCGCCGTCTCCGCCGACGGCACCCGGCTGCATGTCGAGCTGCACGGGCCCGACGGGGCGCCCGCGGTCGTCCTCGCCCACGGCTGGACCTGCTCGACCGCCTTCTGGGCGGCCCAGATCCGCGAACTCGCCGCCGACCACCGGGTGATCGCCTACGACCAGCGGGGCCACGGCCGCACCCCCGCGAGCGGGAACTGCAGTACCGACGCGCTCGCCGACGACCTGGAAGCCGTCCTGGCCGCCACGCTCGCCCCCGGCGAGCAGGCCGTGATCGCCGGTCACTCCATGGGCGGCATGACGGTGATGGCCGCCTCCGGCCGGCCCGCCTTCGCCGAGCACGCGGGGGCCGTACTGCTGTGCAGCACCGGCAGTTCGCGGCTGGTCGACGAGTCGACGGTGCTCCCGATCCCGCCGGGGTGGATACGGACCCGGCTGACCCGGAGCGTCCTCGGTTCCCGGGCCCCGCTCGGACCCGTCACGCCCCTCGGCAGCCGCGTCCTCAAGTACGCCACGATGGGACCCCGTTCGGCGCCGCACATGGTCGAGGCGTGCGCCCGTATCGTGCACGCCTGCCCGCGCACGGTCCGCCGGTCCTGGTCGCAGGTGCTCGGTCTGCTCGATCTCGACCACGTCGTCGGGGAGTTGCGGGTCCCGACGGCCGTCGTCGTCGGGACCGCGGACCGGCTCACCCCGCCGGCCCACGCGCGGACGATCGCCTCCCGGCTGCCGCACTGCCTCGGGCTCACCGAACTGCCCGGCATCGGCCACATGACGCCCGTCGAGGCACCCGAACAGGTCACCGGGCGGATCCGGGAACTCGCCGCCGCCCACATCCCCGCGGCACCCGCGGCACCCGCGATACCTGCGGCACCTGCGGTCCCCGCCGCGCCCACCACATCCGCCGTACCCGCCACACCCGTTGCACCCGCCGAGGAGAGCGCATGAGTGGACAGCGCACGAGCAGGGGCCGTCTCGAAGGACAGGTCGCCGTCGTCACCGGAGCGGCCCGCGGGGTGGGGGAGCTGCTCGCCCGCAAGCTCTCCGCACGCGGGGTGAAGGTGGCCCTGGTCGGGCTGGAACCGGACGCGCTCAAGCAGGTGTCGGCACGGCTGCACAGCGAGAGCGACCACTGGCACGCCGACGTCACCGACCACGAGGCGATGACCCGGGTCGCGGCGGAGGTGAAGGAGCGGTTCGGACGGGTCGACATCGTGGTCGCCAACGCCGGTGTGGCGAACGGCGGTCCGTTCGCCGACTCCGACCCGGAGTCCTGGCGGCGCGTCATCGAGGTCAACCTGATCGGCTCGGCGGTCACCGCCCGCGCGTTCCTGCCGCTGCTGACCGAGAGCCGCGGCTACCTGCTCCAGGTCGCCTCGCTCGCCGCGATCACCCCCGCCCCGATGATGACCGCGTACTGCGCGTCCAAGTCCGGTGTGGAGGCGTACGCGCACAGCCTGCGGGCCGAGGTCGGACACCTGGGCGTGCGGGTCGGCGTCGGCTATCTGTCGTGGACCGACACGGACATGGTGCGCGGCGCCGACCAGGACGAGGCGATGCGGGAGCTCAGGCAGCGGCTGCCGTGGCCGACGAACAAGACGTACCCGCTGGGCCCCGCGGTGGACCGGATGGTGGCCGGGATCGAGCGGCGCTCCAGCCACGTGTACGGGCAGTGGTGGCTGCGGGGAATGCAGGGCGTACGGGGCTACCTGCCCGGCGTGATCGGCACCGTCGGCCAGCGGGAGGTGCGGCGGTTCGCGGACCGGTTCGCCGGCATGCGGACGGGGCTGGTCGGAGCCGGCGGCAACGCCGACGAACAGCACCGGACCGCGCTCGGAACGGCGCCGGACTGTCCGGGAACAGCGCCGGGAGCAGCGCCGGGAGCAGCGCCGGGACCTGCGGGAACGTCCCCGGAGCACGCTGCGTGACTGATCGACATGCGCAGGGTGACCGCCCGTGTGAATCTGGTCGGGCAACAGCCCCCACACCCCAACGGGAGTGAACCCACATGGGTATGAAGGACAAGTTCCAGGACAAGGCCGAGCAGATGCAGGACCAGGCCAAGCAGAAGATGGGCGAGGCCCGGGAGCAGTCCCAGAAGCGCGGCCGCGGCCGTCAGGAGGAGCCGGAGGACCCGCAGCGCCGGCGGCAGCAGGAGTCCGAGGAACGTCGTCACCAGGACTACGACGCCTGATGTGACGTACTGAAGCGGGAAGGGGCGCCTCGGCGGAGGCGCCCCTTCCTCACGTCGCCCTCGGCGGCAGCTTCGGGCGGGAGCGGTCGGGGACGTCGCTGTAGGTCGGGGGAACGGCCGGGGGCTCGGACTCCAGGAGTTCCAGGGCCAGTCGGACCGCGTCGTCCAGTACGGCGTGCCGGCCCTCCGCCCAGTCCAGCGGGGTGCGCAGGGCCTCCAGGTCGGGGGTGACACCCTTGTTCTCCACCGACCAGCCGTACGCGTCGAACCAGGCCGCGTTCATCGGCACCGTGATCACCGTGCCGTCCCCCAGCCGGTGCCGGCCGGTCATGCCGACCACCCCGCCCCAGGTGCGCTGCCCGACCACCGGCCCCAGCCTCAGCAGCTTGAACGCGGCCGTGATCATGTCGCCGTCGGAGCTGGTCGCCTCGTCCGCGAGGGCCACCACCGGCCCGCGCGGGGCGTTGGCCGCGTACGACACGGGCTGGGCGTCGCGGGTGAGGTCCCAGCCGAGGATGGTGCGGGTCAGTGTCTCCACGACGAGTTCGCTGATGTGGCCGCCGGCGTTGCCGCGCACGTCCACGATCAGGGCCGGGCGGGACACCTCCATGCGCAGGTCGCGGTTGAACTGGGCCCAGCCCGAGCCGCCCATGTCGGGGATGTGCAGATAGCCGCACCGGCCGCCGCTCAACTCCCGTACCACGACACGCCGTTTGGCCACCCAGTCCTGGTAGCGCAGCGGACGCTCGTCGATCAGCGGGACCACGGCGACCCTGCGGGGCGGGCCCGCGCCCTCGGCCGGGGCGAACGTCAGCTCCACCGTCGTACCGCCCGCCCCCGCGAGCAGCGGGTAGGGCCCGGTGACCGGGTCCACCGGACGGCCGTCGACATGGGTGAGGACGGCGCCCTCGCGGATGCCGGTCCCGGCCAGCGGGGAGCGGGCCCTGGAGTCCGAGGAGTCGCCGGGGAGGATCCGCTGGACCGTCCAACCGCGCTCGCGCGGCACGAGGTTGGCGCCGAGGAAGCCCTGACGGCGCTGGTAGTGCGGCGGGCCCTCGTTGCGGCGGGCGGCGGTGACGTAGGCGTGGGAGGTGCCGAGTTCGCCGAGGAGTTCGCGCAGCAGGTCCGCGAACTCGTCGGGGGAGGCGACCCGTTCGACCAGCGTGCGGTACTGGGCGAGCACCGCGTCCCAGTCGATTCCGCACATGCCGGGTTCCCAGAAGTAGGACCGGGTCAGCCGCCCGGCCTCCTCGTACGCCTGCCGCCACTCGGCCCCCGGGTCGGCCTCGTGCAGGATGCGGCGGACGTCGATCCACACGGTGGAGTCGCTGTCGCCCGGCTCGGTCGCGGGCACCGCGCGCGGCTCGCCCTCGTCCGCGACGACCAGCCGGGTGCCGTCGCCGCTGACCGCGAAGAAGTCGAGGTGCTCGACGAGTTCGGACTTCTTCGCCCTGCTGATGGCGAAGTGCTCCAGCGTCGGCCGGCCGCTGGTGTCGTCCGGGTTGGCGAAGGTCTCGCCGAGCGCGCCCGAGATCGGCCAGCGCAGCCAGACCAGCCCGCCGCCCGCGACCGGATGCAGCGCCGAGTACTTGGAGGCGGCGACCGGGAAGGGGGTGACCCTGTTCTCCAGGCCCTCGATCTCGACGGCGACCGCGCCGCTGTCACCGAGGTCCTCGGTGTCCTCGGCCTCCACCGGGTCGAGGCCCCCGGCGGCCGGCCGGCCCTCGGGACTGAGGGCGAAGGGGGAGGGGGTCGCCGACGACAGCGGCACCAGGTACGGGCGGCACCCCAGCGGGAAGGACAGGTCGCCGGTGTGCACGTCGTACACCGGGTCGAAGCCGCGCCAGGACAGGAAGGCCAGGTAGCGGCCGTCCCGGGTGAAGACCGGGTTCTCGTCCTCGAAGCGGCCGTTGGTGACGTCGAGGACCAGCCGGTCCTTCATCCGGGCCAGTTTGATCTGCCGCAGCGACCGCCCGATGCCGGGATGCGACCAGGTGAGCCACCCGCCGTCGGGCGAGAACGCGAGGTCGCGCACGGGGCCGTTGACGGACCGGATCAGCTCGGTGACCCGGGCGCCGGGGGCCGCCCCGCCACCGGAACCTTCGCCGGAGCCCCCGCCGTCACCGCTCTCGGCGTTCTCGGCCTCCGTCCCCTCCGTCTCCGCCGCGTCCTCTTCCGCCTCCCCGCCCTCCTCGCCGGTGTCGACGAGCAGCAGGCGCCCGTCGTGGGAGGCGACGGCCAGCCGCCCGCCGCCCGGGTCGGCGACCATCTCCAGCACCCGGCCCAGCTTCCCCGAGGCCAGCCGCCGTGCGGGGCGCTGGCCGCTCGCCCGGGGCAGGGTGGCGATCTCGATGGCGTCCTCGCCGTCGGCGTCCGTCACGTAGGCCACTCGGCCGCCCGCGCCGAGCATCTCCGGCAGCCGTACCCGTACGCCCGGGGTGTCCGTGAGGGTGCGGGCGGGGCCGTCGCGGTGGGTGAGCCAGTACAGGCTGCCGCGTACGACGACGGCGCTGGCCCGGCCCGTCTCGTCCACGGAGATGCCGTCCAGGTGGTGGGCGGCGGGCACCTGGTAGCGCCGTCGCCCCGCGCGCGGCCCGCTCAGCCTGACGTCGAGCCGGCGCGGCACGGAGCCCGGGGACAGGTCGTCGACGATCCACAGGTCACCGGCGCACTGGTAGACGACCCGGCTGCCGTCGCTGGAGGCGTGGCGGGCGTAGAACGCGTCGTGATCGGTGTGGCGGCGCAGGTCGGAGCCGTCGTACGCCACGGAGTACAGGTTGCCGACGCCCTCGTGGTCGGAGAGGAAGGCGACCCGGCCGCCGACGAACATCGGGGAGTGCAGATGCCCGTCGACGGCACCGGTGCCACCGGTCCCCTCGGCGGCCTTGTCCGTCCCGTTGAGCAGCCGCCGTCCGTGCAGCCACAGCCTGCCCGTCGCCCCGCCCCGGTACCGCTTCCAGGAGGCCGGTTCGTGCGGCGGGGTGCCGGTGAGCAGCAGGGTCTGCCGTTCCCCGCCGACGTCGGCGACCTGGAGGTCGGTCACCGGGCCCCAGGGCAGTTTGCGGCCCGGGCTGCCGTCGGAGGAGAGCTTGTAGGCCCAGGTGAAGTACGAGAACGGCTCGCCGTGCGAGGCGACGGCGAGGATCTCGGCGTCCCCGTCCCCGTTCGGGGGCGCCCAGCCGCAGACCCGGGTGTCGGAGGTGCCCCAGTAGGTGAGCCGGCGTCCGGGGCCGCCGTCCACCGGGACCAGGTGGACCTCGGGGGCGAGGCTGCGCCAGCTCGTGTACGCGATGTGGCGGCCGTCGGGGGAGAAGCGGGGGTGGCCGAGTTTGGCGCGGTCGACGGTGAGCCGCCAGGCCCGGCCGCCCGGGGCGTCGAGCGGGGCGAGCCAGAGATCGTCCTCGGCCACGAAGCACAGCAGGTCACCGTTGAGGTGGGGCAGGCGCAGATAGCTCACCACCCCATGCTTTTCCGGGGGGCGGGCCACAGCAACTCGTGCGAAACCATGACGGTTCTCCGGACGTGACCCAGCACACGTACGAAACGGTTTCGTTCTCATAGGGCCTTGGGTACATTCGTCATGTACGAATCCGCGCACGAGGTCGCATGCGAAACCACGTAGGCGACGGCGGACGTACGGCAGTATGTGTACCGACGCGTGTCGTGTGACGCGGTGGTACGTCCGACAGGGACGAAGGAGCGGGAGGTGAGCGGGATGGCCGAGGTCGCGACCGTGCGGCGCAGCCGGATCACCCCCGAGCGCGAGGCCGAGCTGTACGCGGCCGTGCTCGACCTGCTTCGCGAGGTCGGGTACGACGCCCTCACCATGGACGCCGTGGCCGCCCGCACCCGGTCCAGCAAGGCCACCCTCTACCGCCAGTGGGGCGGCAAGGCCGAGCTGGTGGTGAGAGCCATGCGGAGCCAGAAGCCCGGCGTCATCAGCGACATCGACACCGGTTCCCTTCAGGGCGACCTGCACGGCCTCATCGGCCAGGACGACTGCGTCATGGAACAGAACGCGGCCCTGATGCGGGCGCTCGCCATGGCAGTGCAGACGAACGAGGACCTGCGGCGGGCCTTCAAGGCCCTGCTCGTGGAGCCCGAGGTCGCGGAGTTCCAGGGGATCGTCCGGCGCGCGATCGAGCGCGGCGAGGTCCGGGCGGACAACCCGGCGCTGGACTACATGGTGCACATGCTCGTCGGCGCGTTCGCCACGCGGGCGCTGATCGACGACCGGCCGCCCACGCGGGAGTTCCTCATCTCGTACATCGACGCCGTGGTGCTCCCCGCCCTCGGCGTGTCCCCTCGCTGACCGGCGCACCCCGACGGTCGGCGATCACCACCCGTATCTCCCGCACCACCCGTATCTCCCGCACCACCTGTTTTTCCCGCACCATCCCCCACCTCGGTACCACCCTTCCCCTCACCTCCACCTGACGGACGCCACCTCCCCCATTGCCTTAAGGGCATGGGTGGTACCCCCATCGTCGTCGGGCTGATCTCCCCTGCCCTGAAGCATCCACGACCTGACCGGGAGTACTCCCTCGTGGCCACTTTGCTCTACCGACTCGGCCGTTTCGCCTTCAGGCGACGGCACTTCACAGCCCTGTTCTGGGTGGCGCTGCTGGCGCTCGCGGGCGTCGGCGCGGCCGGCGCACCCGTCGCGGGCAACAGCTCGTTCTCCATCCCCGGTACCGAGGCCCAGAAGGCCTTCGATGTGCTGGAGGAACGTTTCCCCGGTGCCAGTGCCGACGGAGCGACCGCACGCGTCGTCTTCAAGGCGCCCGCCGGCGAGAAGATGACCGACGCCGGCAACAAGGCGATCGTCCAGGACACCGTCGGGGAACTCTCCGACGGCTCCGAGGTCGCCCGCGTCACCGACCCGTACAAGGGCGGAGGCGTCAGCAAGGACGGCACCGTCGCCTACGCCTCGGTGAGCTACCAGGTCTCCGGCATGGAGCTGGAGGAATCCTCGCGCGACTCCCTCGAGACCGCCGCCGACGGGGCCCGCGACGCCGGCCTGACCGTGGAGATCGGCGGTGACGCGCTCCAGGCCGTCCCGGAGACCGGTGCCACCGAGATCATCGGTATCGGTGTCGCCGCGGTCGTCCTGGTCATCACCTTCGGCTCGCTGGTCGCGGCCGGTCTGCCCCTGCTCACCGCGCTCATCGGCGTCGGCATCGGCGTCGCGAGCATCACCGCGCTGGCCTCGACCCTCGAACTCGGCTCCACCACGTCCATCCTGGCCACGATGATCGGCCTCGCCGTCGGCATCGACTACGCGCTGTTCATCGTCTCCCGCTACCGCGCCGAACTGGCCGAGGGCCGGGAACGCGAGGACGCGGCGGGACGCGCCGTCGGCACCGCGGGCTCCGCCGTCGTCTTCGCCGGCCTCACGGTCGTCATCGCCCTCGTCGGCCTGTCGGTCGTCAACATCCCGATGCTCACCAAGATGGGCATCGCCGCCGCCGGCACGGTCGCCATCGCCGTCCTGATCGCCCTCACCATGGTCCCGGCGCTGCTCGGGTACGCGGGCCGCAGGGTCCGCGCGGCCGGCGAGAAGGGCAGGCGGCGCGGGCGCGAGGACGGGGAGAAGGAGAACGGGACGGCGCAGGAGAAGGCGCAGCGCCAGAACCTGGGCACCCGCTGGGCGCGCTTCGTCGTACGGCGCCCCGTGGCCGTGCTCCTGCTCGGCGTCGTCGGCCTCGGCGCGGCGGCCATCCCGGCGTCCTCCCTGGAACTGGGGCTGCCCGACGACGGCTCGCAGCCGACGTCCACCACCCAGCGCCGCGCCTACGACCTGCTCTCCGAAGGCTTCGGCCCCGGATTCAACGGCCCGCTCGTTGTCGTGGTCGACGCCAGGAACAGCGACGACCCGGACGCCGTCTTCCAGCAGACCGGCGACGACATCAAGGCGCTCGACGACGTCGTCTCGGTGAGCCCCGCGGCACCCAACAAGGCCGGTGACACGGCGACGATCACCGTCGTCCCGGACTCCAAGCCCTCGTCCGTGGCGACCGAGGACCTGGTCCACGACATCCGGGACGCCGGGGCGGACGTCAGGGCCGACACCGGCGCGGACGTCCTGGTCACCGGTGCCACGGCGATGAACATCGACGTGTCGCAGAAGCTCAACGACGCGCTCGTCCCGTACCTGACCCTGGTCGTCGGACTGGCGTTCCTGCTGCTGATCGTGGTCTTCCGGTCGGTCCTGGTCCCGCTCAAGGCGGCCCTCGGATTCCTCCTCTCGGTGATGGCCGCACTGGGCGCCGTGGTCGCGGTCTTCCAGTGGGGCTGGCTGTCCGGCCTGATGGGCGTGGAGGAGACCGGCCCGGTCATGTCGATGATGCCGATCTTCATGGTCGGCGTGGTCTTCGGACTGGCCATGGACTACGAGGTGTTCCTCGTGACCCGGATGCGGGAGGCCTACGTCCACGGCGAGAAGCCGGACGAGGCCGTGGTGACCGGCTTCCGGCACGGCGC
This sequence comes from Streptomyces sp. NPDC085927, assembly GCF_044540975.1. Classification (NCBI taxonomy): domain Bacteria; kingdom Bacillati; phylum Actinomycetota; class Actinomycetes; order Kitasatosporales; family Streptomycetaceae; genus Streptomyces; species Streptomyces sp. NPDC085927. The sequence continues at coordinate 431,359 of NZ_JBITSN010000003.1, forward strand.
CCGTGTGGTGAGCGCGGCCGCGGTGATCATGATGGCGGTCTTCGCCGGCTTCATCGGCTCCAGCGAGTCGATGGTCAAGATGATCGGCTTCGGTCTCGCCATCGCCGTCTTCTTCGACGCGTTCGTCGTCCGCATGGCGATCGTGCCGGCGGTCCTGGCTCTGCTGGGCAAGAAGGCCTGGTGGCTCCCGAAGTGGCTGGACCGCGCCCTGCCCAACGTGGACGTCGAGGGCGAGGGTCTGCGCACCGACGCCGACAAGAAGGGCGGCAGTCCGGACGACCGGGACCTGGTCCGCGTCTGACAGCCGCACCACACCGCAGAACCAGCCGGTGAGGGCCCCGTGGGGACGGGGAGCCCTCACCGGCTTCCCTGCGCGCCCGACGTGCCCGGCGACGGGGACAACTCGGTCGCCCGCCCCCTGCGGCGACCGCTAGCGTGCCCCGCATGACGACAGCCGCCACTGACAATGAGGGCTCCGCGGCCCACCCCCGATTCGCCGAGGCCCTGCGGGAGATGGGGCTCGCGGAGGTGATCGGGCAGGTCCGGCGCTTCCCCGACGCTGCCCGTACCGCCCCCGAGGCCGCCGCCGCGATCGGCTGTGAACTCAGCCAGATCTGCAAGTCGCTGATCTTCGCGGCATGGGGGTCCCCCCTGCTCGAGGGGAGTCGAGATCTCGGGGGAGGTGTACCGGTGCTGGTGCTCATGGACGGCGCTTCCCGGGTGGACCTGGAACGGGTCCGGCAGGAACTCGGCGCGCGGAAGGTCACCCGCGCGAAGGCCGACGTCGTACGGGAGACCACCGGGTACGCGATCGGCGGCGTGCCGCCCTTCGGACACCGCACCACGACCCGCGTCCTCGCCGACCGCTCCCTCCTCGACCACGATCTCGTGTGGGCGGCAGCCGGCACTCCGTACACCGTCTTCCCGATGGAACCCAAGACGCTGATCGCCCACGCCGGCGGCATCCTGACGGACGTGCGCGAGCGCTCCGAGTGACCCCGCTGGTCACCGTAGCCGTCCTGTTCGCCGCGGTCACCCACGCCGGCTGGAACGCCATCGCGCACAGGATCACCGACAAACTGGTCGGGTTCGCGCTGATCTCCGGAGGCGGGCTGCTGATCGGGCTGGCCATAGTGCCGTTCGTACCGTTCCCGGCGGCCGGGGCGTGGCCGTACCTGTTCTGCTCGGCCGCCATCCACATCGCGTACTACGCGCTGCTGATGAAGTCCTTCCGGCTGGGCGACTTCGGCCAGGCGTACCCCATCGCCCGGGGCAGCGCGCCTCTGGTCGTCACCGTCCTCGCCGCCGTCTTCGCGCACGAGGTGCCGGACGGCTGGGCCGCCGCCGGGATCGCCCTGTCCTGCGCGGGCCTGACCGGCGTCGCCCTGTGGGGGCTGCGCGGGCACCGGCCCGACTGGGCGGCCATCGGAGCGGCGCTGGCGACCGGACTGACCATCGCGGCGTACACGGTCGTCGACGGCCTCGGCGTCCGCGCCTCCGGTTCCCCCCTCGGCTACATCGCCTGGCTGATGGCGATCCAGGGCACGGTGATCCCGGCCTACGCCCTCTGGCGCTGGCGGCGGCGGACGGGCGCCCTGCTCCGGCCGCACGCCGGCCTCGGACTGCTCGGCGCCGCACTGTCGGTCACCGCGTACGCACTCGTCCTGTGGGCCCAGACCCGGGCCGAGCTGGCTCCCATCGCGGCCTTGCGGGAATCCTCGGTCATCGTCGGTGCGGCGATCGGGGCCCTGTTCTTCAAGGAGCGCTTCGGCGCCCCGCGCATCGCCGCGGCCGGGCTGCTGGTCGTCGGGATCGGGCTGATGCTGCGCGCGGGGTAGGCCGGGCGGGCTGCTTCGACGTCCGCACGTGGGGACGGACCGCTCGTCCCCAGGAGCGCGTCGCGCGCCGGGCAGGTGCGCCCGGCCGGTGCGGGGCGCACCCTGGAACCAGGGAGCAGGTTTCCGGAGGTGACCGTCATGACGAACACCGTGCACACCACCGTGGGGTGGCACGTCGAGCTGGAGTTCACGGAGGACGAACAGCACACGAAGGCAGCCGCGATGGTCCGGTTGCCCGACGGGACCGAGGTGCGCGGGCACGGGCGCGCGACCCGGCACCACACCGACGCGAATCAGCCCCGGGTCGGGGAGGAGGTGGCCGGTGCGCGGGCGCTGAACGAACTTGCGATGCAGTTGCTCACCAAGGCGCACGACGAGATCGACGCGGCGTCGGGCCGCATCTCGCACCCGATCCACGCCTGATCGGCGGTCGAGCGCCTGATCGGCCGTCGCGTGCCTGATCAGCCGTCGAGGGCGGACCGTACCGCCCGTACCAGTGCCTGGGCTCTCGGGTCCGCCGTCACGGTCCTGCGGAAGCCGTTGGTGACGTAGCCGAAGGCGATGCCCGTCTCCGGATCGGCGAAGCCGAGGGAGCCGCCGCGGCCGGGATGGCCGAAGGAGCCCGGGGCCAGGAAGGGCGACGCGCTGCCGTGCAGCATGTAGCCGAGGCCGAAGCGGGTGTCGACCATCAGGACGCGGTCCGGGCCCGCCGATTCCTCGGCGCGGGCGTGTGCGACGGTGGCCGGGTCGAAGAGGCGTACGCCGTCGACCGGCCCGATGAGTGAGGCGTAGAAACGGGCCAGCCCGTCCGCCGTCGCGATGCCGTTGGCCGCGGGGTGGGGCACCGCCCGGAACTCCGGGTCGTTGTGGTCCGGGAACGGGTCGATCGCGGCGAAGGCCCGGCGGGTGACGGAGGCGGGGTCGTCGTAGGCCTCGGTGACCGAGCGCTTGGGACGGGCGCGCAGCGCGCCGGACGGCTCGGGTCCCTCGACCGGGCCGACCCTGCCCACCCGGCCGGCCTCCGCGTCCGGCAGGCCCAGCCAGAAGTCCAGCCCCAGGGGAGCGGCGATCCGCTCCGCGATCCACGCACCGGCGCCCCGGCCCGACACCCGCCGTACCAGCTCGTCCAGCAGCCAGCCGTAGGTGAGGGCGTGGTAGCCGTGGTCCGTGCCCGGCTCCCACACGGGCGCCTGGGCGGCGACGGCCTCGGCGCCCCGCAGCGGGTCGAGCGCCTCGCGCGGGGTGAGCGGGCGGTTGAGGAGAGGGAGCCCGGCCCGGTGGTTCAGCAGGTGCCGGACGAGCACCCGTTCCTTGCCCCGGGCCTTGAACTCGGGCCAGTAGTGGCCGACGGGCGCGTCCAGGTCCAGCTCGCCGTCCTGGTGGAGCAGCAGGGGTACGGCGGCGGCGACGCCCTTGGTCGCCGAGCGGACGATCTGGGCCGTGCCCCGCTCCCACGGCTCGGCGCCGGTGCCATCGGCATCGACGGCGGTACCGCCGTCGACGTTCTTCGCGCCGGCCCACAGATCGACGACCCGCTGCCCTTCCCGGTACACGGCGACGGCCGCGCCCCGCTCCCCGAGGCGCTCGAAGTTCCTTTCGAACGCTTCCCCGACGGGCTCGAAGCCCTCGGTCACCGTGCCGTGCACCTCGACGCCCACGTCCGTCGATCCCTTCCGTTCGCCCGCTGCCGGGCATGCGCCTGCGACATGGGGTGCAACAGAGGCCTCCCGCCCGGGATTCCTCACCCCGTGGGGACGGCGGCGACAGGCCCTAACGGGGTGTGGCCGGCACCGAGCGGGGATCGAAGCCGTACGGCAGCTCCAGGCGGTTCGCGCGCATCAGGGTGTCGTCGGCGAGCAGGTCCGCCGTCCGGCCGTCCGCCGCGATCACTCCGTCGCTCAGGACCAGCGAGCGCGGGCACAGTTCCAGGGCGTACGGCAGGTCGTGCGTGACCATCAGGACGGTCACGTCCAGCGAGCGCAGGATGTCGGCCAGTTCGCGGCGGGAGGCGGGGTCCAGGTTGGAGGACGGCTCGTCCAGGACCAGGATCTCCGGCTCCATCGCCAGCACCGTCGCCACGGCCACCCGGCGCCGCTGCCCGAAGGAGAGATGGTGCGGCGGCCGGTTCCCGAACCCGTCCATGCCGACCAGGCCCAGCGCCCGGCCCACCCGTTCCTCCAGCTCGGCGCCCCGGAGCCCGGCCGCCGCGGGACCGAACGCCACGTCCTCCCGCACCGTGGGCATGAAGAGCTGGTCGTCCGGGTCCTGGAAGACGATGCCGACCCGGCGCCGGACCTCGGCCATGTGCTCCCGGCCCACCGGCAGTCCGGCCACCCTCACCGTGCCGGTACCGCCGGCCAGGATGCCGTTGAGGTGCAGCACGAGCGTCGTCTTGCCCGCGCCGTTCGGGCCGAGCAGCGCCACCCGTTCGCCGCGCACGATCGAGAAGTCGACGCCGAAGAGGGCCTGGTGGCCGTCCGGATAGGCGAAAGCGAGCCCGGAGACCTCCAGAGAAGGAGGGGAGGACGCGGGAGGAGGCGGAGGAGTCGCTGTCACGGGACCCATCACAGCACCCACCCCAGCACGCAGACGACCAGGGCGGCGGACGGGAGGGCCAGTGCGTACGACCACTGCGCCCGGGAGACGGTCACTTCGTCGATGACGGGCATCGAACCGGCGTAGCCGCGGCTGATCATGGCCAGGTGCACCCGCTCGCCGCGCTCGTAGGAGCGGATGAAGAGCGCGCCCGCCGACTTCGCCAGCACACCCCAGTGCCTCAGGCCCCGCGCCTCGAAACCGCGGGACCGGCGGGCGATCGACATGCGCCGCATCTCGTCCGTGACGACATCGCCGTAGCGGATCATGAACGAGGCGATCTGCACCAGGAGCGGCGGCAGCCTCAGGCGCTGCAGGCCCAGCAGCAGCTCGCGCAGTTCGGTCGTGGCGGCGAGCAGGACGGAGGCGGCGACGCCCAGGGTGCCCTTGGCCAGCACGTTCCAGGCGCCCCACAGCCCGTTGACGCTCAGGGACAGGCCGAGGACCTCGACCCGCTCGCCCTCCGCGACGAACGGCATGAGCACCGCGAAGGCGACGAACGGCACCTCGATCAGCAGCCGCCCCAGCAGGAACCCGGCCGGAACGCGGGCCGCGTACGCGACGAGGCCGAGCAGCACCGCGTACGCCCCGAACGCCCACATCGCCTCGCGCGGGGTGGACACCACGACCACCACGAAGGCGAGGACCGCGGCGAGCTTGGGGTGCGGGGGGAGCGCGTGCACGGGGGAGCGCGCGTGCCGGTACAGCCGGTGGACGTGGCCGCTGCCCATGTCAGACGTTGCTGCCGGTGCCGGTGCCGGTGCCGGTGCCGGTGCCGGCGTTCGTGTGCGCCGGCGGGGCCGCGTCGGACGTCTCGTCCGAGCGCCGTCGGCGGACCACCCAGAAGACCCCGGTGCCCGCGACGACGGTGAGGCCGACGCCGATCACGCCCGCGAGGCCGCCGGAGAGGCGGGCGTCCTCGACGTCCTTGACGCCGTAGTCGGCGAGCGGGGAGTCGGCGGCCGCGTGCTCCTCGGCCCGCTCGGCGATGCCGTGGTCGGTGGCGACCCGCTCCAGGCCGTCCGGATCGGCGGAGGCGTAGAAGCTGACGAATCCGGCGAGGACCAGCGACGTCATCAGCCCGGCGATCCAGACGGTGCGCCGGGAGCGGGTGGCGGCGTCCGGGGCGGGCACCGGCCCGGCGTCCGGGGCGTCGACCAGCTCGCCGTTCACCCGCAGCTTGAGCTTCTGTCCGAGACCGCGCGCCCCGTACACCAGGTCCGGGCGTACGGCGAGGACGGCGCCGACGGTCAGTGCCGTGATCACGGCCTCACCGAGCCCGATCAGCAGGTGCACGCCCACCATGGCGGTGGCGACCTTGCCGATCGGGACGTCGGCGGTGCCGCCGATCGCGTAGATCAGGGTGAAGGTGATCGCGGAGGCCGGGACGGAGACCAGGGCGGCGGCGAAGGACGCGGCGGTCACCGAGCGGCGGGTGCGCGGCAGCACCTTCACCAGCCCGCGGAACAGGGCGTAGGCGACGACCGTCGTGACGAGCGCCATACAGGTGATGTTCACGCCGAGCGCGGTCAGACCGCCGTCGGCGAAGAGGATCGCCTGCATCAGCAGGACGACGGAGACGCACAGGACCCCTGTGCAGGGGCCCACGAGTATCGCGGCGAGCGCACCGCCGAGCAGATGACCGCTGGTGCCTCCCGCGACCGGGAAGTTCAGCATCTGCACGGCGAAGACGAACGCCGCCACGAGGCCGGCCAGCGGTGCCGCCCGCTCGCTCCCGAGTTCGCGGCGCGCGCCGCGCAGGCTCACGGCTACGGCACCGGCGGCGACCACCGCGGTGGCGGCGGACACGGGGGCGTCGATGAATCCGTCGGGGACATGCACTGTTCGATGATGCTCGCTCCTGCAACAAGGTCGCAAGAGCGAGTGGTTCGTCTTGGTGCACCTTTGACCGCGCCCGTGACCGTGCCTGTGACCGCGACCATGGCCGCGCTCGTGACCGTGCCTGTGCGGAGAGTCGGATTCCGGAATCTGTGCGACATTGGGGGGAGGGTGGGTATACGGCTTTCGTACAGGTAGCGCACCGTAAGGGGCCACTCATGAACGTAGTCGAGCAGTACGCACGCGCCCAGCTCGTCACGGACGCGGACGCCTCCCAGGCCCTGGACCGCGGAACGGTGCCGGTCAGGCTGGTCTACGACCCCGAGCGCGACCCCCGAACCGTGTGGGTGAGGCTGACCGGTACCCCCACTCGCGAGTGGACCCTGCCCCGTGACCTGCTCGAACACGGGCTGCGCACTCCCATGGGCCGCGGTGACGTGCGGGTGTGGCCGTGCGGCCGTGTGCAGACGATCGTGGAGTTCCACTCGGCGCAGGGGGTGACGATGGTGCAGTTCGAGACGAAGGCCGTGACGCGGTTCCTGCGCCGCACACACGTGGCCGCGGCAGCCGCCGAACCGATCCCGCACTGACGGACGGCCCCGCTGCTCCGGGAGAGGCCCCCGGAACAGCTGCCGATCTGCCGCCGATCAGCCGCCGAGCTTCAGCAGGCTCGCCACGATCGGGCCCGCCGTGGAGCCACCGTGGCCGGCCGCCTGTACGACGCCCGCCGCCGCGAGGTCCCCGCGGTAGGCGGTGAACCAGCCGTTGGGCTTCTTCTGCCCGTCGACCTCGGCCGAGCCGGTCTTGGCACCCTTGTCACCGCCGACTCCGGCCATCGCCTTCGCCGCGGTGCCGCTGGTCGCCGTGTACGACATGAGCTGCCGCAGCTGCGTCGCGGTCCCGGCCGACATGGTGCGCGAGGCGGTGGCCAGCTTCCGGCCGTCCACCTCCGGTGACACCAGGTACGGCTGGTGGAACTCGCCCGCCTTGACGGTCGCCGACACCGACGCCATGTTCAGCGGGTTCATCCGCACGCCGCCCTGGCCGATCAGGGAGGCGGCCATGGGGGCGTCCTTCTGCACCGGCACCGAGCCGTCGAAGGACGAGACCCCGATCTGCCAGTCGTCGCGCGAGAGCCCGAAGACCTGCTGGGCCTGCTTGGTCAGGTCGTCGTCCTTCAGCTCGGGCGCCTGGCTGATGAAGGCGGTGTTGCAGGAGGCGCCGAAGCTGTCGCGGAACGTACCGCCCTTGATCTCGAACTTGTCGAGGTTCTGGAACTTCCAGCCGCCGTAGCTGGAGTACTTCGGGCACGGGTGCTTCTCGTCGATGGACGCGAGGCCCTTCTCGATCAGCAGCGAGGCCGTGAGGACCTTCATCGTCGAACCCGGGGCCAGCGACCCCTGGAACGCGGTGTTGAACCCGCGCGAGGAGTTCGCGGCGGCGAGGATCTCACCGGTCGACGCACGCATCACCACCACCGACGACTTGGCCTTCTTGGCCACCTGCTCCTCGGCCGCCGCCTGGAGTTCCGGGTCCAGCGTGGTCCTCACCGTGCCGGGGGTGCCCTCGCTCAGCTCCAGCACGGTCCTGTCGGAGGCCTCCGCCTTCTTGGACTCCTTGCCGCGGACGACCCGCAGCTCGATGCCGGCCTCGCCGCCCGCCGACTTGCCGTACTTCTCGCGCAGCCCGTCGAGGACCGGACCCAGGGACGGGTAGGTCTTGGTGGTCAGCTCGCCGCCGTCCCGGTCCAGCGCCTTGATCGGCGGGGTGTCCGTTTCGCCCGTGACCAGCTTGTCGCCGTCCTTGAGGTCGGGGTGCACGACCGTGGGCCGCCACGCGACCCGCGGCTCGCCGTCCCCGTCCCGGCGTACGACGGTCAGCCTGCTGTCGTACGCCAGCGGCTCGGCGATCTCCTTGTACGCCACCGTGCCCTTGACGGAGAACGGGACCTCGATGCCGGTGCGGGCGCCGGCGGTGAGGGTGACGTCCTCGACGCGGGCGTCCTCGGCGTAGCCGGTGAGCAGGGCGGTGGCCGCCTCCGGGTCGTCGGTGGCATCGGCGGCCTCGCTCACCTTGCCCTGCTGCCAGGCGGTGAGGAAACGGTCGGCCGCGGCGGTGACCTCGGCGGCGGACAGCGGACCGCTCTTGGCCCTGGCCTGCTGGGTGGCCGATGTCCGGGTGCCGTCCTCGGTTCCGGACCCGCTCCCGAACAGCGCGTAGGCACCGAGTCCGGTACCCCCGACGACGACGGCGATCACTCCGCCGAGCACGACGGGGTTGGTCTTCCGTCGCTCGGCGACGCGCCTTCTGTTGCCCACTGCTGTTCGATCCTCCGCAAAGTCCGCCGAGCCGCCGGCCGTACTGTCGTGCCGTCACATGGTCATACCGGGCCGATGGGCGTCGATGCTCCCAGGCCAATGACGGCCCCAGCCTAGAGTCCCGCCTTCCGGGCGTCGCGCTCAGCCGCCCGCTCGTAGCACAGCTGCGACAATCGGACCGGCCGCGTCGCCGCCGTGGCCGCCCTGCTGGGTCATGGCCGCCGCCGCGACGTCGCCCCGGAAACCGGTGAACCAGCTGTCGGAGGTGGCGTTGCCGTCGACCTCGGCGGAGCCGGTCTTCGCCCCGATGTCGCCGCCGAGACCGGACATGGCCTGCGCGGCGGTGCCCTGGGTGGCCGTCAGGCGCATCATCTGCTTCAACTGGCTCGCGGTACCCGCCGGCAGACCCTTCGCCTGCGCCAGCTGCCGGCCGTCGAGCTCCGGGGAGACGAGGTACGGCTGGCGGAAGGTACCGGTGATGGCGGTGGCCGTCACCGACGCCATGTTCAGCGGGTTCATCTGCACCTGACCCTGGCCGATGGCGTTCGCCGCGCGGTCCGGGCCGCTGACGGCGGGGACGCTGCCGTCGAAGGAGACGACGCCGGTCGCCCAGTCGTCCCGGCCGAGCCCGAACCGCTCCTGCGCCTCCTGGGTGAGCGAGGCGTCGGTCAGCGGGTCCTCGTCGATGAGCTTGATGAAGGCGGTGTTGCAGGAACGCAGGAAGCTGTCGGCGAGGGTGGCGCCCTCGTTCGGCTCCATGCCGGTGAGGTTCTTGAAGGTCTGGCTCTGCCAGGTCGCGGTGGGCGGACAGGGTGCCGGGCCGTTCATCGAGGCGACACCGTTGTCGATGAGCAGGGCTGCGGTGATGATCTTCATGGTGGAACCGGGGGCGACCCGGCCCTGGAACGCCGCGTCGAACCCGTCCTCGCGGTGGTTGGCCACGGCCAGCACCTCGCCGGTGCTCGGCTGCACGGCCACCACCGACGACTCGGCGAACTCCTTCACCGCCTTCTCGGCTGCGGCCTGCACGCCCGCGCTGAGCGTCGTGCGCAGCTTGCCGGGCTTGCCCTTCGCGAGGGTCACCAGCGTGGAGTCGCCGGCGCCGGCCCCGCCCGCGGAGCCGTCGGCGTGCCGGATCGCCAGCTCGATGCCGGGGGTGCCGCCCGCCTTGTCGCCGTACTTCTCGCGCAGGGTGTCCAGGACCGGGCCGAGAGAGGGGTACTTCTCCTCCGTCAGCACCGTGCCGTCCCGGCCCACGGCCTCGATCGGCGGCTGCGCGGCCTCCCCGGTGACCAGGGTGTCGCCGTCCTTGAGCTCCGGGTGGACGACGGACGGCTCCCAGTCGACCAGGGCCCGCCCGGTACTCTTCCCGCGCACGACGGTCAACTCGCTCTTGTAGGCGAGCGGTTCGGACTTCCCGTCGTACGAGACGGTCGCCTTCACACGGAACGGCACGGTGGCGCCGGCGGGCGTACCGGGCGTGATCTCGACGTCGGCTATGCGGGCGTCCTCACCGTAGGCCGCCAGCAGCGGGGCGGCGCCCTCGGCGTCGTTCGTGTACGACGCCGCCTGCGTTGCCTCCCCCTTCTCCCAGGCCGCGAAGAACGTCCCGCTCGCCTTCTCGACCTCCTCCTTGTCCGGCGGCCCGGACTTCTTCGTCACGGCCGCGTCCGAACCGCCGCCGCCCCCGTCGCCGTTCACCGCCGACACGATGTTGTAGACCCCGTATCCGGCCCCGCCCACCATCACCGCGAACACACCACCGATGACGGCGGTCTTGACCCCCTTGCCCATCGGGCGTTTCCCCTCCCCCGCCGGACCCCCACGTCTTCTGAACGTGTTCAGAAAGTTCGGCGAGTGAGCACTCTACGCACAAGGAGTGACGGCAGGGGCGACTGTTTCCCTTTGTTGTCCGAAAGGAGATCGAGGCCGGCCGTCACCGACGAGAGCCCGCCCAACCCCGGACGCCGGGCGTGAAGTTCACGCTCCGAGACCCCGCACGTCCCGCCCCCTCCGCATGCCGCCGATGCCGAGCCCGGGGCAGTTCACCGGGTGCGCAGGCGTTTGCCACCCGTACACGCAGGCACTTGTCGGCCGGCGCGCACGGACAAGCCGTCGGTGCCCGCTGTCAGGACCGGGGCGGGCACCGGTCGGCGGCGCGTGAGAGGAGGTCGACGACCTGCAGGGCTCCGGCCACTTCGGCCGGGGCGGCTCGGGGGTCGATCCTGCGGGCGAGGGCGGCCGCGATCACCGCGAAGTCCTCACCCCGGCTGTACGGGGAGTCCAGGCCGGCTCCGAGGGGCTGCTCATGGCGGTCGGAGCGCTGAAGGCCGTCGCCGACCTTCCAGGACTCGGCCAGGACGAGGCCGGCCAGTTCGGGGAGGGACGCGTCGGCGAACCCGGCGCGGTACCGGTCGATGGTGTTGATGAGGGCGGGAACGCCCCAGACGACGAACGTGAAGTCCTGCATCGCCGTGGAGACCGTGACCCGACGGGTGACGGCCCGGCCGAGCAGGAAGGTCGTGGCCACGGAAGCGTGTGGACGCGGAGTGCGGCGGATGTCATGATCACGGCGGCGTCCGGAGCGGGTCCGGCGCGCAAGGGGGGAACCGTGCGGCTCTATCTCGCCATACCTTCTGTTCTGGTGGCGCTGCTTCTCGCCGCCTTGGGCGTAGCGGCGGTTACCCGTGGCTGGGTGCTCCCCATGAACCGGCGCCACGTTCGCCGCGTTCGCCTCTACGGCTGGGGGCAGTTGGTGGCTGCCTTCGGCCTGTGCTGTCAGGTGGTCTTCGGACTGGTGATCACCGACCCCGGCATCCGGGAGTGGGCGGCCCCGTCCGGCAGCGGGCTTCTGGTGGCCGGCCTCATCGTGATGACGGTGAGCCACCGCCCGGGCGGCAATCGACAGGGCAGCGACATGTCCTAGTAACCCAGTCCGACTTCGCGATCTTGCCGGGTGGTGGTGGGGGGAAGTGCCTCAGGTGGCGGTGAGTCCGGTGCTGCGCGTAGATCGCGTTGTGGGCCCGGGTGCGCCCCATGGCATTACCGGCATGTCTGTGCGTCTTCGTGCGCCGAGCACTGCCGGAAGCGATGCGTGCCCGCGACAAGGCCGCGGTGAGTGCCCTGCGCGCAACACTTGCCGCGCTGGACAACGCCGAGGCGGTGCCCGTGGACGAAGCCGAGCTCCGCGGTTCGGCCATCGAGCATGCGCCGGTCGGCGCCGGCGCCACCGAAGCGGCGCGGCGTGAGCTGAGCGAGCGCGGCGTGGTGGATGTCGTGCGAGCCGAGGCCGCCGAGCGCCTGGAGATCGCGGCGCAGTCGACTGCGCCCGCGCACGCCGACCGAGCCGCGCGGCTCCGCGCCGAGGCCGCCGTACTGCTTCGCTTCCTCGACGGCCCCGGCGCCGCGTAGGAAAGGACTGCCGGCGGCCCACAACGACCGGGGGGGGGGGGGGGGGGGGGGGGCCCCCCCCCCCCCCCCCCCCCCCGGCGCCCCCCCCCCCCCCCGCCCCCGCGCCCCCCCCCCCCCCCCCCCCGGGGGGGGGGGGGCGCCCCCCCCCCCCCCCCCCCCCCCGGTACGTCTGTCCGGCTAGACCCACGTGTCGAGCCACATCCGGGCCCGCCAGTCGTCGATCGGGATGGCCTGGCCGGTGTAGATGGGCCAGAAGTAGATGAAGTTCCAGGCGATCAGGAGGGTCAGGACGCCCGCGGCCGTGGCGCCCGCCACGCGGCGGGTGTCGCCGGCGCGGGGCGGGCCGATGAGCGCGCCCAGCAGCATCGCCACCGCCAGGCACAGGAAGGGGAGGAAGACGACGGAGTAGAAGTAGAAGATCGTGCGCTCCTGGTAGAAGAACCAGGGCAGGTAGCCGGCCGCGATGCCGCAGGCGATGGCGCCCGCCCGCCAGTCGCGGCGGAAGAACCAGCGCCACAGGACGTAGAGGAGCGCGAAGCAGCCCACCCACCACAGCAGGGGCGTGCCCAGGGCCAGCACCTCGCGGGCGCACTTCTCGGCCACGTCGGCCGGGCAGCCGCCCGTGCCGGGTGCCGGGGAGTCGTAGTCGAACGAGACCGGGCGGCCCGCGACGATCCAGCTCCACGGGTTGGACTCGTAGGTGTGCGGCGAGGACAGGCCGACGTGGAACTCGTACACCTGGTTCTCGTAGTGCCAGAAGCTGCGCCACCAGTCGGGGAACAGCCACGACCAGGCGCTGTCCTTGCCGTCGGTCACGGCCCAGTCGCGGTAGTAGCCGCCGCTGCCGTCGTCCGGGGAGAGGAACCAGCCGAGCCAGGAGGTGACGTACGTCGCCAGGGCGACCGGCACCGTGGACAGGAAGGCCCAGCCCAGGTCGCGCTTCACCACGGCCCGGACGGGGCGGTGGGCGCCGGCGGTCCGGCGGGAGCCGACGTCCCACAGCACCGCCATCACACAGAACGCGGCCATGATGTACAGGCCGTTCCACTTCGTGGCGAACGCCAGGCCCATCATCAGGCCCGCCGCCAGCCGCCACGGCCGCAGGCCCAGCCGTGCGGTCTCGGCGATGTGCGCGTCCGGCAGGGTCCTGCCGTCGGTGCCCACGGGCAGCGCGGCCGCGAGCTTCTCCCGCGCCCGGTCCCGGTCGACGACCAGACAGCCGAAGGCCGCCACCACGAAGAACATCAGCACCCCGTCGAGCAGCGCGGTGCGGCTCATCACGAAGTGCAGGCCGTCCACCGCCATCAGCGCGCCCGCCAGGCAGCCGAGGAACGTCGAGCGGAACAGGCGCCGGCCGATCCGGCACAGCATCAGGACCGAGAGTGTGCCCAGCAGGGCCGTCATGAACCGCCAGCCGAACGGGTCGAACCCGAACATCAGCTCGCCCAGCCCGATGACGTACTTCCCGACCGGCGGATGTACCACGTACGCCGCTTCGATCGGGACGGGGACGTCACCGCCGGAGGAGAGGATCAGCTTGTCCGCGGCCTTGTCCCAGTTGACCTCGAAGCCGCGCTGGACCAGCGCCCACGCGTCCTTCGCGTAGTACGTCTCGTCGAATATCACCTTCTTGGGGCTGCCCAGGTTCCAGAAGCGCAGCACCCCCGCCAGCAGGGTGACCAGCAGCGGACCGCCCCAGCCCGACCAGCGCGTGATCCGCTCGCCGAGTGCCGGTGGTGCCCCGAGCGCCGTCCACAGTCTTCCGGCCGGCTTCGTGTACGGCGGGACCAGACGGTCGCGGACGTCGCCCCCGGGCCCCGCCGTGTAGCCGAAACGGCGGAGCCGCTGCTGCCACGACGGTTGCTGGTCCTGCGGCGGCTGTTCCTGCCGGGTGTCCGTGGAGGACGCGGTACTCGTCACCGCGCCATCGTAGGGAATGGCTCTGTGCGAGTCCCGTGCATGGGAGGTATGGGCCCGGTATGCCCCAGGTGCGCCCGGCTCCGCCGCACCGGGCGAGGGGCGGGTGCGCGTGCGGACCGGGTGCGGGGCCGGGTCGGGGCGCGGGCACGGGGTGGGGGCGCGAGCGCGGGGGCGGGGCGCCGGCCGTCCTCGTGGGGTCCCGGGTGCTGGGAGGATGAGGGGGTGACCGGAATCCTCGTACTCGCAGGCACCCCCATCGGCGACGTCTCCGACGCACCGCCCCGGCTCGCCGAGGAGCTGGCCGGTGCCGACGTCGTCGCCGCCGAGGACACCCGGCGGCTGCGGCGGCTGACCCAGGCGCTCGGCGTCACCCCCAAGGGACGGGTGGTCTCCTACTTCGAGGGCAACGAGTCCGCCCGGACGCCCGAACTGGTCGAGGAGCTGGCGGGCGGCGCCCGCGTGCTGCTGGTCACGGACGCCGGGATGCCCTCCGTGTCCGACCCCGGATACCGGCTGGTCGCCGCCGCCGTCGAGCGGGACATCAAGGTCACCGCCGTACCCGGACCGTCCGCCGTGCTCACCGCGCTCGCCCTGTCCGGGCTCCCCGTCGACCGGTTCTGCTTCGAGGGGTTCCTGCCCCGCAAGGCCGGAGAGCGGCTGGGGCGGCTGCGGGAGGTCGCCGGGGAGCGGCGCACCCTCGTCTACTTCGAGTCCCCGCACCGGCTCGACGCGACGCTCGCCGCGATGGCCGAGGTGTTCGGCACCGGGCGCCGCGCCGCCGTCTGCCGTGAGCTGACCAAGACGTACGAGGAGGTCAGGCGCGGTCCGCTGGCCGAACTGGCCGCATGGGCGACCGAGGGCGTACGCGGCGAGATCACCGTCGTCGTCGAGGGCGCCCCGGACCACGGGCCCGAGGAAGTGGACGCCGCCGAGCTGGTGCGCCGGGTACGGGTGCGCGAGGAGGCGGGGGAGCGGCGCAAGGAGGCCATCGCGGCGGTCGCCGTGGAGGCGGGGGTGCCCAAGCGGGAGGTCTTCGACGCCGTGGTGGCGGCGAAGCGCTCCGAAGGGTGAGCAAACGCTCCGCGGGGTCGGCCGGGTTCGGGGAGCGCCGTGGGGGAGCGGTCCGTCGCGGGACGGCGGTGGGTGGTGGGCAGCGGGCGGTGGGCCGAGCGCGCCCGCGCTGCGGAGCCGCAGACCGGGGGGATCGGTACGGTCCCGCGCCCTCGGGCGCGGGACGGCGCGTCCACGGCCTTCCGTAGGATCGGGGCATGCCTTCGAACGCCCCCGGCGCCGCCACCACCTCGGACAAGAACGCCGCCCCGCCGCTCCCTGAGCCGCTGCGGGTGCCGGTCGCGGACTCGCACACCCACCTCGACATGCAGTCCGGCACGGTGGAGGAGGGGCTCGCCAAGGCCGCGTCCGTGGGCGTGACGACGGTGGTCCAGGTCGGTTGCGACCTCGCGGGCTCACGCTGGGCCGCGGAGACGGCCGCCGCGTACGACGGCGTGCACGCGACCGTCGCGCTGCACCCGAACGAGGCGCCGCGCATCGTGCACGGGGACCCTGGGGGTACCTCCCAGCCCCCCAGGGCTGGGGGAGGTTGGTCGCGGCAGGGGGCGCGGGAGCCCGGCGGGGACGCGGCCCTGGACGAGGCGCTCGCCGAGATCGACCGGCTGGCCGCGCTGCCCCAGGTCAAGGGCGTCGGCGAGACCGGACTCGACTACTTCCGCACCGGCCCCGAGGGCAAGGAGGCGCAGGAGCGGTCCTTCCGCGCCCACATCGAGATCGCCAAGCGGCACGGCAAGGCCCTGGTGATCCACGACCGTGACGCCCACGCCGACGTGCTCCGCGTGCTCAAGGAGGAGGGCGCACCGGAACGCACCGTCTTCCACTGCTACTCGGGGGACGCCGCGATGGCGGAGATCTGTGCCCGCGCCGGGTACTTCATGTCGTTCGCCGGCAACGTCACCTTCAAGAACGCCCAGAACCTGCGTGACGCCCTCGCCGTCGCCCCGCCGGAGCTCGTCCTGGTGGAGACCGACGCCCCGTTCCTGACGCCGGCGCCCTACCGCGGCCGGCCCAACGCCCCGTACCTGGTGCCGGTCACCGTGCGCGCCATGGCGGCCGTACGCGGCACCGACGAGGACACCCTCGCCACGGCCCTCGCGGCGAACACGGCACGGGCCTTCGGTTATCCACAGGCGTGACCTGCGGGGTCCCGCGCCCCGTACCCTTGTCCCCGTGACGAGCCCCACCCCCGACGCCCTCCTGGGCCCCGCCGAGGTCCGCGAACTCGCGGCCGCGCTCGGCGTACGGCCCACCAAGCAGCGCGGCCAGAACTTCGTGATCGACGCGAACACGGTCCGCCGTATCGTTCGCACCGCCGGGGTCCGCCCGGACGACGTGGTCGTCGAGGTCGGACCGGGACTCGGCTCACTCACCCTGGCGCTGCTGGAGGCCGCCGACCGGGTCACCGCCGTCGAGATCGACGACGTCCTCGCCGCCGCGCTGCCCGCGACCGTCGCGGCCCGGATGCCGGAGCGGGCCGACCGGTTCGCGCTGGTCCACTCCGACGCGATGCAGGTCACCGGGCTGCCCGGCCCCGCCCCGACCGCGCTGGTCGCCAACCTGCCCTACAACGTGGCCGTCCCGGTGCTGCTGCACATGCTCGAGACCTTCCCGAGCATCGAACGCACCCTCGTCATGGTCCAGGCCGAGGTCGCCGACCGGCTCGCCGCCCCGCCCGGTTCGAAGGTGTACGGCGTGCCCTCGGTCAAGGCCAACTGGTACGCCGAGGTCAAGCGAGCCGGCGCCATCGGGCGGAGAGTGTTCTGGCCGGCGCCCAACGTCGACAGCGGCCTGGTCTCCCTCGTCCGCCGCGACGAGCCGCTGAAGACCACCGCCACCCGGCGCGAGGTCTTCGCCGTCGTCGACGCGGCCTTCGCCCAGCGCCGCAAGACCCTGCGGGCCGCCCTCGCCGGATGGGCGGGCTCGGCCGCGGCGGCGGAGACCGCACTGGTCGCCGCCGGGGTGTCGCCGCAGGCCCGCGGCGAGTCCCTGACCGTCGAGGAGTTCGCGCGCATCGCCGAGCACAAGGGGCAGGCCGAGCCCGGGGAACGACGGGGGCAGCGAGGACAGCAGGGACCGAAGCAACAGCAGGAACCGAAGCAGCAGCAGGGATCGAAGCAGTCACCCGAGGAGCCCGTCGCGTGAGCGTCACCGTCCGCGTGCCCGCCAAGGTCAACGTCCAGCTCGCGGTCGGCGCGGCCCGCCCCGACGGCTTCCACGACCTGGCCAACGTCTTCCTCGCGGTCGGCCTCCACGACGAGGTCACCGTCACGCCCTCCCCCGGCGGCCTGCGCGTCACCTGCGAGGGCCCGGACGCCGCCGAGGTCCCCCTGGACCGTACGAACCTCGCCGCCCGCGCGGCCCTCGCGCTCGCCGAGCGGTACGGCCGGGACGCCGACGTGCACCTGCACATCACCAAGGACATCCCCGTCGCCGGCGGCATGGCGGGCGGCAGCGCGGACGGCGCCGGCGCCCTGCTGGCCTGCGACGCGCTGTGGGGGACCGGCGCCTCGCGGCAGGAACTGCTCGACATCTGCGCCGAGCTGGGCAGCGACGTGCCGTTCGCGCTGGTGGGCGGGGCGGCACTGGGCACCGGGCGGGGCGAGAGACTGACCGGGCTGGAGGTCGGCGGCACCTTCCACTGGGTGTTCGCGATGGCACGGCGAGGACTGTCCACCCCGGCGGTCTTCCGGGAGTTCGACCGGCTCGCGCAGGGCCGGGACATCCCCGAGCCCGTGGCCGCGCAGCCCCTGCTCGACGCCCTGGCCAAGGGCGACCCCGTCGCCCTCGCCGCCTCGGTCTCCAACGACCTCCAGCCCGCCGCCCTCTCCCTCTTCCCCGAGCTCTCCGACACCCTCGCGGCGGGCAGGGCGGCGGGCGCGCTGACCGCCCTGGTCTCGGGATCCGGGCCGACCACCGCGTTCCTGGCCGCCGACGCCGAGTCGGCGGCCGAGGTGGCGGCGGTGCTGCACGCCTCGGGCACCTGCCGGACGGTGCGCACGGCGGCGGGACCGGTACCGGGCGCGACCGTGCTGAACGACGCGTAGGCACCTGGCCGGCCGCCTGCCCTCCGGGCCGCGGTGGGCCGTCCCGGACCCCGGTCCGGCGAGCGGTCCGTCGCGCGCGATTACCCTGGAGGGTCGATGCATCCCCCTTGGTTCAGGAGCGTAATGGCCGTCAATCTCGTCAATGTCGAGAACGTCAGCAAGGTGTACGGCACCCGTGCCCTCCTCGACGGCATCTCCCTGGGCGTCTCGGAGGGGGACCGCATCGGTGTCGTCGGGCGCAACGGCGACGGCAAGACCACCCTGATCCGGATGCTCGCCAAACTGGAGGAGGCGGACACCGGGCGGGTCACGCACTCCGGCGGGCTGCGCCTCGGCGTGCTGACCCAGCACGACTCCCTCGACCCGAAGGCCACGGTCCGGCACGAGGTCATCGGCGACATGGCCGACCACGAGTGGGCGGGCAACGCCAAGGTCAGGGACGTCCTGACGGGGCTGTTCGGCGGCCTGGACCTGCCGGGATTCCCCAAGGGCCTGGACACCGTCATCGGACCGCTGTCCGGTGGCGAGCGGCGCCGGATCGCGCTCGCCAAGCTGCTCATCGACGACCAGGACCTGGTCGTCCTCGACGAGCCCACCAACCACCTCGACGTCGAGGGCATCGCCTGGCTCGCCCGGCACCTGCGGGAGCGGCGCTCCGCGCTCGTCTGCGTCACCCACGACCGCTGGTTCCTCGACCAGGTCTGCACCCGCATGTGGGACGTGCAGCGCGGTGACGTGTACGAGTACGAGGGCGGCTACACCGACTACGTCTTCGCCCGCGCCGAACGGGAGCGCATCGCCGCCACCGAGGAGGTCAAGCGGCAGAACCTGGTCCGCAAGGAGCTGGCCTGGCTGCGCCGCGGGGCGCCCGCGCGGACGTCCAAGCCACGCTTCCGCGTCGAAGCCGCCAACGAGCTGATCAAGGACGTGCCGCCGCCCCGGGACAGCAGCGAGCTGATGAAGTTCGCCTCCTCCCGGCTGGGCAAGACGGTCTTCGACCTGGAGGACGTCACCGTCCAGGCAGGGCCCAAGGTGCTGATCAAGCACCTCACCTGGCAGCTCGGCCCCGGTGACCGGATCGGTCTGGTCGGCGTCAACGGCGCCGGGAAGACGTCCCTGCTGCGGGCCCTGACCGAGGCCGCCCGCAGCGAGGGCGAGATCCAGCCCACGGCGGGACGGATCCACGTCGGCAAGACGGTCAAACTCGCCTACCTCTCCCAGGAGGTCGCCGAACTCGACCCCACCTGGCGGGTGCTCCAGGCCGTGCAGGCGGTCCGCGAGCGCGTCGACCTCGGCAAGGGGCGCGAGATGACCGCCGGGCAGCTATGCGAGACGTTCGGCTTCAACAAGGACAAGCAGTGGACGCCCGTCGGCGACCTGTCCGGCGGTGAGCGGCGGCGGCTCCAGCTGCTGCGGCTGCTCATGGACGAACCCAACGTCCTCTTCCTCGACGAGCCCACCAACGACCTCGACATCGAGACCCTCACCCAGCTCGAGGACGTCCTCGACGGCTGGCCCGGCTCGATGATCGTCATCTCCCACGACCGGTTCTTCGTCGAGCGCACCACCGACCGGGTGTTCGCCCTGCTCGGCGACGGCGCCCTGCGGATGCTGCCGCGCGGTATCGACGAGTACCTGGAGCGGCGCAAAAAGATGGAGGAGGCGGCCGCCGCGTCCGTCGCTCCGTCCTCGTCGGCGAAGCCGGCCGCGGACGCCGCCCCCGAGAAGAGCGCCGCCGACACGCGCGCAGCCAAGAAGGAACTGCAGAAGATCGAACGGCAGCTCGACAAGGTCTCCGAGAAGGAGGCCAAGCTGCACGCCGCGATCGCCGAGAACGCCACGGACTTCGGCAAGGTGGCCCAACTCGACGCCGAACTGCGGGAGACGGCCGGTCAGCGGGACGCGCTCGAACTGCGGTGGCTGGAACTCGCCGAGGACGCCTGACCCCGGCCGCGCCGCGCCCCCGACCCTCCCGCGTCCCCACGCGCACCGCTGTGCACGTCCCCGTACAGGCACCCCGCACGCCCTGCTCACGCCCCGGTGCAGGTCCGGGCGCGGGCTCGTGCGCGGGGCGTGCGGGGTGTGAAGGGGGCGTGGAGGCGCGTAACGAGGGCATCACAGGCGGGTTCTCCCTTGGGAACAGCGGTGGACGGGACCCGGTGGCCTGTCGGTACCGGGTGATAGAAAGACCCCGTCTGAGAACTGTAAGAACCACCTCAAGACGACTCTGGGAGCACCACGTACCTCAGGGTGTGGCTAAAAATCAGTGACCAAGGGGGGAACGCGCTGATGGCTCAGCCGCCCAGTCAGCCGCCGCAGGATGGCTTCGGAGCACCACAGGATCCGCCCGCCCCGGGCGGCGGTTTCGGGGCTCCGACCCCGCCACCCCCGCAGGGCCCGCCGTCCGGACCGCCGCAGCCGGGGTACGGCTACCCGCAGCAGACCCCGCCCCCGCAGCAGCCGGGACCGTACGGGCAGCCCCAGCCGGGACCGTACGGACAGCAGCCGGGACCGTACGCCTCCGGGCCGTACGCCTCCGGCCCCTACGGCGGCCAGCCGCAGCAGCCCGGTCCGTACGGGCAGCAGCCGGGGTACGGCTACCCGCAGCCGCAGTTCCCGGGCGCGCCCGGCACCCCGCCGCCGGGACCCGGCTCCCGCAATCCCTTCAAGGGCAAGCCCGTCGTGGTCATCAGCGCCGCGGTGGCGGTACTGCTCGCCATCGGCGGCACCGTGTGGGCGGTCTCCGGCGGCGACGAGGAGAAGGACAAGAAGCCCGTCGCCCGGCAGAGCGACGACCCCGAGCCCCAGCCCTCCGGCGCCCCGGTCAACCCGGGTGACGGCAGCGGCGACGGCGACTCCGGCCCCGAGGACCTCAACGAGGGCCGCAAGTCCGGCGAGTCCAAGGTGCTCTGGTACAAGGAGGCGCCCGACGCGCCCGGTTCCGGAGCCGACGCCCCCGGCATGTGGATCACCGACAAGACGGCGGTGAAGGCGGCCTACAAGGAGCTCTCCGCCTACAACGTCGCCGACGGCAAGCCGACCTGGGAGCCCCTCGTCTTCCCGCAGAAGATCTGCGCGGTCACCCCGGAGAAGACGTCCGACGACAAGGTCGTCATCGCGTACATGAGCGGCAGCAGCGACCGCGCCAAGTGCAACCAGCTCCAGCTCGTCGACCTCGACACCGGCGAGAAGGGCTGGACGCAGAAGGTCGACGACGGCGCGCTGTTCGACTCCGTGATCTCCATCGAGATGACCCTCAGCGGCAACACGCTGATGGTCGGCCGCTCGCAGTCCGGCACCGCGTTCGACGTGACGTCCGGCGACAAGATGTACGACAAGAGGAAGTACGGCGAGGCCTGCTTCCCCGCCGCGTTCGCCGGCGGCGAGCGGCTGATCCAGGTCGCGTCCTGCGGCGCGGGCGGCAACAACGAGCACGACGAGGTCCAGGAACTCGACCCGAAGACCGGCAAGGTCAAGTGGACCCAGAAGTTCGACAAGGGCTGGCGCGTCGAGCGCGCCTACTCCGTCGACCCGGTGGTCATCTACAGCACCAACAAGGACAAGAAGGCGTGGAACATCTCCACGCTGGGCGCCGGCGGCTCGATCCGCTCCCAGGTCTCCGTGGACGAGGACTTCGGCACCCAGTGCGGCTGGGCCATCCTCGCCCGTGACCTCCAGGGCTGCGAGGGCGTCGTCGTCGACGGGGACACCCTCTACCTGCCCACCAAGGCGACCACCGGGGCCAACGAGGTCGTCGCGGTCAGCCTCGCCACCGGCAAGGAGAAGTGGCGGGTGAAGTCCCCCGTGGCGAACTCGATGGTGCCCGTGAAGGTCGAGGGCGGCAAGCTCATCGCCTACGTGGAGCCGTCGTACGACGGGGGCGGGCGGATCGTGTCGATCGCGACCACGGGCAGCAGCCACAAGCCGGTCACACTGCTGCAGAACCCGCAGGGCACCGCGGCCATCGAGAGGGGCTTCTTCAGCAAGTCCATCGACTGGGTCGACGGCCGCTTCTACATCTCGACCACCCGGCTGACCGGCAATGACGACACGAAGGAAAAGCTGATGCTCGCCTACGGCAAGTGAGGCACGCAGCAGCGGTGAGGCGCGCCGGCCCCCGCCGGCCGGCGCCCCCGCCCCCTCCGGTCCCTTCCCCGCCGCCCGTCCCCGTCTTCGAGTTCTTCGAGGTACTCACGTCATGACGCAGCCGCCCCAGCCGCCCAACCAGCCGGGCTTCGGCCCGCCGCCCGAGCCCGAGCCGTCCCGGCCCGAGCAGCCGTCCCGGCCCGAGCAGCCGCAGCAGGCCCCCGCGGCCCCGCAGGCCCAGCCGGGCTTCGGTCCGCCGCCCGAGCCCGCGCAGCCGACGCAGCCGCCGCCGGCTCAGCAGCCGCCGTCCGCACCGGGCGGGCCCGACCTCAGCAAGACCCCGGAGCCGGGCTACGGCTACCCGCAGGCGCCCCAGCCCCCGCAGCAGTCGCCCCAGGCGGTCCCGCAGACCCCGCCGCCGGCCGCTCCGGTGCCGGGTGGTCCGCAGACGCCGCCCGGGTACGGCTACCCGCAGCAGCCTCCGGCCGGCTACGGATACCCGGGCCAGCCGCAGCCGGGCCAGCCCGGTGCGTACGGCCAGCCGCAGCAGCCGTACGGTCAGCAGCCCTACGGCCAGCCCTACGGTTATCCGCACCCGACCATGCCGATGCAGTCGCAGCCGGGGCAGCCCGGCGGCGGGCGGAAGGTCAACGCGACGCTGGCGATCATCGTCGCCGCGGTCGTGGCCATCGCCCTGATCGTCGGCGCCGGTGTCTGGTACTCCTCGGCCGGCGGTGACGACGAGAAGAAGAACACCGCGAACTCCGGCGACAGCGGCGGCACGAAGGGCGCCAAGGGCGGGGGTTCCGGCGGCGGGACCACCGGCGACGAGAAGGCCCCGGCCGACCCCTCCGCCAAGGTCCTCTTCCAGGTGCCGGCGCCGAAGGTCCCGAAGGACACCACGACCATCGTCACCTCCGGCTCCTGGATGACCGACAAGGTGTACGCCAAGAGCGGCGTCGCCGAGGTCGTCGGTTACGACGCCGCCAAGGGCAGCGAGCTGTGGACGCTCGACCTGCCCGGACCGGTGTGCGAGGCCAGCGACCACGTCACCGAGGACGGCAGGACGGCGATCATCTACAAGCCGAAGATGCCGACCAAGACCGCCCCGCAGAGCTGCACGCAGGTCGCCGCCTTCGACCTCGCCACCGGCGAGAAGCTGTGGTCCGAGACGGCAAAGACCGGCACCCAGGAGATCAGCTTCAACAACGTCACCATCAGCGGGAACACCGTCGCGGCGGCCAGCACCAGCGGCGGCGCCGCCTGGGACATCACCTCCGGCAAGCCCCTGTGGGCGCCCAAGACGTCCGACTCCTGCTACGACTCCGGCTACGGCGGCGGCCCGAAGATGGTCGCGGTGCGCAAGTGCGGTTCGTACGACCAGCGGCAGCTGCACATCCAGACCATCGACCCGAAGGACGGGAAGGTGATCTCGGAGTACAAGATGGCCGAGGGCATCGAATACGCGGCCGTGGTGTCCACCGACCCGCTGGTCGTGGCCGCCGACGTCGGCGACTCCGCCGGTGACGGCAGCGGCATCTCCGACTTCTTCTCCATCGACAACAAGAGCGGCGAGCTGCGGACCCGCATCTCCGCGCCCGGCGAGGAGTTCGCCGCCCGCTGCGACGGCATCACCAAGATCGAGCACTGCAGCGGACTGGCCGTCGGCAAGGACCGGCTGTACATCGCCACCGAGGAGCACGAGGGCACGGGCGACGGGTACAGCCGGACCAACGAGGTCGTCGCCTTCGACCTGTCCACCGGCAAGCAGACCGGCCAGCGCGCCGACGCGGGCGACGGCTACATGATCGTCCCGCTGCGGATGGACGGCGACAACGTCATCGCGTACAAGCGTCCGCCCTACGACAAGGGCGGGCAGGTCGTGAGCATCGACGGTGGTTCCTTCAAGGAGACCAGGCTGATGGAGAACCCGGCGGAGAAATCCGTGCGGGACGTGGAGGCGCGGATGCTGCCCCAGCACGCCGAGATCCTGTACTCGCAGGGCCGGCTGTACATGTCGGACGTGTACGCCAGCGATTTGTCCTCGGGCGACAAGGAGTACCTGGCGATCGCGTTCGGCACCGGCTGATCGTTCTTCGGCCTGCCGGGAACCGCTCGGGACCGCTTCGGTCCGCTCCGGTCTGCTTCCGGTTCGTTTCCAGGTCCGCTCGTGAGGCCCGTTCGTGAGGCCCGTTCGTACGGCCCCGCCCCTGCTCAGGGGCGGGGCCGTACGCGTACCGCTCCTCGGATGTCCATGGTCGAGGAATGCGAGAATTTCGGCGTTCCGGGGCGATTCTCGCCGGTAGGGGGAGCGCGACGTCGAACAAGCGTGTAGCTTCCGGGACCGGACGGGGAGGCGGCGCACGGGGGTGCGCTCGCGGTTTGGGGGGATGATCGATGGGCGTGCGGTTGATGGTGGTCGACGACCACCGGCTGCTCGCGGAGGCGTTGGCCTCGGCGTTGAAGTTGCGGGGACACCGGGTGCTGGCCGCGGCGGCACCGGTGGCGGGGGCGGCGGATCTGGTGATCAGCAGAGCGCCGGAGGTGTGCCTGCTGGGGACGGCGGCACCGGCGGAGCCCGGGATCTTCGACCCGGTGGTGAAGATCAAGCGGGAACGGCCGCAGGTGGCGGTGCTGGTACTGGGCCCGGTGCCCAGCCCCCGCGGGATCGCGGCGGCGTTCGCGGCGGGCGCGTCCGGCTATGTGCGGCACGACGAACGCATCGAGGGCGTCGAACGGGCGATCATGAAGGCGCGGGCGGGGGAGGCGGCGGTGGCGCCGCAACTGCTGCAGGGCGCGTTCGGCGAACTGCTGAACCCGGCGGTCCAGCCGGACGACGAGGGCCAGCGGCTGCTGCGGATGCTGACCCCGCGGGAGGTGGAGGTCCTGGTCCGGGTCGCCGAGGGCGAGGACACCCGGCTGATCGCGGCGGGCATGGGCATAGCACCGTCCACGGCACGGACGCACGTACAGCGCGTCCTGATGAAACTCGGCGTGGGCTCCCGGCTGGAGGCCGCGGCGCTGGCTGCCCGGACGGGGCTGCTGGACCGGGCGGGCCCGGTGCGGGGGACGGGAGCGCCCGAGGAGTGAGGGCGCCCGCGGGGCGGGACGCCCGCGGTGCCGGTGCCTGTGCCACCGGTACCGCGGACCTCCCCGCCGCGCCGCGCGTCCTCGGACGTCCCGCCGCGCGCGGGTGATCAGCTGCCCCGCCGGGTGCTCAGTCGCCCTGCTGCCGCTCCTGTACGGCGTCCGTGACGTCCGGGGGCGGTGGAGCGGTGGGCCGCAGCTTCAGCCAGACGAGGAAGAACAGGCCCAGGGCCAGCATGCCCAGGCCGGTCCACAGGTTGATGTTGATCCCCTCGGCCTTTTCGATGTCCGCGTCGGACGCGGTGATGCCCGCGATCGTGACGATGACGCCGTACACCACGAACAGACCGCCGATGAGGCGGCGGATGTCGAAGAGGCGGGCGGCGGTCGCGGACTTGGCCTCCAGTTCGGAGACCTCCTCCTGGAGGTCCTTGTCCGAATAGTGCGCGGAGCGGTCCGCGGGGTGGCGCCCGGACGAGGAGCCGGAGTCGGACGGGGATGCGGAGTGGTGGTCGGACATGGTCTCTCAATCCTCCCGCGGTCAGAACGAGAACGGGATGTAGCAGGCGGCCGCCAGGATCACCGCGCCCCAGCCGAGCAGCGCGGGCCTGCGGTACCAGGCGTCGTCGCCCTCGGCGGGCGGCTCGGCCATGCCGGGCGAGACGGTGCCGTAGACCAGGCCCTGGAGGTCCTCGGCCGGCTTGGGTGCGGTGAACAGCGACACCGCGACCATGACCACCGCGCCCGCGACGAAGCCCGCGATCGCGGAGACGAAGTTGGCGCCCTGGTCGGTGGGGATGCCGACGATGCCCTGCTTGTAGAGGACGAAGTAGTTGACCATCGCGGCGGTGGTGCCGGCGATCAGCCCCCAGAAGCCGGACTTCATCGACGCCCGCTTCCAGAACATGCCGATGATGAAGACCACGAACATCGGCACGTTGAAGAAGGAGAACAGCGTCTGGAGGTAGCTCATGATGTTCGAGAACGACGAGGCCAGGAAGGCCGTGCCGATCGACGCCAGGACCCCGGCCACGGTGATCAGCCGGCCGAAGCGGACGTAGTAGCCGTCCTCGCGGTCCTTCACCACGTACCGCGCCCAGATGTCGGTGGTGAACACCGTGTTGAAGGACGAGATGTTGGCCGCCATGCCCGCCATGAACGCGGCCAGCAGACCGGTCACGGCGATGCCCAGAACGCCGTTGGGCAGCAGTTGCTCCATGAGGTACGGGATGGCGTCGTTGTACTGGAGATCCGAGTCCGCGGTGCCGATCTTGGGCACCAGGACGGCCGCGACCAGGCCCGGGATCATCACCAGGAAGACGATGAAGATCTTCGGGTACGCGGCGATGAGCGGGGTGCGCTGGGCCGCGGAGAGGTTCTTCGCGGACAGGGCGCGCTGCACCTCGGCGAAGTTGGTCGTCCAGTAGCCGAAGGACAGGACGAAACCGAGACCGAGGACGATGGTCAGCCAGTTCGCACCGAGCGGGTTGTCGCTGCCGATGCCGGTGCCGCCCCAGGACGTCATGAAGTCGGCGCCGCGGGACTCGGTCAGGGAGTCCGACAGCCCGTTCCAGCCGCCGACACTCCTCAGCCCGAGCACGGTGATCGGGATGAGCGCGGCGAGGATGACGAAGAACTGCAGCACCTCGTTGTAGATGGCCGAGGAGAGACCGCCGAGGGTGATGTAGGCGAGGACGAAGAAGCCGGCGACCACGATGGCCACCCACTGCGGCCAGCCCAGCAGCGCCTCCACCACGATCGCCAGCGCGTAGAGGTTGACGCCGGCGATGAGGATGGCCGCGCAGGCGAACAGGAGCGAGCTGAGCAGGTGGGCCGCCTTGTCGAAGCGCAGCAGCAGGAACTCGGGGACCGAGCGGACCTTGGAGCCGTAGTAGAACGGCATCATCACCAGGCCGAGGAAGACCATCGCGGGGATGGCGCCGATCCAGTACCAGTGCGTGGTGTAGACGCCGTACTGCGCGCTGTTGGCGGCCATGCCCAGGATCTCGGTGGCGCCCAGGTTGGCGGCGACGAAGGCCAGACCGGTGACCCAGGCGGGCAGGGAGCGGCCGGACAGGAAGAAGTCGAGGCTGGTCTTCACCGACCGGCGGGCCGCGAAGCCGATGCCGAGGACGACGACGAAGTAGATCCCGAGGATCAGGTAGTCGAGCCAGTTGGTGGGGAGCCGCAGCTCGGCGGCGAGGTGGAGCGGACTGGCGGGGTCGGTGGGACCGATGACGCCGGTGGAGCCCGTGGGGCTGATGGCACCGGTGGGGCCGGTGGGAGGAGTGAGGTGTGGGGTGAATGGTGCAGGCAGATGTGTGGGGGTCTGCATGGAGTACTCGCTTCGTTGCGCGAACCGATACGTCGCGGAACCTACGCCTCCGCGTTCACTGATCGACCACTTCCGCTGGTGCGGTTTGTTTGATGGTGATGTTGACGGTCCTGGTGAGTTGTGTTTTGGTATGTTGGGTTATGTTGAAACGATGTGAAGACGGTGCAGTGAAGACCGTGCAGTGAACGGCTCGAATGGAGCGTCCGGCGTGAAGAAGACCTCGACCCGGCTGGCCGACGGTCGCGAACTCATCTACTACGACCTCAGTGACGACACTGTGCGCGACGCGGCCGACCGCCGCCCGCTGGACGCCACCGTCACGACGTCCGAGATCCGCCGCGACCCGCTGCTCGGCGACTCCGTGGCCATCGCCTCCCACCGCCAGGGCCGCACCTACCACCCGCCGGCCGACGAATGCCCCCTGTGCCCCTCCGAGGGCGACCGGCTCAGCGAGATCCCGGACTCCTCGTACGACGTCGTGGTCTTCGAGAACCGCTTCCCCTCGCTGGCCGGCGACTCCGGCCGCTGCGAGGTCGTCTGCTTCACCTCCGACCACAACGCCTCCTTCGGCTCCCTGGGCGAGGAGCAGGCACGCCTGGTCCTGGACGCGTGGACGGACAGGACGTCGGAGCTGTCCCATCTACCCTCCGTTGAACAGGTGTTCTGTTTCGAGAACCGGGGTGCCGAGATCGGCGTCACCCTCCAGCACCCGCACGGGCAGATCTACGCCTACCCCTTCACCACCCCCCGCACCTCCCTGATGCTCCGCCAAGTGGCCGCACACAAGGAGGCGACCGGCGGGGCAAACCTGTTCGACACCGTCCTGGCGGAGGAACGGGCGGGGGAGCGGGTCGTCCTGGAGAGCGACCACTGGGTCGCCTACGTGCCGTACGCCGCGCACTGGCCCTACGAGGTCCACCTGTATCCCCAGCGCCGGGTGCCCGACCTGCTCGGGCTCGACGAGGCGGCACGCGCGGAGTTTCCCCGGGTCTATCTGGAACTGTTGCGGCGGTTCGACCGGATCTTCGGCGAGGGCGAGCCTCCGACCCCGTACATCGCGGCCTGGCACCAGGCCCCGTTCGGCACGCTGGAGGAGTTCGACGGCATCACGCGCGACGACTTCGCGCTCCACCTCGAGCTTTTCACCATTCGCCGCACATCCGGCAAGCTGAAGTTCCTCGCGGGCTCCGAGTCCGGCATGAACGTGTTCATCAACGACGTGCCGCCGGAGCGCGCGGCCGAGCGACTGCGAGAGGTAGCGAGTTCATGAGCGGGAAATACCTGGTCACCGGCGGCGCGGGCTATGTCGGCAGCGTCGTCGCCCAGCATCTGCTGGAGGCGGGCCACGAGGTCGTCGTCCTCGACAACCTCTCCACCGGCGTGCGCGAGGCCGTCCCGGCCGGTGCCTCCTTCATCGAGGGCGACATCCGCTCCGCCGCCACCTGGCTCGACCCCTCCTTCGACGGCGTCCTGCACTTCGCCGCGTTCTCCCAGGTCGGCGAGTCGGTCGTGAAGCCCGAGAAGTACTGGGACAACAACGTCGGCGGCACCATGGCCCTGCTCGGCGCGATGCGCGAGGCGGGCGTGCGCCGACTGGTCTTCTCCTCCACCGCGGCCACCTACGGCGAGCCCGAGCAGGTCCCGATCGTCGAGACCGCCCCGACCCGCCCCACCAACCCCTACGGCGCCTCCAAGCTCGCCGTCGACCACATGATCACCGGCGAGGCGGCGGCCCACGGCCTGGGCGCGGTCTCCCTGCGCTACTTCAACGTGGCCGGCGCCTACGGCCACTGCGGTGAGCGGCACGACCCCGAGTCCCACCTGATCCCGCTCGTCCTCCAGGTCGCCCAGGGCCGCCGCGACGCGATCAGCGTCTACGGCGACGACTACCCGACGCCGGACGGCACCTGCGTACGCGACTACATCCACGTCGCCGACCTGGCCGAGGCCCACCTGCTGGCCCTGACCGCGGCGACCGGGGGCGAACACCTCATCTGCAACCTCGGCAACGGCAACGGCTTCTCGGTCCGCGAGGTAGTCGAGACGGTCCGCCGGGTCACCGGTCACCCGATCCCCGAGGTCGTGGCCCCCCGCCGGGGCGGCGATCCGGCGGTCCTGGTGGCGTCGGCCGCCGCGGCCCACGAGAAACTGGGCTGGAAGCCGTCCCGCCCGGACCTCGCCGGGATCGTCGCGGACGCGTGGGAGTTCGCGCAGCGGCAGCAGCAGGGCAAGCAGTAGCAGGACGTTCAGGACGACGAAGAGTCAGGGGCAGGGCATGAGCGAGTCCATCGCCGGCGAGGCGGCCGCGGGAGCGGTCGGCGAGCGATTCCGGGAGCTGTACGGAGCCGAACCGCAGGGCGTCTGGGCGGCGCCGGGCCGGGTCAACCTCATCGGTGAGCACACCGACTACAACGACGGCTTCGTCATGCCGTTCGCCCTGCCTCACACCGCGGTCGCGGCGGTCTCCCGGCGCGACGACGGCGTCCTGCGCCTGCACTCCGCCGACGTGGCCGCACCCGTCGTGGAGGTCACGGTCGACTCCCTCACCCCCGGCACGGACAAGAATTGGACCGCCTACCCGGCGGGCGTCGTCTGGGCCCTGCGCGAGGCCGGCCACACCGTGACCGGCGCCGACATCCACCTCGCCTCGACGGTCCCGGCCGGCGCCGGCCTGTCCTCCTCGGCGGCCCTGGAGGTCGTCGTCGCCCTCGCCCTCAACGACCTGTACGAACTGGGCCTGCGCGGCTGGCAGCTGGCCCGCCTGTGCCAGCGCGCGGAGAACGTCTACGTCGGCGCCCCCGTCGGCATCATGGACCAGACGGCGTCCGCCTGCTGCGAGAGCGGACACGCCCTGTTCCTCGACACCCGCGACCTCTCCCAGCGGCAGATCCCCTTCGACCTCGCCGCCGAGGGCATGCGCCTGCTGGTCGTCGACACCCAGGTCAAGCACAGCCACAGCGAGGGCGAGTACGGCAAGCGCCGCGCCGGCTGCGAGCGGGGCGCGGCCCTGCTGGGCGTCGACGCCCTGCGGGACGTCCCGTACGCCGGCCTCGACGCGGCGCTGGAGCGGCTGGGCGACGAGGAGGAGGTCCGCCGCCTGGTCCGGCACGTGGTGACGGAGGACGAGCGGGTGGAACAGGTCGTCGCCCTCCTGGAATCGGGCGACACCCGCGCCATCGGCCCCTTCCTCGTCGCGGGCCACGCCTCCCTGCGCGACGACTTCCGCGTCTCCTGCCCCGAACTCGACCTGGTCGTCGACACGGCCGTCGCCGCCGGCGCCCTCGGCGCCCGCATGACCGGCGGCGGCTTCGGCGGCTCGGCCATCGTCCTGGCCGAGGAAGCCGACGTGGACGCCATCACCAAGGCGGTGGAGAACGCCTTCGCCACGGCCGGCTTCAAGACCCCCCGCGTCTTCGAGGCGGTGCCTTCGGCGGGGGCGCGACAACTCCGCTGAGCACCGGGCGGCTGTGCCGGCCAGAGCCCGGCACAGCCGCCCGTGAAGTGACGCCAAGGGCCGGACGAGTGCCCGTGCCCCTGGTACCCAGCACGGAGCCTCTTGCCTCCGGCTGCGCTACGGGCTCATCGGCCTCGACGCTGCCGAGCCGCTCGCCGACGAGAAGGTGAAGCCGGACAGCGGCCTGATCACGCGTCGGTACCGGCGGACGCATGGGCACGCTCCGTCAAGGAGCCGGCCGTGTCCGCCATGCGGGATCCGGGGGTCGCCCGCCGTCCCGCGGCAGGCCCGCACGTCACGTGGAGCGTTCCGGCAAGGGCGAGACAGCAACGTAGTGCGTGGTGTCTTCGGGTACGCCGGTGTGTTCCACGCCGTCGTCGTCGAGGTAGCGCCATTCGAACGGCACACCTCGTGCCGTCATCACATCGGGACCGTCCATCAACTGGAAGTGGAGGTGCGGCTCGGACGAGTTGCCTGAGTTGCCGCATTCGGCGATCTCCTGACCCGCCGTCACCCGGTCGCCCACGGCCACACGCAGCGAGCCGCGCCGCAGGTGCGCGAAGGCCGCGTACACGCCGTCGCCGAGGTCCAAGATGATGTAGTTCCCCATGAGGTGCCTCGGCCAGCCGAGACTGCGGACGAAACCCTCCAGGTAGAGGAAGAGGAAGGCGGGCAACGACATGCGCGACAGATGGTCCCGCTGCCGTCCCGCGGTCGCGACGACGACTCCGTCGGCGGGGGCGAGCAGCGGCATGCCGTGGGTGGGGTAGAGGCGAGGGCTCCGCGCGAGTGGCCAGAGCCAGCGGAAGGGCGGAGCCTCCGGGGTGTCCCCTTCGCCGCTTCCGCTTCCTTTGGGTACGTACTTCAGATCGATGGCGTATGTCTGTGCGTGGCTGTGGGTGTGGCTGGGGATCTTCGTGGCCGGGCCGTTGAGAGCCATCCAGCGTCCGGAGGTGGGGGCGCGGAGGAGTACCGGCTCGCGGTCCAGGGGCGGGTGCTGGGCACGGATCAGTGTCACGCGCATGATCTGGCTGGCGATCAGCAACGCCACACCGGTGTACCAGAGCGGGCCGAGCCCTTGGGTGTTCACCACGATGCACAAGGCACCGACAGCGAGCACCAGGCCATAGCGTTTCCACAGCATCACGAGCATGCGCACCTCTTCGCGGGTATGTCAGTTCGGACGGCGTCCGCATCCTGTCATTGCGGAGCGGCAGGTTCCGGCGGGGCCGACCGTCAGACGGCTCCGACGGGAGCCAACTGCTGGCTCGCCAGACGTCGATAGGTGGCGTCGTCCGCCATCAGTTCCAGGTGGCTGCCGCGGGCCCGCAGCCGGCCGTCCTCGATGACGAGGATGTGGTCGGCACCCATGGTGGTGGAGATGCGGTGGGCGATCGTGAGCACCTGGCAGCCGGCACCGATGGTGGTGAGGGCGGAGCGCAGCGCGGTCTCGGAGTCCGAGTCGAGGTTCGACGTGGCCTCGTCGAGGAGCAGGACCGCGGGGCGGGTCAGTAGCGCCCGGGCGATGGCCAGACGCTGGCGCTGACCGCCGGAGAGCCCTGTGCCACCCTCCCCGAGGTTCGTGTCGAGTCCGTCCGGCAGGGCGGAGACGACGTCGGTGAGGTGGGCCGCCTCCACTGCCTGGGCGATCTCCTCAGCCGTGGCGTCGGGCCGGGCGTAGACGAGGTTCTCGCGGACCGTGCCCCGCATGAGCGGGGAGTCCTGCTCCACCAGGCCGATGCGAGAGCGGAGTTCCCGCAGCGGCAGGAGGGAGGCGTCCTCGCCCGCGATCCGGATCGTTCCCTTGTCGGGGTCGTAGAAGCGTTCGATCAGCTGGAACAGTGTGGACTTGCCCGCGCCCGACGGTCCGACGATCGCGGTGACGCCGGTGGCGGGGAGCGTGAACGAGACGTCGTCGAGGGCCGGGGGCACGGCGTCGGAGTAGCTGAAGGTGACGTTCCGGAACTCGACGGCGGCGGTGCCGTCGGCCTTGTCCCGGTCCTGCCTCGCTCCGCGTCCCGCCGGGACCTCGCCGGTCTCCTGGTCGACGGTGGCAAGGTCGTTGACGCGGTCGATGGCGGCCCGGCCCTGCTGCAGTTCCCCCAGCGACATGAAGAACATCACCAGCGGTGAGACGAGGTAGAAGAGGTACATGATGAACGAGGTGAGGTCCGCGGCCGGGAGGGCTCCCGTGGCGGTGCGGGCCATGCCCCAGGTGATCACCACCGCGAGGGACACCTGGGTTCCCACGTTCATCGCGGGCATCAGCATCGACGACAGCCGGGTCACCCGAATTCCGCTGCCGCGCGCGGCCTTGGCGAGCGTCTCGATCCGTTCGGCCTCACGGCCCTCGGCGTTGGATGCCTTGACCGTGGTGAGCGCGCCGAGAACCCGTAGGAGTCCGGAACCGTATTCGCTGGTGTCCTCGCGGTTCTGGACCGCCGCCTTGCGGACCGCTCTGGCCAGGAACAGCGCGAGTGCGGACGCGGCTCCGAGGCAGCCCGCGGTGACCAGGAGCAGCCGCCAGTCGATCCAGGCCATGACGGCGATGCAACCGACGGTGGTGAAGCCCGAGGTGATCATCTGGGCGACGGACGAGGACAGCGCGATCCGGGCGATCGAGGTGTCGGAGACGGTACGGGTGAACACGTCACCGTGTTCGAGCCTGTTGAAGGCCCGTATCCGGGAGTGGAGCAGGCGTCCCGTCAAGGTGGAACGCATGTCGAGGACGATGTTCTCGCCCGCCCTGCCGATCAGGTAGAAGTGCGTGGCGGCGAGCACCGCGTCGGCGACGAACAGGGCGGCGATGGACAGGATCGGCCAGGTTGTCGACTTGTCCAGGGCGACGGCTTCGATCAGGTCGCCGATGAGGAGCGGCTGCACGAGGGTCGCAGCGGTGCCTCCGAGACCGAGGACGATGCCGACGGCGAGAAGGACCCGGTGGCGTCGGACGATCGCGGAGAGGTTCACGACGTGCCCTGCCCGAAGGCGACGGCCACGATCACCGCGATGCTCGTGGCGAAGACGCTGCCCAGGGCCATCGCCCGTCCGGTGAGCCGGCCGTCCTCACGGAACGCCGCAGACATGATCGGCGCGGCGAAGACGAACGCAGCCGTGAACCACCACACGCGGTTTGCTGTCATCACTTGTTTCTCCCTTGCACGGCTCGCTCCCACCGGCGGTGGCTCAGGCGTTCTTGGTGTACGTGGTCAGGAACATCGGGTACTGCTCGGTATAGGGCGAGAGGTTCCAGTCGGCGTAGCGGCCTTCCGGGGTGAGCCCGGCCGCCGTGGC
The DNA here is from genome assembly GCF_044540975.1 of Streptomyces sp. NPDC085927. Taxonomy (NCBI): domain Bacteria; kingdom Bacillati; phylum Actinomycetota; class Actinomycetes; order Kitasatosporales; family Streptomycetaceae; genus Streptomyces; species Streptomyces sp. NPDC085927. The sequence goes on from NZ_JBITSN010000003.1 coordinate 465,651, forward strand.
GTACCGGTCGACCTCGTCGGGGATCGTGAGGCGCGCCAGTTCACTGCCCACACGGGTGCTGCCGTCGGACTCGTACCAGATGTGGGAGCACTGCCATATTCCGGGGGCGAGCGTGGAGTGGGTCTGCAGTCCCGTTCCCGGCTCCGGGTAGGGCGTGAAGAGGGTGGTGCGCAGCTGGCCGTCGTGGAGCTCCTCCACCGCGGGGAGATTGCCGGTCTCCACCACCAACCGGCCGCCGGGAACGAGGAGTTCGGCGGCTCGGCGCACCGCCTCCTGCTGGTCCTCGGGGCTGAGCAGCATCGACAGCGTTCCGCACACCATGTAGACCAGGCCGTACGTGCGGGTGTCGCTGTACGTGCGGATGTCCGCGTGCACGGAGACGACGTTCTCGCTGCCCGGGGTATCGGCCAGCTCGGCGAGCATTTCCGGGGACGAGTCGACCCCCGTCACCGGACCGGTCTTCAGGGAGAGCGGAACGGCGATGCGTCCGGTGCCGACCCCGAACTCGAGGGTGCCTGCGTCGGGGTCGGGGTGGAGTCGGGCCAAGGTGTCCGCGACGGCCTGGGCGTCGGCGCCTTTGGGGAAGATCCGGTCGTACCACTTCGCGAACTGTGTGCCGTAGCCGATGTCTGCAACTGCGCTGGTCATACGAGGTTTCACTTCCCTTGGGCTTGGAGGGTTCGGGGGGCGCGCGGCCTGGCGCGGTCAGGTGGGCCAATAACCGCTCTTGGTCTGCATCACGGAGCGGAGAAGGCGCACGCGTCCGTCGTCGGCGAACTCGCCGAAGGTGAATACCTCCATCTCTCCGGCCCGGCGCCCGTGCTGCGAGGGCACCATGGAGTAGCGGGCGGCGAAGCGGTTGCCCTGGGCGAGCGCCGTGTGGATGTCCAGGGTGTAGTCGGGGCCCGTGTCGCGGGCCGCGGCGAGGGACTGCAGGGCCGAGGGGCGCTGCATCGACGTGCCGTTGATGTACTGGACGGAGTCGGGAGTGTGGAACCGGTCGTAGGCCTCCTCGAGGGGCGTGTGCGGGTCGTTGGCCAGCTCCGCGAAGGTCGTGAGGTAGACCGCGGGGTCCGCCGGCACACCGCTCGGTGTTCCGGCGGGCACCGCGTCGCTGTCCCAGGTCCCGGTGTCGGAGCTGCCCCACCCGTATGTCGACCGCGCGGTGGTGACGGTGGACGCGACGCGTCCGTCGTCGGCGAGGTCGGCGAACACCACTGCCTCGGTGTTGTGCCGTACCTGCATCACCAGGGGCTTGCTGATGGTGTAGCGGGCGGCGGCGCGGGTGCCGTCCACCACTGCCTCGTGAATCCACAGCTCGTAGGGAGTCCGGTCCGCCCGCCACCGCGAAAGGTTTCTCAGCGCGGTGGCCCGGTCGCGCTGCTTCCGGTTGACCACGTGGGTGGCGTCCGGTACGTGGTAGCGGTCCCAGACGTCCTCGAGGTTCTGCGTGGTGGCGAACGCGTCGGCGGTGTAGGAGCGGAGATAGCCGACGAAGTCGTCGGCGGGGATCGGGGCAGTGGTCATGGTGCGTTCTCCAACACTGGTGCTAGGTGGTTCCCGGTGGTGTGCCGGCCCGCGTTCAGGCCACGGTGAGGTGCGGGCCGGCGCGGCGCATCGGGGTGTACGGCGAGATGAACAGGGGCTCGGGGTCCTCGCTGGTGTCGTGCCCCGCGGCGCGTACGACCGCGAACTGGAAGCCCTTGACGTCGGCCTCGCCCTGCCGGTCGCGGATCGTCTTGCGGATGAACTCGGCGAGCACCCGGTAGGAAGGGGTCTTCTGCACCTCCCTCGTCCCGGTTTTGGCGGCTTGCTGGAGGATGGCGGTGCACAGGTCGAACACCGACTTCTCCGGGCGGCGGGTGGCGAACCAGAACGCCTGGGACATCCTCCGGGGCTCGATCATGTCGATCTCACTCCACTCGGACGTCTCGCCCGCGTGGTCGAGGGTGCGGTAGACGTAGTGGAAGTCGTGTGTCGCCGGGTTCGGGGCGAAGAACTTCCAGTTCGGGACGAAGGAGAACAGGTCCTTGGAGCGGATCCGGTCGAACGCCGGGTGCGGGTGCTGTGCGGCGACGGTCGCCACCAGCATGCCGGCGCCCACGACGCGCGCCAGGGAACCGGGACCGGTGAACGTGTCCTTGAGCAGGGCAGTGGGGTTCATCTCTGTGCTCCTTGCTCGTCGGCGGCGGACTCGCCGTGCTCGTCGCCCGTGCTGTTCTTCAGGAAGTCGGTCATGTGCTGCACCGTCTTGTGGGCGAAGAGCACGTTGGTCAGCAGGGAATCGTGGTCGGCGCCTTCGATGACCTTGATGTCGGCGCGCTGGTGCACCCGGGCGAGTTCGTTGTACATCAGGAGCTGTTCCGGGTCCTGGTCGACGGTCTGCTGCGCGGCGACGATCAGCGCGGGCGCCTCCACCTGTGGAATGTCGCCGTCGAAGGACCTGAACTCCTTCTCGACCGCCTCCCATTCACGCTTGCCCGCCTTCCAGATCCGGGCGTCGGTGTACTGGGCGAACACCTTGTCCTGGTAGTTCGCCGGGAGCCGGCTGAGCCATCCGGGGCGGCTCATGAGGATGCCGGTGCCCAGGGAGACGTAACGGGCGGCGAGCGTGATGTTGTCGCTGAGGTCCTTCGCCCCGTCGCTCTGGCCCTCGGAGCGCTGCAGCTGGGCGGGGTGGGACGGGTCGAGGTAGACGAGGCCGGCGACCCGGTCCGGGATCCGGGCCGAGACCCGGCGGATCAGCTCTCCGCCCAGGGAGTGGCCGACCAGGACCGCCTTGCGGTGCTCGGGCACCGTGGCGCGGATCAGGTCTTCCAGGTCGTCGACCGACTCGTCCAGGACGAACGGCGCATTGGTCCGCCGGAGGCTGCCCGCGTACCCGGCTCGCGCGTAGGAGACGACCGCGTTGTCCGAGTCGTTCACGAACTGCTCGGTGATCCAGGCGAAGTGCTCGGACGTCGAGGTGAGCCCGGCGCAGAAGACGAGCACCGGAGCGTCCGTCCGGTCGTCCCGGCCGCCCGTCTCGTACATGAGCTCGTTGCCGTGCCGGGTGACGAGCTTCCGTGACGTGGGCCAGCCTTCGCGGACCACTGCGCGGCGCTGGGCGGCGACTGCGACGCTGACGGCGATGCCTCCGGCGAGCAGCAGGGCCGCGGCCTTCACCGCACGGTCGTCGCGTCCCGCCACCAGCGGGTGCGTCTTGGGGGCCGTGGTGTAGGCGACCGTGGGGTGCATGGCGGGGAAGGCCGTCATGAAGCGCCCGAGTCCCATGACGAAGCCGTTGGCGACGTGGAAACTTCCCGCCGCCGCGAGCATCGGGCGGGTCATTTTTCCTCCCGCGAGGTACACGACCGGGAAGAGGCATTCCATCGCCAGCACGCCGTGCTGCAGGTACTTCGCGGTCCGCGGGTAGCGCTGGGTGAGCCGGTAGGCGCTCTCGAATCCGTAGGTGCGGGTGCGCATCACCCCGGGAAGTGCCGAGCCGTCACGCCACTTGTCACCGAGGAGTTTGACCCAGCCGGAGGCCGCGTAAGCCAGGCTCGTCTGCAGCGCCACGTACCAGAGGAATGCGTCCTTGGCCTGAGAACTCTTCGACAGGCGGGCAAGGCCGGTGGCGGTCTGCACCAGGTTCGCCACCTGGTCCGAACCGTCCGTGCCGTAGCGGTGGCGGGTTTGCAGAACGGAGGTGGAAGCGGTGAGGAAAAGGCTTCCGGCCCCGCGCCATCTGCTGTTGCCCGGCAAGAGGAGCCCCACACTCACGGCCGCCCGGGCGGCGTGCAGCGCCACCGTCACCTTCTTGCCGCTGACGGCCTCGGTGATCCTGCGGATGGTCAGGTTCTTGGCCTCCGGTGCCTCCTTCATGATTTCCCAGTCGTTGAGACCTCCGGGATCCATCTGCTTGTGCTGGTGCAGATACTCGAGAGAAGAGGAGAGAATGGTGAGTGCGGAAAGGCGTTCAGATATACCCAAGGCGCGGTCCCGGGATATCGGAACCGGAGAGAAAAGCGACGAGAAAATCTTCTTCGTTAGTCTCACAGGACATTCCTCACGACTGAATCATGGGGTGGGCTAATATGTGCAGGCTGTCGGGCCGCGATTGCAGCGCGGCCCGACAGCCTGCTCGCCGCTCGCAGAGGTCACTCTCCGAGCGGCTTCAGGAGCCCGCCTCATGTCAAGGGCTGCTGAAGATGTGCTTTAGCCGGCGGCGCGGCCGAGCTCGTAAGCGCCGACCACGGCAGCGCCGGCCGCGAGTCCGCCGGCCGCGTACGGGCAGGTGACGAGAACGGCGGGGGTGAAGGCGACGGGCATGGTGCGGGTGACCCGGTCCTTCTCGCCCTCGGTCAGGTTCGGCGCCGTGATCGAGCGCACACTTTCGATGACGTGAGTCATTCCGATCTCCTCTTGTGGATGGTCCGGAAAGCCTGGCGGCTTTTAGTTGACGACACGGCCGAGGACGTACGCGGCCACCGGTACGGTGAAGGCGACGACGCCGGCAGTGATCTTGACGGCGGCAGGCACCGCCACGGCCGGGGTGGCCATGACGGGAACGCCGCCGTTCATCGTCATCCCCTCGTCGAGGGAGCCCAGTTCCTTCTGGTTCATGAAGGCAGCGATGTTGCCCATGGTCCATTCCTCCTGTGATTGCAGCCGATATTTCGGGGTTGAAATCATTGTCGATCATGTACGGTGGAGTGCCGGCGGAATGAAATCCGTGAACGAATGGCGGGTGCGGGTCGGTGTGGAGCGGTGCAAAAGATTTCCACATGAGGCACCGTCCGCGAAATGAAAGGGTGAAACGTGTCATTTCGTGGACGGCTGGCCTTCCGAGCATCGCCTGGATTTCTTGTTCGGTAGCTGCCCGTCGGTGATCGATCGACTTCCCCCGACGGGCATCACTATACGAATATCGCGAAGCTTGAAATCAAGAGGATTTCATGTGACGTGCATCACAGATTAAAAATGATTGAGGTTCGATTGGGTGCCGATGTCGTTCCGGTATTGGCGTGAAGCTGGTGATGACATAAGTCATGCTTTTCGTGTTGACCAGCAAGGACAAAGGCGGGAGGGGGCCGAAAACAGGTCGACCTTGATGGCTTGGACTCGACAGTCGGCATTCGGCCCCGGCGGGCGGCGCCCGGTTGCGCTCCACGGTCACCCTCGAGGTGACGGGAGGCTGATCGCCCCAGGCGACGGAGGTGAACTCATCCTGGTCACCCGCCTGTGCTCCCGCCGGCCGCAACCGGCGGCTTCTGTTCGCGCCAAGCGTCCGAGGGGTATTTTCCGGCCACTCTCGGTTCGCTTGCTTCGGAGTGTCGGCGCGGTGACGTGCGCTGCTCTCATTGAATATGGCAAACGTAAGCGTCGAAAAATGGTTGGGAGTGCCCGACCGGCGAAAAGCAGGTGAGGGAGTATTGCCCTCGCGTACGCGCTGTGCCTGAAGCTGAGATCGAATGCTGCAGTGATGTTCTACCGGTCGTTGCGGAGTGAGGTGCAATATATGTTTCCTTCCGCTGCGGATCCTCCTGTCCCGTTGATCGCATGGCGGCTTTCGCATACAAGCCGTTCTCTTTGGCGGTTGTGGCGCCCTGTGTGCTCGAGGATGGTGAATGGAGGAAATTCCCGATGAAGAATTTATTGCATTCATGGTGGCGGTTCGCTGAATTGGCGGAGGGATGATGCTGCTCGAAGGTGAACCAGGGACCCCGCTCGCTGGTTCCCTCGCCGTGAACGACCCGGAGGCGAGGGCTGAGTCGGCCATGGCCACCTGCACGGTTGTCGCCGGGCCGGGCGGTGCGGCGCCTGCCGCTCTCACGTCTCCGTGAAGTCGCAGAATCCGCGCGTGCCGGCCCCTCTCCACCGCCGGGCGAATCTCCACCGCCACTCATCCGCTGTCGAGCCCCGCGCGCTGGGTACGTAAGAGTGATCGCGCGCCGGGCGGGCCCAACGGCTGGACCCGTCCGGGAGACCAGCTCCCTGTCGCCGGCAGGTCCGTGCGGGCAATCCACGGGTCATGAGCCCTGGCGGCAGCGGTGCCCGTCCTTCCGGCGCGGAACCACACGGCGCGGATGGCCGCCAACGCATATCTCGCAGGCAGCCAGACCCTTGTCCGCCATCGGCATTCGTTCGGCACCGAAGGGTCCGACCCGGTGTCGTTCCCGGCGCAAGCGGCAGCCGTTTTCGACGACGTGGAAGGCGCACTCGGCGTCGCCGAAGCGGCTGGTGGTCATGACGGCAGGCCCTTTTCGACGGTCGGCGGGTCATGACCGCGATCGGTTCGGCGGGACTGCGGCTGGAGTGCTGGGCTGTGCCTGCCTCTTGTGGTTGCGGCTCGCGGGCACGGCCCGTGGTGCGCTACGCCCTGCCGTGCGGGCCGTGCGGGCCGTGCGGGCCGAGCGGAGGCGGAACGCGGATGCCGTGTTCGTGGCGCAGCGCGGAGAGCGCGGCCAGATAGCCGGACATTCCATGCACGCTGGGTCCCGGTGGCGTGGAGGCCGAGCACAGGTACAGGCCGGGCAGCGGGACCCGGTACGGATCCCACTTCGCGGTGGGGCGCAGCAGAGCCTGGCGGAGGGTCATGGCCCCGGCTCCGATGTCGCCGCCCACGTAGTTGGGGTTGTACGTCTCGTAATCGGCGGCGCTCACACCACGCGCGGCGACGATGGTGTCGCCGAAGCCCGGTGCGTACTGCTCGATGCGGCGACGGACGAGGTCGACGGGGTTTCGCGGGTCGCCATGGGGAACGTGGGCATAGGCCCAGACCGGGCGTTTGCCGCCGACGGACCGGCCGGGGTCGGTCGCGGCGGGGTCGACGAGGAGTATGAAGGGCTCGGGGTCCCGGGTGCCGCGTACGGCCGCCGATTCCGTGCGGTACATGTCGGCGCGGGTACCGCCGAGGTGAACCGTGCCCGCCCGGCCGGTTTCGGGATCGGACCAAGGGATGGGTCCGGACACCAGGAAGTCGACCTTGGACGCCCCGGGTCCGTACCGAAAGCGCTCGAGGGCCCGGCGGTAGTGCCCGGGCAGTCGGTCTCCGGCGATCTGGAGGAGCCCCTTGGGGCTGGTGTCGAGCAACACCAGCGGCACGTCTCCGAGTTCGCCGAGGTCCTTGATCGGTTGTCCGGTGTGGATGCGGCCGCCGTGCGCGACGATGTCCGCCACGAGGGCGTCGGCGATGCGGGCACTGCCTCCCCGGGGCAGGGGCCATCCCGTGGTGTGCGCCAGATGTCCCAGCAGCAGCGCGACGGCGCCGGAGGCAAGTGAAGGGAGTCTGCCGACGGCGTGCGCGGCGACGCCCGTGAGGAGGGCGCGGGCCCGCTCGGTACGGAAGGGCAGCCTGGTGGCGTGGGCGAGCACCCTGGGCGCCAGGAGGAACGGTGCCGCCAGGTCGTCGGGGATGCCGCGCTGGTCGGACAGGATCAGGTCGACGACACCCCGGCTGTGTGCGGCGAGCGGCGCCATGAGCCGCCGCCAGCGTTCGCCGTCCGCACCGAGCCCGGCGCTGGTCTCGGCGAGGTCGCGGTGGGCGAGGACCGTGTCCTCGCCGGGCAGCGGGTGAGCGTAGGGAATCTCCGGCTGGAGCAGGTCGACGCCGCGTGCGGGCAGGTCGAACTCCCGGAAGAAACGGGACGCGGCCGCCATGGGGTGCACAGCCGCACAGATGTCGTGCACCACGTCGGAGTCGAAGAGCGGCTCGGTGCGCAGACCGCCACCGGGCGTGTCGTGCGCCTCGTACAACTCGACACTGAGACCCGCCCGCAGGAGTGTGACAGCGGCGGCGAGCCCGTTGGGGCCTGTACCGACGATCACCGCGTCCGTCATGCGATTGCCCCTCCTGCTGGTCTCACGGCGGGCTCGCGCAAGGGGCCTCCGTCGGTCACGCACAGTGGATACAAGCAGCACTCGAGAACTCTCGATATGGCGCAGATCACAGCAGAAGGCGGAGCTGTCCATTCCGGATGCCTGGCGTGCGTCACGACTTCGGTATGACGAATGCCACCGCGCCCCATGGGGCGGTTGTCGCCCCGCCCTGGAAAATCCACCGCAGCGGCCGGGGACGCGAACACCGGCGGCCTGGGAAATGTGATCGAAGCCACGCGGATCGAGGGAGCGGCGGCGGCAAGCGGCGCACGAAGGCGCGAAGGTACGACTGACGGGCCGCGGGCGCACCTTCTCCGAGGGCCGTGCTGCAGCGCTCCCGAAGATCGTCGAGGGTCCCGAGCGCTCGGCGGCGACGGCGGACGCCGTTCCCGCGACGGCCGCCACCGGGGTGGCGCAATGGAGGCAGTGCCCACTCGACGGCAGGGCGGTGACGGCGCTCGAGCGCGTACCCGTACGACCCGCGGTGTTCACTCCGGCCGCCCGCCGTACCCCGGCCGCTCCGAACCGTTGTGCCGGCCGCGGCATTTCGGCAAAGGCCGGCGCGGCGCACGGCCGCAGCGGGTGACCCGGCGCCCGCAGGCGGTCCACGGCGCAGGAAGTCTCCGCCGCGGCGAGGCGCCGGAGCCGAGGGGCGGGCGAGCCCTCGCTCGTGGGGCCGTCGCTTCCCGTCACTGTTCCCGGTGCCACTGTGCCGAGGATCAGATCCAGCCCTGCCCGCGGGCGACATGGGCGGCCTCGTGCCGGTTGGCCACCTTCAGCTTGCCGGCGATCCTCGAAAGATAGTTGCGTACGGTCCCGGGGGACAGGGCTGCGCGCTGTGCCACCTTGGCCAAAGGTGCCCCGTCCGCGGACAGTGCCAGAATGTCCGCCTCCCGCCGGGTCAGCGGGGACTTCCCCGCCGAGGCCGCATTCGCGGCCATCTCCGGATCGACGTAGTGGGCACCCCGGTGAACCATTCTGATGATGACGGCCAGTTCTTTCGCGGACGTCGTCTTCGGCACGAATCCCCGGGCCCCCGCCGACAGGGCCGATGTGAGATGTCCAGGCGCCGTATGGGAGGTGACCACGATGCATCGTATGGAGGGCAGGGTCTGCTGCAGATCACGGATGACGCTGATCCCGCTCCTGTCGGGCATGCTCAGATCCAGTACGCAGACGTCCGGAACGAGCTTCTTCGCCATCGCGGCCGCTTCCACACCGCCCGCGGCCTCACCGACCACTTCGAGGTCCTCCTCCGTCGCCAGCAGCACGGAGAGCGCACCCAGGACCAGTTTCTCGTCATCGGCCAGGAGGGTTCGAATCCTCACGCCTCGTTCCTCTCGTGGAAGGGGACAGTGACCAGGAGGCGGTACGTGCCGTGAGGCCGGGGGCCGTGCTCCAGGCGTCCTCCCAGCGGTGCGACGCGCTGCTTCAGCCCTTCCAGGCCCGTACCGACCTCCAGGTGCCGGCCCGGCACCCCACGCGCACCGTCGTTCACCACCCGCAGGACGCACTCTCTCGCTCCGTCCGCGCCGGACAAGGCGAGAGCGATCGTGCAGGTGGTGGCGTCCGACGCGTGCCGCAGGACGTTCGTGGCCGCTTCTCGCACGGCCCAGCCAAGTACCTCCCGCACCTCGCGGGGCAGGCGCAGGCCGCAGCTCTCGCCGGTCACGTCGCACCGGATGCCGGAGACCCGGAGCAGGGAGCGCGCGCTTTCCAACTCGTCGTCGAGTGACGCGGTGCGCACCGCGTTCACCACCGCCCGCAGCTCGCTCTGCGACGCCCTCGCCAACACCTGCACCTCTTCCATCTCCTCCAGCTTTCCGGTGCGTGCGACGAGTTCGGACTTGATCGCGATGATGGCCAGATGCCGCCCCAGCGTGTCGTGCAGATCGCGGGACACCCGCAGTCGCTCCTCGGTCACCGCGCGCAGGGCGGCCTCGTCCGCGGCGGTCTCCAGCCGGGAGATGAGGGAGACGGGCCGCATCGCGGTGCGGACGGCGAGGACGATGGTCAGAAGGACCCCGCCGGCGGCCAGCGCCGAAGGCAGCGGGGCGTGCGGGCTGACGGCGGCGGCCACCGCGACACACGTGACTCCAGTGGCCAGTCGGACGCGCAGCGGCAACTCGGCCACCGCGATGGCCGCAGGCACGACGGCCATTCCGGAGAGCGGGACGACCTCCATCCGCGAGAAGGCTCCGGTGTAGGGGAGCAGCCAGAGACAGGCCGGCCATACCGAGGCGGGCGCGAGCAGGGCGAGCGGTGGGACCGGGTAAGGGCGTCCGGTCCACACCGGACGCAGCAATACCACCAAATGAAGGGTGTAAAGGACGCATGCGACTAAGAGGGCGGGGTGCGGATCGGGCATTTCCGCAATGAGGACGAATGCCCAAGGAGGTGCGGTCAGGTAGGTGGCGAGGCGTCGCCGGGTGCGTCTCGCAAGTCTTCGGGCCTCTTGGCGCGTGGCATGCAATTGCATGGATTCCGATGGAGGCCGGCGCGGATCCCGGTCGGGGGGCGGGGTGGGCGCAAGGGGCGGCTGCCGCATGTCCTCCCCTGCCTGTCGCCTCCGGCGGGAGTCGCCGGGGGCCTCTGCGGACGGAGGCTGACAGGACTCGGACAAGTAAGGCAAGTTGGGCCTCGCAAAGTGGGTTCATCCCGCAGGGGCGTTTCGGCTTTCTTGCCGGGCTGCTGTCGGCAGGCAGTTGCCTGTTCGGGCTCCGGAAGCGGTCGAAGGCATGGCGCCGCCGGACCCGTGTGTGTGGCGACGTCCCCTGCGGGCCGGTCGGCAGGCTCAGCTGCGAAGACGGAACGGGTCGTACTCCGGCGGGCTGCGGCGCATCAAGTCGTTCATGTGCCGCCGGATCGAAATCGCACTGCGCAGGGGCTGTGTCCGCTCCGGAAGACGGCACCCGGATCCGGCGTGATCAGTGACGACCGCGGGATCGGGCGGTGAGTCGGGAGGCGCGGCGGCTCGCAGGCCGTCCGGGGTGGCAGGGGCGGGTTCCGGTCAAAGAGGTTTCTGTCCGGGGGAGTGAATCCCTGCGTCAGCGCCGTCGTCGGCGAAGGATGCGCGAGGGCGCACCGCTGCGGATTCCCTTCCCGTCGGCGTGACGGACTGCGAGTACGCGCGGGTGTCGAGCAGCGTGAGATGCGCACCTCTCGGCGCGTGAAGCCTGGAAGTAGACATGGGATCCCCTGAGCATGCCGTGCTGGAGGTGCGTCCGCTTGATCAGCCGTTCTTACCGAATCCTCACCGCCCACCTGCACGAGTGTCAACTATGGGTGGCACTTGTGCGGGGTGTTCCGAATGACCTGCCTGGTGACTGACAGTTCTTGCCGGCATGCGGGCCGAGGGCCCTCCAGACTTCCCTGGCCCCCATTCACCCCGGACAGACGAGGAGCTGGGCCGTGAGGGAGAGCGGTGACGAGCTGGCCCAGCGCGTGGCAGTGCGCCTGGAGAAGCTGTTCCAGAACGTCACCCCCGCCCGGTCGGGTCGGGCGTGGACGAACCGGGAGGTCTCCGAGGCTACGGGCGTGGCCGTGGCACGGATCGCCGGCCTTCGCTGCGGTCGACCGGTCGAACCCCTGCACCGCGCCCCCCGCGGGAGCACATCTCCGCACGTTTCACCGACCGTCTCAACCGGCTGTTGGCACAACGGACGGACGAACGTGGGCAGCCCTATTCGCTACGGGCGGCAGCCAGGGCCTCGGGGATGTCCTCGACCTGTCTCGACAAGTTGCTGGAAGGCCGCAGCCAGCCCACACTGTCGAAGCTGAAGCCCCTGGCCGCCTTCCTCCAGGTCGCATCGACGTCCTCCTGACGGACGATCTGGGCGCCGTCGCCCACCATTTCGGAGTCCGCCGATAAGCCCTCACCCACGACAGCGGCGAGCCGGTGGTCATCGAGTTCGAAGACACCCTCAAGGCCCTGGCCGCCTATCGCCGCATCGCTCACCATCCGGCCGCCGTGAAGATCGCTTTCCGTATGGCCGGTCTTCCCCAGGGGCAGGCGTCCGAGGTCGCGGCCGCGGTGGAGGGCCTGCTTGCGGACCTGTCTCCGCACGACGCTGACTCGTGACCTCTCCGTCTTGCCGGGAAGTCACCTGCGACCGGCAGTACTTGGGCAACCCGGCGACGAGGGTGCATGTGGGTGTCCGGACACCACCGATACGGCCTTTGCAAACGAGCTAATCCACCAGGAGCGCGCACCCGGGCGCACGATCGGGCGGGGCGTCATAGGATCACGGCGTCGTGGTTCTGGCCAGGCCACAGGCGTTCAAACACTACGGGGGCACCATGCGAATCGGGCGGGAACGGCGGCGCGCAGTCCGGCTGATCCGGGAGCTCGGTCTTCCGGAATTGCCTGTGCTACGGGACGTCGTCGAGTCGGTGGCGCGAGTCCGCGACAGACCGATCGAGGTCACCCACCGTCGGCTCCCCTCCCCGGCCTCACCGGTTTCTGCGCACAGTCGGCCCACCGTGATGTCGTCGTCATCGGTGACAACGCATCGCCTCTGAACAGAATCCTCACCGGCTGCCACGAACGTGTGCATCTGTGGCGCGGACACACTCCGGAGCAGGGCGCGCTGTTCGAGAACGAGCCCACCTGGTCCGTATGGCCAGCGCACTGCAACACCATGACGATCGCCACCGGCCCGGGTGAGCGGACGATCGGCACCAGCGAGTTGCCTGGGCGCAGTGTCAAGGGGACGGGGCCGACGGAGGAACAGGCGTGCGCAGGCGGGAGGGCGGGGGCGGGTGCACTCAGGCCAGACGTTTCGTCAAGGTGTACTCCGTGATGCCCGGGGGATAGTCCGGGATCACGCAGACCACCTCGTAGCCATGCCGTTGGTAGAACTTCGGGGCCTGGAAGTCCCAGGTCTCCACGCGGGAGAAGCGGCAGCCGCGCCGGCCGGCGGCGATGCGTTCCGCCGTGGACAGCAGGAGGGTGCCGAGCCCCGCTCCGCGGTGGCGTTCGTCGACCCACAGGTACGTCACGTGCAGCCAGGCCGTCCAGGTGTGGCCGACCAGGCCGCCCGCCAGATCACCGGCCGGGTCCGATGCCCACACGTGCAAAGGGGACTCGCGTTCCTGCGGGGTTCCGCGCAGGGCGCGCAGCACCGGCGACGCCGCCGTGTTGGTGTCCCGCAACCGCCTGTGGAGCAGATCACGTCGGTCCTTGTCGACTTCTGTCTCAAGACGAAACATGTGGCTCACCATAAACGCGCAGGAGCGCCAGTTCTGCAAATAGCCTTCCGCTCCCGGCCCTCGTCCGTACTCTGATGAACAGCGCCGGTGGGGGCCGGCGCCGTTCAGGGGGCGAGACACTCGGGTACGCGATCCGGGGCGGGGCGGTGGTGACGTACGGCGGCGGCCGGGCGGCTCCGGGCGGCCCGCCCCGGGATCGGTGGTTCCGGTGGTTCCGGCCGGGTCCCGTTGGTCCGGAACCGGACTCCGGCGTCGTACCCGTGCCGGTGTCCGGTGTCGTCTTTTGGCGACGGGGTAGTCCCCTGCTCTGCAGAGAGCATGGGGAAGGGGGTTTCGTGCAACGTATCCGAGTGCTGGTCGTCGACGACCATCGCATCTTCGCCGAGTCGCTCGCCGCGGCTCTGGCCGCCGAGCCGGACGTCGAGGTGTCCGCGGCGGGCAGCGGGCCGGCCGCACTGCGGTGCCTGGAGCGGGCGGCCGCCGAGGGGCGGCGGTTCGACGTCCTGCTCGTCGACGCCGACCTGGGCGGCACAGTGCCGTCCGGCCCGTCCGCCGTACCGGCGCGAGCGGGCGACGAGGACGGCATCGTCGACGGGATGTCCCTGGTCACCGGGGTGCGCTCGATCCAGCCGCGGGTACGGATCGTGGTGCTCGCCGAGAAGGACGACCCGCGCCGTGCCGCGCTCGCCCTCCAGGCCGGAGCAGGCGGCTGGGTCGCCAAGGACTGCTCGCTGAGCCGGCTGCTCACCGTCATCCGGGGGGTGCTGCGCGACGAGACGCATCTGCCGCCCGCCCTGCTCACCGGTGTGCTGCGCGAACTCACCGCCGCCCGCAAGCACCGCACCGAGAGCGAGCGGCTCGTGGAGTCCCTGACCCCGCGCGAGCGGGAGGTGCTGCGGTGCATGGTCGCGGGCCTGGGGCGCAAGGCCGTCGCCGAGCGCCTGTACCTGTCCCCGCACACCGTCCGTACGCACATGCAGAACGTGCTCGGCAAGCTGGGCGTGCACTCCACCCTCGCCGCCGTCGCCCTGGCCCGCAGGGCGGGCGTCGGGCCGGTCGACCTAACCGGGGATGTTGTCGAACGGGGCAGTCAGTTGGCGTAGCAGGCCCGCCAGTTCGCCGCGCTGGGCGCGGGAGAGCTCGGCGAGGATCGCCCGCTCCTGCGCCAGCAGTCCGGCCAGCGCCTGGTCGCCGCGGTCACGGCCCTCGTCCGTGAGGCGGACCAGGACCCCGCGCCGGTCGCTGGGGTCGGGCAGGCGCTCCACCAGACCCTTCTTGGTCAGGCGGTCGATGCGGTTGGTCATCGTGCCCGAGGTGACCAGCGTCTGCGTGAGGAGCTGCCCCGGCGAGAGCTGGTAGGGGGCGCCCGCGCGGCGCAGCGCGGTCAGGACGTCGAACTCCCAGGGCTCCAGCCCGTGCTCGGCGAAGGCCAGTCTGCGGGCCCGGTCCAGATGCCGGGCGAGCCTGCTCACCCGGCTGAGCACCTCGAGCGGTTCCACGTCGAGGTCCGGGCGCTCCCGGCGCCATGCTGCGACCAGCCGATCGACCTCGTCCTCCATGACGATCAGTGTAGTGGTTGTGTCGATGTGAAGTCTCTTGACGTCAAGTTTCTTGACGTCGAGCCGGGTGTGCGGAACGGTGGGTACCCGTCAGCCCGTTCGTCGGCCGGCCCGTCCGCCGGTTGCCGATCCACCAGGAGGTGCCCCGTGCCCGCGGTCACCGATCCCCGCTGGGACCCCGCCCAGTACCTGCGTCACGCCGGTCACCGGGCCCGTCCCTTCGCCGACCTCCTCGCCCGGGTCCCCGAGCTGCCCGGCGACCCGCCCCGCATCGCCGACCTCGGCTGCGGCGCGGGCAACGTCACCGCGCTGCTCGCCGGCCGCTGGCCGCGCGCCCGCATCACCGGCTACGACAACTCGCCCGAGATGCTCGACAGGGCCCGCGCCGACCACCGGGGCCCCACCCCCGACGGCGGCCGGATCGACTTCGCCCACGCCGACGTCCGCACCTGGACACCCGAGCCCGGCCGGCCGTACGGCCTGATCGTCAGCAACGCCACCCTGCACTGGATCCCCGGGCATACGGAACGGTTCGCGGACTGGGTGGCGGGTCTGGCTCCCGGCGGCACCCTCGCCTTCCAGGTGCCCGGCAACTTCGACGCCCCCAGCCACGTCCTCCTGCGCGAGCTCGCCCACTCCCCGCACTGGGCCGGCCGCCTCGGCGGTGTCCTGCGGCACGCCGACGCCGTGCTCCGTCCGGAGGCGTACCTGGAGCGACTGACCGCTCTCGGCTGCACCGCCGACGTGTGGGAGACGACGTACGTCCATCTCCTCCAGGGTGAGGACCCCGTCCTGGACTGGGTCGAGGGCACCACCCTGCGGCCCGTCCTCACCGCCCTCGCCGACGACCCCGGGGCGCGCGACGCCTTCGTGGACGAGTACCGCACCGCCCTGCGCGACGCCTACCCGGCCGGCCCGCACGGCACCCCGTTCCCGTTCCGCCGGATCTTCGCCGTGGCCCGCGCACAGCAGGAGGAGACCCGGTGATCACCGGCCTCGACCACGTCCAGCTCGCCGCGCCGCCCGGCAGCGAGGAGCGGCTGCGCGCGTACTACGTCGACGTCCTCGGCATGGTGGAGATCCCGAAGCCGCCCGTACTGGCCGCACGCGGCGGCTGCTGGTTCCGGGCCGGCGGCGTCCAGCTGCACCTGGGCATCGAGACCGGATTCCGGCCCGCGAAGAAGGCCCACCCCGGCATCGAGGTCACCGCGATCGAGGCGTACGCCACCCGGCTGCGGGACTGCGGCGCCCCCGTCACCTGGGACGACGGCCTCCCGGGCCACCGCCGTTTCTACTCCGAGGACCCGGTCGGCAACCGCCTGGAGTTCCTGGAACCGGTCACCTGAGCGCGATGCCGGTCCTGTACGGGTGATGCCACGCGGTCGGCTCACCGGCCCGTCGGTCCACCGGCCCGTCGGTCCACCGGCCCGTCGGCTCACCGGCCCGTCGGTCCACCGGCCCACCGGCCCGTCGTCCCGGTTCCTCCGGTCAGTTCTTCCGGTGTCCGATCAGCCGCGGCTTCTGCTCCAGGCCGTCCAGGCCGTGCCAAGCCAGGTTGACCAGGTGCGCGGCCACCTCCGCCTTCCGCGGCTTGCGGACGTCCAGCCACCACTGGCCGGTCAGCGCCACCATCCCGACCAGCGCCTGCGCGTACAGCGGAGCCAGCTTGGGATCGAACCCGCGGCTCTTGAACTCGCGGCCCAGGATGTCCTCCACCTGGGTGGCGATGTCCGAGATGAGGGAGGCGAAGGATCCCGTCGACTGGGGGATCGGGGAGTCACGGACCAGGATGCGGAACCCGTCCGTGTACTCCTCGATGTAGTCCAGCAGCGCGAACGCCGCCTGCTCGCACAGCTCCCGCGGATGACCCGCGGTCAGTGAACCCGTCACCATGTCCAGCAGACGCCGCATCTCGCGGTCCACCACCACCGCGTACAGGCCCTCCTTGCCGCCGAAGTGCTCGTACACCATCGGCTTGGAGACCCCGGCCTTCGCCGCGATCTCCTCCACCGACGTGCCCTCGAAGCCCTTCTCGGCGAACAAGGTGCGGCCGATCTCCAACAGCTGCTCACGGCGCTCCGCGCCGGTCATCCGGGTGCGGCGGGCGCGCCGCGGCTTGTCATTGCTCGAGGTGCTGCTGGAGTCGGTCGCCACGGCAACCATCATGCCGCTTCGGCCGCCTCCTGCCCGCGCAGGGAGCGGCCTTCCCCTGTTTCGCGGCGTGAATCGATACGCGAGCGTGACGGCCAGCGCACGTCGTACGCCCAGCCCAGCATCTCGAACCAGCGGATCAGACGGGCGCTCGAATCGATCTGCCCCCGCTCCACGCCGTGCCGCGCGGACGTCGGATCGGCGTGATGCAGGTTGTGCCAGGACTCGCCGCAGGACAGCACCGCCAGCCACCACACGTTGCCCGAACGGTCCCGCGACTTGAACGGCCGCTTGCCCACCGCATGGCAGATCGAGTTGATCGACCACGTCACATGGTGCAACAACGCCACCCGGACGAGTGACCCCCAGAAGAAGCCGGTGAACGCGCCCCACCAGGACATCGTCACCAGACCGCCGATCAGCGCCGGCAGCGCCAGCGACACCCCCGCCCACAGCACGAACTGGCGGGAAATCGCCCGCAGCGTCCGGTCCTTGATCAGATCCGGCGCGTACTTGTCCTGCGGAGTCTGCTCCTCGTCGAACATCCAGCCGAGATGAGCCCACCACAGGCCCTTCAGCAACGCCGGCAACGACTCCCCGTACCGCCACGGCGAATGCGGGTCGCCCTCGGCGTCCGAGAACTTGTGGTGCTTGCGGTGGTCCGCCACCCAGCGCACCAGCGGCCCCTCCACCGCCATCGAGCCCGCCACCGCCAGAGCGATCTTCAGCGGACGCTTCGCCTTGAACGAACCGTGCGTGAAGTGACGGTGGAAACCGATGGTGATGCCATGGCAGCCCAGGAAGTAGAAGGACACCAGCAGGCCGAGGTCCAGCCAGCTCACCCCCCAGCCCCAGGCCAGCGGCACCGCTGCCAGCACGGCCAGGAACGGGACGGTGATGAAGACCAGCAGCGCGATCTGCTCGATCGAACGCTTGCGCTCCCCGCCCAGCGTGGCGGAGGGGGCGGCTGCGGTGTCGGCGCCGGAGGGCACGGCTGCGGTGTCGGCGCCGGTGCCGGAGGGCGGCGGCTTCTTCGAGGCTTCGTCGATGACATCAGGACGTGAGGTCATGCGTGTCCCTTGTGGGGTATGAGGAGGGAGGGTGATGCCGGGCTCCCGGAACCGAGCGGCGTTTCCTACGGGACCGTAACCTACGGCATCGTAAGTATGGCAGTGCGCGGCCCGGCGGCAAGAGCCCACGAGCCTGTGCGTCCCGGCCGACACCTATCCTTGGAATTGGTCGGACAGCGCGGTCCGCTCTGATTACCTCCTTCCCGGATGCCCGGCCCGTATGCGGCGCCAGCCGCCCGGAGACGCCGTCCGGGCCCTCCAGACCAGCCTCCACACTGCAAGGAGCCGCACCTGTGAGCAGTGCCGACGACCAGACCGTGTCCACGGCGACCACGAGCAGCGAACTGCGGGCCGACATCCGCCGCCTGGGTGATCTCCTCGGAGAGACCCTCGTGCGCCAGGAAGGCCCCGAACTCCTCGACCTCGTCGAAAAGGTCCGCCGACTCACCCGCGAGGACGGCGAGGCCGCAGCCGAACTGCTGCGCGGCACCGAACTCGACACCGCCGCCAAACTGGTCCGCGCCTTCTCCACCTACTTCCACCTGGCGAACGTCACCGAACAGGTGCACCGCGGCCGTGAGCTGCGCACCCGCCGCGCCACCGAAGGCGGACTGCTCGCCCGCACCGCCGACCGCCTCAAGGACGCCGACCCCGAGCACCTGCGCGAAACCGTGCGGCACCTCAACGTCCGCCCGGTCTTCACCGCGCACCCCACCGAGGCCGCCCGCCGCTCCGTCCTCAACAAGCTGCGCCGCATCGCCGCCCTCCTCGACACCCCCGTCATCGAGAGCGACCGGCGCCGCCTCGACACCCGCCTCGCCGAGAACATCGACCTCGTCTGGCAGACCGACGAACTGCGCGTCGTACGCCCCGAACCCGCCGACGAGGCCCGCAACGCCATCTACTACCTCGACGAGCTGCACGCGGGCGCCGTCGGCGACGTCCTCGAGGACCTCACCGCCGAACTCGAACGCGTCGGCGTCACCCTCCCCGACGACACCCGCCCCCTCACCTTCGGCACCTGGATCGGCGGCGACCGCGACGGCAACCCCAACGTCACCCCCCAGGTCACCTGGGACGTCCTCATCCTCCAGCACGAACACGGCATCAACGACGCCCTGGAGATGATCGACGAACTCCGCGGATTCCTGTCCAACTCCATCCGCTACGCCGGCGCCACCGACGAACTCCTCGACTCCCTCAAGGCCGACCTCGGCAACCTCCCCGAGATCAGCCCGCGCTACAAGCGCCTCAACGCCGAGGAGCCCTACCGGCTCAAGGCCACCTGCATCCGGCAGAAGCTCGAGAACACCAAGCAGCGCCTCGCCCAGGACACCCCCCACCAGAGGGGCCGCGACTACCTCGGCACCGGCGAACTCCTCGCCGACCTGCGGATCGTCCAGACCTCGCTGCGCGAGCACCGCGGCGCCCTCTTCGCCGACGGCCGCCTCGCCCGCACCATCCGCACCCTCGCCGCCTTCGGCCTCCAGCTCGCCACCATGGACGTGCGCGAACACGCCGACGCCCACCACCACGCCCTCGGCCAGCTGTTCGACCGGCTCGGTGAGGAATCCTGGCGCTACACCGACATGCCCCGCGACTACCGCACCAAGCTCCTCGCCAAGGAACTCCGCTCGCGCCGGCCCCTCGCCCCCACCCCCGCACCCGTCGACGCGGCCGGCGAGAAGACCCTCGGCGTCTTCCAGACCGTCAAGCGGGCCCTGGAGATCTTCGGCCCCGAAGTCGTCGAGTCCTACATCATCTCCATGTGCCAGGGCGCCGACGACGTCTTCGCCGCCACCGTCCTCGCACGGGAGGCCGGGCTGATCGACCTGCACGCCGGCTGGGCGAAGATCGGCATCGTCCCGCTGCTGGAGACGACGGACGAACTGAAGGCCGCCGACACCATCCTCGAGGACATGCTCTCCGACCCGTCCTACCGGCGCCTCGTCGCGCTGAGGGGCGACGTCCAGGAAGTCATGCTCGGCTACTCCGACTCCTCCAAGTTCGGCGGCATCACCACCAGCCAGTGGGAGATCCACCGCGCCCAGCGCCGGCTGCGCGACGTCGCCCACCGCTACGGCGTACGCCTGCGCCTCTTCCACGGCCGCGGCGGCACCGTCGGCCGCGGCGGCGGCCCCACCCACGACGCCATCCTCGCCCAGCCCTGGGGCACGCTCGAGGGCGAGATCAAGGTCACCGAACAGGGCGAGGTCATCTCCGACAAGTACCTCATCCCCGCCCTGGCCAGGGAAAACCTCGAACTCTCCGTCGCCGCCACCCTCCAGGCGTCCGCCCTGCACACCGCGCCCCGCCAGTCCGACGAGGCCCTGGCCCGCTGGGACGCCGCCATGGACGTCGTCTCCGACGCCGCCCACGACGCCTACCGCCGGCTCGTCGAGGACCCCGACCTCCCCGCCTACTTCTTCGCCTCCACCCCCGTCGACCAGCTCGCCGACCTGCACCTCGGCTCCCGCCCCTCCCGCAGGCCCGACTCCGGCGCCGGCCTCGACGGACTGCGCGCCATCCCCTGGGTGTTCGGCTGGACCCAGTCCCGCCAGATCGTCCCCGGCTGGTACGGCGTCGGCTCCGGCCTCAAGGCCCTGCGCGAGAGCGGCCTCGACACCGTGCTCGACGAGATGCACGAACAGTGGCACTTCTTCCGCAACTTCATCTCCAACGTCGAGATGACCCTCGCCAAGACCGACCTCAGGATCGCCCAGCACTACGTCGACACCCTCGTCCCCGACGAGCTCAAGCACGTCTTCGACGCGATCAGGGCCGAGCACGAGCTCACCGTCGCCGAAGTGCTCCGCGTCACCGGTGAGAGCGAACTCCTGGACGCC
Organism: Streptomyces sp. NPDC085927; assembly: GCF_044540975.1. Taxonomy (NCBI): domain Bacteria; kingdom Bacillati; phylum Actinomycetota; class Actinomycetes; order Kitasatosporales; family Streptomycetaceae; genus Streptomyces; species Streptomyces sp. NPDC085927. Next base: position 486,348 of record NZ_JBITSN010000003.1, read on the forward strand.
GACCCGGTCCTCAAGCAGACCTTCACCATCCGCGACGCCTACCTCGACCCCATCTCCTACCTCCAGGTCGCCCTGCTCAAGCGCCAGCGCGACGCCGCCACCGCCGGCGACCAGCCCGACCCGCTGCTCGCCCGGGCCCTCCTCCTCACCGTCAACGGCGTCGCGGCGGGCCTGCGCAACACCGGCTGACCCCGAAGCCGCCCACGACGAAGGGTGCCCCCGAGCCGTACTCCGGCCCGGGGGCACCCTTCGTCGTTCCGCAGCCCCTGCGCACCACAACCGTGGGGATCCGGCCTCACGCCACCAGGAACGCCGCCGTCACCAGCGCCACCCCCGACAACCCCATCACCCACGCCGCCCGCGTCCGCAGCAACCCGCCCGCCACCACCACCGACGCCAGCATCAACGCCCCGCCCAGCGGCACCCACGCGTAGAGAACCCCGGCGGGACCGGAACGGACCGCCTCGGTCCCGCCCGGCTTCATGACGACGGTGTACGTCCGCCCCTTCGCCACGGCCGCGTTGTTCTCCAGCACGACCTCGGCCCGCGGCTGCGACCCGGGCGACACCGGCGTGTACACCCCCGTACAGGTCCGCTCACCGCAGGACTCCACCGCCACCGCGCCCTGCTCCCGCCCCTTCGTCAGCATCGCGTACTGCGCCGTGCCCCACGACGCCCACACACCCGCGATCAGGATCAGCACGGTGACCGCGCCCATCACCGCGAACCGGCCGAAGCGCAGAGCGGTGGACGAACCCCGGGAGGACGAGACGGCTGAAGGCATGGCCGAGATCTTTGGCCATGCCCTTGCGGTCGGTCAACTCCGTGAGGAATCCGCCCCCACTCAGGAGTTGTACGTCCCCTGCGCCCGCTCCAGACCGTCGAGCACCAGACACTCCACCGCGTCCGCCGCCCGGTCCACGAAATAACCCAGCTCCTTGCGCTCCGCCGACGAGAAGTCCCGCAGCACGTAGTCCGCCACCTGCATCCGCCCCGGCGGCCGCCCGATCCCGAACCGCACCCGGTGATAGTCCGGACCGAACGCCTTCGTCATCGACTTCAGCCCGTTGTGGCCGTTGTCCCCGCCCCCCAGCTTCAGCCGCAGCGTCCCGTAGTCGATGTCCAGCTCGTCATGGACCGCCACCACATGCGCCACCGGCACCTTGTAGAACTCCCGCAGCGCGTTCACCGGCCCGCCCGACAGATTCATGAACGACGTCGGCTTCGCCAGAATCACCCGCCGGCCGGCCGGACCCGGCGGACCGATCCGCCCCTCCACCACCTGCGCCTGCGCCTTCCCGGCCCGCTTGAACCGGCCCGAGATCCGCTCCGCCAGCAGGTCCGCCACCATGAACCCCACGTTGTGCCGGTTCCCGGCGTACTCCGGCCCCGGATTGCCCAGCCCCACGATCAGCCAGACAGCCGCCGCATCGGTCGTCACGTCCCTGTCTCCTTCGTCCACGTCCGCGTCCCGTACTCGTCCCCACACGCACGTCGGCCGCTGCCCCCGCACGGGAGCAGCGGCCGACGCGTAGGAAGACTACGAGAAGGATCAGGCCTGGGCGGCCTCGTCCTCGTCACCCTCCGCGGCCTCCTCGGCCTGCGCGGCCAGCACCTGCAGCACCACGGTGTCCTCGTCCACCGCCAGCTTCGCACCGGCCGGCAGCTCCAGGTCCTTGGCGAGAATCGTGGCGCCGGCCGACAGGCCCTGCACCGAGACGGTCACGCCGTCCGGGATGTTCGTCGCCTCGGCCTCGATCGGCAGCGTCGGAATGACGTGCTCCAGCAGGTTGCCGCCCGGAGCCAGCTCACCTTCGGCGGTCACGTGGATCTCGACGGTGACCCGCTCGCCCCGCTTCACCATCAGCAGGTCGACGTGCTCCAGGAAGCCCTTGATCGCGTCACGCTGCACGGCCTTCGGGATCGCCAGCTGGCTGCCCTCACCGTCGATGGCCAGATCGATCAGCACGTTCGGCGTACGCAGCGCCAGCAGCAGCTCGTGGCCCGGCAGGGTCAGGTGCAGCGGCTCGAGACCGTGCTCGTACACCACGCCCGGAACCTTGCCCTCGCGACGGATACGACGCGCCGCGCCCTTGCCGAACTCACGCCGCGTCTCCGCGTGAATCTTCACCTCGGACATGCTCACCACTCCTCGAAGTCAGAAACCGTTGGGGATACCCCCCGCTCCGTGGAGCTTGGGGAAAGTCACCCGGCCACGAACGGCCTGCTACGAAGAGCGCGTCGATTACGGACCGCCGTACTCCACCTCTCGCGAAGCGGTACGGCCTCCCTCGCCGAGCAACTGGGGCAGTCTACTCGGACAGGGAGGCCGTACCCAAAACGATCAGCCGGGACGCAGGGGAATCCGGAGCAGAACCCTTACTGCACGACCCTTACTGCTCGTCGAACAGGCTCGTCACCGAACCGTCCTCGAACACCTCACGCACCGCACTCGCGATCGTCGGCGCGATCGACAGCACCGTGAGCTTGTCCAGATCGGCACTCAGCTCACCCGGAGTCGGCAGCGTGTCCGTGAACACGAACTCACTCACCCGCGAGTTCTTCAGCCGGTCCGCCGCCGGACCCGACAGCACACCGTGCGTCGCCGTCACGATCACGTCCTCCGCACCGTGCGCGAACAACGCGTCCGCCGCGGCGCAGATCGTGCCACCCGTGTCGATCATGTCGTCGACCAGGACGCACACCCGGCCCTTGACCTCACCGACCACCTCGTGGACCGTGACCTGGTTCGCCACGTCCTTGTCCCGCCGCTTGTGCACGATCGCCAGCGGCGCACCCAGCCGGTCGCACCAGCGGTCCGCCACCCGCACACGGCCCGCGTCCGGCGACACCACCGTCAGCTTCTCCCGGTCCACCTTCGCGCCCACGTAGTCCGCCAGCAGCGGCAGCGCGAACAGGTGATCCACCGGACCGTCGAAGAAACCCTGGATCTGGTCCGTGTGCAGATCCACCGTCAGCACCCGGGTCGCACCCGCGGTCTTCATCAGATCCGCGATCAGGCGCGCCGAGATCGGTTCACGCCCGCGGTGCTTCTTGTCCTGCCGCGCGTAACCGTAGAACGGCACGATGACGGTGATCGACCTCGCCGACGCGCGCTTCAACGCGTCGATCATGATCAGCTGTTCCATGATCCACTTGTTGATCGGAGCCGTGTGGCTCTGGATCAGGAAACAGTCGGCACCACGGGCCGACTCCTCGTACCGCACATAGATCTCGCCATTGGCGAAGTCGAAGGCCTTAGTCGGAACGACCCCGACACCCAGCTGGCTGGCGACCTCCTCGGCAAGCTCGGGGTGGGCCCGGCCGGAGAAGAACATCATCTTCTTCTGGCCGGTCGTCTTGATCCCGGTCACAGCACTATCTCCTCAGAGGTGTCGCAGAAACTCGCGGCTCGAAGGCGAGAGACCTCTCAGACGGCACGCGAGAAGCCATCTCACCTGATGGGGTGCGGATGTGCATTTATCACGATACGACGACTCCGGCGCACCGCTTTCCGGTCAACCCTCCTCGGCCGACCCCCGGACAGCCTCCTCCGCGGCCTTCGCGGCAGCACTCCCCGGACGCTTACGAGCCACCCAGCCCTCGATATTCCGCTGCTGGCCACGGGCCACAGCCAACGAACCGGGCGGCACATCCTTCGTGATCACAGAACCCGCAGCGGTGTACGCACCGTCCCCGACCGTGACGGGCGCCACAAACATGTTGTCCGAACCGGTCCGGCAGTGCGAGCCGACCGTCGTGTGATGTTTGTCCTGCCCGTCGTAATTCACGAACACACTCGCCGCACCGATGTTCGAGAACTCGCCGATCGTCGCATCCCCCACATACGACAGATGCGGAACCTTCGTCCCCTCACCGATCGACGCGTTCTTCGTCTCCACATACGTACCGATCTTGCCCTTGCGCCCGAGCCGCGTCCCCGGACGCAGATACGCGAACGGCCCGACGGAAGCCTCCGCACCGACCTCCGCACCCGACGCCACCGTGTTGTCCACCCGCGCACCGGCACCCACCCGGGTATCCGTCAACCGAGAGTTCGGACCCACCTCACACCCCTCCGCAAGGTGCGTCGACCCGTGCAACTGCGTCCCCGGATGCACCACCACGTCCTGCTCGAACGTCACCGAAACGTCCACCCACGTCGTAGCGGGGTCGATGACAGTGACCCCCGAGAGCATCGCGGCGGTCAGCAGCCGGTCGTTGAGAATCCGCCGAGCCTGGGACAACTGCACCCGGTTGTTGATCCCCGCGATCTCCCGGTGATCCCCCGCCACCGACGCACCCACCCGGTGCCCCGCCTCACGCAGAATCCCCAGGACGTCCGTCAGGTACTCCTCGCCCTGACTGTTGTCCGTCCGCACCCTCTTCAACGCGTCCGCCAGCAACGCCCCGTCGAACGCGAACACACCCGAATTGATCTCCCGGACCGCCCGCTGCTCCTCGGTCGCGTCCTTGTGCTCCACGATCGCGGTGACGGCTCCGGACGCCTCGTCGCGCACGATCCGCCCGTACCCCGTCGCGTCCGGCACCTCGGCCGTCAGCACCGTCACCGCGTTCCCGTCGGCGGAATGCGTGGCCGAAAGGTGCCGCAGCGTCTCACCGGTCAGCAGCGGGGTGTCACCACAGACCACGATCACGGTCCCGTCCACGGAACCGCCCAGCTCCTCCAGCCCCATCCGCACCGCGTGCCCGGTGCCGTTCTGCTCCGCCTGCACCGCGGTACGGGCCCCCGGGGCGATGCCGGCGAGATGCGCGGTCACCTGCTCGCGGGCGTGCCCCACGACGACGACCAGGTTCTCCGGCTCCAGCTCGCCGGAGGCGGCCAGCACATGACCCACCAGGGAACGGCCACAGATGTCGTGCAGGACCTTCGGGGTGGCCGACTTCATACGGGTGCCCTCACCCGCTGCGAGAACGACGACGGCTGCCGGGCGATTGGCGCTCACAAGGATGCCCTTCGGCTGTAAGGGGGAGGGGACATCCGCAGGATACCGGGGTGGTCGTGGGGGGACATGAGTGCGGGCCCTGACCGGGGGTTTGGCCGGTCAGGGCCCGCACTCAACAGGCTCCCGGGGGAGGACTCGAACCCCCATAAGTGACACCAAAAGACACCGTCTTGCCCTTAGACGACCCGGGATAGTCCTTATGTCCGGTTCGATGGATCACCCGGAAGGACAGCTCCTACTATGCCGTACCACCAGCCCTCGACGCGACGGTACAGGTCAGCTCCGTTCCTGACGTCGACGCGAAGGCATCCGCGGTAGTTGTTGTCGATGTTCTTCCGATTGGTGCGCGGGTTGTGCTTCTTGAGGGTGGTCTTCATGAGGCCGGCGGCGTCGATGCCCACGTGGTGGGCCCAGAACTTCTCGGCGGTCGCCACATCGGCGTTCTCGTGGATGTGTAGCGCGAATCTGAGGCTCACTGGATCTACGTCGAGCAGGTCGAGCCACGCCAGGAAGACCGTGATCATGTCCGGGTCGCTATTGACGAAGGTGATGCGCTCTCGGCGGCTGTAGGGCTTGCTCTTCGAGCCTTCGGCCCAGTAAAGGCCCACGCCGATCATGAAGAGCTCGCGGTCGGTCAGCGTGCCCACCTCGCTCATGGCCCGCTGTTTGGTGCGCTGGCGATCCTCCTCTCGCAGTCGAAGCGTGGCTTCCCGGCCTCGCTTTGCGATCGCCGATGCCTCCTCGCGGGTTCGTGGCCGGCGCTCCGGTTTCGGCAGGTCCCTGACCCACAGCGAGATCGAGCTCTTGGAGCAGCCCAGCTCCACCTGGATCCGGTCGTACGTCCAGCCCTGGAGTCGGAGTTCTCTCGCCTTCTCGCGCCGGTCGTCCTTCGCGTTCGGGCGCTTCGTCCATTCCGGCGGCGGCTCACCCTGCAGGAGGCGGTTGAGGATGTCGTTGTTGTCGACGTGGAGCCGGTCGCGGATCTGGCGTCGGCTCAGCCCCGCCCGCCGCAGCGCCACCGCCTGGTCCCTCAGTGCTTCGAAGTCGGCGTATTTGCCGGGTGCATGTGTCACCTGCATACCGTCCGGCCGGAATGCGGGCTTCCGGGGTCGAACGGTGTGCGGTTCGGCAGTTCGAGGGATTTCGGGCCGTACCGCATCCGAACGGTCACGGATTGTGGTGGGGGTCAGTCGGGGAAAGTCCCCGGAAAACCGGCACGGGGCGCCCGTAGGGTGGAGGCATGACCACGACGGGGGAAGACCATGTGACGGCCCGGGGAGGGCCATGGTGGTGGGGCAGGCGGCGCAGTGCCGTGCTGGATGTGGGCCTTGCGGCGGTGTCCGCGCTGGAGTGCGGGCTGGAGGGGATCCCGTTCGCGCGGGACGCGGGGATTCCGGTGGCCGCGGGTGTGGTGTTCGGGTTGCTGGCGGGGTCGGTGCTGCTGGTGCGGCGGCACTGGCCGATCGCCGTGGTGCTGGTGGTGATCGCCATCACGCCGGCCCAGATGGGTTTCCTGATGGGTCTGGTGGGTCTGTACACGCTGGCGGCGTCGGAGTTGCCGCGCCGGATCATCGCGTCGCTCGCCGGGATGTCGCTGGTGGGGACCTTCATCGTGACGTTGGTGCGGGTGCGGCAGGACATGGTGCGGGGGGAGCTGGACCTGGGGGACTGGTTCATTCCGTTCGCGTCGGTCACGACGTCGTTGGGGCTCACCGCGCCGCCGGTGCTGCTGGGGCTGTATGTGGGGGCGCGGCGGCGGTTGATGGAGAGTCTGCGGGAGCGGGCGGACAGTCTGGAGCGGGAGCTTCAGTTGCTGGCCGAGCGGGCCGAGGAGCGGGCCGAGTGGGCGCGCAACGAGGAGCGGACCCGGATCGCGCGGGAGATGCATGACGTGGTCGCGCATCGGGTGAGTCTGATGGTGGTGCACGCGGCGGCGTTGCAGGCGGTGGCGCGGAAGGATCCGGAGAAGGCGGTGAAGAACGCCGCGCTGGTGGGGGACATGGGCCGGCAGGCGTTGACGGAGTTGCGGGAGATGCTCGGGGTGCTGCGGTCCGGCGGGAACGGGGCGGGGCGGAGTGCGGGGGCGTCGGTGCCGTTGGCGGCGGTGGGTGCGGCGGCCGCCGCGGCGGCGTCGCGGGCGGTGGACGAGGCTCGGCGGGCCGGGGGTGAGGGGCCGAGTCTGTCGGAGATCGATGAGCTGGTGGGGCAGTCGGCGGCCGCGGGGATGGTGGTGGCTCTGTCGGTGGAGGGGGAGGGCCGGCCGTACGCGGGGGAGGTGGAGGCGACGGCGTACCGGGTGGTGCAGGAGGCGCTGACGAATGTGCACAAGCACGCGCCGGGGGCGAAGGCGTATGTGCGGCTGGCGCATCGGGTGTCGGAGATCGCGATGCAGGTGGAGAACGAGCCGCCGCCGGAGGCCGGGGCGTCGGCGCGGTTGCCGTCGGGTGGGAACGGCTTGGTGGGGATGAAGGAGCGGGTGTCGGCGCTGGGCGGGGTGTTCGTGTCGGGGCCGACGGATGCGGGGGGTTTCCGGGTGTCGGCGGTGATTCCGGCGTCGTAGGCCCGTCGGGGGCAGGGACGCGGGCAGGGTGGCGGGTAGGCGGCCGGAGGGCGCGGGGTCCGGTGGCGCTTGGTGCTTGGTGCCCGGTCTGCGGTCGGCCGGTGTGCGGTCAGCCTGTGGTGAGGCGGGAGGGTTCGGTGCCGGTGATGAGGGCGGTGAGGCCCTGGTCGATGTGGTGGCCGAGGTACCAGTCGCCGGTGTGGTCGAGGGCGTAGACGCGGCCTTCGGTGTCGATGGCGACGAGGGTGTGGGTCTCGGGGTCGGTGCCGAGGGGGCAGACCTCGGTGCCGAGTGTGCGACCGAGGTCGCCGAGGGTGCGGGCCATGTGGAGGCCGTGGAGGGGGTCGAGGTGGAGGGTGGCGGGGGCGAGTTGGCGGCCGGGGGTGGTGGGGGTGATGTGGAGTCCGCCGAATTCGGCCCAGGCCTCGACGGCGGCGGGGAAGACGCTGTGGCGGTGTCCCGCGGGTGAGGCGTGGTCGCGCAGGGTGTCGGCCCAGACTTCGGCCTGTTTGATGTCCCAGCGTCCCGGTTGCCAGCCGGCGGTGCGCAGGGCGGTGGCGACGGGGGCGGGGAAGCGGTGCGAGGTTCCCCCTGGCTCGGGTGGGGCCGGGTGGCTGGGGGAGGGGGTGCGGTCGGTGCGCATGTGCCGTTCGTTCGTCGTGGTGCGGCCGGTGGTGGGTGAGGGGGTGGCCTGCCGGGTGGTGGTCGAGGGGTGGGTGGGTGTGGGTCAGGGGTTGGTACGGGCGGGGCGGACGGAATCACTCACCGGGTCGGGCGTCCGGGGTCGTTTGGGTCGTCCGGGTCATCCGGGGTCGACGATGCGGACGCCGAAGTGGGCGGCGAGGGCGGTGCAGGCGCGGCAGGGTGCGGCGTAGGTGCCGTGGAGGGGGTCGCCGTCCTCGCGGATGTGACGGGCGGTGAGTTTGGCATGTTTGAGCGCTTTGCGTGCTTCGCCGTTGGTCATGGGTTTGCGTGCGGCGCGTTTGCTGCGTGCGGCGTCGGCGGCGGTGAGGTGCCGGGAGATGAGGATCGTCTCGGCGCAGCGGCCGGTGAAGCGGTCGCGTTGGCCGCTGGTGAGGGTGTCGAGGAGGTCCTGGACGAGGGGGTGCAGGCCGGGGGGTGTGTCGCCGCGGGCGGCGGTGCCGGTGAGGGTGGCGCCGCGGATGGAGAGGGCGGCGGCGATGGTGGGCAGGATGCCGTCGCGGCGGTGATGGAGGAGGGGGGTGCGGGCGGCGTCGGTGCTGCTCCAGTCGATGCGGGGGTCGCCGGTGCGGGGGTCGGCGGCGTGCCCTGCCGGTGCCCCTGTTTGAGTCATGTTCATGATCGCATTCCCCTCCTGTGCATCCCCCGGAAGGTCACAGAGTGCCAAATGGCGTGGCTGATGGGGAAGCTGGGGCGGGGCGACACGCCCAGGTTTGGGCGTGCTGTCACGGGAGGGTGACGTTTGGTCACGGAACCGGACGGGTGAGCCGCCGGTGCCCGGTGACCGGTGACGCCGTACCGCATAGGCTGTTGGTGTCGCGATTCCTGCGGTGATCCGTGCGGACGACGTGCGGGGCGCCGGGGGATGGCGGCGGTAAGCAGTCGAAACAGACGTGACAGTCGAATACGTTCCGTAACGACACGATGGTGGTCGGTGCGGGTCGTACAGAGTGCCGCAGGGGGCAACCGCCATGACGACAGGTCGGCTCGGGCAGAGAGCCGTGCCGCCGAATGCGGCCTATTCCGGGCAGGTCGTGCACTTCCCGGATCCGGTACGGGCGGCCCGTCACCCGAGAGGGGTACGGGTGGACGAGCGCGGTTACCCCGATTTCTCGCCGTACGCGCGTGCGTCGGCGGAGATCGCGGAGCCGCCGGAGGGATTCGGTGTCGACGAACTGCGGCTGACGGACTACGTGTCGGCGAACGCGGCGCTCGCGGCGACCGGTCATGAGCTGTGGGACACGGTGCCGGCGGTGGCGACGCCGCACGGCTGGACGTGGCATCACGTGGTGGCGTCGCGGCGGCTGGAGCTGGTGCCGGTCGAGGTGAAGGCGCTGCTGCGGCACCACGGTGGTGTGGTGACGTCGGGCGTGGACCAGGAGAAGCGGGGCACGCGGCCGCTGCAGGAGACGCGCCCGGCGCATTTCCGGCTGCCGAAGTCGGGGCTCGCGGTGACCGAGGCCCAGGTGCTGAGCGTCGAGGAGGACCTCGGCTACCGGCTGCCCGGCGCGTACCGGTCGTTCCTGAAGGCGGCGGGCGGTTGCGCGCCGGTGGGTACGGCGCTGGACGCCGAGCTGGGCCTGCTGGTCGACCAGCCGTTCTTCACGGTGCGGGACGAGGCCGCGGTCAACGACCTGGTGTACGTCAACAAGTGTCTGCGTGATCACCTCACCAAGGACTATCTGGGCGTCGGTTTCGTCCAGGGCGGTCTGCTGGCGGTGAAGGTGCGGGGCGACCGGACGGGTTCGGTGTGGTTCTGCTCCTACGACGACGCGCGGGACGTGGATCCGTCGTGGTCGCCGGCGGAGCGGGTGGAGCGGCTGCTGCTGCCGTGCGGGGACGACTTCGACGCGTTCCTGGCCCGGCTGGCGGGGTCGCCGCCGGAGCTGGAGACGGTGGCGAATCTGATGGTGGACGGCGGCTTCGCGCAGGTCGTTCCGGTTGCTGCGGGGGAGTGAGGTCCGGCGATGGTGACGTTCGCGCAGGCGCAGGAGCGTGCGGAGGAGTGGGTCAACGGGGATGTGCCGTCGTATCAGCACCGTGAGGTGCGGGTACGGGAGTTCGGCCTCGGCTTCGTGGTGTGGGCGGAGGACCGCGCGGACGGGCCCCGTTCGGACGGCGGCGCGCAGCGGCTGGTGATCGCCCGGGACAGTGGCGAGGCGACGCTGTGGCCCGCCCTGGCGGTGGGCGAGGTGATCCGCCGGTACGAGGAGGAGTACGCCCGTACGGACGCGGCGGCCGAACCGGCGCCGGCGGCTCCGGCGCGGGTGGATCTGAATCAGACGTCGTTCCTGCTGAGTCCGCCGGAATGGTTGCAGGAGGCGGCGGACCGGCTGGGGATTCCGGACCGGAGGGGAGAGACGTCGGGCGGTTCGGCGAGTACGCCCGGCGCGGCCAGTGCGGCGGGTGCGTCCAGTGCGGCTGGTGGGTCCGGTGCGGGTGGTTCCGGGGTCCCGGTGCCGGGTGCGCCGGTGGCGCCCGGGAGTGGTACTTCCTGGCCCGCCGCCGGGGGCGGCACCCCGGCGGGGCCCGGCGCGGGTGCTCCGGGTGAACCGGCCGGGGCGACACCGTGGGCCGGTACGGACACGAACGCCGACGCCGGCGAGGACGGTTCGGTGCCGCTTCCGGTCACCGTTTTCGCTCCTCCGCTGAGCCAGTCCGACGACGACACGCCGCCGCCGCCGCCGACGACGTCGGCTTCGAACGCCCCGACCGCACTGATGTCGGGGGGCAGCCGGCTGCCGCCGAGGGCGCTGACGCCGGCGTTCCCGGACGCGGAGGCGCAGTCCCCGCCGCGCGCGCCGGAGACCCCGGCGGCGCCGAGCGCCGCGGACATCGCCGACGCCGCGACCAGCAAGGCGGCTCCGCCGCGCCGTCCCTCGGGTCCGACGACGCCGCCTCCGCCGGGTGCTCCGGGCACGCCGGGCGTGCGGCCGGGGGGTACGCCTCCGCCTCCGTCGTCGCCTCCTTCGGGTCCCGGTGCGCAGGGTGCTCCGGCGGGCGGGTACGTACCGACGCAGATGGTGTCCGCCCCGGGGTCCAACGGCCTCGGCGGTTTCAACAACCCGGCAGGCCCGGGGGGTTCGACGGGCGGCCCGCCGCCCGGTGCCCCGACGCCTCCGCCCGCGCCGGGTACGCCGCCCGGCGGTGTCCATCACGCGATGACGATGTTCGCCGACCCCGGCCGGCCGGGTGCCGGCGCGCCCCAGCCTCCGGGCCCGCCCGGTGCTCCGGGCGCCCCCGGTGTCCCTGGCGCTCCGGGCGCTCCGGGCGTCCCGGGGGGTGGGCGGGGCACCGTGCATCACGCGGAGACCGTGCTGTCGGGCCCCGCGGTCGGTGGGCCCGGTGTGCCTCCGCCGCCGGCTCCCGGTGGCCCGGGTGTGCCTCCGCCTCCTTTGCCGCCCGGAATGCCCGGCGGGATGCCGGGTGCGGTGCCGCCGGGTGTGCCCGGACCCGGCCGGCCGCCGGCGTACGGCTATCCGCCGCAGCCGGTCGGGCAGCCGACGGTCGGCCCCGGTTACCAGGCCGTGCTGCGCTACCGCGCGCAGGACGGTTCCGAGCAGCAGCTGATCCGGCGTTCGGCGCCGGGCACGCCGCATCCGGAGTGGCAGATCTTCCACGAGCTGCGGGCGATGAACGTGCCGCCGGACCAGGTGCTGGAGCTGCACACGGAGTTGGAGTCGTGCGAGCTTCCGGGTGCGTACTGCGCGCGGATGATCCGGGAGCAGTGGCCGCAGGCGCGGATCACGAACATCGCGCCGTACGGCACCGATCAGGCGAGCCGCCAGCAGGGCATGCAGCAGCTGCTCGTTCACCAGGGCGAGTTGCATCAGGTGGCGGACGGGCCTGCCCGGCCGGCGCCGGTGCGCGTGCCGTTGACGCCGGTGCAGCCGGCGCCGCCGGTTCCGCCGGAGGTCATCGGGCAGGAGCTGGCGGGGGCGTTCGGGACGGGGGTGTTCCGGTTCGAGCAGCAGGCGGTGTCCCGGCAGGGTGTGCCGCCGGTCGTGGCGCACACGCTGGTGGCCGCCGGGCTGCCGCTGGACATGGGCCCGTTCTTCTGGGCGCAGGCCCAGCCGGGCCGTCCGGTGCCGACGCTGGCGGAGCTGGCTGCGGAGCGGGGTGTGCAGCCGGCCTCGGACGCGGGCTCGTACCTCGTCATGGGCAGCGACTTCGGCAAGGCGGTCTGTGTGCAGTACGGCACGGCGAACATCGTCGCGGTGCCGGTGGAGGCGGGGCCGGGCGGTGCGCCCGTACCGCCGCAGTTCGTGAACACGGGGCTGCCGGAGTTCGCCCGCTGCCTGGCGTTGCTGGGGCGGATGTGGCGGCTGCGGTTCGGGCTGAACCAGGAGCAGGCGGGCCGCTGGACCGTCGACTTCCAGATGCAGCTGGCGGCGCTGGATCCCGCGGCGCTCGGTTCGCCGGAGAGCTGGTGGTCGGTGCTGCTGGAGCAGATGTGGGACGGACTGCTCTGAGCATTCGCCGCTGCCGCGGACGCTGCCGCGGACGCCGTGCAGAGGTGAGGAGCCGGGCCCGGTCGGACAGGTGTGTCCCGGCCGGGCCCGGTCGCGTGTCGGGGGTTGACGCGGTGTCAGGGTGTGAGGCGGCGTATGTAGCTCGCCCCCGGGCGGTTGTCGACGGTGGTGTTCGCCACGTGGGTGAAGGCGTTGCGGGTGAGCACGGTCGTCGAGGCCGGGTTGTCCAGGGTGGTGACCGCGGTGAGGGCGGTGAGGGAGTAGAGGGTCCCGGCCAGGCGGCAGGCTTCCGCGACGGCTGCCGTGGCCACGCCCCGGCCTGCCGACCGTTCCCCCACGCGGTAGCCGAGTTCCGCCGCGCCCTCCGCCGCATCGATCAGGTTCACCCGGCCGGCGAGGTTCCCGTTCTGGTCCAGGACGACATGGAAGTGGCAGACGCCCGCCTCCTGTTCGGCCAGGAGGGACGCGTGGCGGGCGGCGAAACCGGCCGGTGTGAAGTACGCGTCCCCCCGGTCCGGTACCGATCGGGCGAAGTACGCGCGGTTGTCGCGTTCGAAGGCCAGCAGTGCGGGCGCGTGCTCGGCGCGGAGGCGTTCCAGGGTCACCATGGCCGAAGGGTAGGGAGCGCCCGCCCCCTGGGCACCGGGATTTTTCACGGGTGTGGGGAGCGGGCCGTCCTGCCTGCCCCGGCTGCGGCAACAGGCCCCGCACTTGACCCTCACGCGGCGGGAAGGTGGAAGCTGACCGGGACCTCAGGACGAGGCGACCCCGAGAAACAGTCCGCCTGACGGTGGAGAGCCCTTAGGGGTACCTCCGTATTACGGCTCGGGGAGGGGTCGTACTGGCGGAGGACGAGACGGGGCGGGGTTGGTCCTTAACCTGGCTTTACGCCGCTGGGGGGTGGCGGAACACACCATCGGGGGTGGGGTTTTCCCCAGGAGAAGACTGCGCCGGGCACCAGGGCGCCCGGCCTTCCCCGCCGCCAGACTGAATCACGTCGAACGACCACGCACGAGACGGCCGCCGGGCACGAGGACGGTCGCGCGGGCACCGCTTTCCCACCTGCTGACCGACATAGGAGACTTACCGTGACATCGGCTGTGACCATTCCCAAGCACGGAGGAACTGGTGGGCGTACGGCCGTTGCCGCGCGGGCGCGGCAGGTCGTGAAGGCGTACGGGTCCGGTGAGACCCGCGTCGTCGCCCTGGACCATGTCGACGTGGACATCGCCCGCGGCCGGTTCACCGCGATCATGGGCCCGTCGGGGTCCGGCAAGTCCACGCTGATGCACTGCCTGGCCGGGCTCGACACCGTCACCAGCGGGCAGATCCACCTGGACGAGACCGAGATCACCGGGCTGAAGGACAAGAAGCTCACGCGGCTGCGCCGGGACCGGATCGGGTTCATCTTCCAGGCGTTCAACCTGCTGCCGACGCTCAACGCGATCGAGAACATCACGCTTCCCATGGACATCGCCGGCCGCAAGCCGGACCAGCCGTGGCTGGACCGGGTGGTGGAGACCGTGGGGCTCGCCGAGCGGCTGAAGCACCGGCCCACCCAGCTCTCCGGCGGGCAGCAGCAGCGGGTGGCGGTGGCGCGGGCGCTGGCGGCCCGGCCGGAGATCATCTTCGGTGACGAGCCGACCGGAAACCTCGACTCGCGCGCGGGTGCCGAGGTCCTCGGCTTCCTGCGCCGCTCGGTCGACGACCTGGGTCAGACCATCGTGATGGTCACGCACGACCCGGTCGCCGCCTCCTACGCGGACCGGGTGCTGTACCTCGCCGACGGCCGCATCGTCGACGAGATGCACCAGCCGACGGCCGAGCAGGTCCTGGACCGCATGAAGGACTTCGACGCTCGGGGGCGTACGTCATGACCGTCCTGAAGACCTCGATGCGCAACTTCTTCGCGCACAAGGGGCGGATGGCGCTGTCGGCGGTGGCGGTGCTGCTGTCGGTGGCGTTCGTGTGCGGCACGCTCGTGTTCACGGACACGATGTCCACGACGTTCGACAAGCTGTTCGCGGCCACCGCGTCGGACGTCACGGTCAGCGCCAAGGACGCCTCCGACGGCGGCGAGACGACCTCCGACAACGGCAGGCCGCCGGTCATACCGGCCTCCGTGCTCGCCGAGGTGCGGGACGTGGACGGGGTGAAGTCGGCGGAGGGGGCGCTGCACTCCACCTCGCTGACCGTCGTCGACGCCGACAAGGAGAGCCTCTCGCCCACCAGCGGCGGGCCGACCATCGTCGGCAACTGGACCGCCAACGACGCCCGCACCATGAAGATCACCTCCGGTGCGGAGCCCCAGGGCCCCGGCCAGATCCTCGTCGACGCCGACACCGCCGACAAGCACGGCCTGAAGCTCGGTGACGAGATCGGCGTGATCAGCGTGGTCGGCACGCACACCGCGAAGGTCTCCGGCATCGCCGACTTCACCGTCACCAACCCCGGTGCCGCGATCTTCTTCCTGGACACGAAGACCGCCCAGCAGGCACTGATCGGTGAGAGCGGCGTCTTCACCAACGTCAACGCCACGGCCGCCGACGGCGTCAGCGACGCACAGCTGAAGAAGAACGTCGCGGCCGCTCTGGGCAGCGACTACAAGGTGCTGACCGCGCAGGAGAGCGCGGAGGCCGGCCAGAAGGACGTCGAGGGCTTCATGAGCGTCATGAAGTACGCGATGCTCGGCTTCGCCGGGATCGCGTTCCTCGTCGGCATCTTCCTGATCATCAACACGTTCTCCATGCTGGTCGCCCAGCGCACCCGGGAGATCGGCCTGATGCGGGCCATCGGCTCCTCCCGCAAGCAGGTCAACCGCTCGGTGCTGATCGAGGCGCTGCTCCTCGGCGTCGTCGGTTCGGTGCTCGGGGTGGCCGCGGGTGTGGGGCTCGCGGTCGGGCTGATGAAGCTCATGGGCTCGATCGGCATGGAGCTGTCCACGGACGACCTCACGGTCGCCTGGACGACCCCGGCGACCGGACTGCTCCTCGGCGTCGTCGTCACCGTCCTGGCCGCCTACCTGCCCGCGCGGCGGGCCGGGAAGATCTCCCCGATGGCCGCACTGCGCGACGCGGGTGCCCCCGCGGACGCCCGGGCCGGCTGGATCCGGGGTGGCATCGGCACGCTCCTGACCGCGGTCGGCGCGGGCGCGCTGTACCTCGCCGCGGCGGCGGACAAGGCCACGGAGGGCTCGATGTGGCTGGGCCTGGGTGTGGTGCTGTCGCTGATCGGGTTCGTGCTCATCGGCCCGCTGCTCGCGAGCGGTGTGGTCCGGGTCCTGGGCGTCGTCGTGCTGCGGGTCTTCGGTCCCGTGGGGCGGATGGCCGAGCGCAACGCGCTGCGCAACCCGCGCCGCACCGGCGCCACCGGTGCCGCGCTGATGATCGGGCTGGCCCTGGTGGCGTGCCTGTCGGTGGTCGGCTCGTCCATGGTGGCCTCCGCCACCGACGAGCTCGACAAGACGGTGGGCACGGACTTCATCATCCAGTCCGACAGCGGCCAGCTGCTCACTCCGCAGGCGGTGAAGGCGGTCCAGGACACCCCGGAGCTGGAGCGCGTCACCGAGTACAAGTGGACCGAGGCGGACTTCACCACGCCCGACGGCACAACGCTCGAGGACACGGCGATCACCGCGGCCGACCCGACGTACGCCACCGACCTGCGGGTCGAGACGGTGGAGGGGAAGCTCTCCGACGCCTACCGGCCCGACTCGATGTCCGTCCACGAGAAGTTCGCCGAGGACCACGGCATCGGCCTCGGCTCGACGGTCGACGTCGCGTTCAAGGACGGGTCGGCCGGCAGGCTGACCGTCCGGGCGATCACCAGCAGTGACGCCGTGGTCGACGCGGGCGCGATGTACACGTCGATCGACACCCTCGCGAAGTACGTCCCGGCCGACCGGATGCCGCTGGACATGCTGCTCTTCGCCACGGCGAAGGAGGGCCAGCAGGACGCCGCGTACACGGCGCTGAAGGACTCGCTGCACGACTACCCGCAGTACACCGTGCGCGACCAGACCGACTACAAGGAAGCGCTCAAGGACCAGATCGGCCAGCTGCTGAACATGATCTACGGCCTGCTGGCCCTGGCGATCGTCGTCGCGGTCCTGGGTGTGGTGAACACCCTGGCCCTGTCGGTGGTCGAGCGGACGAGGGAGATCGGCCTGATGCGGGCCATCGGCCTCTCGCGCCGCCAGCTGCGCCGCATGATCCGCCTGGAGTCGGTCGTCATCGCCCTCTTCGGTGCCCTGCTGGGCCTGGGGCTCGGCATGGGCTGGGGCGCCACCGCCCAGCAGCTCCTCGCACTGGAGGGTCTGAAGGTCCTCGAGATCCCGTGGCCGACGATCATCGGTGTGTTCATCAGCTCGGCGTTCGTGGGGCTGTTCGCGGCACTGGTCCCGGCGTTCCGGGCGGGCCGGATGAACGTCCTGAACGCGATCGCCACGGAATAGCCGCGGCTCCGGGTGGCCGGCGGTGACTTCGCGCGGCCACCCGGTGAAGCGGCCGCGACCGGCCACCGCACACGGGGGTTGCGGGGGACCGCCCGGCACCGGGAAGCCCAGGAGGGCCACCGGCGCCGGGCGGCTTCATGCGTGCGGGTGCCTTCAGGGCACCGGCCGGGCCGGAGCGTTCGCCGTGCACGCCTCGTGCGCGGTGGCCGGCCCGTCCGTGCCGGCGGGAAACCAAACGGGGTTGAACATCTCCCGTACGAAGATCAGCGGCCTGCCCGCGTGGCACATCACGTACGTCTTGGACGCGCAGGTCCGGTCCGGTGCCTCGGGCCAGGCGACGCGGCCGATATGGAGCAGGCGCCGCTCCAGCCGGCGGCCCCGGCCGGCCAGCGCGTACCCCAGGGGCTGCGGGGCCGGCATCACCGCGTCCACGTCGGCGTCGAGGCCGGCCGCGGCGACCACGACGTTGGCGGAGACGGGCACCCCGGCGGGGGTGACCAGCCGGGTCCGGCGCAGCAGGCACGGCCGGCCCGCCTCCAGACCCAGTGCGGTCCGGGGGCCGGGGTCCTCGAGGGCGTGCGCGGACAGCCGGGCGGTGTGGGTGATCCGGACGTGCAGGGGGGCCTTCGCCGCCGCTTCGAGGAGGACGGTCGTCAGGCCGTCGCTCGCCAGGAGCATGCGCGTGCGGGAGGAGGTGAACCCGGTGATGCGCCGGTCGAGTCCGGGCACGGGGCCGGGGGGCGGAGCGCAGGGAGGGACTGTGGTCATCTGATGCGGGACTTGCTTTCGCTGAATGCGGGAGGACTCGGCACGGAGCGGGGACGGAGTACGGGAGCGCGGCGCAGAGGTGCGGTGCAGGGGTGGGGCAGGGGAGGGACGGGCCTACCGGTCGGTCGCGTGCGGTTTGTGTCCCCACGCCGTCAGCATCGCGATGAACATCTCCCGGGTCTCGGGCCGGCGCACGTGGGCGACGGCCTCGTCCAGCGTGGCCCGGGCGATCCCGTCGGCCAGCAGGTGGCTCTCGGACTGCTCGAGCGTGTGCGCGACGAAGGTGGCGAACCCCGGGTTCATCCCGATGATCGGATGGTGCGCGAGCAGGCCGACCTTGGCCAGTCCCATGTCCGTGAGGATCTGCGGGTACCGGGAGGCGAAGTGGAGATCGCTGCCGATCACGTTCGCCATCATGCGGAAGTGCCCCGTCATCACCTCGCGGTAGGCGGGATGGTGGTACTGCCCGGGGTGCAGTGAGACACCGTCGGTGAGCACCAGCAGCCCTCCCGGCCGCACCCAGGACAGCATGCGGGGCAGCAGTTCCTCCCGCTGCCGCAGGTGCATCATCAACAGCCTGGCGTGGACGAGGTCGAACTCGCCCGGAAGGAAGTCGGTGTGGTTGATGTCCGCGTGGACGACATCGAGGTGGGACCGCTTCCGCGCCAGGAACGTGATGTCGCGGTCGACCGCGGTGACCGGCCCGTGGACGGTCCGGCTCAGCCAGGAGCTGACGGTGCCCGTCCCCGCTCCGACGTCCAGGCAGCGCCAGCCGGGGCCGACACCGAGGTCGTGCAGGGTTTGGAAGGAGACCGGGTCCAGGGCCCGGGTGAGTCCGTCCAGGCGTGTCTGTTCGTTGTCGCGTGCCGATGAGAACAGCACGTCGCCGTAACTTTCCGTAGCCACGGTGGTATCAACGATCTACTGGGTGTAGCGACACGGGCGGAACGGGCGGTTCGAGGAGGGCTGTCCGTCGCTGCCCGCCGCCCGGCCCGTGCTCGGTCCGCCGCCCGGCCCGTGCTCGGTCCGCCGCCCGGCCCCGTGCTCGGTCCGCCGCCTGCGCCGTGCTCGGTCCGCCGCCCGTGCCGTGCTCGGTCCGCCGCCCGCCGGGGCGCGGTGTCCGGGTACGGGCGTCGTACGCTGGAGATCCCCGGCCCGCGGCGCGTGTCGGGCCCGTCGTGTTGCACACCTCCGGATGGAAGCGCCCCGAATGAGCCTGCACGGTCTGTTGGACGCCGTCGTCAAGGACACCGCCCTCGCGGAAGCGATCTCGGCGGCCGCCGACGGCAACCGCATGCACGTCGATCTGGTCGGTCCCTCCGCCGCCCGCCCGTTCGCGGTCGCCGCCCTCGCCCGGGAGACCGGCCGTACGGTGCTGGCCGTGACGGCGACCGGCCGGGAGGCGGAGGACCTGGCGGCGGCCCTGCGCTCCATGCTCCCGCCGGAGGAGGTCGTGGAGTACCCGTCCTGGGAGACGCTGCCGCACGAGCGGCTCAGCCCCCGCAGCGACACCGTGGGACGCCGCCTGGCCGTGCTGCGCCGGCTGGCGCACCCCCGCGCGGACGACCCGGAGACGGGCCCGGTGTCGGTCGTCGTCGCGCCCGTACGGTCCGTGCTCCAGCCGCAGGTCAAGGGCCTGGGCGAGCTGGAGCCGGTCGCGCTGCGGACCGGGGGGAGCGCCGACCTGAACGAGACCGTCGAGGCGCTCGCCGCCGCCGCGTACGCGCGCGTGGAGCTGGTCGAGAAGCGCGGCGAGTTCGCCGTACGCGGCGGCATCCTCGACGTGTTCCCGCCCACCGAGGAACACCCCCTCCGGGTGGAGTTCTGGGGCGACGACATCGAGGAGATCCGCTACTTCAAGGTCGCCGACCAGCGGTCCCTGGAGATCGCCGAGCACGGCCTGTGGGCCCCGCCCTGCCGGGAGCTGCTGCTCACCGAGGACGTACGGGAGCGCGCGCGGGTGCTGGCCGAGCAGCACCCGGAGCTGGGCGAGCTGCTCGGCAGGATCGCCGAGGGGATCGCGGTCGAGGGCATGGAGTCCCTCGCGCCGGTCCTGGTCGACGACATGGAGCTGCTGCTCGACGTCCTGCCCGAGGGCAGCATGGGCGTGGTGTGCGACCCGGAGCGGGTGCGGACCCGTGCGGCGGACCTGGTCGCGACCTCGCAGGAGTTCCTGCAGGCGTCCTGGGCGGCCACCGCCCAGGGAGGCGAGGCGCCCATCGACGTCGGCGCGGCCTCCCTGCGGTCCATCGCGGACGTCCGTGAGCGGGCCCGCGAGCTGGGGATGATGTGGTGGGCGGTGTCGCCGTTCGCCGCCGACGAGACGTTCGCGTCCGACGACGGGGCGGGGGACTCGGACACCCTCAAGCTCGGCATGCACGCCCCGGAGAGCTACCGGGGCGACACCGCGCGGGCGCTCGCCGACACCAAGGGCTGGCTCGCCGACGGCTGGCGCACGGTGTTCGTCACCGAGGGCCACGGTCCGGCCGCCCGCACCGTGGAGGTGCTCGGCGGCGAGGGCATCCCGGCCCGCCTGGCGGGGACCGAAGGGAAGCCGGGGACGGGCGACCTCGGTGAGATCGCCCCGTCTCTCGTGCACGTCGCCTGCGGCTGCATCGACCACGGCTTCGTCGACCCCGTGCTCCGGCTCGCGGTGCTCACCGAGACCGACCTGTCCGGCCAGAAGGCGTCCGGCCGCGAGGGCGCCCGGATGCCGGCCCGGCGCCGCAAGACCATCGACCCGCTCACCCTGGAGGCGGGCGACTACATCGTCCACGAGCAGCACGGCGTCGGCCGCTACATCGAGATGGTGCAGCGCACCGTGCAGGGCGCGACCCGCGAGTACCTGGTGGTGGAGTACGCCCCCGCCAAGCGCGGCCAGCCCGGCGACCGCCTCTACATCCCCACCGACCAGCTGGAGCAGATCACCAAGTACGTCGGCGGCGAGGCGCCCACCCTGCACCGGCTCGGCGGCGCCGACTGGACCAAGACGAAGGCCCGCGCCAAGAAGGCCGTCAAGGAGATCGCCGCCGACCTGATCAAGCTGTACAGCGCGCGCATGGCGGCCCCCGGGCACGCCTTCGGCGGCGACACGCCCTGGCAGCGCGAGCTGGAGGACGCCTTCCCGTACGTGGAGACGCCCGACCAGCTCACCACCATCGCCGAGGTCAAGGAGGACATGGAGAAGACGGTCCCCATGGACCGGCTGATCTGTGGCGACGTCGGCTACGGCAAGACGGAGATCGCGGTGCGGGCCGCGTTCAAGGCCGTCCAGGACGGCAAGCAGGTCGCCGTCCTCGTCCCCACGACGCTGCTGGTGCAGCAGCACTTCGGCACGTTCGGCGACCGGTACGCGCAGTTCCCGGTGAACGTGCGGGCGCTGTCCCGTTTCCAGACCGACACGGAGGCCAAGGCGGTCCTGGAGGGCCTGCGGGAGGGCTCGGTGGACGTCGTCATCGGCACGCACCGGCTGTTCTCCTCGGAGACGAAGTTCAAGGACCTGGGTCTGGTCATCGTCGACGAGGAGCAGCGGTTCGGCGTCGAGCACAAGGAGCAGCTGAAGAAGCTGCGCGCCAACGTCGACGTGCTGACCATGTCGGCCACCCCGATCCCGCGCACCCTGGAGATGGCGGTCACCGGCATCCGTGAGATGTCGACGATCACCACGCCGCCGGAGGAGCGCCACCCGGTGCTCACCTTCGTCGGTCCCTACGAGGAGAGGCAGATCGGCGCGGCCGTCCGCCGTGAACTGCTGCGCGAGGGGCAGGTCTTCTACATCCACAACCGGGTCGAGTCGATCGACCGCGCGGCGGCCCGGCTGCGCGAGATCGTGCCCGAGGCGCGCATCGCGACCGCCCACGGGCAGATGTCGGAGACGGCGCTGGAGCAGGTCGTCGTCGACTTCTGGGAGAAGAAGTTCGACGTGCTGGTGTCGACGACGATCGTCGAGTCCGGCATCGACATCTCCAACGCCAACACCCTGATCGTGGAGCGCGGCGACAACTTCGGCCTGAGCCAGCTGCACCAGCTGCGCGGCCGGGTGGGCCGCGGCCGGGAGCGCGGTTACGCGTACTTCCTGTACCCGCCGGAGAAGCCGCTGACGGAGACCGCGCACGAGCGGCTCGCGACGATCGCCCAGCACACCGAGATGGGTGCGGGCATGTACGTGGCGATGAAGGACCTGGAGATCCGCGGCGCCGGAAACCTGCTCGGCGGCGAGCAGTCGGGCCACATCGCGGGCGTCGGCTTCGACCTGTACGTGCGGATGGTCGGCGAGGCCGTCGCGGACTACCGGCGCCAGCTGGAGACCGGAGAGCTCCAGGAGGAGCCGCCGCTCGAGGTCAAGATCGAGCTGCCCGTCGACGCGCACGTCCCGCACGAGTACGCGCCCGGCGAGCGGCTGCGGCTCCAGGCGTACCGGTCCATCGCCTCCGCCAACAGCGAGGAGGACGTCAAGGCGGTGCGCGAGGAACTCGTCGACCGCTACGGCAAGTTGCCGGAACCGGTGGAGAACCTGCTGCTGGTGGCGGGGCTGCGGATGCTCGCCCGCGCTTGCGGCGTCGGCGAGATCGTCCTGCAGGGCAGCAACATCCGGTTCGCGCCGGTGGAGTTGCGCGAGTCCCAGGAGCTGCGCCTCAAGCGGCTCTACCCCGGCACGGTCATCAAGCCGACCGCGCACCAGGTGCTGGTGCCCCGGCCGAAGACCGCGAAGGTGGGCGGGAAGCCGGTGGTCGGCCGGGAGCTGCTGGCGTGGGTCGGGGAGTTCCTGACGTCGATCCTGGGGTCGTGACCCGGCAGGCCGCGCCGTACCCGGGACCGTCCTGACGAGCGGAACCGCCCACGGGGAAGGGAGTCCGTGGGCGGTTCCCGACCGGAGTCACGTCGGGTCGTGGTGACGTATGTACCGGTCGGTCCTGCCGTGCGGGCTCCCTGGTCCCCTTGCGGGGCCGGGCCGCGCACGACGGATCGTCCGGGTTTCCCGGTGTGTTCCGGCCCGGCGGCCGGGCGAGGGTCCGGGAGCCGGGCGAGGGCCCGGAGGCTACGCCTGACCGGGGCGGTCCTGGTCGCGACCCTGGTCCCGGCTCATGCCGAGCCGGTCCTCGGCCTGCCGCTGCCCGGTGTCGACCTGGTTCTCGTACTTGCCGCCGGTCCTCTCGTTGACTTTCTTCTCCGCGGCGTCGGAGGCCTTCTTCGCCTTGTCCTGTGCCGCGCGGTTGCTCTTGAACTTGTCGAAGATGCCCATCCGGAGCTCCTTCCCAGGTGACTCAGCACCGACCATACGCGGAACGTGCAACGAATGCCCCTTTTGCGGTGATGTGGTCTGGACCTCTCGCTGGCTACCGTGGAGACAGTGAGATCCCGGCCGTTCGGGACGGGTGCAAGGCGCAAGGAAAAGGGGGCGCCGTGAGGCGGTACTCGACAACGTTCTCGGCGGATGCGGAGCGGGGCGGAGCGGGACGTGCGGGGGCGGCCGGCCGACGGGTGCGCCGCGACGGCGCGCCCAGGGGCCTGCGCCGTACCGGCCCCGTGGCACCGGCGCTGGCCGCCGTGCTGCTCCTCGCCGGCTGCGAGGCCCTGGAGGAGGGTGGTTCTCCCGCCGCGGGCGACGGTGCGGCACAGGTCCCGGACGGACGGGTCGTCAGCCCCCTGGACAACCCGAAGGGCGTCGAACCGGGCCTCGCCCCGCTGACCGGGGAGACGGACCGGACCGCCGGACGCGAACTCATCGGGACGGTGAAGACCAAGGGGCGCGGGCCGAGGACCGGATACGACCGCGACGAGTTCGGCTATGCCTGGAAGGACACGGCCGACGGCGTCCCCTTCGCGAGGAACGGGTGCGACACACGGAACGACCTCCTCCAGCGCGACGGGCAGGAGCTGCGGTTCAAGTCCGGTTCCCACTGTGTGGTCGTGGCCATGACGTTGGCCGACCCGTACACCGGCAAGACCATCGAGTGGCGCAAGGAGAAGGCGGCCGAGGTCCAGATAGACCACGTGGTGCCGCTCTCGTACAGCTGGCAGATGGGTTCCTCCCGCTGGTCCGTGGCTGAACGGGAGCAGTTGGCGAACGACCCCCTCAACCTCATCCCGGTCGACGGCAGCACCAACTCCTCCAAGAGCGACTCCGGGCCCGCGGCCTGGCTGCCGCCCAGCAAACGGATCCGGTGCGCGTACGCGGTCCGCTTCGCGCAGGTCGCCGTCAAGTACGAGATGCCGGTGACCACCGCCGACAAGGAGATGATGATGCGGCAGTGCGGCAACTGACCGTCGCCACGTGCGGCCACGGGGGCGACCTGTCACGCTCCGTCCGTTTCGTGAGGCCGCGTATGCGCGGTGTCCGCCCTCCGCGCGGAGGGCGCGCGGAGGGCGCGTGGGGGAGGGCGGGGCGGTCATGACGGCAACGGTTCGGTACACACCGGGACCGGTTGTCCCTGTCGGCCTATACGCTCGGACTCCCCACCGCGTTCTGCTCCGCGCAGACTCGCGGACCCGCACCACTTGTCCCATCGGCTACACCGGTCCAGGAGCAGTCATGTACGGCCACGGCGCGGCGCCGCCCCCTCGCAGCACGGCGACGGTCATCACCCTGCGCGTGCTGATCGCCGCCGCCGGCTTCCTGTCGTGCGGACTGCTGTCCTGCGTGCCGCTGTTCCGGGTCGCGGTCCTGCGCGGGCGCTTCCTCGACTGGCTGCTGGCCTGGGTGAGTCTGCCGCTGTCCCTCTTCTTCCTGATGGTGATCGGTTCGCTGCCGGAGACGGACACCCGGACCGATGTCGCCCTCTACTGTCTCCTGTCCCTGGGCGCCGGCGCCGCCGCCTACTACCTGACCATGGACATCCGCCACCACCGCCTGCTGCACCGGCACGGGATGTACGGCCCGCAGTCGCCCTACGCCGCGACGATGCACGCGCCGGGCGGCGCCCCCCTTCCGTACGGCTACCCGCAGCCCGCGTCGCCGTACGCGCAGACGGTCGTCCCGCAGCCCGGGGTGCAGCTGCCTCCGACGCCCGTGCCGCACCACGACACGCCGTCCTCCTCCGTCCCCCCGGCGCAGCCGCCGCAGCGCCCCGGACCGGCCCGTATCGACCAGGTGCGCGCCGAACTCGACGAGCTCAGCGACTACCTGCGCAGAAGTGACGGCGGCCAGGGCCAGGGCAACGACCGGGGTGACAGGTGAGCGTGACGGCGAAACGTGTCGTCGCCGGCCGCTACGAACTGTCCGCGCTCATCGGACAGGGCGGCATGGGGCAGGTCTGGACGGCCTACGACAAGCGGCTGGACCGGCGGGTCGCGGTGAAACTCCTGCGCCCGGACAAGGTGGCCGGCCAGGAGGCCGACGAACTGCGCCGCCGTTTCGTGCGCGAGTGCCGGGTGACGGCCCAGGTCGACCATCCGGGCCTGGTCACCGTGCACGACGCGGGCAGCGAGGACGGCGACCTGTTCCTCGTCATGCAGTACGTCGACGGTGCCGACCTCGGCGACCACCTCGCCGAGCACTCCCCGTACCCGTGGCAGTGGGCGGTCTCGGTGGCCGCGCAGCTGTGTGCCGCGCTGAGCGCGGTGCACGCCGTGCCGATCGTCCACCGCGACCTCAAGCCGCGCAATGTGATGGTGAAGCAGGACGGCACGGTCACCGTGCTCGATCTGGGCGTCGCCTCCGTGATGGACAGTGACACCACGCGCCTGACGCACACCGGTTCGCCCATCGGCTCGCCCGCCTACATGGCCCCCGAGCAGGCGATGGGCGGCGTGGTCGGCCCGTACACGGATCTGTACGCGCTCGGTGTGCTGCTGTACGAGCTGCTCAGCGGCGACGTGCCCTTCGCGGGCTCGACGGCGCTCGGTGTGCTGCACCGGCACCTCTACGAGGCGCCGGTGCCGGTGCGTCAGGTCCGCCAGGAGGTCCCCGAGGCGCTGGAGGCACTGGTGCTGCGCCTGCTCGCCAAGGACCCGCAGCACCGCCCCGCCTCCGCCCAGGAGGTCTACGAGCACCTGACGCTGCTGCTGCCGTCGCGGGGCACGCCCACCGGGGCGCCCCTCGACCCCACGCGTCCCTTCCTGCGTCCGCACGCGCCCTGGCCGGACCGGGCGCGTACCCCCGCGCCCCAGCCCGCCCCCGCCACACCGCCCGCGCCCGCCGCGGAGAAGGCCGACGTCGCCGCCGCCGTGGACGAGGTCAAGCGGCTGCTCGGGGAGGGCCGCATCACCCAGGCCGTGGACATCCTCGGCGGCATCCTGCCCGCCGCCGCCGAACAGCACGGCGAACACTCCCCGGTCGTCCGCACCCTGCGCAAGCAGTACGCGGCCACTCTCCTGGACGACGGCCAGTACCGGCGCGCACTGCCCGAACTGCGCCGCCTCGCCGACGAACGCGCCACCGAGGCGGGCCAGGCCGACCCGCAGTCCCTGCGCTACCGCTACGAGGCCGCCCAGTGCCTGGAGCAGCTCGGCCAGCCGACGGCGGCGCTCTCCGAGTACCGGGCGCTGCTGCCGTACTACGAGAACCAGTACGTGGCCGCGGGCGACCCGCAGCTCGCCCATGACGTCCGCCGCCGCATCGGCCACCTCCTGCTCGCCCTCGGCGACCGTCCCGCGGCCCACGAGACCCTGGCCCGGCTGCTGCACGACGTGGAGCGCTCCCAGGGTCCCGGCCACCCGCTCGCCGGCGAGATCCGCCGGACCCTGCAGTGGCTGGGACAGGTGCGCGGATAGCGGGGCAGGACGTCCCCTTCCGGCACCCGGCCGGGCCGGTGGGCGCGCGGCGGTGCCGGAAGTCCCGGTGAATCGTTGGTCGAATGGGTTGGCCAGAGCTCGGCCGCTGCCTACCATCGATCATCGCAGGACTTTGTGCACCGCCGCACAAGCTTCCCCAGGAGGTCTCCTTGCACCGCCGTCGCCGCACCGCGCTCCTCCTCACCGCCGCCCTCACCGCGGCGGCCCCCTTGCTCACCGCCTGCGGGAACGACGCCCGTCCCGGGGCGGCGGCCGTCGTGGACGGCCAGCGGATCACGGTGTCGCAGCTGGAGAACCGGGTCAACGAGATCCGCGCGGCCCAGCAGGAGGCGGTGCCGGACGAGGCCCAGTACGAGCAGGCCATCGCCCGCACCGGCAGCCTCACCCGCGACACCCTGCACAGCATGGTCCTGGACCGGGTACTGGAGCGCGCCGCGCGCGACGCCGGTGTGACGGTCACCCCCAAGGAGACCCAGGGGATGCGGTCCGGTCTGGAGGAGCAGGCCGGCGGGGCCGAGGCGCTGGAGTCGACCTGGCTGCAGCAGTACGGCATCCCGCCGGAGCGGCTCGACGACAACCTCCGCCTCCAGCTCCAGGCCCAGAAGCTCGCCCAGCGGCTCGGCACCGACACCAGCAGGCCCGAGTTCTGGCAGGCGCTGTCCGAGGCGAGCAAGAAGCTCGACGTCGACCTCAACCCGCGCTACGGCACCTGGGACGACGAGAAGAGCAGCCGCGTCGACGCCGGGACCCCGTGGGTGCGCGAGGTCACGGGGGCAGCCGGAGCCCAGCCGGTCGCCTGACGCGCGGGCCGATCGCCCGACATGCCGGGCGTACTTTCACACCGGGCCGGTCCCCCTGTGGACAACTTTCGGGGGCCGGCGGCGCCGTGGGTTAGTTTCGGATCGTGAACGCAACCAGCCCCGCGGCACCCTCCGCGGCCCCGACCGGCCGCATCGTCCTGCTCACCACCAGCCACCGCGTCGCGCCCGGCCTGCTGTCCTGGCCCGCCTGGCAGACCCTGCACGCGGCCGACAAGGTGCTGTGCGCGGACGGCGCCCACCCGCAGCTGCCGTATCTGCGCGAGGCGGGCATACCGGTCGAGGAGGCGTCCCCGGCCGCCGAGGACCTGGTGGATGCCTGCGCCGGCGGGCGGACGGTGGTGGTCGTGGCGACCGGTGAGGGCGAACCCGCCCTCACCGACGGCCTGGCCCGCCTCGCCGGCACCGGCCGCGTCCCGATGCCGGAGCTGGAACTGCTCCCCGCCTCCTACGACCTGCCGGGCGCCCGCCTGCTCGACCTCGTCCAGGTCATGGACCGCATCCGCGCCGAGTGCCCCTGGTCCTCCCGCCAGACCCACAAGGGCCTGGCGAAGTACGGCATCGAGGAGGCGTACGAACTCGTCGAGGCGATCGAGGAGGGCGACCGGGACGAACTGCGCGAGGAACTGGGCGACGTCCTCCTTCAGGTCGTCTTCCACGCCCGCATAGCCGAGGAGCACCCCGAGGAGCCCTTCTCCGTGGACGACGTGGCCGGCGGCATCGTCGCCAAGCTCGTCCACCGTCACCCCCACGTCTTCGGCGACGAGACGGCGACCACCCCCGAGGAGGTCAAGGAGCACTGGCTGCGCACCAAGGCGGTCGAGAAGCGGCGCAGCTCGATCACCGAGGGCATCCCGCTGGGCCAGCCGGGACTGGCCCTCGCCGCCAAACTCGCCTCCCGCGTCCGCACGGCCGGGCTGGACGTCCCCCTGCCCCGAGCGGAGGGCATCGGCTACGAACTGCTCGGCCTCGCGGTGCGGGCCGAGGCGGAGGGCGCCGACCCGGAGGCGGCACTGCGCGCGGCCGCCCGGGCCTACCGGGACGCGATACGGGCCGCGGAGGGCGTGGGGGAGTAGGCACCCCTGCCGCGCGCCGCCGGACACCTGCCGTGGAAAGCGGGGCGCACCTGCCCGTGGGCTGTTGGGCACCCGCCGCGGGGAGGAGGGCGCGCCTTGCCCGTGGGCCGCCGGACGCCCGTCGCGGGGAGCGGGGCGCGTCTCCCCGCCCGCCGCCGGATACGGTCGAGCGGTGACCGACCAGCCCCAGCCCCAGTTTCAGTCCCAGCCCGAGAACGGCGCCCCCGAACTCTTCACCTGGGAGTTCGCGAGCGACCCCTACCCCGCGTACGCCTGGCTGAGGGAGCACGCGCCCGTGCACCGGACGCGGCTGCCCAGCGGGGTGGAGGCCTGGCTGGTCACCCGTTACGCCGACGCCAAGCAGACCCTCGCCGACCCCCGCCTCTCCAAGAACCCGGCCCACCACGCCGAGCCCGCCCACGCCAAGGGGAAGACCGGCATCCCCGGTGAGCGCAAGGCCGAGCTGATGACGCATCTGCTCAACATCGACCCGCCGGACCACACCCGGCTGCGCAGACTGGTCAGCAAGGCGTTCACACCGCGCCGGGTCGCCGAGTTCGCGCCCCGGGTGCAGGAGCTCACCGACGGACTCATCGACCGGTTCGCGGACAGCGGCTCCGCCGACCTCATCCACGACTTCGCCTTCCCGCTCCCCATTTACGCCATCTGCGACCTGCTCGGCGTTCCCCGGGAGGACCAGGACGACTTCCGCGACTGGGCGGGCATGATGATCCGCCACCAGGGAGGCCCCAGGGGCGGCGTAGCCCGGTCGGTGAAGAAGATGCGCGGCTACCTGGCCGACCTGATCCACCGCAAGCGCGAGGCCCTGCCCGCCGAACCCGCCCCCGGCGAGGACCTCATCTCCGGCTTGATCCGTGCCTCCGACCACGGTGAGCACCTCACCGAGAACGAGGCCGCCGCCATGGCCTTCATCCTTCTGTTCGCCGGTTTCGAGACCACCGTCAACCTCATCGGCAACGGCACCTACGCCCTGCTCACCCACCCGGAGCAGCGTGAGCGCCTGCAGACGTCGCTCGCCGCAGGGGAGCGCGGGCTGCTGGAGACCGGAGTGGAGGAACTCCTGCGCTACGACGGGCCCGTGGAGCTGGCCACCTGGCGGTTCGCCACCGAGGCACTCACCCTCGGCGGGCAGCGCATCTCGGCCGGCGACCCGGTCCTCGTCGTCCTGGCCGCCGCGGACCGCGATCCGGATCGGTTCGCCGACCCCGACACGCTCGACCTCGCCCGGCGCGACAACCAGCATCTGGGGTACGGCCACGGCATCCACTACTGCCTCGGCGCTCCTCTGGCCCGTCTGGAGGGCCAGACCGCGCTCGCCACCCTGCTGACCCGTCTGCCGGACCTCGAACTCGCGGTGGACCCGGCCGAACTGCGCTGGCGCGGCGGCCTCATCATGCGCGGACTGCGCACACTGCCGGTGCGGTTCACCGCGCTGCCGATGTGATCTCGCCTACGGAGCACCGTGCCCGGCACCCGTTCCGAAATGACCCGGATGGTCGCCGAGTCCGCTCCGGGCCGTCCTCCGGCCGCCCTTTGCCTCCGCGCAAGTGACCGTCAGGTCCGCCGTGGACACGGTCCGTCGAGTTCGGGTGGGGCCGGCGTAAAGGTGACACCCACTCAACTCTGTGATCTTCATGTGATCTGCGCGGCATGAACTTGTGACAGACGTTCGAGTGCGGATACGTTCACCCATCAAGCACGGCGTCTCGCTTCTGCGATACCACAGTTCCAATCGCCGTGCGAGCAACCGTTGTCTGCGAAAGGTCTCCGCATGCTCTCCGGGAACGGTCGTCACCGTCGCCCCCGCCAGGCTCCGGCTCTTATCGTCGCGGCCGGAGTGACCGGCTCGGCCATCGCGATTCCCCTCCTCGGGGCCGGCGCGGCCAGTGCGGCCGACGGCTCGACCTGGGACCGGGTCGCCGAGTGTGAGTCCGGTGGCTCCTGGAGCCAGAACTCCGGCAACGGTTATTACGGCGGCCTGCAGTTGACCCAGACGGACTGGGAGAAGTACGGCGGCCTCGACTACGCGGCCAGCGCCGACCAGGCCAGCCGCGGCCAGCAGATAGCGGTGGCCGAGAAGATCCTCGCCGACCAGGGTGTCGGCGCGTGGCGGGCCTGCGGGCTGCTGGGGGGCCTGGGACAGGACTCGCCCGCGCTCGACCTCGGTACCGGCGCGAAGGGCGACGCGTCGGGCAAGTCCGGTTCCGAAAGGTCCGTCACTCCGTCGCCGTCCCAGTCCTCCGACTCCTCGAAGGACGCCAAGGACACCAAGGACACCAAGGACGCGAAGGACGCGAAGGGTGCCGCGGACGGCAAGGAGAAGGAGGAGGGTGCGGGCGGACCGGTCGACCCCGACGCTTCCCCCTCCGCCTCCCCGTCTCCCTCCGCCTCGGCCAAGGGTGACGACTCGGACAAGTCGGGGCAAAAGGAAGATGCTTCGGAATCGTCCGATGGCGAGAGCTCCGGCAGCGGCCGCCACCGCGGCGCCAGCGCCGAGGAAGAGGTGCGCGAGGACCGTGACGCCGGATCCTCCGGCCGGCACGCCTCACGCGGCGGTCTCGGCTTCACGCGCGGCCTTGACAGTGCGTCCCCGTCCAGCAGCTCCGGCTCGGGTGCCGGGAGCGACTCCTCGGTCGCCTCCGACTCCCTTGCCCTCGGCGGCGGATGGCTCGCCCAGTACAGCGGAGGGGACGAGGTCCTGGGCGCGGCCGCCCCGAACCTCATCCTTCCCGGTCAGACGCTCGCGTTCGGGTTCGAATCGGACAACGGCTGACATCCGGGCGGCAGCTGGGGGCGCGGGCACTTCCCGGTCGAGCGGTGGCCGGGTGCGGGTCGGGCGGTGACGGGGCGACAGGCGGACCGGTGTGCGAAAAAGTGCGTCGACAGCGCCAATTGACGTTGCGTTTTGCCGCGAATGTCCGGTTTAAAGATGATGAGAGATAGGTCTCAGAAGGCCTGATCTTCTTTGATAATCCGCCGGGCCCGTGTCTACGGTCGTGACCGCTCGTCATCACGGGCCCCGGCTGCCGCCACGCCGAATCCTGCCAGTGGCAGCACGGGAACAGTCGTCGCGTCATGCGCCGTAGGCAGGAGCGGGGGACCCAAGGTAGGCGCCGAATCCGGTGAGGGATGCCGGATGCGGCTAGGGGTGAAGCCGTGTCCCGTGAGGGACGCGGCCGGGCAACTCAACCGGCCCGAACCCGACAGCTCACCTCGTAGGCGTCGGTGAGGGGATCCATCCATGCTGTTTTCCGGCAAGGGCAAGCACCGTCGTCCGTCCAAGGCCACCCGTGTCATCGCCGTCGCCGGCGTCACCGGTGCCGCTGTCGCCGCCCCGCTGATGGCGGCCGGCAACGCTTCCGCCGCCACCGCCTCCGAGTGGGAGACCGTCGCCCAGTGCGAGTCCGGCGGCAACTGGTCGATCAACACCGGCAACGGTTACTACGGCGGCCTGCAGTTCTCCGCCTCCACCTGGGCCGGTTACGGCGGCACGGCGTACGCCGGCACCGCCGACCAGGCCAGCAAGGCCCAGCAGATCGAGATCGCCGAGAAGGTCCTCGCGGGCCAGGGCAAGGGTGCCTGGCCGGTCTGCGGCAAGGGCCTGTCCAACGCCGCCCACACCGGTGGCGGCTCCACCGAGGGCTCGGGCAACCAGAGTTCGGGCAACCAGGACAGCGGCTCCTCGCAGCAGTCCCAGCAGCAGGAGTCCCAGCAGCAGGAGTCCCCGAAGCGGAACACCGAGGCCGCTCCCGAGCGTTCGGCCGAGCAGAAGGCCTCCCGCTCCGACGAGCGTCCGGCCGCCAAGAAGACCGTCACCACCCCGACCGGTGAGAAGGTCGAGAAGGGCGACGGCGAGTACAAGGTCGTCAAGGGCGACACCCTCAGCTCGATCGCCTCGGAGCAGGACGTCAAGGGCGGCTGGGACAAGCTGTTCAAGCTGAACGACGACATCGTCGAGGACGCCGACCTCATCTACCCGGGCCAGCAGCTGCACCTGAAGTAAGGCCGCGGCCGCGAGTCCGGGCCCCGTCCCCACGGGTGCCTGCCCCGCCCCGGCGCGTGCCCCCGTACGCGCCGGGGCGGGGCTTTTTCCGTGTCCGGTACCGGAGTGGGTCCGTGCGTGGTACCGGAGTGGGTCCGTGCGTGGTGCCGGAGTGGGTCCGTGCGTGGTGCCGGAGTCGGTCCGTGCGCGGTGCCGGAGTGGGTCCGTGCGCGATGCCGGAGCCGGCCTCCCGTCTCCCGGTTTTCCGATACCGCCTTTGTTCCGTTCGGAAACAATTTACTCTCGGTTCTGTCCGCGGAGCGGCCGACCGGATGGCCGATCGCCCCGAGCCGGATAGGCTCGGGTCCGCAGGGCCCCGTGGCCCCGCTGAACCACGTCACATCCATGAAGGAGATGCTCGTGCCGTCCATCGACGTCGTCGTAGCCCGGGAAATCCTGGACTCCCGAGGCAACCCCACGGTCGAGGTCGAGGTCGGCCTCGACGACGGCAGCACGGGTCGTGCCGCCGTTCCGTCCGGCGCCTCCACCGGCGCCTTCGAGGCCATCGAACTCCGTGACGGCGATCCCGACCGTTACCAGGGCAAGGGTGTGGAGAAGGCCGTCCTGGCCGTCATCGAGCAGATCGGTCCGGAGCTCGTCGGCTACGACGCCACCGAGCAGCGCCTGATCGACCAGGCGATGTTCGACCTGGACGCCACCGACAACAAGGGCTCCCTCGGCGCCAACGCCATCCTCGGCGTCTCCCTGGCCGTCGCCCACGCCGCCTCCGAGGCCAGCGACCTGCCGCTCTTCCGCTACCTGGGCGGCCCCAACGCGCACCTGCTGCCGGTGCCGATGATGAACATCCTCAACGGCGGTTCGCACGCGGACTCCAATGTGGACATCCAGGAGTTCATGATCGCCCCGATCGGCGCGGAGTCCTTCTCCGAGGCCCTGCGCTGGGGCACCGAGGTCTACCACACGCTGAAGAAGGTCCTGAAGCGCAAGAGCCTGGCCACCGGCCTCGGCGACGAGGGCGGCTTCGCCCCGAACCTCGGCTCCAACCGCGAGGCCCTCGACCTCATCCTCGAGGCCGTCAAGGAAGCCGGTTACACCCCCGGCGAGCAGATCGCCCTCGCGCTCGACGTCGCCGCCTCCGAGTTCTACAAGGACGGCACGTACGTCTTCGAGGGCAAGGAGCGCTCCGCCGCCGAGATGACGGAGTACTACGCCGAACTGGTCGAGGCGTACCCGCTGGTCTCCATCGAGGACCCGCTGTTCGAGGACGACTGGGAGGGCTGGAAGGCCCTCACCGACAAGCTCGGCGACAAGGTCCAGATCGTCGGCGACGACCTGTTCGTCACCAACCCGGAGCGCCTGGCCCGCGGCATCGAGGAGGGCGCGGCCAACGCCCTGCTGGTCAAGGTGAACCAGATCGGTTCGCTGACCGAGACCCTGGACGCCGTCGAGCTGGCCCAGCGCAACGGCTTCAAGTGCATGATGTCGCACCGCTCCGGTGAGACCGAGGACGTCACCATCGCCGACCTGGCCGTCGCCACCAACTGCGGCCAGATCAAGACCGGCGCCCCGGCCCGCTCCGAGCGCGTCGCCAAGTACAACCAGCTGCTGCGCATCGAGGAGATCCTCGACGACGCCGCGGTGTACGCGGGCCGCAGCGCCTTCCCGCGGTTTCGCTCCGCGAACCAGTAGGCGCGGCGCTCCGCGAACCAGTAGGCGCGGCGCTCCGCGAACCAGTAGGCACAGCGCTCCGCGAACCAGTAGGCGCGGCGCTCCGCGAACCAGTAGGCGCAGCAAGGGCTGACCCGTACGGGGACACGACCCGGGTCGTGTCCCCGCCGGTAGTCCCTACGTCCCCGGACGCGGTCCCGTACCGTGTCCGGGGACGTACGTGCGTATGGCAGGGGAACGGGAGGCGGGGACATGGCCGTGAAGGACCGGGACCGGTTCTCCACCGCGACCAGGATCCGGCTGATCGGCGAGCAGACCGCCGCCCGGGTCTACCGCTCGCAGACCAAGCGCCAGGCCCGCCGCTCCCGGCTGACCGGCCGGGCCGCGCTGCTCGCCCTGGTGGTCTGTTCGCTGATCGTGGCCCTCGCCTATCCCATGCGGCAGTACGTGTCCCAGCGCGCCGACATCGCCGACCTCCAGCAGGAGAAGGACGAGACCCGCCAGCGGGTCGAACAGCTGCGCGACATGAAGGCGCGCTGGCAGGACGACGCCTACGCCGAGCAGCAGGTCCGCGCGCGGCTGCACTACGTCATGCCCGGCGAGACCGGCTACATCGTGATCGATCCGAGCGCGGCCGACCAGCCGCGCGCCGACCGCGGATCGGCCGCCCGCCCCTGGTACGCGAACGTCTGGGACGGCGTCGACAAGTCCGACGCGGCCGAGCGGTGAGCCCGGAGCCGTAGCCTTGATGCCCTGCGGTTCACCGGAACCCGCAGGGCCGACCGCACGACCCCGTACGACCCCGCACGACGGCGACAGCCCGTCGTACGGAGACCCGCGCGGAAGTCGCGCGGAAGCCGCGCAGACAATCGTAGAGAACCACCGAGAACCGCCGAGAACCGCAGAAAGACAGGTATGGACACGCCCCCGCCCACGACCCCGCGCACCGAACCGACCGACGCGGACGTCGAGGCGTTCAAGCAGCAGCTCGGCCGGCCCCCGCGCGGGCTGCGCGCCATCGCGCACCGCTGCCCCTGCGGGCAGCCGGACGTCGTCGAGACCGCGCCGAAGCTGCCCGACGGCACCCCCTTCCCGACGCTGTACTACCTCACCTGCCCCCGGGCCGCCTCGGCGATCGGAACGCTGGAGGCGAACGGCGTGATGAAGGAGATGACGGAGCGGCTGGCGACGGACCCGGAGCTGGCGGACGCGTACCGCGCGGCGCACGAGGACTACATCCGGCGCCGCGACGAGATCGAGGAACTGAAGAACTTCCCGAGCGCCGGCGGGATGCCGGACCGGGTGAAGTGCCTGCACGTCCTGGTCGCCCACTCGCTGGCCGCCGGCCCCGGGGTCAACCCGCTGGGCGACGAGGCGCTCGCGATGCTGCCGGAGTGGTGGCGCAAGGGCCCGTGCGTGACGGCCGTCGAGCCGCCCGCCGGCGAGGGATGGCAGGTGGAGAGCTCGGACGGCGGTTACTTCGCGGCCAAGCCGATCGAGGAGAACGACCGATGACCCGAGTCGCCGCCATCGACTGCGGTACCAACTCGATCCGGCTCCTGGTGGCCGACGCCGATCCGGCGACCGGTGAACTGACCGACCTGGACCGGCGCATGACGATCGTGCGGCTCGGCCAGGGCGTCGACCGCACGGGCCGGCTCGCCCCCGAGGCGCTGGAGCGGACGTTCGCCGCCTGCCGTGAGTACGCGGAGGCCATCAAGGAGCACGGCGCGCAGCGCCTGCGCTTCGTCGCCACCTCCGCCTCCCGCGACGCCGAGAACCGGGACGAGTTCGTGCGCGGGGTGCTGGACATCCTCGGCGTGGAGCCCGAGGTCATCACCGGCGACCAGGAGGCCGAGTTCTCCTTCACCGGCGCCACCAAGGAACTGACGGGCCGTGCGGACCTGCACCGCCCGTTCCTGGTCGTGGACATCGGCGGCGGCTCCACCGAGTTCGTCGTCGGCGACGACCACGTACGTGCCGCCCGGTCCGTGGACGTGGGCTGCGTACGGATGACCGAGCGGCACCTGCTGGTGGACGGGGCGGTGATGGACCCGCCGACCGAGGAACGGATCGCGGCGATGCGGGCCGACATCGAGGCCGCCCTCGACCGGGCCGAGCGGACGGTCCCGCTGCGCGAGGCCCGCACCCTGGTCGGCCTGGCCGGCTCGGTCACGACGGTGTCGGCGATCGCGCAGGACCTGCCCGCGTACGACTCGACGGCCATCCACCACTCCCGGGTCACCCTGGAACGCGTCCGCGAGATCACCGGCCGGCTGCTCCACGCCACCCACGCCGAACGCGCGGAGATCCCCTCCATGCACCCGGGCCGGGTCGACGTCATCGGAGCGGGCGCCCTGGTCCTCCTCGCCGTCATGGAACGCACCGGCGCGAAGGAGGTCGTCGTCAGCGAACACGACATCCTGGACGGGATCGCCTGGTCGGTGGCGTAGGCGTAGAAGACGTGCGTGTGGGCGCGGTCCGCATCCCGGGAGTCCCGGCCCACGGGCGAATTCTTCGACGCCGGAGCTCTCGGGACACGGGCCGCCCCCCCCAGGTCCGTACGGCGGCTGCCGGTTCACGTGGCCACGGTCCGGACCCCGAGGGCGAGGTACACCGCGGCTGTGATCCTCGCGGTCACGCGCCGGAAGCGGGGCGTGCGCAGGGTGCGTGAGGCGCGCCGGACGAGGACGGTCCAGGCGAGCAGCCGGAGTGTGATCAGCAGCGCGTGGGGCCGACAGGCCGCCGATGGCGAGCGCGGCGTGGATGTACAGCCCGGTGATGGTCCCGAGGGCGACGGAAAGAGCCTGACGGCGGCCGCTGCCGCGGCTGCTTCCGGTGACGTGCTGGACCGGAGGGGCCAGGCCGGCTCCGGGGGTGGCGACCGGGGGAGGGCCGCCGCCAGGAACCCGAGGACGGCACAGGGACGGACCACGATGCCTCCGGGCCGAGTGGATGGGGTCAGAGCACGACGCGGAAATGGGTGGTCAGGCGCCGGTCGTCGCCCAGGAGATGGAAGGCGAGGCCGGGCGGCTGGTCGCGGTCCGCGGGCCGGTCGCCCTCCCAGGGCATGCGCAGGGTCCAGGTGACGGCAGGACCGACGATCAGGGGGCGGGCGGCGAAGGTCGAGGCGGCCGCCGTGTGGGCGTGTCCGGTCAGGACGGCGGCCACCTGCGGGTGCGCCGCCAGCAGGGCCGCCAGTCGTCCGGGTTCTTCGAGCATCCCGGAATCGGGCAGCGGGTGGTGGAGTTCGACCGGCGGCTGATGGAACGCGACCAGGGCCGGGGTGTTCTGCGGCAGCCCGGTCAGGGTGGTGTCGATCCAGTCGAGGGTCCGGGCGTCGAGGCGTCCCTCGTCACGGCCGGGAATGGTGGAGTCGCACATCAGGACGGCGGTCCCGGCGACGTGGTGGAGCCGGTTGACGGGCCCGTCCTCGGGTGCCTCTTTGAGCAGGGCCTTGCGGTAGGCCGGACGCGCGTCGTGATTGCCGGGGCAGGTGAGCACCGGGAAGGGAGCGGCCAGAATGCGGGCCGCCTCCTCGTACTCGGCTTCCTCGCCGTGATCGGCGATGTCCCCGGTGACCAGGACCGCGTCGACCGGGCGGGGCAGGGCCCGCAGGTAGTCCATGACACGTTCGGCACGCCGGGTGGCCCGTTCGCTGCCGTCCAGGTGCAGGTCACTGACCTGGGCAAGAAGCACCGTCATTTTCCGTCCCCTCCCATGGCGGCCTCAACCGCAGTTTCTCTAACGGAAGTTCTCGTTTTCCCATGAGAGACCCTAGGGTGCGCGCAGGAATGTGATCAAGTGATCGGCGAACGAGCGGGGAGGGACGGGGATGTCGGCGGAGCGTTGGCCGGCGCTGGAACTGGCGAGCACGATCCGTCACGACGGGGACGGCGGCGTCACCGACGACCTCGCTACGGTCCAGGGAACGACCCACTGGATCCAGGCACAGGCCGGCCTGCTCACCGGCTGCGTGCCCGCTGGGGAAATGACGGCGGACGAGGACCTCGGAGCCGAGATCGTCGCGTTGCGACGCGCGGTCCGGGCGCTGTTCGCCCGGGCGGTGAGCCCCGCTCCCCCCAGCTCGGCGGACGCCCGGCGGCTGATGCCGGCCGAGCAGGCACTGGCCCACCTCAACGCGGTCGCCGCCCGTGAAACGGTCGTCCCGCAACTGGAATGGCCGCCGGACGGTGTCCCCACGCCCCGCCTGCTGTCGGCGGAGACCGATCCGAAGGTCCGCCTCGTGGCGGCCCTGGCCCGCGCCTCCATCGACTTCCTGAGCGGCCCGCAGCGCGAGCGGTTGCGGGCCTGTGCCGCACCCCGCTGCGTGCGCTACTTCGTCAAGAGCCATGGGCGTCAGGAATGGTGCAAACCGTCATGCGGAAACCGGGCCCGAGCGGCCCGCCACTACCGGCGGCAGCGCATGACCGCCGAGGGTGATCCCGCCCCGTCCTGATGCACGCCGAAGCAGGGCTCACGCCCGCTCCGTCCGTCGTGGGATCCGATCCGGCCGGCACCGGCGGGAGTTGACGGACCTCGGAAGGGCGGACGCGGGCCCGCCCCGGCGCGGCGCGCTCGCCGCCGGCGTGCTCTTGGCGGCCCTTGCCATTCCCGGCTTCTCCACCCCTGCGCGTGCCGCGAATCAGCCGGGGAGCCCCAGCAGGAGGACAAGCCGTGCCGGTGCCTCGCGGGTCCAGGCGGTGCGCACCATGACGGACCGGAGCGCCGACAGCCTCGACGAACTCGGCGCCGAACAGCACTCCGCTGAGCAGCGTGGATACCGTTTGAGCGGCTGAGGGAAGGGGCCGACCGGCCCTTTCGGGGCCTGCCGGCGGGAAAGTTCGTGAAGTTCTTCACAAGGAAATTGCCCCGGTAGGTCGAAGAACTGAGTCCGGTTGCCCCTTTCGGGCCCCCTGGGCTGCTTTGAACATGTTCAGAAGGTGTGGGCGAGAGGCGTCCGGCAGGTTGCCCCCGAGGGCACGCGGGGGGACTCACGGCGTCGCCGGGATCGAAGAGAGGCAGCTCACGCGGCATTGACAACGGGTCGGGCAGGGTCCTGGTTCCCGACTCCCGGCATGGGCTTGATCACAAAAGCCGGGAAGTGTAACACGACCGCTGACCAAGCTTGTGAAGGGGCGCACGAACGCACCCCCTCGGGCGGGTGGATACTCGATGGCATGAGCACCACGGAGCGTCCCAGGATCCTCGTAGTAGGCGGTGGGTACGTAGGCCTGTACGCAGCTCGGCGCATCCAGAAGAAGATGCGTTACGGCGAGGCGACCGTCACCGTCGTCGACCCGCGGTCGTACATGACCTACCAGCCCTTCCTGCCCGAAGCCGCCGCCGGCAACATCTCCCCGCGGCACGTCGTCGTCCCCCTGCGACGCGTGCTCCCCAAGGCGGAGGTCCTCACCGGCCGGGTCACCACCATCGACCAGGACCGCAAGGTCGCCACGGTCGCGCCGCTCGTCGGCGAGGCCTACG
The DNA here is from genome assembly GCF_044540975.1 of Streptomyces sp. NPDC085927. Taxonomy (NCBI): domain Bacteria; kingdom Bacillati; phylum Actinomycetota; class Actinomycetes; order Kitasatosporales; family Streptomycetaceae; genus Streptomyces; species Streptomyces sp. NPDC085927. Next base: position 526,076 of record NZ_JBITSN010000003.1, read on the forward strand.
AGCTGCCCTTCGACTACCTGATCATCGCGCTGGGCGCGGTCTCCCGTACCTTCCCGATCCCCGGCCTCGCCGAGCAGGGCATCGGCATGAAGGGCATCGAGGAGGCCATCGGCCTGCGCAACCACGTCCTCGAGCAGCTCGACAAGGCCGACTCCACCACGGACGAGGAGATCCGCCGCAAGGCGCTCACCTTCGTCTTCGTCGGTGGCGGCTTCGCGGGTGCGGAGACCATCGGCGAGGTCGAGGACATGGCCCGGGACGCGGCCAAGTACTACAGGAACGTGTCCCGTGAGGACATGCGCTTCGTCCTCGTCGACGCTGCCGACAAGATCCTCCCCGAGGTGGGTCCCAAGCTCGGCAAGTACGGCAAGGAGCACCTCGAGGGCCGTGGTGTCGAGGTCTACCTCTCCACCTCCATGGACTCCTGCGTCGACGGCCACGTCGTGCTGAAGAACGGCCTCGAGGTCGACTCCAACACCATCGTGTGGACGGCCGGCGTCAAGCCGAACCCGGCGCTGGCCCGCTTCGGCCTCCCGCTGGGCCCGCGCGGCCACGTCGACACCCAGCCGACCCTCCAGGTCACCGGCACCGACTACATCTGGGCCGCGGGCGACAACGCCCAGGTGCCGGACCTCGTGGGCCGCAAGGCCGGCAACGAGAACGCCTGGTGCCCGCCGAACGCCCAGCACGCCCTGCGCCAGGCCAAGGTCCTCGGCGACAACGTGGTCTCCGGCATGCGGGGCTTCCCGCAGAAGGACTACAGCCACGCCAACAAGGGCGCCGTGGCGGGCCTCGGCCTGCACAAGGGCGTGGCGATGATCGTCATGGGCAAGATGAAGATCAAGCTCAAGGGCCGGCTCGCCTGGTACATGCACCGTGGCTACCACGGTCTCGCGATGCCGACCTGGAACCGCAAGATCCGTGTCTTCGCCGACTGGACGCTCGCCGTATTCCTCAAGCGCGAGGTCGTCTCGCTGGGCGCGATCCAGTCCCCGCGCGACGAGTTCTACGAGGCCGCGAAGCCGGCGCCGCTGCCCGCGGCCGCCAAGAAGGAATCGACCGAGAAGGCCGAGAAGGCCAACGCCTCCTGACGCCAGGCCGATCGACCGCTGGTCGCCCGACCCGCCGGCCCTCCGGGCCCGCGTACGGCCGGGCGACCTCCGGTCCGCCTGATCCGCCGGTCCGTCCGATCGACCGGTCCGTTTGATCCGCCGGCCCGTCCGATCCGCGTCCCATCTGGCGCTCCTGCTCCGAGCGACAGGCTCCGGGTCGTCGGCCAGGCCGTCCTCGGCTCCCGAAAGGGCCGCCCGCCATCCGTGGTGCGGGCGGCCCTTTCGGCGTTTTGCCCACTCATGACGCGCGCCTAGGACTGCCGCGCGCCCCGCAGGTGTTTACGTGGTGACGACACGACATTCCGGGATTTGGCCTTCCCGAGCTCTCGACGTCGCTCGAGCAGGGGACGCCCCTATCGGAGGTGCACACCATGAGAGATGCCGCCTCGCGGCTGAAGGGCCTTGTCGAACAGCTGGTGGGCGCACCGCTCCCGTTGCGCGTCCGCGCCTGGGACGGATCACAGGCCGGTCCGCCGGACGCCCCGATCCTCGTCGTACGCAACCGCCGCGCCGTGCGCCACCTGCTGTGGAAGCCGGGCGAACTCGGCCTCGCCCGCGCCTGGGTGTCCGGCGACCTGGACGTCGAGGGCGACCTGTACACCGTCCTCAAACTCGTCTCCGGTCTCCTCTGGGAGCGCGGCGAGGACACCCCCACCCTCGCCCGGTCCCTGCGCGACCCCGGCGTCCGTGCGGCCGTCCGCGGCCTCGTCGCGCTGGCCGGCCCGCCGCTGCCGCCCGGCCCGCCCCCGGAGGAGATCCGCAGGCCCCACCGCGGCCTCCACACCAAGCGCAGCGACAAACGCGCCATCAGCCACCACTACGACGTCGGCAACGACTTCTACGAGATCGTCCTCGGCCCGTCCATGGTGTACTCCTGCGCCTACTGGCCCGCCCCGTCTCCGCGTGCCACCCTCGAACAGGCCCAGCACGACAAGCTCGAACTCATCTGCCGCAAGCTCGCGCTGACCCCCGGCCAACGGCTGCTGGACGTCGGCTGCGGCTGGGGTTCCATGGCGATCCACGCCGCCCGCGAGCACGGCGTGAGCGTCGTCGGCATCACCCTCTCCCAGGAGCAGGCCGCGTACGCCCGCAAGCGCGTCGCCGACGCAGGGCTCACCGACCGGGTCGAGATCCGCGTACAGGACTACCGTGATGTCACGGACGGCCCCTACGAGGCGATCTCCTCGATCGGCATGGCCGAACACGTCGGCTCCCCGCTCTATCTGGAGTACGCCACCGCTCTGCACCGCCTCCTCAAGCCCGGCGGACGGCTGCTGAACCACCAGATCGCACGCCGCCCGCACCGGGACGAGACGGAGTACGCACTGAACCCGTTCATCGACGCCTACGTCTTCCCCGACGGCGAACTCGCCCCCGTGGGCACCACCGTGTCCCTGCTGGAGCGGGCCGGCTTCGAGGCGCGCGACGTCGAGTCGATCCGCGAACACTACGCCCTCACCCTGCGCCGCTGGGTGGCGAACCTGGAGGCCGGCTGGGACCGGGCCGTCACGCTCACCGGGCCGGGCCGTGCCCGCGTCTGGCGGCTGTACATGGCCGCCTCCGCGCTCGCCTTCGAACGCAACCGCATCGGCGTCAACCAGGTCCTGGCCGTGAAGACCCCCGAATCCGGCGCCTCCGGCCTGCCCCTGCGCGCCCGCGCCTGGAACTGACCGCGGCCCCTGCCCCCTGGCACGACCACGGGCACGACCACGGGCACGGCGGCAGGCACGACGACGGGCCCTGCTCCGGTGACCGACCCCGACCGACTCCGGCCGACGCCAGGAGTCCGGCCGAGTGCGGCCACCGGAACAGGGCCCGCGCCCCGCTCTCCCGTACTACTCCGCCTTGATGGCCTGGAGCATGTTCAGCCGTGCCGCCCGCCGGGCCGGCCACAGGGCCGCGAGCACGCCCACGACGCCGGCCAGCAGCAGGAAGACCGCCATCCGGCCCCAGGGCAGGATCAGTTCGTACGTCGCCATCCTCGAGCCCACCAGCTGCCCGGCCGCCCAGCCGAAGAACACGCCCAGACCGATGCCGAGCACTCCGCCGAACAGGGAGATCACCAGGGACTCCAGGCGGACCATCCGCTTGATGCCCTTGCGGTCCAGGCCGATCGCGCGGAGCATGCCGATCTCCTGGGAGCGCTCGAACACCGACATGGCCAGGGTGTTGATGACGCCGAGCACCGCGACGAGCACGGCCATCGCCAGCAGTCCGTAGACCATGTTCAGCATCAGCGTGAACATGGACGCCAGTTCGTTGGAGATGTCCTTCTTGTCCTGCACCTTGACGGCGGGGTTGGTGCCGAGGGCCTCCACCAGCCGGTCCTTCGCCGCGTCGGAGGCCCCGCCGGAGGTCTTCACCATGACCTGCATGTCGACCGGGTCCCGCTGGTGCGGGGTGAGGGCGGCGGTGTCGAGCAGGATGCCGCTGAACATCTCGTTGCCCTCGTAGACCCCGGCGACCGTCAGCTCCTGCTTCTTGCCGTCCTCGTGGGTGAGGGTGAAGCCCGAACCGACCTTCCAGCCGTACCCCTCGGCCGTCCTGCGGTCGACGACGATCCGCGTGCCGGCCACCTCGAAGGCGCCGTCGCGGACCGGGAAGTCGGTCAGCTCGTCGATCGAGGAACCGTCGACGCCGGTCAGGTACTCCGTCTGCCCGTCGATACGGGCGGCCGCGTTGCGCAGCGGGCTGCTGGCCGTGACGTCCTCGGACTGCTTCAGTGTCCGCGCGACGTCCGGCGACAGCGAGTTGCCGTTCGCCATCGACACCACGTAGTCGGCCTCGATCGCGGAGGCGGCCATCTTGTCGATGGCGTTCTGCAGGCTGCCCGCCACCACCGTCATTCCGGTGATCAGGGTGAGCCCGATCATCAGCGCGGACGCGGTCGCGGCCGTACGGCGCGGGTTGCGCACCGCGTTCTGCCGGGCCAGCTTCCCGGACACCCCGAAGAGGCGCAGCACCGGCGCCGCGGCGGCGATCAGCGGACGGGACAGCAGCGGGGTCAGGATGAACACGCCGATGATCAGCAGCACCGCGCCGAGACCCATGGGGGCCTGGCCGTCCGAGCCGCTCATCGTCGTCGCCGCGAGGACCACCGCGATGCCGGCGCCCGAGAAGAGCCCGCCCAGCGTGTTGCGCAGCACCAGCGACTTGGTGGTCGCCTTGGCGTGCACGGAGCTCATCGCCGCCACCGGCGGGATCTTCGCGGCCCGGCGGCCGGGCAGCCACGCGGCGAGCATGGTGATCAGGATGCCGACCGCGAACGCGGTGGCGACGGTGCCCGGCGTGACCACCAGCGGGCCGGCGGGCACGGTCGCCTCGAACGTCCCCATCAGGGCACGCAGGCCGGCCCCGATGCCGATACCGGTGAGCAGCCCGACCACGGCGGCGACCGCGCCCACCACGAACGCCTCGATCAGCACCGACCGGGTGACCTGCCGGCGGGAGGCGCCGACCGCGCGCATCAGCGCCAGCTCCCGGGTGCGCTGGGCGACCAGCATGGTGAAGGTGTTGGCGATGATGAACGTACCGACGAACAGCGCGATGCCGGCGAACACCAGCAGGCTCTGCTTCAGCCCGCTCATCGAGGAGGCGATCATGCTCGCCTGGTCGTCGGCGAGCTGCGTGCCGGTGGTGGTCTCCACGGCACCCTCGGGCAGCGCCTTGTCCAGCTGCGCCTTCAGCGCGGTCTCGGAGACGCCGTCCTTCGCCTTGACGGCGATCTCGTCGAACGTGCCCTCCTTGCCGAACAGCTTCTGCGCGGTCGCCGTGTCGAACAGCGCGAGGCTGCCGCCGGCCGCGACATTGCCGTCGTCGGTGGTGAAGATGCCGGTGACGACCGGCTCGAGGACGGGGCCGTCGACCGACATCCGCACGGTGTCGCCGACCCGGTAGCCGGTGCGCTTCGCGGTCTCGGCGTCGATGAGGATCTCGTCGGCGCCCTTCGGCGCGTGCCCTTCGGCCAACGGGTAGCGGGGGTCGTCGGTGCCCCAGTAGTTGCCACCCTGCGACTGGAAGCCGTCGCCGATCAGCTTGCCGTCCTGGTCGGCCATCGCGGTGAACCCGGTGACGACGCCGATGGCCTGCGCGGCGCCGGGCACCTCGGCGCTGTCCTCGACCGTGGCCGAGGTCAGCTCCTGGACCTCACCGAGCCGGTCGCCCTCGGCCTGCTTCCATCCGGGGGCGACGGCGACGTCGACGTGGTCGAAGCCCTTGGCGGAGCTCTTCTGCAAGGCGTCGGAGATGGTGTTGGTGAAGACCAGGGTCCCCGACACGAAGGCCACGCCGAGCATCACGGCGAGCACGGTCATCAGGAGCCGGGCCTTGTGCGCGAACACATTGCGCAAGGCGGTACGGAACATGGGTGTCTTCTCGAGTCCAGTCGTACGAGTGGGGGGCGGGGGCGTCAGCAGAAGTGAGGTCGCATCACCGGAAGAGGTGAGGGGCGGTTGTGCGCTGACGGCGGCTCGGCCGGTGACGGCTCAGCTCGTACGGCCCTTGGCGTCGAACTGCTTCATGCGGTCGAGCACCGAGTCGGCCGTCGGCCCGTGCACCTCGTCCACGATCCTGCCGTCCGCGAGGAACACCACCCGGTCCGCGTAGGCCGCGGCGACCGGGTCGTGGGTCACCATGACCACCGTCTGCCCCAGCTCGCGCACGGAGTTGCGCAGGAAGCCGAGGACCTCGGCGCCGGAACGGGAGTCGAGGTTGCCGGTGGGCTCGTCGCCGAAGATGATCTCGGGCCTGGAGGCCAGTGCCCGCGCGACGGCGACCCGCTGCTGCTGACCGCCGGACAGCTGGGACGGCCGGTGGCTCAGCCGGTCGGACAGGCCGATCATCCGGATCACGGTGTCGAGCCACTGCTTGTCCGGCTTGCGCCCCGCGATGTCCATCGGGAGGGTGATGTTCTCCAGGGCCGTCAGGGTCGGCAGCAGGTTGAACGCTTGGAAGATGAAGCCGATCTTGTCCCGGCGCAGCTTGGTGAGCTGCTTGTCCTTGAGGGAGCCCAGCTCGGTGTCACCGATACGCACGGAACCGGCCGAGAACGTGTCGAGGCCGGCCACACAGTGCATCAGCGTGGACTTGCCGGAACCGGAGGGGCCCATGATCGCGGTGAACTCGGCCTGCCGGAAGTCCACGGAGACCTGGTCGAGGGCGACCACCTGGGTCTCGCCCTGGCCGTAGATCTTCGACAGCTCCGTGGCACGTGCGGCCACGGTGGTGGTCCGGTCGGCGATGGGTGCGGTGGTCACGGGATGGGCACTCCTGACGGGACGACGTTTCACGGCAACGGAACGAGATCCATCGTTCCGCCCGCCGGCCGCCGTGTAGTCACCCGCAGCTCCGGTTCCGGGGGGCGACTCAGGGTGGACGCCGGAGACCGCCGTCATACCTGGGGGTGACGGCGGTCTCCGGGGAGGCGAGGGTGCCGGCTCCGAGGAGAAAGCGTTTTCGAGCCGAGCGGGGCCCTCCCGGCGCCGGTTGCCGTGAGAACAGGTGGAGCACCCTTGTTCGGACGGTGAAATTCCGTCATTCCGTACGTGCGGCCGGGTCCCCGCGCGCAAGGCTGGTGGCATGTGCTGATGGCGATTTCCGTGGCCTGATACACCCTCAGGCGCCAATAAAATAAGACAACATCGGCCCACCACCCCGCAGTTCGGGTGAGGGGTCCCGATAGGCTCGGGGGGCCCGACGCGGAGCCCATGGCCTGCCCGGATGGTGGAATGCAGACACGGCGAGCTTAAACCTCGCTGCCCCTGCTGGGGGCGTGCCGGTTCAAGTCCGGCTCCGGGCACCTTTCCTCGAGCTCCTCCGCTCGGGGGCAAGGGGGAGGGCACTGAGGACCGGCTCGGAGGACTCCACCATGCGGCCGAGCCTGCGCCGCCACCCGGACCTGGAACGGCACCCGCTGGACGGGCGCCCCTGCGGTGATCCGGAGCGGATCGCCACCCCCACGGCCCCTACGAGGGCTCCCCGCTGCCCTGAGGGGAGCATCGGCGTCACCTGTGGCTCAGTGCCAACCGGACCGACCGGGCTCCTCGCGTCCTGCGCCAGGCGGCGCTCGCGCAGGGCGCCGGCCCGATGGGTGCGCCCCCGCGGCGCGTGGTGTGCGGTCGCGGAGGCGGTACCGGGGCGGCGCCCGACGAGCAGGCCGGGTTATCGGGCACGGCTGTCCACAAACGCGGGTGCGGGGGACATGAGGGTGCTCTCCCGGAACGGGGAGGGGCGGGGGTCAGCGGTCACGCAGCTCCAGGGTGCAGCACTTGACGCTGCCGCCCGCCTTGAGCAGTTCGGTGAGCTCGACGCCGACCGGTTCGAAGCCGTGGGCGCGCAGCTGGGCCCGCAGGCCCTCGGCGGCGGTCGGCAGCAGGACGTGACGGCCGTCGGAGAAGGCGTTCAGGCCGAAGACGGCGGCGTCCTCGGCGGAGGCGATCACGGCGTTCGGGAACAGCGTGCGCAGCACGGCCCGGCTGCCCGGGGTGAACGCCTCGGGGTAGTACATGATCTCGTCGTCCGAGAGCACCGCGAGCGCGGTGTCGAGGTGGTAGTGCCGGGGGTCGACCAGCGTCAGCGAGGTCACCGGCAGACCGAAGAACTCCTGCGCCTCGGCGTGCGAGCGGATGTCGGTACGGAAGCCGGTGCCCGCCAGGATCCGCCGGCCGACGGTGAGGAAGTCGCCCTCGCCCTCGTTGATGTGCTGCGGCCACAGCACGTCCCGGTAGCCACGCTCCTGGAACCAGCGCAGGTAGGCGGGCCCCTCGGCGGTGCGCTCCGCGTGCCGGAAGCGGGCGCCGAAGACCTTGCCGTCGACGACGGTGGCGCCGTTGGCGGCGAACACCATGTCGGGCAGGTCCTCGACCGGCTTGATCTCCTCGACGCTGTGCCCGAGTTCGATGTAGAGGTCGCGCAGCCGCTCCCACTGGCGCAGCGCGAGCGCGGCGTCGGTGCTGCGGTCGGGATTCATCCACGGGTTGATCGAGTACGTGACGTCGTAGTGCCGCGGCCGGCACATCAGCAGCCGGCGGCGGGTGGCGACCCGGGGGTCCCGGCGAGCGGGCCGCTCGCCGCGGTGGGCCGGATCGGTGGGCATGAGGGTGTCACTGACGGGCACGGGTGCCTCCTTGACGGGTACTCAGGGATGGTGAGTACGGGCGTGACTCGGGGTGATGAGGGGCGCCGGCCCGTCCGGGGGTGGGGGACGGGCCGGGCGGTACCGGAACCGGGCGCAGGAGCCGGGGCCACCGGCCGGGGCCGTACGTGGACGGCGTCAGCCGACGACGGCCGAGTCCTCGCGTGGGCCGGCCCCGGCGGGCGGATCCTGCGGCGCCGCTTCAGCCGCTTCAGCCGCTTCAGCCTCTTCGGTCGGCCCGGCCGGCTCGTCCGAGGGGCGCAGGCCGGCGTAGGCCAGGGCCGCCGCCAGCACGCCGACGATTCCGCAGGCGAGCCAGATCCCGTCGCCGTAGCGGGTCCACATGAGCATGCCGAGAGCCGGTCCGATCGCGGAGCCGAGGCCGAAGACGGCCTGGGAGGCGGCGATGTACCGGCCGCGGACCCTCTGTTCGGCCTTGGCCGGGTGGGCCCACAGGGTCGGACCGCTGACCATCAGGCCGCCGACGCTGACGACGGTGGTGAGCAGGATCAGCGCGGGCACGCTGCCGGGCAGGCCGAAGCCCGCGACGCCGAGGCAGTACACGAACGTGCCCACGGCCGCCGCCGTGCTCGCACGCCACCGGCTCACCCGGGCGGTCACCGCCAGCTCCAGGCTGATCAGCAGCGCCGAGGACAGAGTGAGGACCACGCTGTAGAGGGCCGTGGAGTGGCCCGCGTCCTCCAGGTCGATCGGCAGGACCGAGAAGAACTGGGCGTAGACGAGCGCACTGAGCAGCATCGACGCCAGATAGAAGAGGAAGCGGTGGTCGCGGATCATCGCGCCGTACGCCGACTGCTTCTCCTCCTCGGCCGCGGCGCCCTCGGCGGGGTCCGGCGCGGAGGCCTTCTTCACCGGCCTGGGCAGCAGGACGGCGGCGAGCAGCGCGTAGACGAGGGCGGTCACGCCGTCGAACCAGAACAGCAGGTTCCAGTTGATCTGGATGAGGCCGGCGGCGAGCAGCGGTCCGGCCGCGGCGCCGATGTTCATGGCGATCCGCAGCATGGAGAAGCCCATGACCCGGAACTCGTCCGGCATCAGCTCGCTCAGCAGCGCGGAGGCGGCCGGGCGGTAGGCCTGGGTCATCAGGCCGAGCAGGACGACCAGCCCGAGCAGCACCGGATAGGTGCCGGGCTCGGCCAGCCACGGGATGACGAAGACCAGGACCGAGGAACCGCCCATCGCCGCGATGATGGTGTTGCGGCTGCCGAGCCGCAGGGTCAGCTCGCCGCCCAGGACGGTGCCCGCGACCGCGCCGACGCCGTAGGCGCCGAGCAGGAAGCCGGCCCGGTCGACGCCGTAACCGCGGTGCGTCAGGTACAGCACGAGGAAGGTCTGGACGAAGGCGCCGAGCTGGTTGAGCAGCACGCCCCCGAGGAGGTAGCGGACCGGGCGCGGCGTCGCCCGCAGCGCGTCGAGGACGCCGGGGGAGGCGTCGTCCTTGGATTTGGGCACACTCATTGCGTCACCTTCGTTGGGATGGGGGGACCCGGGTGAGGCCTCTGCGTGGGGAGCCTCGGTGGGGGCCCGCGGGAGTTCAGGAACCGATCGCCTGGTCGAAGGAGAAGACCCCGTCCGGGTCGTACTTCCTCTTCACCTGCGTCAGGCGCTCGTAGTTGGTGCCGTAGTAGGCCTCGCGCCAGCCGGTCAGCTCCGGGTCGACGAAGTTCTGGTAGGCGGAGCCCGTGACGTGCGGGGCCATCGCGGCGTGCAGGCCGTTCAGCCAGTCGAGGTTGGCGTCGATCCGCGCGGGGCCGTCGTCGTCCGTCCACGAGGTGTCCAGGGACACCAGGAACAGGGTGTCGCGGTGGACGAAGGCGGTGGCGTCGGGGGCCACCCGGTTGATGGCGCCGCCCCAGGAGAACAGTCCGGCCCCGCCGCCGTCGGCGTTGTGGCTGCCGGGCCAGCGCTCCACCCAGGACAGCAGGGTCTCGACGCCCCCGGCGGCCAGGGGTTCGCGGATGTAGTTGGAGCGCAGTGCGAACTGGTCGCCGGTGGTCGCGTGGACCATGTGCGCGTTGGCCTCCCAGAACGTCCGCTCGGTCACGTCCCGGGACACCGGCGCGGCCGCGGTCAGCACCGGGTCGAGGATCTCCAGGCACCGGTGCGCGGGCCCGAAGTACTGTCCCTGGAGGGTGACCTCCAGGTTGTCGCGGATCGCGCCGAGGCCGGTGCCGTGCGTCCACACCCCCAGCCGGGCCGCGAAGTCGTCCGGTGCCCGCTGCACCATGCGCTGGCCGGCGTCCAGGACGGCGGCCGCGTCCGCCCACTTCCAGGTGAGGTGGAAGGTCGTGACGTCGGGGACCGGGTGGGCCTGGAAGGTGAGGGAGACGTTGATGCCGAAGTTTCCGCCGCCGCCGCCCTTGCACGCCCAGAACAGGTCCGGGTTCTCCCGCTCGCTCGCCACCACGAGGGAGCCGTCGGCCAGCACCACCGAGGTCTCCACCAGGGCGTCGGCGGTCAGGCCGTAGCGGCGGGCCGCGAACGCCGCGCCCCCGCCGAGCGCGAGCCCGGCCACGCCGACGGTCGGACTGGTGCCGGTCGAGAAGACCATCTCGTACGGCCGCATCGCGTCGTAGACATGGCTGATCTTCGCGCCGCCGCCCGTGACGACCAGCCCGGTGGAGCCGTCGGCGCGGGTCTGCGTGAGACGGCCGAGGTCGATGACCAGGCCCTCGTTGACGGAGTAGCCGGCGAAGCTGTGACCGCCGTTGCGGGCGACGACGGGGACGCCCCGCTCGCGCGCCCACAGCAGGGCCCGCTGGACGTCCGCGGTGTGGGCCGCGGTGACGACGGCGGCCGGAACACGGTCCCGGTAACGGGTGTTGAACAACCGTGAGCCCACCCGGAAGCCGGCGCTGCCCGGGAGGAGGACGCGGCCCTCGACCTCGCGGGCGAGAGCGGAGAAGTCGGCGCCGGACACCTCAGCGCACCTCCTCGATGTACGAGATGCCGCTGCCGGCGTGGGCGCCGTAGCGCTCCCAGCGCTCGTGCAGCCGGATCCGCCCATCGGCCTGGACCTCCGGGGTGTTCACGCTCCGGCCGGAGATCACGCGCCCGTCGTCGAGGACCATGCTGTAGGAGAAGCTGATCACGCCGTCCGTGTCGCGGGTGCCCGCGAGCGAGCCGCGCCGGACGTCGCCGCCGGCGAACTCGGCCCAGACCAGGTCGCCCTGCTGCCGGTAGAGCGCGATGGGCGCGTCGTCGGCCGGGTCCGTGAGGACCTTCCTGAATCGCTTGCCGTCGTAATTGATCACATCAGCCATGCAAGCGGCGGCCGGAGTTGCCCGGAAGGGCCGCGGCCGACGGCCAATCAACCGGACGCGGGCGGGCCTGGGACCGGGTTGATTGGCCTTGCCGGACATGACTTCCGGGCAATGCGCACGCCCCGTGGAATCGGGTCGTCACTCGGCTTCGGTGCGTTTCAGGAGGCGAACAGCGCGTGGGCGACAACGGTGCACACAACGGCGTGGACGGCGAGCCGGGAGCGGACGGCGTGGTCCTGCTCATCGGGTGCGGCATGCGCAGGTACCGCGAGTACCTGCTGGCCGGCGCGGCGGCGACGCATCCCGTCTGGCTGTTCACGGGCGAGGAGCCCGACTGGCAGACCCCCTTCCTCACCGGGCACACCATGGTGGACGTCACCGACCGGGCGGCCGTGCTGGCGGCGGCGGGGGAACTCGCGGGGCGCGTCCCCGTGCGCGGGGTGCTCAGCTGGGACGAGACCCTGATCGTGACGACCGCCCACGTGGCGGAGGCGCTCGGACTGCCCGGTGCGGGCGTGGACGGCGTGGAGGGCTGCCGGGACAAGTTCCGCAGCCGCCGGCTGCTCACCGCGGCAGGTGTCGACCAGCCGCGGTACGCGTGGGTGGACACCGCCGAGGAGGCCCTCGCGGCGGCGGGGACGATCGGCTGCCCCGTCGTTCTGAAGCCGCGCGGGATGGGCGCCAGCATCGGCGTCGTGTTCGCGGCGGACCTCGGTGAGGTCGCCGAGGCGTTCCGCACCGCCGACGAGGCCGGCCGGATCGGCGCGGTGTCCTACCGGGGCGGCGCGCTGGTCGAGGAATACCTCGAAGGGCCCGAGATCAGCATCGACGCGGCCGTGGTCGACGGCGAGTACCACCCGATGTTCGTGGCCCGCAAACAGGTCGGACTCTTCCCGTACTTCGAGGAGACCGGCCACCACGTCGCCGCCGACGACCCGCTGCGCACCGACGGGACGCTGCTGGAGACGGTCCGCGCCGCACACCGCGCCATCGGCTACGGCTACGGCATCACCCACACCGAGGTGAAGCTGACCGCGCGCGGCCCGGTCATCGTCGAGATCAACGGCCGTCTCGGCGGCGACCTCATCCCGCGCCTGGGACAGCTCGCCACCGGCATCGACCCGGCCCGCGCCGCCGTGCGCGCCGCGCTGGGTCTGCGCCCCGACTTCTCCGACACCGTGCACCGCACGGTCGGCATCCGCTTCGGCTACCCGCCCGAGGACTGCGAGGTCGTCTCCGTCACCCCGCCCACGGAGGCCGAGGGGCTGCTGGCCGCCGAGGCACTGGTGGAACCCGGTGCCGAGCTGCGGCTGCCGCCGAACGGCTACATCGCCCGTCACTCGTACGTCGTGGTCACCGGCGCGGACCGGGCGCAGACCGATGCCCGGCTGGACGCGGCGGCGGCCCGGGTCGGTCTCGACCGGCGGCCGCTGTCCGTGCCGGTTCCGATCTGACGGCGGCAGGGACGCCTTCGCCCCGCCTGCCGCCGGCGCGCCTTCGGAGGGTCCGCCCCGCCGCCCTTGTCCGTCCCCGGGAGCTGCCGCTCCCCAAGGAGCCATGCCCCCCCCACGAGCCCTCGCCCGAGCCCCACGAGCCCCCCACGAGCCCCCGCACCGAAGCCCAGTCCCTTTATCTGGAGTACTTCATGGCACACCGCACCGTCGAAATGCTCGCTGTCGGCGCCGGCCCGGCGAACCTCGCCCTCGCGGTCGCGATCGAGGAGCTGGCCCCCGAACTCGCGGGCCGGACCCTCGTCGTCGAGCGCGAGAAGAACGTGATGTGGCAGCGGGGCATGCTGCTGCCCGACGCCCTCAGCCAGGTCTCCTTCCTCAAGGACCTGGTCACGATGCGCAATCCGCGCAGCGGGTTCTCCTTCCTCAGTTTCCTGCAGGCACACGGACGGCTGGACGCGTTCGTCAACCTCGGCAGCTGGGTGCCGTACCGCAGTGAGATATCCGAATACCTCCAGTGGGTCGCGGACTCGCTGGAGGAAGTGAACGTCGAGTACGGCCGGGACGTCACCTCGGTCACCCCCGTGTACGGCGACGGCGGGGAACTCACCGGCTGGCAGGTCGGGCTGGCGGACGGAGACACGATCGGCTGCCGTTACCTGGTGATCGGCGCCGGGCGGGACGCGCATGTGCCGGCCGTGTTCGAGGGGCTGCCCGCCGAGCGGGTCATTCACTCCACCGAGTACCTGCAGCGCATCGGGTCCGTCCCGGCCGACCGGCCGCTGCGGGTCGCCGTCGTCGGCGGGGCGCAGAGCGCGGCCGAGCTGTTCGGCGCGGCGCTGCGGGACCTGCCCGGCTGCCACCCCACGATGATCATGCGCTCGATCGGTCTGAACGGCTACGAGAGCAGCAAGTTCACCAACGAGCTGTTCTACGCGTCGTTCGTCGACGACTTCTACGAGGCCGCCCCGGACGCCCGCCGTCAGCTGCTCGCGGAGATGCACCGCGCGAACTACGGCGGCCTGGCTCCGGCCACCCTCGACAGCCTGTACCGGCAGTTCTACCAGGACCGGCGGGAAGGCACCGGCCGGCTCGGCATGATCACCATGACCGACGTCACCGGCGCCGCGACCGACGGCGACGACATCGTCCTGACCCTCGGCGACCGCCGCACCGGCGCCACCGGCGAGCTGCGCACCGACCTGGTGCTGCTCGGCACCGGCTTCGACGGCGCGATGCCCCGCATGGTCCGCGACCTCGGCACCGGGCTCGGTCTGGACGGGCTCCGGGTCAGCCGCAACTACCGTCTCGAGCTGGGCCGTCCGGCCACCGGGGCCCTCTACCTCCAGGGGGTCAACGAGGCCACCCACGGCATCGCCGACTCCCTGCTCAGCGTCCTCGCCGCCCGTTCGGCGGAGATAACCGAGGACATTCTCGTGCACCGCGCGGAGCACCCTGCCGGGGACCGTGAGCCCGCCCTCGCCACTGCCTGACCGACGCTCGCTCCCAGCAGAAGGACGTCCCGTGCTGATCAAGAACCTCGACCGCGCCGGCCTCACCCATGAGAACGGCCTCGACGCCCAACGCCTGCTTCCCTGGCCCGACCTCAACGCGCCCTTCGAGGGCTCCTGGTGCGTCATCCGCCCCGGTACCGCGTCCACCCCGCACGCCCACCACGAGTACGAGATCTTCATCGCCCTGCGCGGCGAGGCCTTCCTGGAGTCCGGTGGCGAGCGCGTGCCGTTCCACGCCGGCGACATCGTGCACTTCCCGCCCCACCACGAGCACCGCGTCGTCAACGACTCCGACGCCGACTTCGAGATGTACAGCGTCTGGTGGGACGCCGAGATGGCCGAGCGCTTCACGACCCGTCACACGACACGGGAGGCGTAGCACGATGAGCACCGACCAGCGGCGCACGGTCATCATCGGCCCGCCCCCCACCCCCAACGGCGATCTGCACGTCGGCCATCTCGCCGGCCCGTACATGGCGGCCGACGTCCACGCCCGCTACCTGCGGGCCACCGGGCAGCCGGTGCTGTACACGACGGGCACCGACGACAGCCAGACGTACGTCGTCTCCAGCGCGGCCAAGCTGGGCACCGGCCCGGGGGCACTCGCCGAGAAGTCCTGGCACGACATCCGCGAGACGCTCGGCCTGATGGGCATCTCCGTCGACGGCTTCGCCCCCTTCGACGACGGCTACCGCGCCATGACCCTGGACTTCCTGACCCGGCTGCACGAAGCCGGCAGGTTCAGGCTCCGCACGGTGCGGCTGCCCTACGTCGAGGCCACCGGCGAGTTCCTCATGGAGGGTCTGGTCAGCGGAGGCTGCCCGGTCTGCCTGGCGGTCAGCCGGGGCGGACTGTGCGAGAGCTGCGGGCACCCCAACAACTTCGCCGAGCTGACCGACCCGCGCTCCACGACCGACCCGGACGCCGAGGTCACCTACCGCGAGACCGAGATCCTCGTCCTGCCGCTGGAGGAGTACCGCGAGCGGCTCACCGCCTTCCACGAGGCCAAGCAGTCCACCTGGCGGCCGCACATCGTGCAGTTGATGCGTGAGCTGCTGGCCCGCCCGCTGCCGGACTTCCCGATCACGTACCCGACGGACTGGGGCATTCCCGCCCCGTTCCCGGAAACGCCGGGCCAGGTGCTCAACGCCTGGGCGGAGGGCATGCCGGCCTCCATGTACTGCACGGCGGTGGCCCAGCGCGCCCGCGGCGAACAGCCGTCGAGCGACGACGAACTGTGGCTGGCCGGGAACGACATCCGGCTCGTCTACTTCCTCGGCTTCGACAACGCCTACTTCTGGGGCCTGACCCATCTGGCGCTGCTGCTCGCCCACGAGGGCCGGTACGTCGTCCCGGACGCCATCGTCTGCAACGAGTTCTACGAGCTGGAGAACGAGAAGTTCTCCACCAGCAAGGGCCACGTGGTGTGGACCCGCGACCTGGTCCGCGAGGTCCCGCGCGACCTGGTCCGCTTCCACCTCGCCCTCACCGCCCCCGAGCACGCCCGCACCAACTTCTCCCGGGCCGCCCTGGAGAAGATCACCGGCGAGCGTCTGGTCGAGCCGTGGAACCGGCTGGCCGGCCTGCTCGGCAAGGCGGTCGCGGAACTCGGCCTGCAGGGCCGCGACCTGCCGGTGTCCGAGGCGGCGAACGCCCGCCGGGCGGCGATGGCCGAGCGGTTCGAGGCCGGCTACCGCCTGACCGGGTACAGCCTCAGCCGTACGGCCGACCTGATCCCGCTGCACACCGAGCGCCTCCTGGCCCGGGCCGAGGCCCTGCCGGCCGGTCCGGGCCCGGCCACCCGTGAGGCGTCCACCGCCGAGCTCGGCGACCTGTTCGCGGAAGTGCGCACCCTGCTCGCCGCGGCTTCGCCGATCCTCATCGACCTCGCCGAACGGGCCCGCCCGGAGGGGGGTTTCGACGGCACGTTCACCGTGGCGCCGACGGAGCGGACGACCAGGCCGTTCACCGTCCCGACGCTCGGCTGACCACCGGGACGGACCGGGAAACGGGCCTTGCCCGGCCCGTTTCCCGGTCCGTTTCCCGGATCGTGTCCGGCCCGTCCGGCCCGTCCGGCCCGTCCGGCCCGTCCGGCCCGTCCGGCCCGTCCGGCCCGTCCGGCCCGTCCGGCCCGTCCGGCCGTCTCCGGTCCCGGCGGGCGTCCGGCCCGTGCCCTCTCCATCCCGACCCCGTACCCGAGCAGCGAAAGGAGGTGCCCGATGCGTGTCACCGTGGTGGGGGGCGGCGTGATCGCCCTCCTGACAACCGTGGAGTGCGCCCTCGCCGGACACCGGGTCACGGTCGTCGACCAGGGCCCCATCCCGTACAGCAGGGCCACCTCCTTCGACCAGCACCGCATCATCCGGGCCCTGCACCCGGCCGACCCGCACGCCACCGCGGCCGCGCTGAGCGCCCACCGGCGCTGGCTGGACCTGGAGGAGCTGCTCGCCACCCGCTTCTACGAACAGGTCGGCGCGCTCACCGTGCTCCCGCCCGACGCGGCGGACGAGGGCGCGTTCCTGCTCACCGGCGC
The DNA here is from genome assembly GCF_044540975.1 of Streptomyces sp. NPDC085927. Lineage (NCBI taxonomy): Bacteria > Bacillati > Actinomycetota > Actinomycetes > Kitasatosporales > Streptomycetaceae > Streptomyces > Streptomyces sp. NPDC085927. The sequence continues at coordinate 543,102 of NZ_JBITSN010000003.1, forward strand.
CGGCGGGCACGCCCGCACGCTCACCGCCGCCGCGCTCGCCGACCGCTACCCGCACCTCTCCCTCGACGGCGCCCTGGCAGGCGTCCTGGAGGACGAGGCCGGAGTGCTGCTCGCCGAGCGCGTGCTCGCCGCCTGCGTGGGCTGGCTGAAGTGGCGGCCCGGCATCGAACTGGTCGAGCACCGGCCGGTGGTCGCGGTGGACGGCGAGCGCGGGCGGGTCCGGTTCGCGGACGGACAGGTCCTCGACGCCGACGGCGTCCTGGTCGCCGTGGGGCCGTGGGCGCGCGGGCTGCTGCCCGACCGGGTGGCGAAGACGCTCACCCTGCACCGGCAGTCCCTGCTGTACTGCAGAGCGCCCGGGGAGCAGGCCGAGGCGTGGGCGGCCACGCCGGCGATCCCGGCGCTCGGCACGCGGCGGGGGGCCTGGCTGATCCCGCCGGTCGCCGGCACCGCCCTCAAGGTGACCTCCGCCGCGCTGTGCCGCGAGGTCGGCGCCCTCACCGATCACCACACGCCCGAGGAGTACCAGCGCGAGCTGGCGGCCGAGTTCGGCGACCTGCTGCCGGGCTTCTCCCCGGCCTGGGTGCTCGGCAGCAAGGACTGCTACTACCTGTCGTACTCCGGGACCGGCGGCCCGCTCGTGGTCTCCCTCGGCGGCTCGGCCCACGCCTACGCGGCCTGCGGCGGCTCCTCGTTCAAGTTCGCGCCGCTGATCGCCCGCACCCTCGCCGACCGCGTCCTCGGCCGCGCCCCCGACCCGACCGGTCTGACGGCCCTGGACACCGCACCCCTCGACGCCTCCCCATGACCCCGCTGAAAGGAACGCCATGAAACTCCTGGCGATCGAAGCCCGGCAGAACGCCACCTACTACGTCTCCCGCTACCAACAGCTCGTCGGCCTCGGCGCCGACGTGTACGTCCTCAACGGCGAGGGCACCGACGACTTCTGGCCCGCCGACCGCTACCGCATCGCCGGCTCGCGGGCCGTCACGGACCTGATCGCCGCGGCCAAGGAGTGGCACGCCGAGGAGCGGTTCGAGGGCGTCCTCACCTTCTCCGAGTCCGGGGTCCTCGCGGTCGCCGCCGTCGCCGAGGCCCTCGGACTGCCCGGCATCGGCCTGGAGGCCGCCCGCGCCAGCCGGAACAAGCTGCTGATGCGCCAGGCCCACGAACGCGGCCACGCCGCCCACCCGTCCTTCCGGTTCGTCACCGACGAGGACCAGGCCCTGGCCGCCGCCGAGGAGTTCGGCTACCCGGTGATCGTGAAGCCGACCCTGGGCGCCGCCTCCCACTACGTCTTCCGCGCCGACGACGAGGCCGAGCTGCGTGAGCGCTACACCCAGGCCGCCCAGGGCCTGACCGAGCTGTCCTGGTACGCCATGGAGGCCGACGGCCTCGACCTCGGCCCGCACGGACTGCTGGTGGAGTCCTTCCTCGACGGCGACGAGTTCCTCATCGAGGCGCTGGTGTGGGACGACGGGGTGTACCTCGGCTCGATCGTCGACCGGGTCACCGCCGAGGGCGACACCTTCGACGACGACGTCCACCACGCCCCCACCGCGCTCACCCCGGAGCAGGTCGAGGCCGTCCACGAGGTCGTCGCGGCGGGCGCCCGCGCCCAGGGCCTGGTCCGCAGCGTGATGCACGCCGAGGTCCGCTTCCACGACGGGCGCCCGCACCTGGTGGAGATCGCCGTACGCCCCGGGGGCGGCGGTCTGGACCACATGGCCCGCGTCTCCGCCGGCTACGACCCGATCGCCGCCGTCGCCGACGTGGCCCGCGGGATCCGCCCACGGGTCGGGCACTACGCGCCGACCGGCGTGCACACGGCCGCCCTGTGCCTGCTGCCGCGGGCCTCCGGCCGGATCGGCGACGTCCACGTCCCCGACGAGGTGACCGGCCGGGACGGCCTGCTCTTCCTCAAGCTCACCGCGAAGCCGGGGGACCTGGTCCGCCGCCCGCCGGAGGGCAACAGCATCCTCGGCTTCCTCGGCGTGACCGGCACGTCCTTCGAGGACGCGATGTCCACCGCCGAGGAACTCGCCGCCCAGGTCCGCGCCGACCTCGTCTGAACCCAGGAGTGAATGACATGACCGTACGACCCGTGATCATGGTCGGCTTCGTGGCGGTGGCGGTGACCTCGCTCGCCCAGTTCCAGCCCGAGGGCTCCGTGATCGTCGTCGACGAACCCGACGTCATCCGCAACCGCGAGCTGCGGCCCAAGGCCGACGAGGCTCCCGTGGTCCGTGAACTGATCGCCTGGGAGTACCAGCTCGAAGGCGCCGCCGACGCGTTCTACAACACCCACCCCGACCTCGACCCGGCCGCGATCGCCCCGCTCCAGGAGTACGCCACCCCGTTCGCCGCCCGCCTCGCCGAGCGCTACGGACTGCCCACCGGCGGCTACGGCGCCCTGCGGATCCTGCGCGACAAGGCCCTGCTGCGCAAGGTCAGCGCCGCCGCCGGCATCCTCAACCCCGAGTCGGTGGAGGTCGCCGGACCGGACGAGGTCCGCACCTTCATGGCCGCCCACCCCGGCCCGGCCGTCCTCAAACCCGCCAACCGCCAGGCCGCCCTCGGCACCCGCGTCCTCACCTCCGCCGACGAGATCGACGAGGCCTGGGCGGAGACCACCGCCATGGACGAGGGCGTGATGGAGACCGACCGGGGTTTCGAACTGCGCATGCTCGTCGAGCGGTGCGTGCGGGGCCCTGAGTACAGCGTGGAGATGCTGGTCGAGCGCGGCCGGGTCCTGTTCGGCAACGTCACCGGCAAGGACCTCTACCCCGGCTCCCGTCCGATCGAGCTGGGCCACCTGGTTCCCGCCGACATCCCCGGCGAGCTGGACGCGCTGCTGCGCGCCGAGACCGCACGTCTGCTGAGGTCCGTCGGCTTCGGCACCGGCACCGTCCACTGCGAGTGGATCGTCGAGGACGGCCGCCCCTACCTGGTCGAGTGCGCGGGCCGCTTCCCGGGCGACGGCATCGTCGACCTCATCGACCGCGCGTACCGCGTCGACCTCGTCCGCGACTACTGGACGCTGATGAAGGGCGAACCCCTGACCGCGGACCTCCCGGCGAAGGCGCCCGGCGCCGCCGCGGTCCGCTTCCTGCACACCGGGGAGGCCGGTGTCGTCGAATCCGTCACCGGAGTCGAGGCGGCGCGGGAACTGCCCGGCGTGGAGGTGTGCTCGGTGAGCGTGGAGCCCGGCGCCGAGGTGCGCGAGCTGCACAGTTCCTGGGACCGTGTCGGCTCGGCCGTCACGGAGGCCGCCACCGGTGCCGAGGCGCACGCGGCGGCCGTACGGGCGCTGGAGACGATCGAGCTGAAGGTCCGGCCGGCGCGCGCGTGACCGCGCCGGCCGGACCGCCCACAGGAGGAAGGACGGGCAGGACATGCCCACCGTCGCAGACGTACGGCGCCTGGCGCTGGCGCTGCCGCGCACCGAGGAACATCTGATCCGGGACCGGGTGAAGTTCCGCATCGGCAAGATCGTGTACCTCGCGCTGTCCCGTGACGAGACCACCCTGGGTTTCGCGTTCCCCAAGGAGGAGCGCGCGGCCCTGGTGGCCTCGGACCCGGGGAAGTTCTCGATGCCCCGCGAGTCCGACCTCCGGTACCACTGGGCCCGGGCGACGCTGAGCGCCCTGGACCTGCCGGAACTGACGGAACTGGTCACCGAGGCCTGGCGCATGTGCGTCCCCGCGCGACTTGCCCGCGCCCACCTCGGCCCCGGCCCCGAGCCTTCGGCCCCGCCGCTCCGGTTGGCGCACCTGCGTGCCTCCGCCGAGGTGTTCGCCGCCTACCCGGGCATCGACCGCACCTGGCTGGAGCTGCGCGCGCTGACCGCCCCGGGCCTCGACCCGGCCGACCCCGCGCACCGCACGGCCCTGCACCGCTGGCTCAACTCCTGGGGCTGCAGGCTCCCCTACCCTCGCGAGGGCGAGCCGTACGTCCTCGGGGAGGCCCTCGCCGCCTGGGCCGTCGCGCACCCCCTCCCGGACACCCCGCTCGCCGAGCTCACCGACCCCGCGATCGACGTCCTCGCCACGGCCTACGACGACCTCGCGCACCTCCCCGCCAAGACCCCGCCCCGCCCCCGCACCCTCGGCCCGACCGCCGCCGCGAAAGCGCTGTACGCGTTGCGACCGCACACCGTCATGCCCTGGGACGCGGCCATCGCCCTCGAGCTGTACGGCGCCCGGGACGGCGCCGCCTTCGCCCGTCACCTGCGCACGGGCCGGGCCTGGGCGCGGACGGTCCTCACCGAGAGCGGCCTGAGCGCCGACACGCTGGCGGCCGGCCTGGGACGGCCCGCCGTCACCCTGCCGAAGGTCCTCGACGAACACCTGTACGTGACGATCACCCGCCGCGGGGGCCCCTGACCACCGCTCGGCCCGTCCGAATCCCGCCCCCTCTTCCCCACAGGCGTGTGACGATCGTCCGCACCTGCCCCGCATGTGAAAGGAACCTGGAATTCATGACAGTTGACCAGAGCGCCAAGGACAAGGCCCAGCGGCTGCGCACACTCGGCACCGACACGGTCCTCGTGCTGCCGAACGCCTGGGACGCGGGCAGCGCGGCCGTGATGGCCGCCGCGGGCGCCCCGGCCATCGCCACCACCAGCGGCGGTGTGGCCTGGTCCCTCGGCAGGGGCGACGGTGAGCAGGCCACCCGGGACGAGATGCTCGCCGCCGCCGCGCGTATCGCCGCCGCCGTGGACGTGCCGGTGACGGTCGACGTCGAGGCCGGTTACGGAGCGGCCCCGGACGAGGTCGCCAAGACGGTCGCCGCGGTGGTCGCCGCCGGTGCCGCCGGCATCAACCTGGAGGACTCCAGGGCCGCGGGCGGCCCGCTGTTCACGCCCGAGGAGCAGGCCGAGCGCATCGCCGCCGCCCGCACCGCCGCCACCGAGGCCGGTCTGCCCGAGCTGGTGATCAACGCCCGTACGGACGTGTACCTCTTCGGTATCGGTGAGGAGTCCGGCCGCCTGGACGACGTCCTGGCCCGCGCCGCCGCCTACGCCGAGGCGGGTGCCGACGGCCTCTTCGTCCCCGGCCTGCTCGACCTGGCCGTTCTCGGTGACCTGTCCGCGCGCTCCCCGCTCCCGGTCAACGCCATGGCGGGCCCCGGCGGTCCCAGCGTCGCCGAACTGGCCAAGGCGGGTGTCCGCAGGGTGAGCGTCGGCACGGGCGTGGCCCAGGCCGCGTACACGGCGGCCCGCCGCGCCACGCTCGAACTGCTGGAGTCGGGCACCTACGACGCGCTGGACGACTCGCTGGACTTCTTCCAGATGAACGGACTGTTCAGCGGCTGAGCACAGCGGTGGAACGCCGGAAGGGGGGCCGGCCACCGGCCCCCCTTCACCTGTACGCGGGGACGCTCAGCGGTTCGCGGTCCAGCGCGCGACCACCCGGTCCAGCACGTCCAGGGGGAGCGAGCCGTTGCCGAGCACCAGGTCGTGGAAGGCGCGGACGTCGAAGCCGGGGCCCAGCTCCCGCGCGGCACGGGAACGCAGGCGCTGGATCTCGAGGCGTCCCGTCATGTACGACAGGGCCTGCCCCGGCCACTCGATGTACCGGTCGGTCTCGTTGTGGATCTCGACGTCGGCCAGGACGGTGTGTTCGCGCAGGAAGCCGACGGCCCGCTCGCGGCTCCAGCCGAAGTGGTGCAGACCGGTGTCGACGACCAGCCGGGCGGCCCGCAGCGAGTCCATCGCGAGCATGCCGAGCCGGGCCAGGGGCCCCGAGTACAGGCCCATCTCGTCGGCGAGGCGTTCCGCGTACAGGCCCCAGCCCTCGATGTAGGCGTTGATCCACGCGATCCGCCGCAGCCGGGGCAGCCCGGTCAGCTCCTGGGCGAGGGAGAGCTGCACATGGTGGCCGGGCACCGCCTCGTGGAACGCGGTGGCCTCGGCGAGCACCCGCGAACGCTCGGTCGCCCGCTCGGTGTTGGCGTGGTAGGTGCCCGGACGCGACCCGTCCGCGGCGGCCGGCATGTACCAGGCCTGCGGCGCCCCCGGCACCTCCCGGCCGTCCAGCACACAGGCGGCCGCCGGCAGCCGCCCGAACCGGCGGGGCGCGGCCAGCTCGGCCCGGGCGACGGCCGTACGGGCGGCCGAGAGCATCTCGTCGGCACCGTTCCACCGCAACCGGGCGTCGGACCGCAGCCGTTCGCGCACCTCGGCGGCGGTCGGCGAGCCCCCGAACGCCTGCGCCCCCACCCGCGCGTACTCCTCCTCGATACCGGCCAGCAACCCGGCGCCCGCGTCGTGCAGTTCCCCGGGGGAGCGGTCGGTGGTGGTGTGGATACGGGCAAGCGTGGCGTAGTGCTCCTCGCCGTCCGGCAGATGGCACAGCCCGGGCCGCTCCTGCGACCGCCCGCGCGGGGCGAGTCCGGTGTCGAGGACCTCCCGGTAGGCGGCGAACGCCGGCCGCACCCGCTCGTCGATCAGCCGGTCCCGCTCGGCGTGGTGCCGCTTCGCGAGCGGTACGGCGCGCAGCGGGTCCCCGGCCGGGTCGGCGAGGTAGGAGTCGAGCCGGGCGACGGCCGTACGGACCCGCTCGGCGACCGGCAGCCGGCCGGCGGCCGCCCCCGCGCGGTGCCGCTCGGCCGCCTGCGCCAGATACTCCGGGACGCCCGCGAGCCGCTCCAGGTGCCCGCGCTCCTGCTCCTCGCCCACCGGACGCACCTCGGGCAGGGAACCGAGGAGCCGGCCGATCGGCGAGGTCTGGTAGTCGGCGACGGTGTGCTCGATCAGCCGGGCCCCGAGCCGGCCGGCGACGGCCGACGCCTGCTGGACGACCACGGCCCGGGTCACCTCCTCCCCGGCGTCCGCGACCGGCGCCTGCCGCGCCCGCCGGGCCAGCCCCGACGCCCGCTCCCGCAACGCGGACTGTGCCTCCTCGGAGGGGTCGGCGAGCCGTCCGACGGTTTCAGGGCACCCTTCCAGGGCGTCGTCCAGCGGGTCCTCGGCGACGATGAGTCCGACGGCCTCCTCGGCGAGAGCGGTCACGGGGGTGGCGGGGCTCGTGGGGGCGGCGATGCCGGTGGTCGTGTCGGTCATGCTCGGGCGTCTCCTGTCAGGGCGTGGGAACGGCACCGCGCGGTACCGGGTACGGGTTCGGGTTCGTGCGCCGTCCGATCCGCCTGTGCACGTGCGAACTGCCTCACCAGCGGCGGGAGTCCGTACTGCCCGGCCACGTCGGTCCGCTCCACCAGCCCGGCGTCGACGAGGTCCTCGAGGAGGTCCTCGACGGCGCCCGCACCCCGTTCCAGGGAACGGGCGAGCGCGGTCACGGACTCGTGGGCCACCTTGTCCACGGACGGCGCGGTCCGGGTCGCCGCGAACCGCCGCAGCACGAGACGGGCGTCCGGAGCGAGCCGGCGGCAGGCGTCTTCGTAACGTTCGGCGAGGTCCTCGTCGCCGACCCGCAGCCGGGCGAACAGCCGCTCCCCGTCGACCAGTTCGTCGATCGCTTCGGTGAGCAGGGCGGCCGGGCGGGCTGCCAGCCGACGCGCGGCGAGGGTGAGGGCGAGCGGCAGGTCGCCGCAGGCTTCGGCGAGCACCAGGCCCGCCCGCGGGACGGCGGCGAGCCGCTCCCGGCCGAGGACCGAGGCGAGCAGCTCCATCGACTCGTCCCGGTCCAGCACGGGCAGCGCGAGGCGCCGTATCCCGTCCAGGCCGAGCAGCCGGGACCGGGCGGTCAGGACGATCCGGCAGTGCGGGGCGGCCACCAGCAGCTCGCGCACCTGACGTTCCCGGCGCACCCCGTCGAACACCACGAGCAGCCGCCGCTCCCGCAGCACCGACCGGTACAGGCCCACGCGCTGCCCCGGGTCGTCGGGGACCTGCTCCGGTGCGAAGCCGAGCGTCCGCAACAGGCCGCCCGCGATTCCGGCCGCGTCCTCGCGGCCGTCCGCGGCCGCACCGAGGTTCACGTACAACAGGCCGTCCGGCAGGCCGGCCGCCAGTTCGGAAGCCAGACGCAGCGCGAACGCCGACTTGCCGACGCCGGCCTGGCCGTGGACCAGCAGGGGCGGGACGGACCCGTCGGCCGGGCCGGTCAGCACCCGTGCCCGGTCCAGCAGCCGGGTCCGGCCGGCCAGCGGCCGCGGCTCCATGGGGAGCTGGGCGGGCACCGGCGGCTGCGCCCGTACCGCGGCGGCCCGCAGCCGCGTCTCCGGCACTCGGTGCACGGCCCCGGCGGCCGGCCGGCCCTCGTGGCCGGTCTCCCGCGCGGCCTCCCGCCAGCGCCGCTCCCACACCGCACGGTCCCCGCCGCACGCCTCGGCGAAGGCGAGCGCCACCTGAAGACTGGGCAGCCGGTAGCCGGCCGCCGCGTCCGAGAGCACCGAAGCGGAGAACAGTGCCCGCTTCGCCAGCTCCCGGTAACTGGGGGAGCCCGCCCCGGACCGGAGCCGGCGCAGCTCCCGGGCGAAGGCGGTGGCCGGTCCGGCGTCCTGCGTCAACGGCTTCTCCGGTCTGCCCACGCTCACGCTCCTCGGGGATCGGTGGCGTACGCCGCGGGGTCGCCGCGGGTCTCCGCCGTCTGCTGCCTGTCCCCGCAGACTCCGGCGGGCCGTTCCCGTTCCCCTCCCGGTGCGGTACCGCCGCCGTTTTCACCGCCCCCGTACCGCACACCCGAACGAGCGTTTATGATCCGGCTTGCCCTGATCCCCGATCGGGGGGCGGGGTACGGGGGCGGGGGAGCCGAATGACAGTCATGCATGCGAGGAACGACGGGCACAGAGCCGTGGACGACGGCCTGTTGCGTCCGTCGTCCCAGGACGCAGACACGTGGTCGGCCCACGAACGCCCGGCGGACGGGGCGGCCCCGGCGCGAGGACTGTGCTTCCTGCTGCTCGGTCCCCTGGAGGGCTGGTCGCAGGGGACCAGGCTCAGGCTGAGCGGCACCATCCAGGAGCGCGTCCTGGCGACGCTGCTGCTCGAACCCGGCCGGCTGGTCCCGGTGCCCCGGCTGGTCGAGGCGGCCTGGGAGGAGAACCCGCCGGCCACCGCCGGCCACCAGGTCCGCAAGGCGGTCGCCGATCTGCGCCGGCGCATTCCCCGCGGCAGCGAGGTGATCGTCACGGACGGCCCCGGCTACCGGGCCGCGCTCGCCGGGGTCCGGCTCGACCTGCTGGAGTTCGGCGCCCATCTGCGTTCCGCCGCGTCCGCCGAGTCCGCCGGCCGCATCCCGGACGCCGTACGGGAACTGACCGCGGCGCTCGCCCTGTGGCGCGGGCCCGTCCTGGCCGGGACCGGCGCGGCGGTGATCGACGCGGCCGCCACGATCCTGGAGGAACGCCGGGTCACCGCGGCAGAGCAGCTGTTCGCGCTGCGGTTGACGCGCGGAGACGGCAAGGCGCTCGTCGCCGATCTGCGGGACCTCGTCGCGGCCCACCCGCTCCGCGAGACCCTGCGCGGCCAGCTGATGCTCGCCCTGTACCGCTCGGGACGGCAGGCGGAGGCCCTGGAGGAGTACGGCCGGGTCCGCGCCCTCCTGGCGGAGGAACTCGGTGTCGATCCCGGCCCCCACCTGGCCGGACTGTACGAGGACATGTTGCGCGACAGCGTGGACCTCCTTCCGGCCCGGGGACCGTTACCGTCTGCCGAACCGTCCCTGCGGGGGGCCGGCCGTGAGCGTGCTTCCGTCGGGTGGCGGGGCCGGGGCGGCGGGGCCGGACCCGCGGAGGCTGCCGGGGCGGCCGGGATCGGGACCGCGGGAAGCGCGGACGGCCATGGCGAGGCCGTCGGCACGGAAGGCGCCGGGAGCGGCCGGAGCGGCGGGAGCGCGGGGAGCGGCCGGAGCACCGGGTCCGCCGCGCGCGCCGGGGACCACGAGGGCACCGGCCCGGCCGGCGCGGACGGCACCACCGCCCCCGTGCCCGTCGGCATCCCCGGGCCTCCCTCCCCCCAGCCGCCGGAGGCCCCCTGCACCCTTCCCTACGACCTCTCCGACTTCACCGGACGGCGTACCGAACTCACCCGCATCACCGAGCTCGCCACCGGCCCCGCCCGGGAGCACCGCGCCCGGATCGTCGCCGTCGACGGCATGGGCGGCAGCGGCAAGACCTGCCTCGCCGTCCACGCCGCGCACCGGCTCGCCGGCGACTACCCGGACGGCCAGCTCCACCTCGACCTGCGCGGCTTCACGCCGGGCGAGGAGGGGATGCGGCCCGAGACCGCGCTGGACGTCCTGCTGCGCATGCTCGGTACCCCGGGCGAGCGCATCCCGACGGACCTCCAGAGCCGCGCGGCACTGTGGCGGTCCTCCCTCGTCGGCCGGCGTGTGCTGCTCCTGCTGGACAACGCCGTCGACGCCGCCCAGCTGCGCCCGCTGCTGACCGCCGCCCCCGGCTGCCTGGTCCTGATCACCAGCCGGGCCCGGCTGGTCGACCTGGACGGCGCGTCCTGGCTCTCCCTCGGCCTGCTGCCGCCCGAGGACAGCGCCGCGCTGGTCGCCGAGACGCTGGGCGCCGACCGGGTCGCCGCCGAGCCGGACGCGGCCGCCGAACTCATCGAACGCTGCGGCCACCTCCCGCTGGCGCTGCGGATCGCCACGGCCCGGCTGCGCAACCGGCCCCGCTGGACGCTGGCCTACCTGGTCGACCGGCTGCGCGACGAGACCCGCAGGATGGTCGAACTCACCTCCGGCGAACGGGGGGTCGCGGCCACCCTGCGCCTGTCCTACCTGGCGATGACCGAGCGGCACCGCACCGCGTTCCGGGTGCTGGCGATGCACCCCGGCGCGCGCATCGACGCCCACGCGGCAGCCGCCCTGCTCGGCCTGGACCTGTTCGACGCGGAGGACCTGCTGGAGCACCTGCTGGACGTCCACCTGCTCCAGCAGCCCGACATCGGCCAGTACACCTTCCACGACCTGGTGCGCAGCTTCGCCCGCGAACTGCCCACCTCCGAGGAGGAGGCGGCGGCCGCCACGGAACGCCTCTTCGGCTACTACGTCTCGGCGACCGAGGCCGCTTGCCAGGTCCTCTTCCCGGGCCGCATGCGGCACCCGACGGAACTCCCCCTGTACGAGGGCGAACTGCCCCCGCTGGGCGACGCCGACGCCGCCCGGCGCTGGTTCGCCCTGGAGCACAAGGGCCTGATCGCGGCGACCGCGCTGGCCTCCGGCCGAGGCCTCGACCGGCACACCGCCGTCCTCGCCCGCAACCTGGTCTTCCACCTCAACGCCCGCGGCCACTTCACCGAGTACGCGGAGGTCGCCCGCACCGCCGCGGCCGCCGCGCGCCGCACCGGCGACCTGTGGCTGCTCAGCTGCAGCCTGTCGAACCTGGGCGTGGCCTGCTGGAAGCTCGGCCTGCTGAAGGAAGGCATCGAGACGGTCACGGAGGCCCGCGAGGCGGCCGTACAGGCCGGCAACCGCCTCACCGAGGCGCATGCCGACAGCGTCCTCGGAATCCTGCACGCCACCGGCGCCGGTTACGAACCCGCCCTCTTCCACCTGCGCCGCTCGCTGGCGCTGGCGCTGGAGCTGGGCGCCGAACGCAACCAGGCGGACGTCCTGTGCACGCTCAGCACGGTCTACGAGGAGCTCGGCCGTTATGCCGAGGCCGCGGAGGCCGCCCGGAAGGCCGCCGGGATCTCCCTGCGCCTCGGCTATCTCAACAACCAGGTGACCTCCCTGACCGACCTCGCCTTCGCCGAGGTCGGCCTGGGGGACGCGAGCGCCGCCGGGGAGAGCCTCGCCCGGGCCCGCGCGCTGTGCGACGAGCGGGTCCCGGTCGGCGACGCGGCCCTGATGCTCGCCCTGTCCGCCCGGGTCGCCCAGCTCCTCGGCGACACCGGGGCCGGCCACGGATTCGCCGCCCGCGCCCTGGCCCTGGCCGCCGAGACCGACGCCCCGCTGCGCCGGGCCAAGACCCAGAACGTCGTCGCACGCTTCCACTTCCACGCCGGCGCCCACGAGACGGCCCGAGCCCTGCACGAACAGGCCCACCGCAGTGCCACCCGGGCCCGGCTGTGCGCCGAGGAGTGGCACGCGCTGTCGGGTATGGCGAGCGCGGCACGCGAACTGGGCGACCCGGAGGCGAGCACCCACCAGGCAGCAGCCCACGCCCTGTTGACCCGCCTGGGCCTGGACCGTCCTCCCGCGGAACGCTGAACACCCGCCCGTGGACGGCTCCGCACCCCCGGCACGAAGGCGCCCCGCCCGATGAATCCGGGCGGGGCGCCTTCGTGAAGCCGTCCTCGGAGGGCTGCGCCACGGCCGCACACCAGCCGGTGGCCGACCGTTCCCGCCGGGCGGGCGACGCCCGGCACCGCACCTCGCCACCCCGCCGGCCGCCCTCCGGTCAGCCGCGTGGACAACGCCGCGGGTCGAGAGACCTAGTGCGGGCCGACGTCGCTGGCCACCACCCGGTGCTCGGCGGTCCCGGCCGGAAGATCCGTGGCCACCGCGGTGCCCAGTCCGAGCGCCAGGGCCAACGCCGCGTGCATCCCGATCAGTGCCGCTGCCTTCGTACGCATATGTCCCGTCCCCCAGGGGTAGTTGGCGGTGGCCGGCAGTGCTGCCCGCTCTCGACGTCGGCGATGTTTCCGGCGGCGGTTCCCGATCCGGTCCCTTGTCGTTCCCACCCGCGCGGGACCGTCACGGCTGCTCACAGCCCCCCGTCGGCGCAGCACGCGACCCGCGGCCCGTCCGCGGTCAGCACGGTGTCGGTGCGCAGCGCGCCCTCGGAGAACCCGGCGAGGTCGAGGAGTTCCCGCACACAGGACCGCACCCAGGACACCTCGTCCGGCGCACCGGGCGGGCCCGTGCCCTGCCGCGCCACGCTCACCACGTGATGCATTCCGCCCAGCGAGAGCGTCTCCACCCGGTAGCGGGGTCCGAGGAGCAGTTCCTCGACGAGTTGCGCGCCGTCGGCCGCGGTCTCGGCCCACAGGGCGAGCGCCGTCCCGTCCCGCACGAAGGCGGGACCTCTCCACCGGCCCCCGGCGTCGCGGGACTTGATGACGAGCGGCAGCCCGATCCGCTCCGCGGCGGCCCGGGCCCGGGCGACTCCGCCGGCCTCCTCCGCGCGCACCGGGGGCCAGGACGCCTCGAGCAGCAGCCGCCGCAGCGCCACGGGGTCCTTCAGCCGCTCGGCGGCCGGGTCCCGCCACAGCATCCCGTCCCGCTCCCGCCGCACCCGCCGTACGACGGCCCGGACGTCGTCCCCGGCTCCCGGCCCGCACATCAGCTGTCCTATGCCGTACCGCCGCAGGAGCCAGGTCAGCAGGCCGTGCAGGGTCCCGTCGGCGACCCCGCCCGGACCGGTGACGAGCAGCCGCTCCAGGGGGAGCGTGCCCGGCAGCGCCTCCCGGGGCCCCACCACCGCCCACAGGTCGAACCCGGCGGCCGCGGCCGACCGCACGAGCCCCTCCCCGGGCATCACCAACAGCATCCGTTCCGCAATGCTCGCCACGGCTTCTCTCCCGCCGATCCGCTCGAACGCCGCCAGGCTCCACCGCTGTCTTCCCGTTCGCCTCCCGCCCCGTTCCCCACGCCGCCGCCGCTTCCGTCCGACCGGCGCCTCACTTCCGGCGAGGTCCCCGCCTTCCCCGGGGCGGGCCGCCGAAGGGGCGGTGTGGTGCCGGTCGATCCCGGCGCCGCTGCGCCCCGCCGGTGAGGCCCTCACGGACGGACGCAGCTCACGGACGGACGCAGCCCTCACGGACGGACGCAGCCGTTGCGGGGGCCGATGCGTACCGGCGTCGCCGAGGCGAAGGTGCCGCACGGAAAGTGTGCGTACGCAGGCGTCGAGGAAAGGATCGGTTCCACGGGGGTGGGGAACACGGCTGGTCCGGCATGGCCGCGGGTGCTGGTCGCGGCGAGGGGCGACGGCCGGGTCTGCGCCTGGGAGAACAACGGCCACGGGCTGCTCGGCGCGGAGCCGCGCGGCGGCCGGACCGGGCGTCCGGTGCCGATGCCGGACCCGGGGAACACCGTGCAGGTGGAGGGCGGGGGCGGCGTCGCCTTCGCGCTCGACGAGGACGGTGCCGTCCGGACGTGGGGCCGCGGGGCGGGCGGTGTGCCGGGCGACGGCGACACCTTCGGCCACGTGGCGGTGAAGCCGGTCCGGGTGCGCAGGCTTCCCCCGATTCGCCGTATCGCGTCCTTCGATTTCAGCGGCCCGGCCATCGGTACCGACGGCGGACTCCGGGGCCGGGGGTCCGCGCTGGTGCCGGCCGGCCACGGGAAGGGCGGAGCGGTGCGGCGCCCGTGCGGATTCCGGTGCCGGGGCCGGTCCTCGACGTCTCCGGCCGGCAGGTGAGCGCCGAGGGCGGCCGGGGGTGATCTCCGGCCGGTTCCGGGCAGGTCCCAGGCAGGTCATGGTTCGGTCCCCTGCGGTGAGGGGAATCGCATGGCCGCGTAGCGTGTTGTGCAGCACAACGAGGGAAAGATCCTTCTCAAGCATTGGGGTCATTCCTTTGCCTACCTATTACTCTTGAGCCCAAGGCCGCGCTGTGTGGCCATGGAGGAGTGAAATGAGGAGCAGAAACCCGGTCTTCTCGCGACGGGGGTTCAGCCGCGACAACGGCTACGCGGGCTTCAACACCGCGCCGCAGGCCGGGGGTCCCGCTGTCGCCACGCAGGGCAACCCGTACGCGCAGCCCACCGGCAACCCGTACGCGCAGAACCCCTACGCGCAGAACCCGTACGGCCAGCAGGACGTGGAGCACGGTGCGCCGCCGCAGGCGCCCGCCGCCACCGGCCGGATGACCATCGACGACGTCGTCATGCGCACGGGCACCACGCTCGGCGTGCTCATCGTCTTCGCCGCGCTCGCCTGGGCCCTGCTGCCCGTGGACGACGCCAACCTCGGCCGGTCCATCGGCATCGGCATCGGCGCCGCGCTGATCGCCATGGTCCTCGGGCTCGTGCAGTCCTTCAAGCGCAAGGCCGTGCCCGCGCTGATCCTGACGTACGCCGCGTTCGAGGGTGTGTTCCTCGGCGTCATCTCCAGCGTCGTCGACAACCGCATCGCCGACGGTGCGGCCATGCAGGCCGTGCTCGGCACCATGGCGGTCTTCGTCGGTGTGCTGGTGGCGTACAAGGCGGGCTGGATCCGCGTCAACCGCCGTTTCTACGGCTTCGTGATGGCGGCCGCGCTCGGCTTCATCCTGCTGATGGGCGTGAACCTGCTGTTCGCGGTGTTCGGCGGCGGTGACGGCCTCGGCTTCCGCAGCGGCCCGCTCGGCATCATCTTCGGTGTCGTCGGCATCATCCTCGGTGCCTGCTTCCTCGCCCTGGACTTCAAGCAGGTCGAGGACGGCCTCGCCTACGGTGCCCCGCGCGAGGAGGCCTGGCTCGCCGCCTTCGGCCTCACGCTGACGCTGGTCTGGCTCTACCTGGAGTTCCTGAGGCTCATCGCGATCCTCAACAGCAGCGATTAGCGACCGGTCGGCGCGTCGGTGACCGACGCGTCCGCACCACGCGGACATACGCGAAGGGCCCCGGGTTCACCCGGGGCCCTTCGCCGTGGTGCGGGCAGGGTGGGTGGTGGGCGGTGGGCGGTGGGTGGTGGGCCGACGTGGGCAGGGCGTGGGCTCAGCGCAGATTGCGCGCGGCCCTTCTCATGTCGTACTCGTGGACGATCGCCTTGGCATGGCCGTACGCCAGGTCGTACTCGTGGCGGAGCCAGCTGACCTTCTCCTCGAAGCGGAAGAGGGAGGGGCCTTCTTCCTCGACGGTGCGCAGCCAGTCGGAGACCTCACGACCGGTGCAGTGCGGGATGCGGGCGAGCATGTTGCGGTGGGTCTCCTCGGAGAGGACTTGGGACATCGGCGCCTCCAGCGCAGGGTGTGAGCCGGTCCTTCAGGTCACCGTGCCTGAGCGTTCGTCCGTTGGCAACAGCCCCGTCGTGCCGCGTACGCTCACCGCGTGGTTGATACGACGCCCCTCACCCGTGCCGTGGATCATTTCGCCGACCGCCTGCGGGCCGCGCCGCAGAGCCGGCTGCAACGGGGGGCCGCCGCCGAGGCACTCGCCCTGGCCAGGGAACTGGCGTGGTGGACCCAGCGCCTGGAGGAGCCGGGCGCCGAGCCCCGCGAGATGCCCGACGCGGGCATGTTCGCCGCCGCCGACCAGGTCACCGTCGCCGGCCACGACCTGGCGCTCGTACTGGAGAGCGAGGAAGAGGTCGCGGAGGCGCTACGGCTCGTGGAGGAGGCGCAGAAACGCGCCGGGGTGTAGGGACACGCCCGGCGCGCGGAAAGAGTGAGCGGAAAGATCGCGCGGAAGGATTCAGGCGGAAGGGTCAGAGGGACGCGATGACGCGGTCCGCCAGGATGTAGACGTTCTCCTCGCCGCAGGCGAAGGTCAGCGTGTACGCGCCCGAGATGCCGGAACCGCCCAGCAGGAACGGGGTCTGGCCCGCACGCAGGGCCGCGGCCAGCCGCTCCGCGGTCTCCCGGTGCCCCGGCGTCATGCACAGCGTCGTGCCGTCGGCGAAGACGTAGACGTCCAGGGTGCCCAGCGGGCCGGGACGGACGTCGGTCAGTTCCACCTCGGAGGAGGCCAGCTCCTCCAGTGTGGAGACGGTGCGCTCGTGGTCGTTCGCGACCGGTGACGGGTTCGGGACGAAGTCCGGGTGCGAGGGGTGCCGGCGACGGGCCGCGGCCAGCTCCGGGGACTCCGTGGGCGTACCGCCCTGGACGAAGTCCTTCGGGGCGTACTCGTCGGGGTCGGCGCCCGGGTCGGCCACCGGCTCCAGACCCACGAAATCGGTCTGCCGCGGCATGAACAGCTCACTGTCGGCCAGGCCCAGCAGGGACGGCGCGTCGGAGATGTCACGCGTCTCCTGAGCGGCCCAGAACGCCCGCGCCTCGGCGAGCTCCCGTTCCCGTTCCTCCGCCAGAGCCTCGGCCACGGCCGCGCGTATCTCGTCGGTGTGGGCGGAGCGGGCGGCGGGCAGGAGCGCACGCAGGGTGGCGGCGCGCTCCTCGACCAGCTCGGTGTGCAGGGCCGCGACCTGTCGGCGCAGCACCAGAATGCTGCGCAGGACGGCGACGCCCACGGCGCCGGTTGCGGCCGTGGTGACCAACAGGGCGATCGGCATGGCGCTCACTGACGTACTCCCGGTTCAAAGTCGACCCCCGACTTCCTACATCAGCTTGAAGGGTGGACTAACCATCTGTCAGTGCGTAACGTCACGAAACGGACAGAGTGTGGTTTCCGGGCTGGGTGGAGGCAGGGTTCTGACCTGCGCGGATCTCCGTGGCGAGGGAGATAGGTCACATCCTGGGGGAGATTGGATCACGGAACGGCCCGGAACCCCGACGAGGCAGGGGTCCCGGGCCGCGGGCTCACCAGTCGTGCCGCTCCGGCTACTTTGAGCCATCGCGCAGTGCGCATCGCGCGCCGCGACAGCGGTCGGCCCGGAGGGTCAGCTGAGGCGCTCGATGACCATGGCCATGCCCTGGCCGCCGCCGACGCACATCGTCTCCAGGCCGAACTGCTTGTCGTGGAACTGGAGGGAGTTGATGAGCGTGGCGGTGATGCGGGCGCCGGTCATGCCGAACGGGTGGCCGACGGCGATCGCGCCGCCGTTGACGTTCAGCTTCTCCAGGGGGATGCCGAGCTCGCGGTAGGAGGGGATGACCTGCGCGGCGAACGCCTCGTTGATCTCGGCCAGGTCGATGTCGTCGATGGTGAGACCGGCGCGGCGCAGCGCCTGCCGGGACGCCTCGACCGGGCCGAGGCCCATGATCTCCGGGGAGAGGCCGGAGACGCCGGTGGAGACGATCCGGGCGAGCGGGGTCAGACCCAGCTCGCGGGCCTTGGTGTCACTCATGACGACGAGTGCGGCGGCGCCGTCGTTGAGCGGGCAGCAGTTGCCGGCGGTGACCAGGCCGTCGGGGCGGAAGACGGGCTTGAGGCCGGAGACGCCCTCCAGGGTGACGCCGGCGCGCGGACCGTCGTCCTTGCTGACGACGGTGCCGTCGGGCAGCGTCACCGGAGTGATCTCGCGCTCCCAGAAGCCGTTCTTGATGGCTTCCTCGGCCAGGTTCTGCGAGCGGACGCCGAACTCGTCCATGTCCTGGCGGGTGACGCCCTTCAGCCGTGCCAGGTTCTCGGCGGTCTGGCCCATCGCGATGTAGGCGTCCGGCGCGAGGCCGTCCTCGCGCGGGTCGTGCCAGGTGGTGCCCTCCTGCTCCGCGACGGCGGCGGTACGGGCCTCGGCCTCGGCGAAGAACGGGTTGCGGGTGTCGGGCAGGCTGTCGGAGTTGCCCTTCGTGAACCGCGAGACCGTCTCGACGCCGGCCGAGATGAAGACGTCGCCCTCGCCGGCCTTGATGGCGTGCAGTGCCATGCGGGAGGTCTGCAGGGACGAGGAGCAGTAGCGCGTGATGGTGCAGCCGGGGAGGTGGTCCATCCCCATCTGCACGGCGACGACGCGGCCGAGGTTGTTGCCCTGCTCGCCGCCGGGGAGGCCGCAGCCGAGCATCAGGTCGTCGATGTCCTTGGGGTCCAGCTCGGGGACCTTGGCGAGGGCGGCCTGGATGATCGAGGCGGTCAGGTCGTCCGGGCGCACATCCTTCAGGGAGCCCTTGAAGGCGCGGCCGATGGGGGAACGGGCGGCAGAGACGATCACGGCTTCGGGCATTACGGCTCCTGAGGGAAGGGGCGGCGCGCAGCGCCTCGTCGAGGGGTGAAGGTCGGGCGGCGGGAGGGCGCGCCGGGTGGTCGGGCAGGGCTGCTTGGGAAGTTACCCGGACGTAGTGGCGGGGTCACGGGGCGCGCAGTGTGACACTGGCCGCATCTTACTAAGCGCTTGCTTGGGTCTGGGACTTCCCGGACTCCACGGCCTGCGGCTCCGGCTCCCGCACCCGGCGGCGCTTCCGGCGCTTGAGGAGGGCCCAGGGGCCCCTCGGGCCCGTGGGCATGGCCGCGGTGACCTCGGTGCCCGCCTCCGAGGCGGCCTCGGCCGCGGCCCGGGCGACGGGGAGGAAGCCCTCGCGGCGCGCGGCGTCGGGCCGCTCGTCCTGGGCCGGCCACAGGCCGAGGGCGGCGCAGACCGTCGGCAGGATGGCCATGGCCGCCGTGGCGTACCCCTCGACGGAGGGGTGGTAGCTGTCGGGGCCGAAGAGCTCACGGGGATTCGCGGCGAACTCGGGGCCGAGCAGGTCGCCCAGCGACACCGTGCGCCCGCCCTGCTCGACCGCGCCGATCGTCTGGGCCGCCGCCAGTTGCCGGGAGGCCCGCCGGGCCAGCCAGCGCAGGGGCTGTTGGACCGGTTCGAGCGTGCCCAGGTCGGGGCAGGTGCCCACGACGACCTCCGCACCCGCCGTACGCAGCCGGCGCACCGCCGCGGACAGGTGGCGCACGGAGAGCGCGGGCGACATGCGGTGCGTGACGTCGTTCGCGCCGACCATGATCACGCAGATGTCGGGCACCCGGGACGGGTCCGCGAGCGCCCGCGTCACCTGCCGGTCCAGATCGTCGGAGCAGGCCCCGGGCACCGCCACCGTGCTCAGCCCCACCGGCCGCTCCGCGATCGCCGCGACCCCCGAGGCCAGCAGCGCGCCCGGGGTCTGGCCGGCCCGGTGCACGCCCTGGCCGACGGCCGTGGAGTCACCCAGCATCGTCAGCCGCAGCGCCGGTTCACCGGGCACCGTGTAGGCGGCGCCGTACAGGCCGTCCGCGGCCGGTACGTGCGAACTCCTGCCGTTGCCCACGCGGCGTCGCGCCAGCCGGGCCTCGGCCAGCAGCAGCCCGACGCCGGCCGCACCGGCCAGTCCGATGCCGCCCCCGCCGTACGCGGCGCCGGCCGCGATCCGCCGGGCCACCCTCGCCCTCGACATCCTCGTCATGCCTCGCCGCCACCTCCTCCGAGCCGTACAGCGGTACCGCCTCACAGCCGCACAGCAGTACAACCTCACAGCCGTACGCACGGCCGCACAGCCGCACACCAAGTGCTTGCCCCGTACGGACCGTGATCCAATCTTCGCGGTGAGTGAACGGCCCGGGGCGGGCGGGGCCGGGAGCCGGGGTCAGGGACAGTGGCTGGAACAGGCTCTACGCTGGCATCACTACGTCAACCACACCTTTTGCAGCATCCGGAGACAACGGTGCAATTCCACGACTCGATGATCAGCCTCGTCGGCAACACCCCGCTCGTGAGGCTCAACAACGTCACCCACGGCATCGGGGCGACCGTCCTGGCCAAGGTGGAGTACTTCAACCCCGGTGGCTCGGTGAAGGACCGCATCGCCCTGCGCATGATCGAGGCGGCGGAGAAGAGCGGAGAGCTGCAGCCGGGCGGCACCATCGTCGAGCCGACCAGCGGCAACACCGGCGTCGGCCTGGCCATCGTGGCCCAGCAGAAGGGGTACAAGTGCATCTTCGTGTGCCCCGACAAGGTCTCCCTGGACAAGATCAACGTACTGCGGGCGTACGGGGCCGAAGTGGTCGTCTGCCCGACCGCGGTGGACCCCGAGCACCCCGACTCGTACTACAACGTCTCCGACCGGCTGGTCCGTGAGACGCCGGGAGCCTGGAAGCCGGACCAGTACTCCAACCCCAACAACCCGCTCAGCCACTACGAGTCCACCGGACCGGAGCTGTGGGAGCAGACCGAGGGGAAGATCACCCACTTCGTGACCGGGGTCGGGACCGGCGGCACCATTTCCGGGACCGGGCGCTACCTCAAGGACGTCAGCGACGGCCGCGTCCAGGTCGTCGGCGCCGACCCCGAGGGCTCCGTCTACTCCGGCGGCTCCGGGCGGCCCTACCTGGTGGAGGGCGTCGGCGAGGACTTCTGGCCGACCGCTTACGACCGGACCGTCGCGGACGAGATCGTCCCCGTGTCCGACAAGGACTCCTTCCAGATGACCCGGCGCCTCGCCAAGGAGGAGGGCCTGCTCGTCGGCGGATCGTGCGGCATGGCCGTGGTCGCGGCGCTGCGGGTGGCCGAGCGGCTCAGTGAGGACGACGTCGTCGTGGTGCTGCTCCCGGACAGCGGACGCGGCTACCTCAGCAAGATCTTCAACGACGAGTGGATGGCCGACTACGGCTTCCTCGAGGACGCCGGCCCCAGCGCGCGCGTCAGCGCCGTCCTCGACCACAAGGAGGGCGGTCACATGCCGTCCCTCGTGCACATGCACCCCGACGAGACGGTCGGGGAGGCCATCGAGGTGCTGCGCGAGTACGGCGTGTCGCAGATGCCGGTCGTCAAGCCGGGCGCCGGCCACCCGGACGTGATGGCCGCCGAGGTCGTCGGCTCGGTGGTGGAACGGGAACTGCTGGACGCGCTGTTCAGCAAGAAGGCCTCGCTCGACGACCCGCTGGAGAAGCACATGTCCGCCCCGCTGCCGCAGGTCGGCTCCGGCGAGCCGGTCGCGGACCTGATGGCCGTGCTCGGCAAGGCCGACGCGGCGATCGTCCTGGTCGAGGGCAAGCCGACCGGCGTCGTCAGCCGCCAGGACCTGCTCTCCTTCCTCGCCAAGGACGGGAAGTGACCGGAGGCAACTGACCGGCGGGAGGCGGCGGGCGGGAAGGGACGGCCGGCGTCTGCCGACGGCGGGTGAACCGGCCGTGAGGGCCGGGAGCCGGGCCGTGACGTGATCCTCGTGGACTTCGCGGAAGTGGTACGCGGGCGTCACGTGCGCGCAGCACTCGCTTAACACCGGTCCGGCAGATTGGTCGTTGTCGGCGGGCAGGGAGCGGCTCCCCTTCCCGGCCGGCAGGGAACGGCGTCACAGGACCTCCGGAGCGGCTCCCGGACCCCCATGGACGCCAGGCGCGCAGCCCGGCCCGGCCGGCCCGCGTCGCTACGCGGGGACCACCGTCGTCCCGCCCCCCGGTAACGGGGGTGCGGTGGTCCCCGCGTCGATCCCGTCCGGTCTCCCGCGTCCGGTCTCCCGCGTCCGGCCTCCCGCCCCCGGTCCTCCGCGTGCGGCCCCCGCGCTCAGTCCTCCCAGGCGTCGTCCTGCCGCTGCTGCCCGCGGCGGCCGAACAGGCCCGGGTTGATGCGGGCCGCCTGGACGACGTTCACGCCGACGATGCCCAGCCAGGCGACCAGCAGGCCGGGCAGATGGGCCACGCCGCCGCCGATGGCGGACAGCGGCACCGCCAGGACCAGGGAGACGATCCCGAAGCCGAAACGCTCGCCCCAGGTGTCCGTGGCCTTCGGCGACCGGGAGTCCCGGGCCACCGTCATCTGCTGCTCGGCGAGCTGCCGGCGCACCCGGCGCTCCACCGCCCCGTCGATACGCTGGTCGACCTTCTCCAGGAACGAGTCGACCAGCGCGGACTCGTACTCGTCGCCCAGTTCCCCGCGGGCCTGCAGGGTGGCGTTGAGTTCCTTCTTCAGATCGGCGTCCCGTGCGTCCATTCCGCTCATACGGACCACGGTAGGCAGCCCGGCCGCCCACGGCACTGGGGATAGCCCCCCTTGTCGGCCGGGGGTCTGCCCGGTCCCGGTCGTGCGCGCCCGGGGTTCGCCTGTATAACGGCATGCAGGAAGCACGGCGGGTGAATGGGCCGGGTCGGCAGCCGTGTGGTCAGGTCGAGGGGGAGCCGTGTCATGAGTGTCACCGAGGGGCCTGCCGCGCGCCTGCAGGCGCTGTTCGAGGGGCACCGGCTGACGCCGACGCAGCGCCGCATCGCACACAGCATGGTGCGGCGCGCGGCCGACGTGCCGTTCCTGTCCAGCGTGGAACTGGCCGAGCTGGCCGGGGTCAGCCAGCCCTCCGTGACCCGGTTCGCGGTCGCCCTCGGTTTCGACGGCTATCCCGCCCTGCGTCGGCACCTGCGCGAGGTCGTGCCCTCCGGGCCGCCGGCGCCGGACGCCGGGTCGTACAACGAGTACCAGCAGGCCGTCGAGGCCGAGATCGAGAACCTGCGGCACCTGGCCGAGGTGCTCGCCGATCCGGAGCCCGTGCGGCGGGCGGGGCGGATCCTCGCGGGCAGCCGGCCGCTGCCCGTGCTCGGCCTGCGCGCGGCGGCGGCGCAGGCCCACGGCTTCGCCTACTTCGCTGCCAAGGTCCACCCCGACGTACGGCTGCTCAACGAGGGCGGCACCATGCTCCACGACCGCGTCGACGCCGCCGCGGCGGCCGGCGCCCGGGCCCTGCTCTGCTTCGCGCTGCCCCGGCACCCCCGGGAGGTCGTCGACGCCCTCACCCATGCCAGGGAGACGGGGCTGACCGTGGTCACCGTCGCCGACTCCGCCTTCGCGCCGGTCGCCAAGGTCTCCGACCTGCTGCTGCCCGCCGCCGTCGGCACCGGGCTGGCCTTCGACACGGCGTGCGCGCCGATGCTGCTGGGCCGGGTACTGCTGGAGGCGATGTGCGACGACCTGCCGGACGCCCAGGCCCGTCTGGAGGAGTTCGACACGAAGGCGGCGACGCGCGGCCTGTTCGTGGAGTGAGGTCAGGGCCCGGGGCGGCGGGGGAGGTCACGCTCCTCGCGGGTATCTCAGATTTCTCTCACCTCGAGTCACTAATCTGCGCCCCGGACCCTACGGACGCTCCACTGAAGTGGACGGGAGGCTGGACGTGATGCGCGCAGGACGCGGAGGACAGGGGCTGGCTCGGGTGGCCGTGGTCGTACGGGCCGGGGCCGCGCCGCTGTGGTGGCTGGGGGTGTTCGCGGCGGGCATCGGCGTGCTGGTGCCGGGACTGACCGGCCGCCGGATCGGTGTGACGGCCGGTGCCGCGCTGTTCCTCGTGGCCCTCGCCCTGGTGGCGTACGTACGGCGTGGGCGGTACCGCGAGCTGGCCCGGCCGGCGGTGCGGGCGGGCAAGCAGGACGTGCTCCAGGACCGGGCGGTCAGCGTGCGCAACTGGCGCCGCCGGCACCGCTGGTGGCTGCTGCTCGCCTTCCTGGCCGCCCTGGGCAGCGCGTTCGCGGTCCCCGCGGCGGGCGGTCTGCTGCTCGCCGGGTGCGGTGTGGGCCTGTGGCTGAAGGCGTCCTGGATCGGCCGCCTGGAGGAGGCCGGCGAGGCCCTGCTGTGGGTCCGCGTCGACTGGCTGAGCGGCGGTGCGGGCAGCCCGGCCGGCAAGGCGGTCAAGGGCTACCGCACCACCGGCATCGCGGCAGGCGACGCGGCCCCGGGCGGCGCCCGCCGGGCCTCGGCCCTGACCTGACCTGACCTGACCGGGCCTCGGCCCTGACCTGACCGGGCCCGGCCCTGACCGGGCCTTGACCCGACTCGACCCTGACCCGACTCGACCCTGACCCGGCTCGACCCGGCCGCCTCGGCCCCACCCGCAGGGGGCCGAGGCGGGACCGGTCAGGGCCGGGCGGTCACGGAACCAGGGCGTCGAGGTGGGCGCCGCCCGATTCGGCCACGAGCTCCTCGGCCGTCTGAGCCGGACGCACCAGCGCGAAGGCGACCCCGTCGCCCGGGCCGTCCGGGCCGCCCGTGCGGTCCGGGCCGCTCATGGGGTCCGTGCCGTCCGCCCGGTCCACCTGGTGCGCGGTGAAGCCGTGGACGGCCGGGCGGGGGAGCGAGTTGTACCCGTAGTGGTGGGCGAAGGCGTACGCACCGGTGTCCAGCGCCGCCACGTGGTCGTCCTGCTCCAGCAGCGGCAGCGGGATCTCGCGGGCGAGCAGGTCGCCCGCGAAACAGGCCGGCCCCGCCACGTCCTGCATCACCGCCGGCCCCGTCTTGGGCCGCCCCGCGGCGTCGTACGCGGCGATCCTCAGCGGCCACGCGGCCGGCGTGTACACCGTGCGCGTCGCCACCTGCACGCCCGCGTGCGTCACCGCGACCGCCCGCCCGCCGGCGCTCTTGGCGTACTCCACCCGGGCGACGACCGTGCCGTGCTTCGCCAGCAGCGACCGTCCGAACTCGGTGACCAGCCCGTACCGCCCGTCGAACAGTCCGGGCACCGTCTCCTTCAGCAGCCGCGCGTACCGCGTGTACGTCGGGCCGGCCGTGTCGGAGGTGAAGTCGACCGGCAGCCCGCCGCCGATGTCGACGGTGTCGACCTGCTGCCGCCCCGCGCGCCGGTTGATCTCCTCGGCCAGCGCGTACGTCTCCGCCACACCCTTGGCCATCAGGGGCAGGGCGATGCCCTGGGAGCCGGTGTGCGTGTGCAGCCGGGTCAGCCACGGCCGGTCGAGGTACGCCCGCACGACCCACTCCCGCGCCCCCTCGTCGCGCAGTGCCACACCGAACTTCGAGGTCGCCGTGGCGGTGGACAGGGCCTCGATGGTGCCCCCGCCGACCTGCGGGTTCACCCGAATACCGAGGGGTGAGCGGGGGGAGCGGAGACCTGCCGGCCGTGCCGGGGAGCCGGCCATCAGGGCGTCGATGCGCGCCAGCTCCTGCGGGTTGTCCGCGTTGACGGCGATGCCCAGCGCCAGCGCCTCCCGCAGCTCGGCCGGTGTCTTGGCGGGCGAGTCCAGCACCGTCCGTTCCGGCGGCACCCCCGCCGCCCGCGCCAGCGCCAGCTCGCCGGGGCTGGCGACCTCGGCCCCGATGCCCTCCGTGTGCAGCAGCCGCAGCACCGGTACCAGCGGGGTCGCCTTCACCGCGAAGGCGTGCAGCACGGGGGTGCCGGACGGTGTCACCGCCGCGAAGGCCTCCCGCAGCTCGGCCGCCGACTCCCGGATGCCCGTGACGTCGAGCAGCGCCACCAGGGGATGACCGGGACCGAGCAGTCCCTGCGCCACGGCGGCCCGCACCGCCGCGTCCCGCCGGGCCGCCCGCCGTGCTCCCGCTGCCTGCCCGTCGTCCTCGCCGTGACCCGTCTCCCGCGTCCCGCCGTCGTCTCCCGTTTCGATTCCCATGCTCATGCTCATGCCCGTGCCTGTACCCATGTCGGCGCCCATGCCTTCAGCCAAGCACCGTCCGGCTCTGCGCGCCGCCACGGCCGCGTGCATTGACTGGCCCTATTCAGACTGCGAAGGTGTGAATATCTGTAGTAAGTGCGGGAGCTCGCCACCAGGAGGCAGACCATGTCAGGACCCCGCCCGCCCGTCTCCCCCCACCGCGCCCCCGCCGGGCACGCCGCGTCGTCCCGCGGCCTCGTCCGCGCCCCGCGCGGCACGGACCTGAGCACCCTGGGCTGGCCCCAGGAGGCCGCCCTGCGCATGCTGCAGAACAACCTCGACCCGGAGGTCGCCGAGCACCCCGACCAGCTCGTCGTCTACGGAGGCACCGGCAAGGCGGCCCGCGACTGGCGCTCCTTCGACGCCATGGTCCGCACCCTGAGGACCCTCAAGCAGGACGAGACGATGCTCGTCCAGTCCGGCCGCCCCGTCGGCGTCATGCAGACCCACGAATGGGCCCCGCGGGTCCTCATCGCCAACTCCAACCTCGTCGGCGACTGGGCCAACTGGGAGGAGTTCCGCCGCCTGGAGGCCCTCGGCCTGACCATGTACGGGCAGATGACCGCCGGCTCCTGGATCTACATCGGCACCCAGGGCATCCTCCAGGGCACCTACGAGACGTTCGCCGCCGTCGCCGCGAAGAAGTTCGGCGGCACCCTCGCCGGGACCGTCACCCTGACCGCCGGCCTCGGCGGCATGGGCGGCGCCCAGCCGCTCGCCGTCACCATGAACGACGGCGTCGCGCTCTGCGTCGACTGCGACCCGCGCGCCATCGACCGCCGCATCGAGCACCGCTACCTGGACGTCCGGGCCGACTCCCTCGACCACGCCCTCCGCCTGGCCACCGAGGCCCGTGACGCCCGCCGCCCGCTGTCCATCGGCGTCCTCGGCAACGCCGCCGACGTGGTCCCGCGGCTGCTGGCCATGGGCGCCCCCGTCGACATCGTCACCGACCAGACCTCCGCCCACGACCCGCTGGCCTACCTGCCCACCGGAATCGCCTTCGAGGACATGGCCGACGCCGCCGGCAAGGACCCGGCCGGTTTCACCGCCCGCGCCCGCCAGTCCATGGCCCGGCACGTCGAGGCGATGGTCGGCTTCATGGACGCCGGGGCCGAGGTCTTCGACTACGGCAACTCCATCCGGGGCGAGGCCCGACTCGCCGGATACGACCGGGCCTTCGCCTTCCCCGGCTTCGTCCCCGCCTACATCCGCCCGCTGTTCTGCGAGGGCAGGGGCCCCTTCCGCTGGGCCGCCCTGTCCGGCGACCCCGCCGACATCGCGAAGACCGACCGGGCCGTCCTCGACCTCTTCCCCGAGGCCGAGTCCCCGCAGAACGCGTCCCTCGCCCGCTGGATGCGCCTGGCCGGGGAACGGGTCCGCTTCCAGGGCCTGCCCGCGCGCATCTGCTGGCTCGGATACGGCGAGCGGGACAGGGCCGGCGAGCGGTTCAACGACATGGTCGCCTCCGGGGAACTCTCGGCCCCCGTCGTCATCGGCCGCGACCACCTCGACTGCGGCTCCGTGGCCTCCCCGTACCGGGAGACCGAGGGCATGCTCGACGGGTCCGACGCGATCGCCGACTGGCCGCTGCTCAACGCCATGGTGAACGTGGCGTCCGGGGCCTCCTGGGTGTCCGTCCACCACGGTGGAGGCGTCGGCATGGGCCGCTCCCTGCACGCGGGCCAGGTGACGGTCGCCGACGGCACCGGGCTCGCCGGCGAGAAGATCCGGCGGGTCCTGACCAACGACCCCGGGATGGGCGTCATCCGCCATGTGGACGCCGGCTACGACCTCGCGGACTCGGTCGCGTCGGAGCGGGGCGTACGGGTACCGATGCACGAGGGGACCGAGGAGCACGAGGGGGCCGAGAGGCACGAAGGACGCGGAGGACGCGAGGGTGAGGGCGCGTGACCGGGCCCTCCACGCCCCCCACTTTCCAGGCGATGTGGCGTGACCTGCTCCCTCTCGGCCGCCACCCCGACTCCGGCGGCTACCGGCGTTACGCCTGGACCGGCGCCGACGCCGAATGCCGGGCCTGGTTCGCCGCGCAGGCCGGACTGCGGGGACTGCGGCTCGACGTGGACCGGAACGGGAACCAGTGGGCCTGGCTCGGGGACCCCGCCGCCGGGGACGCCGTCGTCACCGGGTCCCATCTGGACTCCGTGCCGGACGGCGGAGCGTTCGACGGCCCCCTCGGAGTGGTCTCCGCCTTCGCCGCCCTCGACGAACTGCGCCGTAGGGGAACACCGCTCGGCCGCCCCCTCGGCATCGTCAACTTCGGCGACGAGGAGGGCGCCCGCTTCGGGCTCGCCTGCGTCGGATCGCGGCTCACCGCCGGACAGCTCACCCGTGACCGGGCGCACCGCCTCACCGACGGCGACGGGATCACCCTGCCCCGGGCGATGGAGGCCGCCGGACACGACCCCGACGCCATCGGCGCCGACCCCGAACGGCTCGCCCGCATCGGCGCCTTCGTCGAACTGCACGTCGAACAGGGCCGTGCCCTCGACCTGTCCGGCGACCGGGTCGGCCTCGCCAGTGCCATCTGGCCGCACGGCCGCTGGCGGTTCGACTTCCGCGGCGAGGCCAACCACGCCGGCACCACCCGTCTCGCCGACCGCCGCGACCCCATGCTGCCGTACGCCGAGACGGTCCTCGCCGCCCGCCGCGAGGCCGAACTCGCCGGTGCCCTCGCCACCTTCGGCAAGATCACCGTCGAGCCGAACGGCGTCAACGCCGTCCCCTCCCTGGTGCGCGGCTGGCTCGACTCCCGCGCCGCCGACCAGACGAGCCTGGACACCGTGGTCGCCGGGGTGGAGAAGGCGGCCCGCGCGCACGCCGCCGCCCACGGCGTGGACCTGGACGTGGTCCGCGAGTCCCGCACACCCGTCGTCGACTTCGACCACGCCCTGCGCGACGAACTCGCCCGCATCCTGCGCCGGGACAGGGGCCACGGCCCGGCCCCGGACCGGATCCCCGTCCTCGGCACGGGGGCGGGACACGACGCCGGGATCCTCTCCGCGAGCATTCCGACCGCCATGCTGTTCGTGCGCAACCCCACGGGCGTCTCGCACTCCCCGGCCGAGTACGCGGCCGAGGACGACTGCCTGGCCGGGGTGGCCGCACTCGCCGACGTACTGGAGGGACTGGTGGACAGGTGACACAGGACAGCGGCACCACGGCGAGCGCAACGGCCCCCCGGGCCGGCGACGCCACCACGGCCACCACGGCTCCCGAGCCCCCGGCGGCCCCCGGACGGACGTTCTGGCTGGAGCACGCCTGGCTCGGCGACCGGGTCGAACCGGGCGTGACCGTGGCCGTCGGTGCCCGTGGTGACGGCGGTGGTGACGGCCGCATCACCGCCGTCACCACGGACGTCCCCGTCCCGCCCCCCGGGGCGGAGATCCTGCGCGGGCTGACCCTCCCCGGGCTGGCCAACGCCCACTCGCACGCTTTTCACCGCGCCCTGCGCGGCACCGTCCAGGTCGGTGCCGGCACCTTCTGGACCTGGCGCGAGGTGATGTACTCGGTCGCCGACCGGCTGACCCCCGAGACCTACCACCGGCTCGCCCGCGCCGTGTACGCGGAGATGGCCCTCGCCGGCATCACCGCCGTCGGCGAGTTCCACTACCTGCACCATGCCCCCGGCGGCACCCCGTACGCCGACCCCAACGCCATGGGGGAGGCCCTCATCGCGGCCGCCGCCGAGGCCGGTGTCCGCATCACCCTCCTCGACACCGCCTACCTGTCCGCCGGCTTCGGCGAGCCGCCCACCGCCCACCAGCGCCGCTTCTCCGACGGCACCGCCGAGGCCTGGGCCGAACGCTGTTCGGTTCTCAGGGAACGGGAGCACGTGCGGATCGGTGCCGCCATCCACTCCGTACGGGCCGTGCCCGCCCGGGAGCTGGAGACCGTGGCACGCTGGGCGGAGGAGCGGCGGGCCCCGCTGCACGTGCACCTGTCGGAGCAGACCGCCGAGAACGAGGCCTGCCAGGAGGCGCACGGCCGCACCCCGACCCGGCTCCTCGCCGACCACGGCGTGCTCGGACCGCGCACCACCGGCATCCACAACACGCACCTCACCGGCCAGGACATCGCGCTCATCGGCGCCAGCGGCACCGGCACCTGCATGTGCCCCACCACGGAACGCGACCTGGCCGACGGCATCGGCCCCGCGGCCGCCCTCCAGCGCCGGGGCTCCCGGCTCTCCCTCGGCTCGGACAGCCACGCCGTCGTCGACCTGCTGGAGGAGGCGCGCGCCCTGGAGCTGAACGAGCGCCTGCGCACCCGCACCCGCGGCCACTGGACGGCGAACGCACTGCTGCGGGCGGCCACCGCCGACGGCCACGCCGCCCTCGGCTGGGACCGGGCGGGCACCATCGAACCCGGCGCCCTCGCCGACCTGACCACCCTCACCCTGGAGTCGGTCAGAACAGCGGGGCCACCGCCCCGGCTCGGCGCCGAGACCGCCGTATTCGCCGCGACGGCGGCCGACGTACGGCACACGGTCGTGGCGGGGCGGCACGTCGTACGCGACGGGGCGCACACCCTCGTGCCCGATGTGCCGCACGCCCTGGCGCGCGCCGTCGAGGCACTGAGGACCTGAACGCCGGCCGCCGGAACATCGCCCGCCGGAACGCCGGCCGCAGGAATCCCGCGCCCGCCCCGCCACCCACGAGGACGCCATGAGCAGCACCGCCATCGTCAACATCGCCACGCTGGTCACCAACGATCCCTCCCTCGGAGGGGGAGGTTCACCCCTCGGTCCGATCCGGGACGCGGCCGTCGTCATCGACGGCGACCGCGTCGTGTGGACCGGTGCATCGAGCAGAGCACCCGCCACCGACGACCGGGTCGACGCCGCAGGCCGGACGGTGATCCCGGGCTTCGTCGACTCGCACTCCCACCTGGTCTTCGCGGGCGACCGCACCGACGAGTTCAACGCCCGGATGTCCGGCCGCCCCTACAGTGCGGGCGGCATCCGCACCACCGTCGCCGCCACCCGGGCCGCGAGCGACGCGGAACTCGAGGCGAACCTGACCCGTTTCCTCACCGAGGCGCTGCGCCAGGGCACCACGACCGTCGAAACCAAGTCCGGCTACGGCCTGACCCCCGAGGACGAGGCCCGCGCCCTGCGGCTGGCCGCCCGCCACACCGACGAGGTCACCTACCTCGGCGCCCACATCGTCGCCCCCGAGTACGCCGACGACCCGGCCGGCTACGTCGCCCTGGTCACCGGCGCGATGCTGGACGCGTGCGCGCCGCACGCCCGCTGGATCGACGTTTTCTGCGAGAAGGGCGCCTTCGACGGCGACCAGGCGCGCGCCGTCCTCACCGCGGGCCGGGCGAAGGGCCTGCACCCGCGCGTCCACGCCAACCAGCTCACCCACGGCCCCGGCGTGCAGCTCGCCGTCGAACTCGACGCGGCCAGCGCGGACCACTGCACCCACCTCACCGACACGGACGTCGACGCCCTGGCCGGCAGCCGTACGGTCGCGACCCTGCTGCCGGGCGCCGAGTTCTCCACCCGGGCCGCCTGGCCGGACGCCCGCAGGCTGCTCGACGCGGGCGTCACCGTCGCGCTGTCCACGGACTGCAACCCGGGGTCGTCCTTCACGTCCTCGGTGCCGTTCTGCGTCGCGCTCGCCGTGCGGGACATGGGCATGACGCCCGACGAGGCCCTCTGGTCGGCCACCGCGGGCGGTGCGGCGGCCCTGCGCCGCACCGACGTCGGCCGGCTCGTCCCCGGGGCCCGCGCCGACCTCGTCCTCCTCGATGCCCCGAGCCACGTCCACCTGGCCTACCGCCCCGGCGTCCCCCTGGTCACGGGCGTGTGGCGGCGCGGCGTCCGCGTGCTCTGACCAGCGGGATCAGGCCCCGGCACGCCATCGCTGATCCGCCCGCCCCGCCTCCCCGCCCAGGGACACCGAGCCGCTCCCGGCCGCCGTCACCGCGTGGTCCGGCGCGACGGCCGGGCGGATCACCCCCCGGGCGTCGACGGCGAAGCGCAGGTTCTGTCCGTTGCGCCCGTCCACCGAGTCGCACTCCCAGATGCCGACGCCCCGGCCCACCGCGCCACGGCTGTCCAGGCAGTAGTCGGAGTCGGCGTAGGACTGCAGCACACCGCGCTCCGCGTCGACCCGCCACCGCTGGGAACGGGAGGAGTCGCAGGCCGCCGTGACCACGTCCGTGCGGTTCTCCAGGTCGCCGTCGATGTCCAGGCACAGGCCCGACGCCAGATTCACCACCTGCGCGTACGCGCCGCCCGGCGGCGGATACGTGGGCGTGGGGGGCGGCGTGGGGGACGGTGTGGGGTGCGGAGGGGTGGAGGGGCCGGGCCTCCCGGTGCTCGAAGTCTTCGAAGGGGACGGTGCGGGGGACCGCGTCGCGGACGCGGTGGGGGGCGGTGAGGGCGTGGCCGTCACGGTCACCGGCGGCGGGACCGCCACGGTGGGGACCGGGCCCGAGGCGTGCTCGGCCGGCGTGTCGTCCGGTGACCACAGCAGGAGCAGCAGCGGCACCACGGCCACGCCGAGTGCCGTCGAGGCCAGCACCAGGCGCCGGGAGGCCGGCCACGTCCCGACTGCGGTACCGGCGCCGGCGGACGGCCCGCCCGGTGCCGGTGCGGGGGCGGTGTACGCCGTGCCCGCCCACGGCAGCAGTCCCTCGGCCAGGGTGGCGCGCGGTTCGTCCCGCAGGGCGCACAGTTCCTCGTACGCGGCGGTGCAGTGCCCGCAGTGGGCCATGTGGGTGTGCAGGTCGGCGCTGTCGCGGGTGCCGCCGGGCCGTACCGACTCCTCGATGAGCCGGCGGAAGTCGGCGCACCGGGGGTCGTCCGAGGCGGCCAGCCGGGCCCGCAGACAGGCCTGGCCCAGCGACTGCAGTGCGGGCCGGGTGTCGTAGGCCACGTCCTGGCGGGTGAGACCGAGAAGCGTCGCCGTACGGTCCGCGGGCTCCTGTTCCACGATCCCGTACCAGAGGAGGCCCTGCGCCCGGTACGGCAGTGTCCGGAACGCGGCGAGCATGGACGGGGCCGGGCCGTCGGGGCCGGACGAACTCAGGACGAGGTGCAGTCCTGCGTCCAGCCCGCCGGCCCGTCCGTCGGCGGCCCAGGTCGCCGCCACCCGGATGGTCAGCAGCAGGAGTTGGTGGCGCAGGGGGCCGCCGGGATCGGTGCCGCGGGCGGTCTCGCGGGCGGCGTGGGTGAAGGCCTGCGCGGCGAGTTGACGCGCGCCGGGATCGCCCGTGGTGCACCGGCGGGCGTAGGCGAGCACGGACGGGCCGTGCCGGGCGCGGAGTTCCTGAAGTGCCGCGTACGCGGCCGAGGTGTCGGCGCGCAGCATCTCGGTCAGCCGGATGTCGGACGCATCCGTGTGCGCACCTGGGTGTCCGCCGCCGATCCCGTCGTCGTCGACGGTTCCGTCGCCCCGAGCCATGCACCGCCTCCTAGCTCCTGGCCGCCGGACCCGTGGTCCTGACATACCAGTCGGTCTGGGCGTGCCCATAGTGGAGGAAGAAGGCCCGCGGGGAAAGGGGTGACCGTGGGTAACGCGGTGCGCCCCGCGTCCGGCCGGCACCCGGGGCCCGGGAAGGGCGTCCGGCGTCGGCGGAGTGCGGGGCGCGGAGCGTGAAGCGCTGAGTGCGGGTCGTCGGGGGGAGCGAAGTGAAGGGCGCGGAACGCGGCGTCCCCTCATTCCTCGATGGTCAGCCCCTTGCGCAGCCGTACCAGCGTGCGTGACAGCAGCCGTGACACGTGCATCTGGGAAATACCCAGTTCCTCACCGATCTCGGACTGGGTCATGCAGGCCACGAAGCGCAGCGAGAGGATCTTCCGGTCGCGCGGCGGCAGTTCGGCGATCAGCGGCTTCAATGACTCGACGTACTCGATGCCTTCGAGGCCGTGGTCCTCGTAACCGATCCGGTCCGACAGCGCGCCCTCGGAGTCGTCCTCCTCCGGCTGGGCGTCGAGCGAGGAGGCGGTGTAGGCGTTCGACGCCGCCATGCCCTCGACGACCTCGTCCCTGGAGATGCCCAGGCGCTCGGCCAGTTCGCCCACCGTCGGGGAGCGGTCGAGCTGCTGCGCCAGCTCGTCACCGGCCTTGGCCAGGTCGAGCCGCAACTCCTGCAGCCGGCGCGGTACGCGCACGGACCACGAGGTGTCCCGGAAGAAGCGCTTGACCTCACCGATGATGGTCGGCATCGCGAAAGTGGGGAACTCCACACCGCGCGAAAGCTCGAAGCGGTCGATCGCCTTGATCAGACCGATGGTGCCGACCTGGATGATGTCCTCCATCGGCTCGCTGCGCGAGCGGAAGCGGGAGGCGGCGAACTTGACCAGGGCCAGGTTCAGTTCGACGAGCGTGTTGCGTACGTACGCGTGTTCGTGGGTGCCTTCCTCCAGCGACTCCAGCCGCTCGAAGAGGGTCCTGGACAGCGCCCGGGCGTCGACCGGGCCCACCTCGTCAAAAGGGGGGATCTCCGGGAGCCCGACGAGTAGATCGTCGTCCGCGACGACACCCGCATCGTCCTGCTCGATGGGAGCCAGATGTTCCGGAGGGAGTGTCGACGTCGCTTTCTGGGTACGCGATGCGTCGAGCCGGGGTGACATGATGTCCTCCATCGTTCTCGGCGTATGGCTGCCGATGCCGTTTCGTGCACTGCGGTGTGCGGCGCCTCCAAAGCCGGCCGTGTCGAGTACGTGTCCCTACTAGCCCTACCCGTTTTCGCAAGCCCACCGCAAGTGAGGTCTGTAGCCATATGTCCGTTTGCGGCTGATTGTTCGGCTGTCGGAGTGCGCTCGGAAGGCGTAATGTTCGACAACGTCAGCAGTAGCCACGACTGGTGGGAGAGAGAGACGGCATGGACCGCGGGACGGTCGGCAGCGCACAGTCGGGCCGGCTTCTGGTCGAGGTGCGAGAAGAGGGCCCCAGTGCCGTCGTGACTCCGGCGGGTGAGTTGGATCACCACACCGCCGATCTGTTGCGCGAGCCACTGGAAAGCTGCCTTGCCAAGGGATTCAAGCGGCTTGTCATCGACTGCTCCGGCCTGGAGTTCTGCGACTCCACCGGACTCAATGTGCTGCTCGGCGCCAGGCTGAAGGCCGACGCCGCCGGGGGCGGGGTGCATCTCGCGGGAATGCAGCCCGTGGTCGCGCGCGTCTTCGAGATCACCGGGGCGGAAGCGGTATTCACCCTCCATGACAGCCTCGAGGCGGCTCTGGCCGACGATTCCGGATGACCGTGTGGGCAGGCCGGCGCCACCCCGCGGCGGGTCCGGGGGCGGGCGGTCTTCTTCCGGTGCGCCGGGCGAGGTGTCGCCCCGCGGTTCTTTCCGCGGGCCCCTTTCCGAGCCGCTCCCGAATCGTTGCGCCTTTCTTGTGCGAACGCGGGGGTGTTGCCTCGGCCACCTCGGGCAGGAGACAAGCGGAACGTGTCCGCTGCCATGGCCGGGGGGATACCGAGAACCGGATGGTCCCCCACGGCGTGACTGAATGAGTACGGATTTTTTTGAAATGGTGAACTGGTGAATCGGTGAGGTGAAGCGCTGATGAGCACCACCCGGCCTTGTCCGCCGGGCGACCGCGGTCCGGAGCCCAGCGGCGTTTCCGGGGTGCCCGGGGGCGGCGCGTCGACGGCGAGCGCGACCCAGAGGGACGTGGCCGTGCCGCCGTCCGGGGCGCAGTCCGCGGCGGCGTCCACGCCGCCGGGACCGCCGGAGGCGTCGGGGTCCTCGGGGCCGCCGGGAGGGCGTCAGGTCCGCCGGCTGAGCTTCGAGGACCAGAGCGGCGTCGTCCCCCTCGCCCGTGACTTCACTCGCCAGGCGCTGCAGGCGTGGGGCTGGCTGCCCGCCGCCACCGCCGACCGGAGAGCCGCCGCCGAGGACGTCCTGCTCGTCGTGTCCGAGCTGGTCACCAACGCCTGCCTGCATGCCGAGGGGCCGGACCAGCTGGGCATCGTCTGCGACAACAAGGTGATCCGGCTCGAGGTCACCGACCGGGGCGCCGGCCAGCCGACACCGCGTACCCCGCACCAGGCGGGCCGGCCCGGCGGGCACGGCATGTTCATCGTCCAGCGGCTCTGCCTGGACTGGGGCGTCGTACGTGCCCCGGGCGTCCCGGGCAAGACCGTGTGGGCGGAACTCGGGGCGCCCGCCTGACCGGCGGAGCCCCGCCTTCCACGACTCCACCCGGCGCGCCCCCACCGGGCGCCTCCACCGCGCACCTGTCGCGCACTCACCGCACGTGCACCGGATCGTCATGGATCCGGTGCACATCGTGTGTCTTCCTTCCTCATTCCCCCGGAGCGGCTTGACGGGCCGTCGGATCCGGTCCGACGCCGGGGAACGTACCTCCGGCAGCACCGGTACGTCCTTCGTGGGGAATCCCGTCCCCGGGGAATGACCCTCTTCCGGGCCATGGTCCTCTCCTGGTCGTACCGGTTGCCGTCCTCCGCGCGGGGCCGGCCGTGGGGGACCTCGTACGCCCCCAGGGGGCGGCGCCGAGGGCCTCGGCCCCGCGAGTCGGACCCGGCGCCGACGCAGGCTCCGTACCCCGCCCCGTGAACACGGCGAGGGAGCCCGCCCGTGTCCGCCGTGAAAACGCCCGGAGGGCCCCGCATCCGCGTACGTGCTGCTTGTACGTACGGATGCGGGGCCCTCCGGCTCGTGAGCGCGACCGCGGCGGCGAGGAGCCGACCGGGTCACGGCCTCACGGCGTCATGTCGCACGGCTCACGCGCACGAGGTCAGCGGACGTCGCCCATCAGCGCCTTGACCTTGCTGCGGTACATCCACACCGCGACACCGGCGACCACCGCGAGGGTGGCCTCCAGGGTGACGACGCCCGACCCGTTCAGGTCGACGCCGGCGATGGAGAGCAGGCCGGTCGTGGCGTCACCGGCGGTGACGGCCAGGAACCAGACGCCCATCATCTGCGAGGCGTACTTCGCGGGCGCCATCTTCGTGGTGACCGACAGGCCGACCGGGGAGAGCAGCAGCTCACCGACGGTCTGCGTGAAGTAGATCGCCACCAGCCACGCCGCCGCCGCCTTGTGACCGCCCTCGGCGATGGACAGCGGGGCGAGGAACAGGAAGAAGGACGCGCCGACCAGCACCAGACCGGAGCCGAACTTCACGATCGTGCTGGGCTCCTTGCCGCGCCGGTTCAGCGCCAGCCAGAACCAGGCGAAGACCGGGGCCAGCGCCATGATCAGGACCGGGTTGACCGACTGGTACCAGGAGACCGGGAACTCCCAGCCGAAGACGCTGTTGTCGGCCGACGCTGCGGCGAAGATCGACAGGGTCGAGCCGCCCTGGTCGTAGATCATCCAGAACACGGCCGCGGCCACGAAGAACCAGATGTACGCGGACATCTTCGACTGCTCGTCCCGGTCCAGGTCCCGGTCGCGCTTGATCCGCACCAGCACCAGCACCGGAATGATCACGCCGAGCAGCGTCAGCGGGACCAGGATCCAGTTCAGCGTGTAGTGGCCGGAGAAGCCGACGACGGCGTACGCGACGACGGCGATGCCGGCCCAGAAGGCGGACTTGCGCAGCGTGGCGGACTTCTCGGCGGCGGACAGCGGCTTGGGCACGACGCTGGACTGCGGGGCGAGGTGACGGCTGCCCAGCAGGAACTGGATCAGACCGAGCCCCATGCCGACCGCGGCGAGCGCGAAGCCGAAGTGCCAGCCGACGTTCTCACCGATGGTGCCGATGATCAGCGGCGCGGCGAAGGCACCGAGGTTGATGCCCATGTAGAAGACGGTGAAGCCGCCGTCACGACGCGGGTCGTCCGGGCCGTCGTACAACTGGCCGACCATCGTGGAGATGTTGGCCTTGAGGAGACCGGAGCCGATCGCGACCAGGCCGAGACCGGCGTAGAAGGTGCCGGCGGACGGCAGGGCCAGCGTCAGATGGCCGAGCATGATGACCACGCCGGCGACGGCGACGGTCTTGCGCGGTCCCAGGACCCGGTCGGCGAACCAGCCGCCCGGCATCGTGAGCAGGTACACCAGCGACAGGTACACCGAGTAGATGGCCGTCGCGGTACCGGCGCTCATCGCCATGCCGCCCGGGGCGACGAGGTACAGCGGGAGCAGGGCCCTCATGCCGTAGTAGGAGAACCGCTCCCACATCTCGGTCATGAAGAGAGTGGCCAGTCCGCGGGGGTGGCCGAAGAAGGTCTTCTCGGAACCGGGGATGCCCGGTGAGGCCGAGTCCTTCGTCAGGCTGGACGCCATGGTTGTTCCTTGTGGGTCGGGACGCGTCGCACGAGTGCGTACGCGCCCGGTGGGGGGCTGGCCGGCACCGGCAGGCCCTGCCGTCCACCCCCACGCCCCTGGGGAGTCCGCTCCGGATCACGGAGCGGCGGACGGTGACCACCGGGATCCACGCCTCTACGCGCGTCCATGCGCTTCGAGGCCCGGCCACAGGTCATTCCTTCCGGAGCCGGCGGGGGCTAGCCGGGACAGGCTGGCGGAAAGCCGGCCCGCACACGAAAGAGACCTTCGGCATCAACTGCGCCAAAGGTCCCCGTGGTGCAACAGGCGTTGGTTCACCATACGGCAGGACAGTGCCCGATATGGAAGGACTTGAGACAGGGATCACAGGCTCGGGGGGAACCGCGATCACCCAATCGAAGGTTCTTTCCAGGGTCGCACCCCCCACCTCCAGGCGCGGTCCCCGGGCCCCGGACGTGAGAATCCGGTGTGCGCCGGGTAAGAACCGGCGCCGGTGATCACACCCCGGACCGTGTCCGCGCGGGACTACCATCAGTCCATGACCCGTGTACTGCTCGCCGAGGACGACGCGTCCATCTCGGAGCCGCTGGCCCGCGCCCTGCGCCGGGAGGGCTACGAGGTGGAGGTGCGTGAGGACGGACCCAGCGCGCTCGACGCAGGCCTGCAGGGCGGCGTCGACCTGGTGGTGCTGGACCTCGGACTGCCGGGCATGGACGGCCTGGAGGTCGCCCGCCGGCTGCGTTCCGACGGCCACACGGTCCCGATCCTGATTCTTACCGCGCGTGCCGACGAGGTCGACACCGTGGTCGGTCTGGACGCCGGCGCCGACGACTACGTCACCAAGCCGTTCCGCCTCGCCGAACTGCTCGCCCGGGTACGGGCCCTGCTGCGGCGCGGTGCCACCGAACCGCAGCAGCCGCCCGCGACGCACGGGGTGCGCATCGACGTCGAGTCGCACCGGGCGTGGATGGGCGAGGAGGAACTCCAGCTCACCGCCAAGGAGTTCGACCTGCTGAGGGTCCTGGTGCGGGACGCGGGCCGGGTCGTCACCCGCGACCAGCTGATGCGCGAGGTCTGGGACACCACCTGGTGGTCGTCCACCAAGACCCTCGACATGCACATTTCCTGGCTGCGCAAGAAGCTCGGCGACGACGCGGCCAACCCCCGCTACATCGCGACCGTACGAGGCGTGGGGTTCCGCTTCGAGAAGAGCTGACCCCCCGTACGTCGTGATTCCGGTTCGGATATGAGGACATGCGCCGCCGACTGATCCAGTCCACGCTCGCCGTGGTGCTCGTCGTGATCGCCGTATTCGGCGTGTCCCTGGTGATCGTGGAGACCCGCACGATCACCGAAAGCGCCAGGGAGCGGGTCGAGTCCGAGGCGGTACGGCTCGCCAGCATCGTCGACAGCAGACTGCTCGTCGAGGAGAAGGTCACCGCGGAGGTCCTCAGGGACCAGGTCACCGAGGACCGCTACGTCGTCGTACGCCTGCCCGGCAGGGCGCCCATCGAGATCGGCGACAAGCCGGAGGGCGACGTCATCAGCGCCTCGGCGCCGGGCGAGGAGGGCGAGACGGTCACCGTCCAGGAGCCGCGCTCCTCGGTGACCCGTGAGGTCGGCCGCACCCTGCTGATCATCGGACTGGTGGCGCTGCTGGCGGTGATCGCGGCGGTACTGCTGGCGGTCCGCCAGGCCAACCGGCTCGCCTCGCCGCTGACCGACCTCGCGGAGACCGCCGAGCGCCTCGGCTCGGGCGACCCGCGCCCCCGCCACCGGCGGTACGGCGTTCCCGAGCTGGACCGGGTCGCGGACGTGCTGGACTCCTCCGCCGAGCGCATCGGCCGCATGCTGACCGCCGAACGGCGGCTGGCCGCCGACGCCTCCCACCAGCTGCGCACCCCCCTCACCGCGCTGTCCATGCGGCTGGAGGAGATCACCCTCACCGACGACCCCGAGACGGTGAAGGAGGAGGCGACGATCGCGCTGGCGCAGGTGGAGCGCCTGACGGACGTGGTGCAACGGCTGCTGACCAACTCCCGAGACCCCCGGACCGGCTCGGCCGTCACCTTCGAGCTCGACGAGGTGATCCAGCAGCAGCTCGCGGAGTGGCGTCCCGCCTACCGCAGCGCCGGCCGTGCGATCGTCACCTCCGGCAAGAGACATCTGCGCGCCGTCGGCACGCCGGGCGCGGTCGCCCAGGTACTGGCCGCGCTGATCGAGAACTCGCTCATGCACGGAGACGGCACGGTCGCCCTGCGCACCCGGGTCACCGGGAACCAGGCCGTCATCGAGGTCACGGACGAGGGCCCGGGAGTCCCCGCCGACCTGGGCGCCCGCATCTTCGAGCGCGCGATCAGCGGCCACAACTCCACCGGCATCGGCCTCGCGGTCGCCCGCGACCTCGCCGAGGCGGACGGCGGCCGCCTGGAGATGCTCCAGGCCAAGCCCGCGGTCTTCGGCCTGTTCCTGTCCCGCACCCCGCCGCAGAAACCCCGGGACGACAACCGCCAAACGGTGCGGTGAACGGGACCGTGGAGGGCGTGGTGAACAGGGAGTACGAGGGGGTACGCACCGGTGCCGGACCGGGTCCGGGGCCCGGTGCCTACGGCACGTGCTGCCGGGAGGGCGGCGGCCCCGCGGGCCCGTGCCCGCCCTGTGCGACGGGACCCGCCGCCGGTGCCGCGACCCCCGGCAGCGCGCGGAACACCCACGTGCGGTAGGACCAGAACCGGAACAGGGTGGCGACCCCGATGCCGAGGAACTTGAAGACGTTGCTCTGCAGCGGGCTGTCCCAGCCGAAGCCGTAGGTCGCCGTGTACAGCAGGCCGTTCTCGATCACCAGGCCGACCGCGCTGAACAGCAGGAACAGCGACATCTCCTTGGTGCGTCCGGACTTGTCGCGGTCCCGGTACGTGAAGTAGCGGAAGCCCACGTAGTTGAAGACGATCGCGACGACGGTCGCGATGACGCTCGCCCGCACCACCTGGAGATCGGTCACCTGCCGGACCAGGTTGAACACGAGAAGATTGACCAGCAGCCCCGCCCCGCCGACCGCGCC
This sequence comes from Streptomyces sp. NPDC085927, assembly GCF_044540975.1. Lineage (NCBI taxonomy): Bacteria > Bacillati > Actinomycetota > Actinomycetes > Kitasatosporales > Streptomycetaceae > Streptomyces > Streptomyces sp. NPDC085927. The sequence goes on from NZ_JBITSN010000003.1 coordinate 584,200, forward strand.
GAACTTCACGGCTTCACGGACGAGCCGGTCGAGGCGCTGCCGCATGGAGCCGCGCGGGGCCGGGGCGCCCGTCGAAGGCCCCGAGGAACCGCGTCCCATGGTCGTGCCGGCCCCCGTCCGTGGAGTGGCGTCGATGCAACGCCGAGGTGGCGTCAATCAGACCATGCTAACCACCCGTCCGCGCGATCTTCCTGCGGATGGCCCCAGGGGCCGCACACCCGTCCGGGAACGGTCGCAGACAGGCCGGGAACAGCCGTGGAACCGGCCACCGTGGCTCGACCGATACCCTGGGGGAGTGACGTTCCCGGTAGTCGGCATGGTCGGCGGGGGCCAGCTCGCTCGTATGACACACGAGGCGGGCATCCCGCTCGGCATCAGGTTCAAGCTCCTCAGTGACACTCCGCAGGATTCCGCGGCGCAGGTCGTCGGTGATGTCGTCGTCGGCGACTACCGCGACCTGGACACGCTGCGCGCGTTCGCCCGCGGCTGCGACGTGATCACCTTCGATCACGAGCACGTGCCCACCGAGCACCTCAGGGCCCTGGAGGCGGACGGCATCCCCGTCCGCCCCGGCCCCGAGGCGCTGGTGCACGCCCAGGACAAGGGCGTGATGCGTGCCCGGCTCGACGCGATCGGCGTGCCCTGCCCGCGGCACCGCATCGTCGCGGATCCCGCGGACGTGGCCGCCTTCGCGGCCGAGCTCGAGAGGGGCGGGCACGACGTGCCCTCCGGCAAGGATGGTGGTGGTCGACGGGCGGGCGGTTTCCCGGTCGTTCTCAAGACCGTCCGCGGCGGCTACGACGGCAAGGGCGTGTGGGTCGTCGACTCCGCCGAGGAGGCCGCCGAGCCGTTCCGGGCCGGGGTCCCGGTGCTGGCCGAGGAGAAGGTCGACTTCGTGCGCGAGCTGGCCGCCAACGTGGTCCGCTCCCCGCACGGCCAGGCCGTCGCCTACCCGGTCGTCGAGTCGCGGCAGGTGAACGGCGTCTGCGACACGGTCATCGCACCCGCGCCCGGCCTCGACGAGGACCTCGCCCTGCGCGCGGAGGAGATGGCGCTCAACATCGCCAAGGAACTCGGCGTCGTCGGCCATCTCGCCGTGGAGCTGTTCCAGACCCGCGACGGCCGCATCCTCGTCAACGAGCTGGCCATGCGCCCGCACAACTCCGGCCACTGGACGATGGACGGCGCGATCACGTCGCAGTTCGCCAACCACGTCCGCGCCGTCCTCGACCTCCCGCTCGGCGACCCCCGCCCGCGCGCCAAGTGGACGGTGATGGTCAACGTCCTGGGCGGCGACTACCCCGACATGTACTCCGCGTACCTGCACTGCATGGCCCGCGACCCCCAGCTGAAGATCCACATGTACGGCAAGGACGTGAAGCCCGGCCGCAAGGTCGGCCACGTCAACACCTACGGCGACGACCTGGACGACGTGCTGGAACGCGCCCGTCACGCAGCCGGCTACCTGAGAGGCACGATCACCGAATGAGCCCCAGCCCCGTAGTCGGCATCGTCATGGGATCGGACTCCGACTGGCCCGTCATGGAGGCCGCGGCCCAGGCCCTCCACGAGTTCGAGATCGACCACGAGGTCGACGTCGTCTCCGCGCACCGCATGCCCCGCGAGATGATCGCGTACGGCGAGCAGGCCGCGGGCCGCGGGCTGAAGGTGATCATCGCGGGTGCGGGCGGCGCCGCCCATCTGCCCGGCATGCTCGCCTCGGTCACCCCGCTGCCCGTCATCGGCGTCCCCGTGCCGCTGAAGCACCTCGACGGCATGGACAGCCTGCTCTCCATCGTGCAGATGCCGGCCGGCGTCCCGGTCGCCACCGTCTCGGTGGCCGGCGCCCGCAACGCGGGCCTGCTCGCGGTCCGCATGCTCGCCGCCCACGACGAAGAACTCCTGGGCCGGATGCGGGAGTTCCAGCAGGAACTGAACGACCAGGCCACGGAGAAGGGCAAACGCCTGCGCGCCAAGGTCGAAGGCGCCGGCAACGGATTCGGCTTCGGGAAGTGAGCCCCATGACGTCTTCCGACTCCGAGTCCCGCGACTCCGCGTCACTCGAGGCCGCCCGCGCGCTGCTGGCCGAGTTCCCCGTCGTCGACGGGCACAACGACCTGCCCTGGGCGCTGCGCGAGAAGGTCCGCTACGACCTCGACGCCCTGGACGTCGCCGGTGACCAGAGCGCCCACCTGCACACCGACATCCCGCGCCTGCGCGCGGGCGGCGTCGGCGCGCAGTTCTGGTCGGTGTACGTCCGCGCGGACCTGCCCGACGCGGTGCCGGCCACCCTCGAACAGATCGACTGCGTACGGCAGTTGCTGGCCCGTCATCCTCAGGACCTGGCACCCGCGCTGACCGCCGCCGACATGGAGGCGGCGCGCGGACAGGGCCGTATCGCCTCCCTGATGGGGGCGGAGGGCGGCCACTCCATCGCCAACTCCCTCGGGACCCTGCGCGGGTTGTACGACCTCGGGGTGCGCTACCTGACCCTCACCCACAACTACAACGTGGCCTGGGCGGACTCGGCGACGGACGAGCCCGGCGTGGGCGGCCTGTCGGCGTTCGGCCGTGAGGTGGTCCGGGAGATGAACCGGCTCGGCATGCTGGTCGACCTCTCGCACGTCGCCGCCACGACGATGCGGGACGCGCTGGACACCACGTCCGCGCCGGTGGTCTTCTCCCACTCCTCGGCCCGCGCGGTCTGCGACCACCCGCGCAACATCCCGGACGACGTGCTGGAACGGCTGCCCGCCAACGGCGGCGTCGCGATGGTGACGTTCGTGCCGAAGTTCGTGCTCCAGGCGGCCGTCGACTGGACGAACGAGGCCGACGAGAACATGCGCGCCCACGGTTTCCACCACCTGGACACCACCGCGGAGGCGATGAAGGTGCACGCCGCCTTCGAGGAGGCCAACCCGCGCCCCGTCGCCACCGTGTCCACGGTGGCCGACCACCTGGACCACATGCGCGAGGTCGCCGGCATCGACCACCTCGGCATCGGCGGCGACTACGACGGCACCGCCTTCACCCCCGACGGCCTGCGCGACGTCTCCGGCTACCCGAACCTCATCGCCGAGCTGCACGACCGCGGCTGGTCCAGGACCGATCTGGCCAAGCTGACCTGGCAGAACGCGGTACGGGTGCTGGGCGCCGCCGAGGACACCGCCCGCGAGCTCCGGGCGACCACCGCCCCGTCGAACGCGACCCTGGAGTCCCTCGACGGCTGAGGCCGCCCGGCGTCACCGGCGCGAGAGCCGCGGCGGCCCGGCCAGGGCCTGTCCGGCATGATCCGCCGGACAGACCCCGCGGCTGGGACGGATCCCTACGGCTGCTCGATCCGGCAGAGGCAGAACGGATGCCCTGCCGGATCGGCGTACACCCGGAAGTCCTTCTTCTCGTAGTCCTCCCGGTCCAGCACCCGCGCCCCCAGCGCCAGCACCTTCTGCTCGGCCTCGTCGACCTCCTCCCAGGTGCCGCCCGCGTCGAAGTCGAAGTGGAACTGCTGCGAGTCGTGGTCGGCCCGCGGCCAGTCCGGCGGGCTGTAGCCGGGCGCCCGCTGGAAGGCCAGCCGGGGCCCGGCGGGAATCTGGAGCACCACCCAGTCCGGGTCCTCCTCCTCGGGCATGCCGCCCCCGACGGCCGCGTAGAAGCGGGCCAGTTCGCGCGGCTCGGGGCAGTCGACGACGACGGAACGCAGACGGGCCACGGCGGCCATGGGTCCTCCCGGTGTCAGCATGCGCACAGACAGAAGGGGTGCCCCGCCGGGTCCGCGTAAACCCGGAAGGTCCGCGAGCGGTCCTCCGCGTCCAGCGGCTTCGCGCCGAGTGCCAGTACCTCCTTCTCGGCGGCGTCCAGGTCCTCGACGGTCAGGTCCAGGTGGAACTGCTGCGAGTGGTCCGGCGCCGGCCAGCGCGGCGGTACGTGTCCGGGGGCCCCCTGGAACGCGAGCACCGGCCCGCCGGGCACCTGGAGGTCCACCCAGTCGCCCTCGTCCTTGATCGTGCCGCCCACCAGCCCGGCGTAGAAACCGGCCAGCGCGTGCGGATCGACGCAGTCCAGGACGACGGCGCCCACCTTGGCAACAGGCATGACTTCCTCCTCGAATCCCTGATCCCTCATTCTTCTGGTTACCGTAAGAAGCGGGTAACCAGTAACCGTTACTGCATGCTGCCGCATGGGGGGTAACGTCGCAAGGGAAAACGCAGGGGACGCGGGAGGTACCGTCCGGACATGAGTGAGAGATCAGCCGCGCCCGGTGGACTGGTCCTGGTCCAGGACCTGGTCAACACGCTCGACCTCGAGTCGGGCGCCGACACGCTGGACACGGCGGACGGCCGCGCCCGCTTCGGGCTCTTGGAGGGCGACGCGGCCGGCGTCGAGTCGGCACGCACCCTGCGCGAGGCGCTGCGCGCGGCCCTGCTCGCCCACGCCGGCCATCCGCCGCACCGCGCGGTCGTCCCGCTCGGCACGCTGCTCGCGAAGGCTCCCCTGGTGGTCACCGTCGATCCGGCGGACGGCTCCGCCGCCCTCGCACCCGTCGACCGGGAACCCCTGCTCTCCCGGGTCGCGGCGGCCGTGGCGGAAGCGGCCGCCGCGGGTACGTGGACCAGGCTGAAGGCCTGCGAGGCCGCCGACTGCCACTGGGCGTACTACGACCGCAGCCCCGCGGGACGCGGCCGCTGGTGCTCCATGCAGGTGTGCGGAGCCCGCGCCAAGATGCGCCGCTACCGCTCGAAGCAGCCGCAGCCGCAGTCGCGGCCGCAGCAGGCCGGGACGCGGCAGGAACCGAAGCGGGCGCCGCAGCCGGAGCCGAAGCCGGAGCGGAGAGGGGCGTAGGCGTCACAGCGGCCCCACCAGGCTCGCCCCGTGGTGCAGAATGCAAGCAGACGCCGGTTCGGCCGACTGAGCCTCGGCCGAACCGGCGTCACCCGTTCCGGGCAGGCGCGTCACCCGTTCCGTCAGGCGGTGGGGCGTCCCATCGCGCGGTAGCGCCAGCCGGCCCGGCGCCACACCTCGGCGTCGAGCGCGTTGCGCCCGTCCAGGACCAGCCGCTGGGCCACGACTTCGCCCAGCGCCGCCGGGTCCAGCTCGCGGAACTCCCGCCACTCCGTCAGGTGCAGCACCACGTCCGCGCCCCGCACCGCGTCGAGTGCCGAGTCCGCGTACCCGAGGGTCGGGAAGAGGCGCCGGGCGTTGTCCATGCCCTTCGGGTCGTACACGGTGACCTGGCCGCCCTGGAGGTGTATCTGGCCCGCGACGTTCAGCGCCGGCGAGTCCCGTACGTCGTCCGAGTCCGGCTTGAAGGTGGCGCCGAGGACCGCGACCCGCTTGCCCAGGAAGGCCCCATCGCCGAGCGCCTGCCGGGTCAGCTCCACCATCCGGCCGCGCTGGCGCATGTTGATCGAGTCGATCTCCCGCAGGAACGTCAGCGCCTGGTCCGCGCCCAGCTCGCCGGCGCGCGCCATGAACGCCCGGATGTCCTTCGGCAGGCACCCGCCGCCGAAGCCGATCCCGGCGCGCAGGAACTTCGGGCCGATCCGGTCGTCGTACCCGATGGCCTCGGCCAGCCTGGCCACGTCACCGCCCGTGGCCTCGCACAGCTCGGCCATGGCGTTGATGAAGGAGATCTTGGTGGCGAGGAAGGAGTTCGCGGAGGTCTTCACCAGCTCCGCGGTCGGGAAGTCGGTCACCACGAACGGGGTGCCCTCGGCGACCGGCGTCGCGTACACCTCCCGCAGCAGCTTCTCCGCCCGCTCGCTCCGGACCCCCACCACGACCCGGTCCGGGTGCAGCGTGTCCTGGACGGCGAAGCCCTCGCGCAGGAACTCCGGGTTCCAGGCCAGTTCGGCGTCCTCGCCGGCCGGCGCGTGCTCGGCCAGGTAGGCGGCCAGCCGGTCGGCCGAGCCCACGGGCACGGTCGACTTGCCGACGACCAGCGCGGGGCCGGCGAGGTGCGGGGCGAGCGAGGCGATCGCGGAGTCGACGTACGACATGTCGCAGGCGTACTCGCCGTGCCGCTGCGGAGTGTTCACGCAGACGAAGTGGATGTCGCCGAACTCGCCGACCTCGGCCCAGTCCATGGTGAACCGGAGCCGTCCGGTGGACCCCTCGATGCCCGCCACGTGCCGGCGCAGCAGCTCCTCGAGCCCCGGTTCGTACATCGGTACCTCGCCCCGCCGGAGCAGGTCGATCTTCTCCGGTACGACGTCGAGGCCCAGCACCTCGAACCCGAGCTCCGCCATGGCCGCCGCGTGGGTCGCACCGAGATAACCGGTGCCGATCACGGTGATCTTGAGGGCCATGCGTGCTCCAGGGGTATACGGAAGCCAGTGCGGGCTGAGCATATCCGGGGCTCCCGGGCACGCCGCACGGGGCGATCCCGCTCGTTCCCGCTCATTGCGGCCCGTGGCCGTCCCGTTGTCACCAAACTCACGTACTGCCGGAGGGGGCGGGAGTTCTAAAATGGGAGTTACTTAACAGTAGTTAGCATCATCAGAGCGTTGCCTCTCGTCGCACCTCGTCGTCTTTGGAGTGAGAGACCGTGGCCGGATCGGCTGATTTCGACCTGTACCGCCCGTCCGAGGAGCACGACATGCTCCGTGACGCCGTCCGCTCGCTGGCCGAGGCGAAGATCGCGCCGCATGCCGCAGCGGTGGACGAGGACGCCCGCTTCCCGCAGGAGGCGCTCGACGCGCTCCTCGCGAACGACCTGCACGCCGTCCACGTGCCCGAGGAGTACGGCGGCGCGGGCGCCGACGCGCTCGCCACCGTCATCGTGATCGAGGAAGTGGCCCGCGTCTGCGCGTCCTCCTCCCTCATCCCCGCCGTGAACAAGCTCGGCTCCCTCCCGGTGATCCTCTCCGGCTCCGAGGCGCTGAAGAAGAAGTACATGACCCCGCTCGCCCAGGGCGACGGGATGTTCTCGTACTGCCTCTCCGAGCCGGACGCCGGCTCCGACGCGGCCGGCATGAGGACCAGGGCGGTCCGCGACGGCGACCACTACGTCCTCAACGGCGTGAAGCGCTGGATCACCAACGCCGGCGTCTCCGAGTACTACACGGTCATGGCGGTCACCGACCCCACCAAGCGCTCCAAGGGCATCTCGGCCTTCGTCGTCGAGAAGTCCGACGAGGGCGTCTCCTTCGGCGCCCCGGAGAAGAAGCTCGGCATCAAGGGCTCCCCGACCCGCGAGGTCTACCTGGACAACGTCCGCATCCCGGCGGACCGCATGATCGGCGAGGAGGGCACCGGCTTCGCCACCGCGATGCAGACCCTCGACCACACCCGCATCACCATCGCCGCCCAGGCCCTCGGCATCGCCCAGGGCGCCCTCGACTACGCCAAGGGCTACGTCAAGGAGCGCAAGCAGTTCGGCAAGCCGATCGCCGACTTCCAGGGCATCCAGTTCATGCTCGCCGACATGGCCATGAAGATCGAGGCCGCCCGCCAGCTCACCTATGCCGCCGCCGCCAAGTCCGAGCGCGGCGATGCCGACCTCACCTTCCAGGGCGCCGCCGCCAAGTGCTTCGCCTCCGACGTCGCCATGGAGGTCACCACCGACGCCGTCCAGCTCCTCGGCGGCTACGGCTACACCCGCGACTACCCGGTGGAGCGCATGATGCGCGACGCGAAGATCACCCAGATCTACGAGGGCACGAACCAGGTCCAGCGCATTGTGATGGCCAGGAACCTGCCGTAACCCTGGCCACTACCGGCCGCTGGACCACGGACAGCCGAAGGGCGCCCGAGTCTCGTACTCGGGCGCCCTTCGGTCTTTCCGCGTCCGGGAGGGCCCTGCCGTCCTGCTGAGCGAGAGTCAGGAAGCCGGGGTGCCGGCGTCCGTGTCCGCGTGGACCGCGGGCCGGCGGGAGGCGATGACCTTCTTCGCGAGCGAGCGCGGGCTGGTCAGGAAGCCCCAGCCCCAGGACATGTGCATGGTGGCCAGCGCCACCGGGATCTGCAGCCGCGCCTTCAGCGGCAGACCCTTGCCGGCGGGTATCGAGCCGAGCACGATCGCCGCGAGGTAGCCGCCGGGCACGACGAGACCCCACGGGGTGAGCAGAGCGCCGACCAGGGTCCCGGCCGCGATCGCGCACACCGCGGCCGGCGGGGCCAGGTAGCGCAGGTTGATGGAACCCGCGTGGTAGCGGGCGACGACGTGCCGCCAACGGCCGTAGTCCTTGTACTGCTTGGCCAGCGCCCGCAGGCTCGGCCGGGGCCGGTAGGACACCCTCAGCTCCGGCGAGAACCAGATCAGCCCGCCGGCCTCGCGGATGCGGAAGTTCAGCTCCCAGTCCTGGGCGCGGATGAACTCCACGTTGTAGCCGCCCTGCCGCTCCAGCGCCTCGCGCCGGAACACCCCGAGGTAGACGGTCTCGGCGGGGGCCGCCGCGCCGCCGGTGTGGAAGGCGGCGTTGCCGACGCCTATCCGGGAGGTCATCGCGGCGGCGACCGCGTGCTCCCAGTCGTTCTCGCCCTCGGCGTGCATGATGCCGCCGACGTTCTGCGCGCCGGTCTCCTCCAGGAGCCGTACCGCGGTGGCGATGTAGCCCGGAGAGAGGATCCCGTGCCCGTCGACGCGGACCACGACCGGATGGCGCGAGGCCCCGATCGCCGCGTTGAGGGCGGCCGGGGTGCGGCCGGTCGGGTTGGGCACGGTGTGCACCCGCGGGTCCTCGGCCACGAGTTCGGCGGCGATCTCGTCCGTGCGGTCCGTGGACGGACCGAGGGCGATCACGACCTCCATCTCGCCGGCGTACTCCTGGGCGAGGATCGCTTGGACGGCGCCACGCAGATGCCGCTCCTCGTTGAGCACGGGCATGATCACGGAAACGGCGGGGAGCCGCACGTCGGGATTGGCGTTCATAGGAGCCTCACGTTACCGCGAACGGGGGACAGCGGTGCGCGTGCCGGGTGCGGCTGCGCCGGGCCGCAGATCGTATCGGCCTACGGTGCTCAGGATTCCGCGTACGACCCCGTACGCCCCTGTACGACCCCATTTGTCCCCGCACTCCTCCCGCCCGCTTCCCTCTTGCGCCCCCCTCGTACGGCCCTCGCCCGGAGGTGTCCCTCTTGCCCGCGTCGTCACGGCCCCCCCGGCCCCGCACCACGCCGCAACGCCGACCGCAGCCACCACGCGAGGGCGGCCCGCGACCACCGGGACGCCGGAGACCACGCTGGGGCCCGCGGGCGGTGACCACGCTGTCGGTCCTGGTGCTCGCCGCGGCCGGGATCGGGCACGCGGTGGTCAGCAGCCTCGACGCGGGAATCGACCGGGTCGACCCGTTCCGGGACATGAAGAACCGTCCCGAGGCGGGGCACGGCATGAACGTCCTGCTCGTCGGCACGGACGGCCGCGAGAAGCTCGGCGCGGAGACGCGGCGGAAGTACCGGCTCGGCGGGGCGCCCTGCAACTGCACCGACACGATCATGATCGTGCACATCTCCGAGGACCGGGAGCGCGCCAGCGTCGTCAGCCTGCCGCGCGACTCGTACGCCATGACGCCCCCGCACACCGACCAGGTGAGCGGCGAGGAGCACGAGGGGCATCCCGTCAAGCTCAACGCGGCGTACGCGGAGGGCGGCCCGCAACTGACCGTGCGCACGGTGGAGAAGATGACCCGGGTGAAGATCGACCACTACCTGGAGCTCGATTTCACCAGCTTCATGAAGACCGTGGACGTGGTCGGCGGCGTCGAACTGTGCACCACCGAACCCCTGAAGGACAGTCACACCGGCCTCGACCTGCCGGCCGGCCGGCACACCCTGAAGGGCGGCGAGGCCCTGCAGTACGTGCGCGCCCGGTACGTCGACGGCGCCGCCGACCTCGGCAGGATGAAACGACAGCAGCACTTCACGGCCGCCCTGCTGGACCGGGCCACGTCCTCGGGGATCCTGCTGAACCCGATGAAGTTCCGGGACGTGACCCGTGCCGTGCTCGGCTCGGTCCGCGCCGACAAGGGCTTCGGCACCGGCGAACTGCTGGACCTGGGGCGGGCGCTGCGGAACTTCTCGCCCGCCTCGTCCGAGTTCACCACCGTGCCGCTCAGCAAGGAGGGGCACACGGTCAAGGGCATCGGGTCGATGCTGAAGTGGGACCCCGAGAAGTCCGAGAACATCTTCGCGGCGCTGCGCGAGGACAAACCGCTCTCCACCCACCCGGCGCCCGACGCGGCCCGGCGCGTGCCGGTGGACCCCCGGCAGATCCGCGTCCAGGTCGAGAACGGCACGGGGACGGAGGGCCTCGGCCGCCGCGTGGACGCGGCCCTCGCGGCCACCGGGTTCAACACCACCCGCGTTCCGGTCAACGCGGCGGACCGCTCCGTGCGGCGGACCGTCGTCGCCTACGACCCCCGCTGGGACCGCTCCGCGAAGTCCCTCGCCGCCGCCCTGCCGGGCAGCGAGCTGCGTGCGGTCAAGGGCCAGGGCGCCACGCTGAGGGTGATCGCCGGCACCGACTTCGAGAAGGTCCGCAAGGTGCGGGCCGAGGACCCCGGGAAGGACGAGTTCGGGGTGGTGCGGGGCGACGAGGTGAGCTGCTCGTAAGGCCCGGGGCCCGAACCCCGTGAACCCGGGGCCTGGGGCCCGGGGCCTTGCGTTCGGATCGTGCCGGGCTCACGGGGTCCGGCCCGGTCCGGGGGAGAGAGCCCGGCCCGCGGGGCCGCGGACCGCGAGGGGTGCCGGGGCCGCGGGGGGTGCCGGGTGGTCAGTCCTCGATTCCGTCCGCCGCCCGCTTCTCGCGCAGCTCCACGATCGCCCGGCGGCGGGCCAGGCGGTGGGTGCGGCGGATCTGGGCCTCCTGGTTGCGGCGCCGGTCCCGCTCGGTCTCCGATATCACCGGCGGCACGCGGCGTGGCTTGCCGTCCGCGTCGACGGCCGCGAAGACGAGGTACGCCGAGCCGACCTGGGTGGCCGGGGCGGACTCGTTCCACCGCTCGGCCAGGACCCGCACACCGACCTCCATGGACGTCCGGCCGGTCCAGTTGACCTGCGCCTTGACGTGGACCAGGTCGCCGACACGGACCGGTTCGAGGAAGGCCATCTCGTCCATCGACGCGGTGACGGCGGGGCCCCCGGAATGCCGGCCGGCGACCGCGCCCGCCGCGTCGTCGACGAGTTTCATGATCACGCCGCCGTGCACCGTACCCAGGAGGTTGGTGTCGTTGTGGGTCATGATGTGGCTGAGGGTCGTCCGCGATGCCGAGACGGGCTTGCCCGGAATGTCGGGACTCTCCGTAAGTGGGGCCGGAGCCTGATCTGTCATGGCCTCCACCTTATGCCGAGGCGGCGGCCGGGGATTTTGTGTCAGCTTCGCAACAGCGCTGCTCCTATTTCCCGAGGACTGGTACGGCGCACGCCCCGGACCTGCACACTATGGCGCATGACTGAATGGCCCGAGGCACGGCCCCACGACAACCGCGGCCCCCGCTACGGACGCGGGAGCGCGAGCGCACAGCCCGAGAGCGCCCGCGTCATGCGTCAGGTCCGCCGCGGCCCGGCGGTCCCTCCCGGCCAGGGAGCCTACGACGGCTCGGTGCCGCAGCAGCCGTCGTACGTGGACGGCAGCGGGCACGGCGGCGGCTACAGCGACTACAACACGGGCCAGGTCTACGGCTCCCCGGGCGGCGGGGGCCCCGGCGGTCCGGGTGGCGACGGCCGTTACGCGCAGCGTCCCGCGCCGGACTGGCGCCGCCGGATCAAGGTGACGTCGATCACCGTCGCGGCCGTGCTGATCGTGACGACCGTGGGCACCTACTTCTGGGCCGACTCGAAGCTCAACCGCGAGGTCGACCTGTCCATCGTGCTCGACCGGCCGGAGGCGGGCGAGGGGACGAACTACCTGATCGTCGGCTCCGACAGCCGGGCCGGGCTGACCGACGAGCAGAAGAAGAAGCTGCGCACCGGGTCGGCCGAGGGCAAGCGCACGGACTCCATGATGATCCTGCACACCGGCAGCAACGGCCCCACCCTGATCTCGCTGCCCCGCGACTCGAACGTGGAGATACCCACCTTCAAGGGCTCCGAGTCCGGCAAGACGTTCCAGGGCACGGGCCGGCAGGTGAAGCTGAACGCCGCCTACGCCGAGGACGGGCCCGAACTCCTGGTCCGCACGGTCGAGTTCAACACCGGCCTGCACATCGACCACTACGTGGAGATCGGCTTCGCCGGCTTCGCGAACATCGTGGACGCGGTCGGCGGCGTGGAGATGGACATCCCGCAGGACATCAAGGACACCAAGTCCGGCGCCGACTTCGAGAAGGGCAAGCAGACGCTGAACGGCGAGGAGGCCCTCGCCTTCGTCCGCACCCGGTACGCGCTGGCCAATTCCGACCTGGACCGTACGAAGAACCAGCAGAAGTTCCTCTCCGCCCTGGCGAACCAGGTGGCGACGCCGAGCACGGTCCTGAACCCGTTCAAGCTGTACCCGACGATGGGCGCGGGGCTGGACTCGCTGATCGTCGACAAGGACATGGGACTGTTCGGCCTGGCCGACATGTTCTGGTCGATGAAGGGCGTCAGCGGCGGCGACGGCACCTCCCTGAACATGCCCCTCGCGGGATCCTCGGGCGGCAACCTGCTCTGGGACAAGGCGAAGGTCAAGCAGCTGGTGAACCAGCTGAACAACGACGAGAAGGTCACCGTCAAGGGCAACTGAGCCCCACGGCGCCGACCCCACGGGCGGGCGGGCGGAGCGGGACGGGAGAGCGACCGAGGGCACCCCGCGGGGTGCCCTCGACCGTGTCCGGCGTCCGGTGCCGGCGTCCGGAGTCGGCCGTCCGGCGTCGGCGTCCGGCGCGTCACATCGTGGCGCCCGCCATGGCACGGCAGGACTCGGCACAGCGGCGACAGGTCTCCGCGCAGCGCATCATCTGTGCGTCGTCCGGCATGGACATGCACGCCTCGGCGCACAGGTCGCAGGCCTGGGCGCACATCGCGCACATCTCGGCGGCCAGCGGCGAGCGGCGCATCATCATGTCGGCGCACATGCGGGTCATGTCGGCGCAGTCCATGAGGGCTCCCATGACCTGCGCGGGGGCCTGGCCGCCCATCCGCAGGCAGGAGCTCATGGTCTCCTCGCAGGTGCTGTGGCAGGCCATGCAGGCCTGGACGCAGTCCTGCATCTCCTTGCTCATGGGGGTCGCGGCGGCAGACTGCTGGGTCATGATTCCTCCCAGGGGAACAACGGGGACCGCGGACCGGCCTCCGTCCTTCAGTCCTACGCCCCTTGTTCCATGACCACCACAGGGCGAACGATCTCTGCCCCGACCTGCACGTTCCATGGGAAACGGAGCCTCGTCACCGGCGGGTTCAGCCGCAGTGGAAGTAGCCCGAGGAGGGAACGTGGTCCTGGATGATGTTGTTGCCGTTCAGGTTCCACACGTCGGTCTCGACGGCGATGCAGCGGTTCTTCCCGTTGAACTTGTAGTTCGCGTAGTACAGGTAGGAGCCGTCGTCCTCGCCGACGTAGCCGTCGGTGTTCGTCCAGGCCTGCACCGCGATGCGGGACTTGACCCCGTAGTACGAGCCGCGCTTCACCGCCGCGACACAGTTGTAGGTGCCGTCCCAGAACAGGTACGTCGTGGCGTACGTGGTTCCGTTGTAGGTGTTGTTCCAGCTGTCGATCTGAGAACCGTTGCAGCCGTACGTGGCGGCGCTCGCGGCGGGGGCGGTGGCCAGGGAGAAACCGGCCGTGCCCGCCAGGATGGCCGCTATCGACGTGATGTTCCTGACGGTCCTGTTCCTGAACTTCACTGTGCCTCTTCTCGGTGGGGGGACTACTGCGCGCAGCGATCCCATCACCGGATTTCCGCAAGATCATTGGCCTGATGTGTTCATGTCCGATAATGGATCACGAATGGCCGGTACCTTGCGGTACCGGCCCGCCACCCGTGCCGGAACTCCGGTCAGGACCAGGTGTAGTTCGGGTTGACCTCCATGCAGGCGGAGTCGTCCGCCCCGTTGAGGGCCTCGGCCGACTCGGGGGTCGTGTCGTCCTGTTCGGGCGCCTCGTACGCCGTCCCCTCGCGCCAGTCGGCGCCGACGACGAGCGTGACCCCGGACACGTCGGTGGACTGCCGTACCGAACTCTCCGGAACGCCCAGCGACTCGGCGACCCGCAGGGCGTCACCCTTCAGGTCGGCGCTCGGGTAGCGCACCAGTGTCAGCTGCTCGCTCAGGGAGCCGGCGGTGTCGGCGGTCGCGCCGGTGAACCCCTTCTCCTGAAGCAGCCCGGCCACGGCGCTCGCGCGGCCGGACGTCGCGCCGAGGGTGTCGGTGCGGGTGCCGTTGACGACCTGGACCGCGATCCTGTCGTCGGGGGCGGCCGGTTCGGCCGACACGGCCGGCCTCTCCTCCTTCGCGGCTTCCGCGGCCTGGGCCGGCTTCTCGCCCTTCTCGTCCTTGCCGTCCAGGGCGATGTCCTCGCGGACCAGCCGGAACAGCTGCTCGGCGTCCTCGGTCGGTTCCACGCGGGCCCCCACGTACCGGTTGGGCATCGTGGTCATGGTGATGCGCTCCGGATCCACCCCGCGCAGCTCGTTGCTGAGGTCGTACAGCTTCTTGACGGTGTCGAGGCCGGGGTCGACGGTGAGCGCCCGGGTGGCCTCCTCGGCCAGCCTGCGCAGCTTGTTGGGGTTGCTCAGGTCGGCGTTCTCGCGCAGCTCGCGGGCCAGCGAATTCATGTACATGTGCTGGGCCTTGGCGCGGGCGAGGTCGCTGCCGTCCTCGAAGCCGTAGCGCGTCCGCAGCCACTGCAGGGCCTGCTCGCCCTTGATCGGGTGGGTGCCCTCGGGCAGCTTCAGTCCGGAGCCGTGGCCCTGGCTGTCGCGCGAGAGGATGTTGGCGTCCACGCACACGGGGACGCCGCCGACGGCGTCGGCCATGGCGACCACACCGGCGAAGTCGACCATGATGAAGTGGTCGATGTGGATGCCGGTGAGCTCCTGCCAGGTGGCCACGGTGCAGCCCGGACCGCCGTGCCCGAGGCTCTGGTTGGTCATCGTCCGCCCGTTGCCCGCCTCGTACACCGTCCCGTCCTCGGGGTCGGTGCACTTCGGGATCCGGACGAGGGTGTCGCGGGGCATGCTGATCACGGACATGTTGGTCCGGTCGGCGGACAGGTGCAGCAGCATCTGCACATCGGCCAGCGGTGTCGAGCCGAACGTCTCGCGGGCGCCGCCGAGGTCCTGGTTCTCCTTGCTGTCCCGGGCGTCGGAGCCGATCAGCAGGATGTTCAGCGGGGTCTGCCCGGCGGCGTTCGGTGTGGGCTTGGCGACCTTGCCGTCACCCAGGTTCAGGGGATTCTGCTTGATGTTGCCGTTCAGGTGCCGGTAGTAGACGTAACCGGCCCCGGCCGCGCCGAGGAGGAACAGCGCGAGGACCGCGGCGACCCACTTGAGCATCCGGCGCCGCGGGCGGCGGCCGCCGCCTCCACCGGGGGTGGGCGCGTCACCGCCGGACGCGGGTATATCGCCGTCGTCACCGGCCGCCGCGTTCCCGCCGTCGTCGTCCGGGACGCCGGAGGGGCCGTCGTCCGGGCCCGGGTCACGCCGGTCGTCGCGTAGTGTCTTCCGCGCGGCGCGCTGCGTCACTTCCGTCGCCCTCCCCACCCCTGGTACTCCTCGCCTCATGGAACTGGCCTGTCCTGCTCTTGTTAGACGCACGACAGGCCTGTCAGTTGCCCCAGGAACGCAATTCCACGGCAACAACTTTCGAGGAGCCCCCGGACGCGGCTCGGCCGAGCCTCAGGTCGCGCATTCGACCTTGTCCGCCGTGGACTTCTCCACGTCCAAAGGCCCCGCCGCGGAGCCGTCGAGCGGTGAGCCGGCGCCCGTGAAGTCCTTGCCGAGGGTCAGCGTCATCGCGGGCAGCCCCTGCGAGTTGGTGACGCTCTCGCCGGGCTTCAGTGCCGAACCGGACAGGCCCAGGATGGTGGCGAGGCGGCGGGCCTGGTCGGCCTGGTCGGGCGCGTACTCGAGGGTGGTCCTCTTCAGCGTCCTGGGGGCGTTGCCGGCGTTCTCCGACTTGCTGACGCCCTCCTCCACCTGGAGCCGGCTGAGCATCTGCTGCGCACTGCCCGCCGGGGCGCCGCCGTTGAGGACCTGCACCCGGACCTCGGAGGCCGGTGCCTTGGCGCCCTGCAGGCGGGCGGCGACGGCGGCCTTCTCCTTCTTCTCCCGCTTCTTCTCGACCTCGGTCAGCGACACGTCGCCGGCGATCGCGTCGAACAGCTGCGGCGCCTTGGACTCGTCCACGACGACCGTCGCCTTCACCGTTTCCGCGGGGTTGTCCTTCACCGGCACCGTGGTGAACGAGATGTTCTTCGGCGGCACCTTCTTCAGCTCCAGGGCGACGTCCTTGAGCGTGCTCACGTTGCCGATGCCGGTGTCCACGGTCAGCGCGTTGGTGGCGGCCTCGGCCAGTTTCACCAGTTTGGCGGGGCTGGTGAGGGTGTCGCCGGAGGACATCTTGCGCATCAGCGAGGCCAGGAAGTGCTGCTGCACCTTGATCCGGTCGAGGTCGCCCTCGTTGCCGAAACTGTGCCGGGTCCGGACGAAGGCGAGGGCCTGTTCGCCCGCCACCTTCGACTTGCCCGCGGGCAGCTCCAGCTTCGACTGCTTGTCGTTCACCGCGTGTTCCACGCACACGTCGACGCCGTCGACGGCCGAGGTGAGGGTCTTGACCGCGTTGAAGTCGGCCATCATGAAGTGGTGGGGCCTGATGCCGGTGACCTCCTCCACCGTGCGCATCGTGCAGCCCGGGTCCCGGCCGCCCTCACCGAGGCTCCGGTTGAAGCGGGCGCCCTGCAGCCCCGGGATCACCTTCTCCGTCCCGTCCTCCAGCTTCGTCGGACAGTCGGGGATGTCGACTATCAGGTCGCGCGGGATGCTGAGCGCGGTGGCGTTCGTGCGGTCCTTGGAGACGTGCAGCAGGATCGTGGTGTCGGCATGCCCCACGCTGCCCGCGTCCCCGTAGCCGTCGTTGCCCGAGCCGGTGCGCTTGTCGGTGCCGAGGACGAGGATGTTGAAGGCCTCGTCCTTGCTGAAGTCGCCCGAGCCCGCGTCGCCGATGTCGGTCGTGTTGACGTTGCCCTCGAGATGCTTCAGATAGACGTAGCCGGCCGTGCCGGTGGCGAGCACCACGAACGCCATCGTCCCGCCGGTCCACAGCAGGGCCTTCCTCGCCTTCGGCTTCCGCTGCCCCGACCGGCCCGAGCGCCGTCCGGGCGGCGGCTCGGGAGCGCCGCGCCGCGGCGCCGGGACCTCGCGGCCGGGCGCCCACGCGGGGCCGCCGGGCACGGCACCGTACGGGTGGCCCGTGCCGCCGGGACCGGCGGGGTGGTGCGCGGTGTGCGGGGAGCTCCTGCGGGGGCCGGGTACGGGTGACTGCGGTGCGGAAGGGCCCAGTCGCAGTTCGTATTCACCGGTGGCCGGATTGAGTACCCATTGGTCTGCGGGGTCGACATTGTCCGCCCGCCCACGGCTCTGCGCGTCCACGCTCGTCCGATCCTCCGTCGGGGCCACACGGCACCCTCCCCCCTCCGGAGGGTGTCCGCGCGTACTGGTCACCACCGTGCGCGCGACGCCAGAACGGTCCTCGCGGCCGGGGCACTGGAGCGTTCACACTAACTGCCGACCTGAGCGGGACGGGGCCTCAGTGACGAATTCCTCGTCCACGAAAAGGGGTAAACCGCCCCATTGGGTGGGGAAATGACGTTGTGGAGGCACCGCCTCCACGGGATTCGCGCCGTCCGGGCGCCCCGCACACGGGTTCGTCACGCGCCCCGCAAGGCACCCCGTAACACACCGCACGACGCACCGCACGGCGCGTCGTGCGTCGCGTCACTGCGCGCACTCGACCTTGTCCGCCGTGGACGTGGACTCCTTGATGTCGTCCGGCGCCTTGGACGGAGTGGTGAGGGAGACGCCCGCACCCTTGAAGTCCTCGCCGAGGGTCAGCGTCATCGTGGGCAGCCCCTGGGCGTTGGTGACGCTCTCGCCGGGCTTCATCCCCGAGCCGG
Organism: Streptomyces sp. NPDC085927; assembly: GCF_044540975.1. Lineage (NCBI taxonomy): Bacteria > Bacillati > Actinomycetota > Actinomycetes > Kitasatosporales > Streptomycetaceae > Streptomyces > Streptomyces sp. NPDC085927. The sequence goes on from NZ_JBITSN010000003.1 coordinate 602,222, forward strand.
ACATGCCCAGGATGTCGGCGAGGCGGCGGGCCTGGTCGGCCTGGTCGGGCGCGTACTCGAGGGTGGTCTTCTTGAGCGTCTCGTCGGCGTTGCTGCCGTTCTCCGACTTGCCGACGCCCTCATTGAGCTGGAGCCAGGAGACGGTCTCCTGGGCGCTGCCCGCCGGGGCACCGCCGTTGAGGACCCGCACCCGGACGTCCGAGGCCGGCGCCTTGGCGCCCTTGAGGCGGGCGGCGACGGCGGCCTTCTCCTTCTTCTCCTGCTGCTTGACCTCGGTGAACGACACGTCGTTCTTGATCAGGTCGAATATCTCCGGCGCCTTGGACTCGTCCACGACGACGGTCGCCTTCACCGTTTCCGCGGGGTTGTCCTTCACCGGCAGCGTGATGAACGCCAGGTTCTTGATGTTGAGTTTGCCCAGCTCCAGACCGAGGTCCTTCAGCTTGTTGATGCTGTCCAGCCGGGAGTCGACGGTGAGTGCCTCGGTGCCCGCCTCCGCGAGCTTGACCATCTTCGTCGGGCTGGTGAGCGTGTCACTGGACTTCAACTGCCGCATCAGCGCGCCGAGGAACTGCTGCTGCACCTTGATGCGGTCGAGGTCGCCCTGGTTGCCCCACGCGTGCCGGGTGCGGACGAACGCCAGGGCCTTTTCGCCCTCGATCTTGTGCGTGCCGGCGGGCAGATTGAGCTTGGAGTCCGGATCGTCGACATCCTCGGCGAGACAGACCTTGACCCCGCCGACCGCCGTGGTCAGCGTCTTGACCGCGTTGAAGTCGGCCACCATGAAGTTGTCCGGCGTGATCCCGGTCAGTTCGGTGACCGTCCGCATGGTGCAGCTCGGCGTGCGCTCGCTCTGGCCGAGGCTGGTGTTGAAGCGGCCCCTGGAGCCCGGGATCGTCTTCTCCGTCCCGTCCTCCATCTGCGTGGGGCAGTCGGGGATGTCGACGATGAGGTCGCGCGGGATGCTGAGCGCGGTGGCGTTGGTGCGGTCCTTGGAGACGTGCAGCAGGAGCGTGGTGTCGGCGTGCCCGGCGCTGCCCGTGTCGCCATAACCCTCGTTGCCCGCGCCGGTGCGCTTGTCGGTGCCGATCAGCAGGATGTTGATGGCCTTGTCCTTCTGGAAGCCACCGGTGCTCGCGCCGTCGTCGGAGACCGAGTTGATGTTGTCGTTGAGGTGTTCCAGGTACAGATAGCCGCCCACGGTGGTGGCGAGCACCACGAACGCCATCGTCCCGCCGGTCCACAGCAGGGCCTTCTTCGCCTTCGACTTCTTCTTCACCGGCCGGCGTCCGCGCCGGCCCGCCGACGGCTCCTCGGGAGCGTCCCGGCGCCTGCGTGACGGCCCCTCGCGCTCGGGCGTTCCGCGCTCGGGTGTTCCGCGCTCGGACGCCCTGCGCCCGGCCGGCCGCTCCGCCGTGCGCCCGGGAGCACCGGTACGGCCGCGCGGTGCATCGGTGCCGGTACCGGCGCCGGAGCCTTTGCCCGGACCCGCGCCGCCACCCCGGCCTCCGCCGGAAGAACGCGGTCCACGAGGAGAGGGGACCGGCGACTGCGGTGCGGAATTGTTCAGTCGCAATTCGTAATCGCCGGTGTCCGGATTGAGTACCCACTGGTCTGCGGGGTCGATGTCGTTACCCCGTCCACGGCCTTGCGCGTCCACGGTCGTTTGAATCCTCCGTCGGTGCCACGCGGCGCCTTTCCCCTCCCAGGCGCTCGGTCGGTCACACAGTGCGCGACTGCAGGGTGAATCTCAGGAAAGCGCGCACCGGGAGCGCTCACACTAACGGCACGGAACGGCCTCCGGCGACGCCCGTGGCACATTCCACATCCATACAACTGGGCAATTCGCTCATATCTGTTGACATGACTTCGCAGTCTGGGAGTCACCTGAGAGTCGGCTTTACGCGCAGGCGTCCTCGGCAGCCGTGTTCCCGGAGAACGTCGGTGTGGGAGAAGCGGGTTCGGGCGCTCCCCCCGACTGTCCCCCGGATTCGTTCCGAGTGACGTTCTCGTCACTCTTCGTGTTTCCGCCGTCCGAATTCCCGGTCGGAGTGGCGGACTCGGATTCCGTGACGGAACCCTGTGCCGTGCTCTGTGCGACCGTGACCGGCGCGTCCCTGCGCAGCCGGTCGAACAGTTCCTCTGCCGCGGGCTGTGAAAGCTGGTCCCGATCGGCGTCGTTCCCGTACGGCTCCCGGGGCACGGTGAGGAATTGCACATGCTCCGCGGGGATGCCGCGGAGTCCGCGGACGAGCTCGTACAAACCCCGCAGATTCGCCAGTTTCGGGTCGGTCGTCAACGCCGAAGTGGCCGCGTTCAGAACGGGATACAGCTTGGCCGGATTCAACAGAACGTCATTGCCGCTCACCTTGCTGAGGAGCGCTCCGAGGAAGCGCTGCTGGCGTTCCATACGGTGCGTGTCGCTGCCGTCACCGAGAGACTTGCGGGCGCGGACATAGCCGAGGGCCTGTTCCCCGTTCAGTGCCACCCGGCCCGCGGGCAGCTTCAGTTCGGCCGCCTTGTCGTCAATGGGCTCGCGCAGACACACCTCGACGCCGTCGACCGCCTCGACCATCTCCTTGAAACCGTGGAAGTCCACGACGATGTGATGGTCCACGCGAATGCCGGTGAGTTTCTCCACGGTACGGATGGCGCAGGCAGAACCGCCCTGCTGGAATGCCTGGTTGAACACCGTGAACACGGGCTCGGCGCGGGTGCCGTCCCGGCGCAGGCAGCCCGGCACGTCCACCATCAGGTCCCGGGGCAGGGACACCGCGGTGGCACTGCCCCGGCCCGCCGGCAGATGCAGCAGGATCACGGTGTCGGACCGTTCCGTCCCCGGGTCCCGGCCGTAGCGGCCGTTCTCGTCCCCGGACCGAGAGTCCGAGCCGATCAGCAGGATGTTCCGGGCGTCCTCGGCCAGCGCCGTGGGCCGTTCCCTCCCGAACCGGGCGAGCTCGGCCGCGGCCGCCTCGTCCGCGGTGATGTTCCGGTCGAGCTTCGCGTACGCCGCCCACCCGGCCCCCGCGGCCACCACGAGCAGTGCCGCGGGGGGGGGGGGGGGCCCGCCCCCGCCCCCCCCCCCCCCCCCCCCCGCCCCCCCCCCCCCCCGCCCCCCCCCCCCCGCCCCCCCCGCGGGGGGCCGGGCCCCCCCCCCGGGGGGGGGGCGCCCCCCCCCGGGGCCCCCCCCCCCGCGGCAGCCCCGCCCCGCTCGCCGAGGCGCCCGCCCCCGGCCCGAGGGTGCCCCCGCCCGCGGGGGGCACGGGGGGTGCGCCTGCGGTGTCGCTCATGACCGGTCCGCCCCCTCATGGCGTACGTGACGGCTTGCGGCGGCACACGGAACCGCGGGACGGCGTACGGAAGTACGGGACGGCGTACGGGCATACAGACCGTACGGGCGCTGGGGTGTGCCGCTGATACGACGATGACCCGGATGCGCGGCGGCGGCGGGTGCTGCTGAGCCGAACGGGGGAGGGGATGTGCCGGACGGGGGACGGCCCGGCGGGTGCGGTTCGGGCGACCGGTCCGGGCCCGGTCCGGTTCCGGTCCCGCTTCCGCCGGGCGTGGGTGTGGGGGAGTGGTGGGACGGGCAGGCCGTCAGCGGGCGATGACGGTGACCCGTTCGCTCTCGACCCGCTGGTCCAGGGCGTCGTCCCCGAGCCGGTCCAGGTTCCGGCACAGCACCACCGAACCGCCGGTCGCCAGCGGCCCGTACAGGCCTGCGTGCAGCCCCTCCCAGGTGTCGTACGACAGCCCCGAAAGAATGCGCGAGGCCGGTCCGGTCAGCCCGAGCTCCGTCGCCTCCGCGCGGGCCCGCTGCACCACCTCGGCGCCGCTGAACTCCCGGCCCGCCACGATCAGGGCCGGCGCCTCGGGGTCCACCGGCACATACGGTGCGAACCGGTCGCCCTGCCCCGGGACCTCCACGGCGTAGTCGGCGAAGCCCTCCGGAGGCTGCGGGAACCGTCCGCCGAGCGGCCTGAGGGCCAGCGCGATCCGCGCGCCCGAGCAGGCCCGCGCGGTCTCCAGCGCGTCCGGCCCGCTCACCACGACATCGGCCGCCGCCGGGTCGCCGGACATGTCCGCGACCACGCCCACCGAGGCGCACGCCAGCAGCCACACGGCCGTCTGCCAGTGCGCGGGCAGCAGCAGCGCCACGCGGTCACCGGGCTCGACGGCCAGTTCGTCCTGCAGCAGGTTCGCGGTCTTGGCCACCCAATTGGCGAAGGTGGCCACGGACAATTCGACGCGTTCGCCCGTGGCGTCGTCGTAGAAGGTCACCAGGGGGCGTCCCGGGTCCGCGGCGAGCGTGGAACCCAGCAGGTCGGCGGGGGTGCGGTCGGTGGCGTTCACCCGCGCAAGCGTACGCGGACACGGCCGCGCGCACCGGGTGCCCGGGGCACCGGTTCGGGGGAACGGATCCCGACAGCCCGTCAATTCCCCGATGGACAGATTTGTATGACTATGTCCAAGCTCAGGGGCATGCGTAGAACTCTTGTTTCCTCCATCGGTGTCACCTGTGCGGCCGCACTCGCCCTCCCCTTCGCCCCGTCCGCCGTCGCGGCGGCCGCGGGCCCGGGTGGGACGGCGCCGGCGGTCACCCGCGCAGCGGTGACGACCGGGTCCAGTACCCCCGGCAGCACCCAGTCACTGCCCCTGCGGCCCCTCGAGCCCGACCGCGCCACCGGCGCCGCCGTGTTCGGCCTCGCCCCGCAGTCCGTACGGCCCTTCTCCCTCGTCGGCGTCGTCTGGGACGACCCCGCCGCCGAACTCCACGGACAGGTCCAGGTCCGCGCCCGCGCGGCGGACACCGGCGTCTGGTCCGGCTGGCAGGACGTCGAGACCCACAACGCCGACCACGCGGCCGACCCCGAGACCGCGGAACGCACCTCGGGCCGGGTCCGCGGCGCCACCGCACCGCTGTGGGTGGGCGCGTCGGACGGTGTGGAGATCCGGGTCCGGGCGGAAAGCGGACCCGGCCCGGAGCCGGAGCCGAAGGCCGGCTCCGAGTCCGCCGGTTCCACCGCCGGGAAAGGCGCAGAGGAGTCCACCCCGCTGCTGCCGTCCGGAATGCGCCTCGAACTCGTCGACCCTGGGGAGGACGTTCCGCCCCAGGACACCCCGCCCGAGGACGGCGCCGAGAGCCCCGACCAGAGCACCGGCGAAAGCCCTGATCAGAACTCCGGCCAGAACTCCGGCCAGAACCCCGCCGACGGCTCCGCGGGCACCCCGGTGGACGCCCCTCGTACCGGTGTGATGAGCGCCGAGGCGACCGCCGCCTCCGCCGCCAACGCCCCGCTCGTCCCCCTGGGCGCCGCCGAGATCCCGGCGCTGACCCGGGCGGAGACCGAGGAGGAGTACCACGTCCTGCGCGGCACCGAGGCGGCCGGGCAGGGGGCGAACACCGGCGGGCAGCCGCAGGCGAAGCCGTACATCGGCCCGCGCCCCGGCATCGTCACGCGCGGCGGGTGGGGTGCGGACGAGAGCCTGCGGGAGCAGAGCTTCGTGTACACCGACAAGGTGAGCGCGGCCTTCGTGCACCACACCGCCTCCGGCAACAACTACACGTGCGCGCAGGCTCCTTCGGTCATCCGCAGTATTTACCGCTACCACACGGGAAGCATGGGCTGGCGGGACATCGGCTACAACTTCCTCGTCGACAAGTGCGGCAAGATCTACGAGGGTCGTGCCGGGGGAGTGGCCAACCCGGTGATGGGCGCCCACACTCTGGGGTTCAACAGCAACACCATGGGCGTGGCGGTTCTCGGCACCTTCGACTCCACGAAACCGCCGGCCGCCGCGGTGACCGGCGTCGCCCAGCTCACCGCGTGGAAGCTCGGGCTGCACGGCATGGATCCGAGCGCGAAGACATACCTGACGTCCGGTGGTGGCAATCTCTACAAAAAAGGCACGAAGGTACGACTGAACGTGATCTCCGGTCACCGGGACGGGTTCAACACCGTGTGCCCAGGGGGGAAGCTCTACGAAAAGCTCGGCACCGCCCGTTCCGCAGCAGCCGGTTACCAGGGCCGCTGAGAGCGGCGGGCCGCCGGGCCCGCGTTCCTTCCTGCCGGAGACACCGCCGTCGAAACCGCTGTGCGACGGTCTGCATACACTGGCCGGCCGAAAGACAGTTCGGCCGGTCCCGGCAGGAAGCAGAGACGACAGGTGACAGAAGCGATTCTCCTGGTCGGCGGCAAGGGCACACGGTTGCGCCCGCTCACGGTGCACACCCCGAAGCCCATGGTCCGGGCGGCCGGGGTGCCCTTCCTCACGCACCAACTGGCGAGAGCCAGAGCGGCCGGCGTCGAGCACATCGTCCTGGCCACGTCCTACCTGGCCGAGGTCTTCGAACCGTACTTCGGCGACGGCTCGTCGCTGGGACTGCACATCGAGTACGTGACGGAGGAGGAGCCCCTCGGCACGGGCGGCGCCATCCGCAACGTCGCCTCCCGGCTGCACTCCGGCCCGGACGAACCGGTGCTGATCTTCAACGGCGACATCCTCACGGGCCTGGACATCCGGGCGCTGGTGCGCACCCATCGGACGACGGGCGCGGACGTCTCGCTGCACCTGACGAAGGTGACCGACCCCAGGGCGTACGGCCTGGTCCCCACCGACGACACGGGCCGCGTCCTGGCGTTCCTGGAGAAGCCCCAGACCCCCGAGGAGATCGTCACCGACCAGATCAACGCGGGGGCGTACGTCTTCCGCCGCTCGGTCATCGACACGATCCCGACGGGCCGGCCGGTGTCGGTGGAGCGGGAGACGTTCCCGGGCCTGCTGTCGGCCGGGGCCCACCTCCAGGGCCTGGTCGACTCCACGTACTGGCTGGACCTCGGCACCCCGGCGGCCTTCGTGCGGGGCTCCGCGGACCTGGTGCTGGGCCGTGCCCCGTCCCCGGCGGTCCCGGGGCGCTGCGGCGACCGGCTGGTCCTGCCGACGGCGAGAGTGGCACCGGACGCCAAGCTGGCGGGCGGGACCGTGGTGGGCGAGGGCGCGTTCGTGGCGGAGGGCGCGCGCGTCTTCGGCAGCACGATCCTGCCGGGTGCGGTCATCGAACCCGGCGCGGTCGTCACCGACTCGCTGATCGGCACGCGCGCGCGGGTGGGGGAGCGGTCGGTCCTCACCGGGACGGTGATAGGCGACGGCGCGGTCGTCGGCGCCCGCAACGAACTCCGGGACGGGGTCAGGGTCTGGTGCGACGCGCGGATCCCGGCGGGGTCGGTGCGGTTCTCCTCGGACGAGTGACCGAGCGGAACCGGGCCGCGTACAGGCCAGGCGCGGGCCCGGACGGCTGAGGGCCCGGGCGGCTGAGGGGCACGGGTGGCTGGAGGGCTCCGGTCTCACAGCCGCCCGACGTCCCAGCGCGGCATCTTCGGCGCCCGCCGGGCCGGCGTTCTGCCGCTCAGCAGGATCAGCCGGGCCGCCCGGTGCCGCTGACCGGCATACGGCTCCAGCAGGTCCAGCATCGCCGCGTCGTCCGCGTACCGGTCCCCGGCCAGCGCCCACCCCACGATGCCCGGCAGGTGCAGGTCTCCCGTGGTCACCTCGTCCGGCGCGCCGTGACTGCGCTGCACCGTCTCCGCCGATGTCCACGGCCCGATGCCCGGCACCAGCTCCAGCCGCGCCCGCGCCGCCGCCGGAGCCATCCCGGCCGCCTCCTCCAGCCGCGCCGCGACCCGCACCGCCCGCAGCACCGTGGACGCCCGCTTGTCGTCGACACCGGCCCGGTGCCACTCCCAGGAGGGGATCAGTGCCCAGGTCCGGGGCGACGGCATGACCGCCATCCGCTCGGGCGCGGGCCCGGGGGCCGGCTCCCCGTACTTCCGTACCAGCAGCCGCCACGCCCGGTACGCCTCACCGGTGGTGACCTTCTGCTCCAGGACCGACGGGATCAACGACTCCAGCACCAGCCCGGTCCGGGCCAGCCGCAGTCCCGGCCGTCGGTGCCGGGTGAGCGCCAGCAGTTTGTGCCGGGGGACGAACGCCGCCGGGTCGTCGGCGGCGCCGAGCAGGTCCGGCAGCCGGTCCAGGAACCATCCGGCCCCCGCTCCCCACGCCTCGCCCCGTACTTCGCCGCCGTGCCACGTCACCCGCAGCGTCCCCGGCCCGGCGGGCGTCAGGCTCGTCCGCCACACGGAACCGTCCGGCAGCGCGCGGAACGTCGGGTCCCCGGAGCCGCGCCGCAGCGGTCCGAGGACCAGCCCGAGGTCCAGCGGCCCCTCCGGCACCCACGTCCGGACCGACGGCGGGGCGGCCGGGGCCGGTGCCTGCCGCGGCATCCCCGCCGGGTCGGCGGCCCGCCCGTCCCGCACGGTCGTACGAGCGGAGTGGGAAGCGGGCCGGGGGGTGGGCCGGGGAGCGAAACGTCCTGCCACGGAGGGGTCCAGGGGAGAGAGGCGGAGGTAGGGAGTGCCGCGGAGGCAGCGAGTGCCGCGGAGGCAGTGGGGGAAGGCGCGGCTCCTACGAGGGTAGGCGCCCCGCGCGTCCCGTCCGGCCCACCGCCGTCCAGCTCATCGCACGGCGATGAACGCGGCCGCGTCCCGCTCCGGCCGCGGCCGCGGATCCCCGGCGGGGTGGCCCACCGCCACCGCACCCATCGGGTCCCAGCCCGCGGGCAGGTCCAGGACCTCGCGGACCACGTCCCGGCAGAACATCGTCGACGACACCCACGCCGAGCCCAGCCGCTCCCCGGCCAGCGCGACCAGGAAGTTCTGCACACCGGCACCCGTCGCGACCACGAACATCTCCCGCTCCGCGCCGTCCCGCCGCGCGTCCCCGTAGGTGTGCGAGCCCTCCATGACCAGACAGGGCACGACCAGGCAGGGCGCGTTGCGCAGGACGTCGCCGCGGCGGACCCGCTTGGCGACGGACTCCTCCGACTTGCCGTCCCGGCGCAGGTCCGCGATCCAGGCGTCCCGCATCGCGTCGAGCAGCCGGGTCCGGGACTCCCGCGACTCCAGGAGGACGAAGCGCCAGGGGGTGGTGTGGTGCGGTGCCGGAGCCGTCACGGCCGCGGCCACCGCGCGGCGCACCGCCCCCGGGTCGACCGGCTCGTCGGTGAAGGCCCGTACCGTGCGGCGCTGGGTCACCGCCTGCCGTACCGCCTCCGAGGTGCCGAGGCGGAACATGTCGTCGCGGGAGTCGCGGACCATGGCCCGGGCGCCCTCGCCGTGCTCGTCGTCGGCCGCCACCAGGGCGGACAGTCCGCGCACGACGGCCACCGGCAGGCCCGCGGCCTTGCCCTTGACCAGATCACCCGCGGCGGCGAGTTCGTCGGCGGTGGCGACCACGGTGGCGCTCAGCGGATTGCCGTACGCGTCCGTCCCGCCGCGCAGGTCGTCCAGGACGTGGACGCCCGCGGCGCCGATCGCGACGTCCGTCAGACCCGTCCGCCAGGGGCGCCCGAAGGTGTCGGTGACGAGCACGCCGACCGTGACCCCGAGGGCGTCCCGCAGGCCCTCGCGGATCGCCCGCGCGGACGCGTCCGGGTCCTCGGGGAGCAACAGCACCGTGCCGGGGGTCGTGTTGGAGGCGTCGACGCCGGCCGCGGCCATGACGAGGCCCTGCCGGTTCTCGACGATGCGCAGGGGGCCGCGCCGGGCCACCACCCGTACCGTCTCCGCGTCGATCGCGGCCTCCCGGTCGGAGGCCTCCAGCGTCCGGCCCTCCGCCTTGGAGACGATCTTGGAGGTGACGAGCAGCACGTCCCCGTCGGCCAGCCCCGGCTCCGCGGCCGCGATCAGTTTCGCGAGGTCGTCCCCCCGCCGGACCTCGGGCAGCCCCGCGACGGCCCACACCCGGTATCCGTCGGACGCCGCGCCACCCGCGGGTACGCCGTCGTCGTGCACACGCGTGCCGTTCAAACCGCTCGCACCTCCTCCGCGAGCGCGAGCGCCTCCCGGGCCATCCGCTCGGTGGCGTCGACGTCGGTCATCATCAGGGGCACGGCCCGGCAGCGGATCCCCGCCTCCTCGATGCGCTCCACACCGGCCGTGTCGACCGTGTCGACCAGCCAGCCGTCCAGCAGGCCCGAGCCGTAGTGCTCGGCCACCGCCCACGCCGTGGATTCGACGCCGACCGCCGCGAGCACCTTGTCGGCCATGCCGCGCACGGGTGCGTCGCCGACGATCGGCGACAGGCCGACCACCGGCACGCCCGCCTCGGCGATCGCCTCCCGGATGCCGGGGACGGCGAGGATCGTGCCGATGGAGACGACCGGGTTGGACGGCGGGAAGAGGATCACGTCGGCAGCGGCGATCGCCTCCAGCACACCCGGCGCCGGCTTCGCCTGCTCCGCGCCGACCGGCACCACCGCCTCGGCCGGGACCGACGCCCGCAGCCGCACCCAGTACTCCTGGAAGTGGATCACCTTGCGCACACCGGAGCCCGCCGCGGAGCCCGCCACGGAGCCCGGCGGGGTTTCCCCTGCCCCGGACCCCGCCGTCGGCCCCGCCGCCGGGTCGCCCTCGGGCAGGGTGACGGCGACGTGTGTCTCCACGCGGTCGTCGGTCATCGGGATCAGCCGGACGCCCGGCTGCCACCGGTCGCAGAGGGCCTCCGTCACCGCGCTCAGCGGATAGCCGGCGGCGAGCATCTGCGTCCGCACGATGTGCGTGGCGAAGTCCCGGTCGCCGAGCCCGAACCACCCCGGGCCGACGCCGTACGCCGCGAGCTCCTCCTTGAGCCGGAAGCTCTCGTCGGTCCGCCCCCAGCCCCGCTCCTCGTCGATGCCGCCGCCGAGGGTGTACATCACCGTGTCGAGGTCCGGGCAGACCTTCAGCCCGAAGAGGTGGATGTCGTCCCCGGTGTTGCCGATGACCGTGATGTCCGCGTCCGGCACGGCCCGCTTCAGACCGCGAAGGAAACGGGCACCGCCGATGCCGCCTGCCAGAACCACAATGCGCATGGGAAACAGTCTGTCAGCCGCGGGGCGGACCGCGGCACCCTGTCGGACGGTCGGTCGCCCACGGGGTCGTGTACGGGGTCGGGCAGGGGCACGCACGCGGCCGGGCAGAGGGGCGCGCAGGGGGAAGGCGGATCAGGCGGTGAGCGTCCGGGGCTCCGTACGCGCCTCGCAGTGCGGGGCGGCCGGGTGCATCGGCATCTCGGTCAGGCCCGGGTAGTACACGTGCAGGCTGACCGCCGGCTCCAGCGTGTCATTGACGACCTCGTGCGCGTAGCCCGGCGCGAACACCCGCTCCGCGCCCGTCGTCAGCGTGCGGATGCCGCGTTCGGTGCGCTCGGTGAGGACGCCGTCCAGGACGGTCAGGACACCGGAGGAGCGGCCGTGGTCGTGCAGTCCGCTGCCCTGGCCGGGCACCCAGGACAGCAGCCACACCTCGTAGCCGGTCGGAGTCTCCCCTGCCCGAGCGGAGCCGGGAACCTGGGGAACGGTGAGCAGCCGGTGGTACCAGCGGCTGCTCGCGTCGTAGCGCACCAGGTGCTCCCACCGGGACCGGTCGGCGGCGAGGGAGCGGGCCAGGCCGACGAACTCGGCCACGGTCGCCGGGTGCTCGCGCGGGGTCTGCAGGAGGTGCGGTACTTCGAGGATGTCGCCGGCGATCTGGAGGTCACTGTCGCTGTTCATGGATGCGGTGGTTCCTCGGCGGAGAAGCGGTTGGGAAGCAGGGGGGGGTGGGGCCGCCGGACGATGCCCGGTGGGGGAACCGGCCTGCCGGGGACGAGGTGCCGCGGGTGTCCGGGTCACGGACGGCGGCGGGAAGTGCCCTGATGAGAGCGGAGGAAACAGCGGCCGGGTCGAGGGTGACCCGAAGGGCAGGAGCGCGTTGGGCTCAACAACCGGAACAGCGACAGCTACAGCGAGCGCGGGCAGCACCGAGGGACCCGGCGGAGCGGGTCGAGGTGAGTGCCAAGTTCGCGAGCATGCCCACAAGGACAGCGGCTCATGCCTCCAGTGTCAACTCGGGACACGGATTGTGGGCACGGTTCACCCCATCCGGTTCACTACGAGACGAAAGGTTTGCTCACGTGATTCCGGGGACACAAGGCGCACATGGTCGAGTGCACAAGTGCCGTTGCGGTCCTGTGATCCGAATGTGATCCGGGTCGCTGCGGCGTCGGTGTGTCAACGGGATCGATCGACCGGGCGTCTCACTCCGTGAACGGTCTGCGCGGGGCGGGTCGCTCGTGCGGCCCGCCTGTGTGTCAACGTTTATGGCGATTTGAACACTTTCGGCTCGGGCTTGGTTCCGCAGAGTGAATAAGGGAGCCAATAGCAGATCTCGGCTTGACTCGCCCGGATCAGCACACTTGTAATTTCACTCGTGTCGTTCGGCCGGGATCGGTAACGGCAGCATCACGGGGACGCGAAAGACGGACGAGGGGCGCACATGACGGAGCTGGTGCAGCAACTGCTGGTCGACGACGCGGACGAGGAACTCGGCTGGCAGGAGCGCGCGCTGTGCGCCCAGACCGACCCCGAGTCCTTCTTTCCCGAGAAGGGCGGTTCCACCCGGGAGGCCAAGAAGGTCTGCCTCGCTTGCGAGGTCCGTTCCGAGTGCCTCGAATACGCCCTCGCCAACGACGAGCGGTTCGGTATCTGGGGCGGTCTGTCCGAGCGGGAGCGCCGCCGGCTGAAGAAGGCCGCCGTCTGAAAGGCGGCACTTCGCGCGCACCCCTCCGCGTGCGCGCCTTGTTCGCGACATCCATATGCGCGCCTTGTCCGCACATACGTCATGCGTGCCGGGTGCGCGCATGTGCCCGGCATCCATCGCTTACGGCCCGTCGCATGGGGGTTGTCCACAGGCGGCGGGCCGCCTTGTCGCCCAGCCGATAGTGTGGTTGCTCGTCCGAGACGCCACGCCGCCCCCACCGGGCACGGGCGTCCCCCACAGTCCACTGAACCGGGGCCCGTACCTCGATGTCCGTGCACAGTCACCCGGCAGCCCGTCAAGACGCCGCTGCCGCACCAGAGTTCCCGCGTCATGTGGTGACCGCGGTTCTCGTCTCCCATGACGGAGCCCGCTGGCTGCCCGACGCGCTCGCCGGGCTACTCGGCCAGGAACGCCCCGTCCAGTTCGCCATGGGAGCCGACACAGGCAGCGCGGACGACTCCGCCCGGCTGGTCGCCGAAGCCCTCGGCGACGACCACGTCCTGCACCTCGCCCGGCGCACCGGCTTCGGCCAGGCCGTCGAGGAGTGCCACCGTGCCGCGCCGCACCTCACCCCGGACGACCTGCCCTACCTGAAGCGGCCCAGCGGCTGGGACCCGGTCACGCGCAGCTGGCACGACGACGCGTACGACCTGCCCGACCTCCCGCACGGGGAGCCCGTCCAGTGGCTGTGGCTGCTGCACGACGACTGCGCCCCCGAACCCGACGCGCTGGCCCGGCTGCTGGGCGTCGTGGAGAACGAGTACGAACTCGGTCGTGACGACGTCGCCGTCGTCGGCCCCAAGCTCCGCGGCTGGTACGACCGCCGGCAGCTGCTGGAGGTCGGCGTCTCCATCGCCAACTCCGGCCGCCGCTGGACCGGTCTGGACCGCCGCGAACAGGACCAGGGCCAGCACGACCAGGTCCGGTCCGTCCTGTCGGTGTCCACCGCCGGCATGCTGATCCGCCGCGACGTCTTCGACGAACTCGGCGGATTCGACCGGCACCTGCCCCTGATGCGGGACGACGTCGACCTGTGCTGGCGCGCGCACACGGCGGGCCACCGGGTGCTCGTCGCCCCCGACGCGGTCGTACGGCACGCCGAGGCCGCCTCCCGCGAGCGCCGCGCCGTCGACTGCGTGGGCCGCACCGCCGCCTCCCCGCACAAGGTGGACAAGGCGGGCGCCGTCCACACCCTGCTCGTCAACACCCGGACCGCGGCACTGCCCTGGGTACTGCTGCGGGTCGTCCTCGGGACCGTCCTGCGGACCTTCGCCTATCTCGTCGGCAAGGTCCCGGGGCAGGCCGTCGACGAGATACGCGGCCTCGTGGGCACCCTGCTGCGGCCCGAACGCATCCTCGCCGGACGCCGCCGCCGCGGCAGCCCGCAGATCGACAAGGGCGAACTGCGAGCGCTGTTCCCGCCCCCCGGTGCGACCATCCGCGTCACCGTCGAACAGGCCGCGGGCAGCCTCGTCGGCCGCTCCGACCCCGAAATCACCACCGGCGCCGGACGGCACGGCGGCGCCGTCGAGTCCGGACCCGGCGGGGACGACGCCGACTTCATCGAGGTCGAGCAGTTCGCCCGGCTCAAGCGGATCGCCCGCAAGCCCGGCCCGGTGCTCTTCCTGCTCCTGCTGTTCGTCTCCCTCGCGGCCTGCCGCGCCCTCCTCGGCAGCGGCGCGCTCGCGGGCAGCGCCCTGCTGCCCGCCCCCGCCGGCTCCGGCGAGCTGTGGGCGCGGTACACGGACACCTGGCACGCGGTGGGCGCCGGCGGCACCGGCTCCGCACCGCCCTACCTCGCCGTCGTGGCGTCCCTGGCCACCCTGATGCTCGGCTCGACCGGGCTCGCCGTGACCGTCCTGCTCATCGGTTCGGTGCCGCTGGCCGGCATCAGCGCCTACTTCGCCTCCCGCCCGCTCGTCGAGTCCCGGCTGCTGCGCGCCTGGGCCGCGATCGCCTACGCCTTCCTGCCCGCCGTCGCGGGCGCCCTCGCCGGCGGCCGGATCGGCACCGCCGTGCTCGCCGTCCTGCTGCCGCTGATCGCCCGTGCGGGCATCGCCGCGAGCGGACTCACCAACGCTTCCGGAGTCCGCGGCAGTTGGCGCGCGACCTGGGCGTACGCGCTGCTGCTGACCCTCGCCACCGCGTTCACCCCGATCGTCTGGCCCATCGCCCTGGTCCTCGGCCTCGGCGTCCTCGCCCTGCGCAGGTCCGACCTCCCGGCGTACGGGCTCCGCTTCCTGGCCCAGCTCGGCACCCCGCTGCTGGTCCTCGCCCCCTGGTCGCTGTCGCTGCTCCCGTTCGGCTTCTTCCAGGAGGCGGGCCTGGAGTACGGCGCCTCCGCCGCCTCCGCCCTCGACCTGCTCGGCGCGAGCCCCGGCGGCCCCGGCGCGGTCGGCGGGCCGGTGCTCATCGGCATCGTGCTCGCCGCCCTCGCGGCCCTGCTCCGCTCCGAGCGTCTGCTCGCCATCCGCGCCGCCTGGGCGGCAGCCCTGGTCGGACTCGTCTTCGCGGTCCTGTCCAACGGCTCCGCCTGGGCCGGGCCCGCGACGCTCGTCTACGGCATCGCCCTGCTGGCCGCGGCCGCGCTCGGCGCCGACGGGGCGCGCTCGCGGGTCGCCGAGCAGAGCTTCGGCTGGCGTCAGCCGGTCGCCGTGCTGATCGCCCTCGCCTGCGCGGTCGGCCCGCTGCTGGCCGCCGCCGGCTGGGTGCTCCGCGGCGCCGACGGACCGCTCGAGCGGCGCGATCCCGTGCAGGTGCCCGCGTTCGTCGCCGAGGAGAGCGGCACCCGCGACCAGGCCCGCACCCTCGTCCTGGACAGCGACTCCGCCGCCCGCGTCGACTACGTGCTGGTCCGCGGCTCCGGTGCCCGCATGGGCGATGCCGAGATCGCCGCCTCGGCCGGTGTGAACACCGGGCTCGACAAGGTCGTCGCCAACCTCGTCGCCGGCTCCGGTGCCGACCAGGCCGACCAGCTCGGCGGGTTCGCGGTGCGCTACGTCCTCGTCCACCCGGGCGCGCCCCGCGACGTCACCCGCGTCCTGGACGCCACGCCCGGCCTGACCCGGCTCAGCCAGCAGGCGGGCGGCGCGCTGTGGCGCGTCGACCAGAACGTGGCCCGCGCGACCATCGTCCCCGCCAAGGGCGGCGAGGGCGAGCCGCAGGCCGTGGCCGCCGGCCCCGTCGGGATCAGCACCGAGATCCCCGAGGGCGCCGAGGGACGCGTCCTGCGCCTGGCCGACGCCGCGGCCGACGGCTGGACCGCCACCCTCGACGGCAAGCCGCTGACCCGCACCACGGTCGACGGCTGGGCCCAGGGCTTCCAGCTCCCCGCCACCGGCGGACAGCTGGCCGTCACCTACGAGGAGCCGTTCACCCACACCGCCTGGCTGTGGGCGCAGGGTCTGCTCGCCGTCGTCCTCGTCGTGCTCGCGCTGCCCGGCCGGCGCCGCGACGTCGACGACGACCTCCCCGAGGAACCGGCCGTTCCCGACGAGGCACTCGTCGGCGACGGCCGCCGCGCCCGCCGCCTGCGCGCCCAGGCCGAGGCGGAGGCGGAAGCCGCGGCCGCCGAGGAGGCGGGCACGGACCGGGGCGCGGACGGCGACGTGGCAGAGGGCACGGGCGACGGCACGGCCGACGGGTTCGGCACCTCGCCGGAGCCCGCGGCCATTCCGCAGCAGCGGCCCTACGACGAATGGGACGCGTCCAGCTACCCGAATCCGAATCCGAACCCCGAGTACGACGGCGCCTACACCGCCGCCGCCCCGTACCCGCAGGGACAGCAGCAGCCCCCGTCGCAGCAGGAGCAGCAACAGGAGCAGCAGCAACAGCAGTACGCGACGGACGGCTACGGGCAGCCGTACCGGACGGACCCGTACCAGGGCGGCCAGGACGGTCAGGGCGGCCGGTACGACCCGTACGCCTACGACGGAACGCCCCAGCAGCCGCGGTACGACCCGGCGGCGTACAACCCGACGACGTACGACCCGTCGGCGTACGGACAGGGCTACGAGGGTTACGACGGCTACGACCAGACCTACGCGCAGGGCTACGACGCGTCGTACGACCCCGAGCAGCCGCACCGCCCGCAGCCGGGCAGCGAGCGTCCCGACGGGAGCCAGCAGTGAACCGCACCACCCTGTCCCTGATCGCGGGAGCCACCGCGCTCGCCGCCGTCACCGGCTTCGCCGTCCTGACCGCGCCGGACCCCACGGCCGCGGACGACGGCGTCGCGACGGCGGCGGCCCGCCTGCCCGTGGAACGCTCGAGCCTGCTGTGCCCCACGCCCAGCAGCTCCGACCTCGCCGAGACGACGTACACGTCCTTCACGCCCGTCACGAAGGGCACGGAGAGCGAGGGCGGCGCCGCACTCCGGCCGGCCACCACGGGACAGCCCGCGGAGGAGGACACGGAGGAAAGCGAGAAGGACGACGGCGGGGAGAAGGCCGCCGCGTCCGCGAAGCCCGAGAAGCCGGTGCTGGAGCACAAGAAGGAGCCCGGCACGCCGGTCACCGCGGACACCTCCGGGGGCGAGGCGCCCGCGCTCCTCGGCACCGCCGAGGGCCGCTTCGCTCCCGGCTGGACCGTGCAGCAGACCACCGAGGTCGCCGTGGGCACCGGCCGGGGCCTCCAGGGTGTCACCTGCACCGCCCCGGACACGGAATTCTGGTTCCCCGGAGCGAGCACCTCGACCGAGCGCACCGACTACGTCCACCTGACCAACCCCGACGGCTCCGCCGCCGTCGTGGACATCGAGGTCTACGGCAAGGACGGCGCTCTCGAGACCGAGGTGGGAGAGGGCATCACGGTCAAGCCGCACTCCTCCGAACCGGTGCTGCTGTCCACGCTCACCGACGAGGAGCAGACCGATGTGACGGTCCACGTCGTCGTCCGCAGCGGGCGGGTCGGCGCGGCCGTGCAGGCCCTGGACAACTCCCTCGGCGGTGACTGGCTGGCCGCGTCGGCCGATCCGGCGGGCAGCCTGGTCCTGCCCGGCATCCCCAAGGACGCCACCGCCGTACGCCTGGCCGTCTTCACCCCCGGCAATGTCGACGCCGACCTGAAGGTGCAGCTCGCGTCGCCCTCCGGACTGATCACACCGGCCGGCAACGAGACGGTGCACGTGAAGGGCGGGATGACGACCGCCGTCGACCTCGGCGACGTCACGCGCGGCGAGGCGGGCTCCCTGGTCCTCACGCCGACGGACCGCTCGGTGCCCGTCGTGGCGGCCGTCCGGGTGCTGCGTGGCAAGGGCGACAACCAGGAGTCGGCCTTCGTCCCGGCGGCCCGCGAGGTCGGCCTGCGGGCGACGTCCGTCGACAACACGGCCAAGGGCAGCACCCTCGCCGTGACCGCGCCCGAGGGCGCCGCCAAGGTCAGGGTCACCGTGTCCGCGGGCAGCGAGGGCGGCACGCCGGCGACCGAGACGTACACGATCAAGGCCGGTACCACCCAGAACATCGAGGTCCCGGTCCCGGACGACGTCGAGGGCACGTACGCGCTGACGGTCGAGCCCGAATCGGACGACGCCCCCGTCTACGCCTCCCGGACCCTCACCGCCCCGGACGACGGCGTCCCCGCCTTCACCGTCCAGACCCTCCCCGACGACCGGGGCATGGTGGCGGTGCCGCGGACGGAGGAGGACCTGTCGGTCCTGCAGAAGTAGGAGCGGTCGGCAGAACCGCCGGAAGCAGGAACCGCCGGCGCCCGTACGGAGGGTTCACCCCGCCCGGGCGCCGGGGCGGCCGCTCGGGCCCCGGCGCAGCAGACCCTGGTGCGTCAGCCCCGGCGCAGCAGGCCCTGGTGCGTCAGGCCTCGGCGTATCAGTCCTCGCCGTACCGGGGATCCACGGTCTCCGGCGTCAGTCCCAGCAGTTCGGCGACCTGCTCCACGACGACCTCGTGGACCAGCGCCGCCCGCTCGTCGCGCCCCTTGGTGCGGATCTCCACCGGCCGGCGGTAGACCACGACCCGGGCGGGGTGTCCCTCGCGGGTCGGCACGGTGCCGCCCAGCGGCACCGGCTCGTCGCTCCACCCCGCTCCGGGCGCGTCCAGGCGCGGTACCTCCAGCACGAGGAAGTCGATGTCGGCCAGCTGCGGCCACCGACGCTCCAGCCGCTCCACGGAGTCCTGCACCAGGTCCGCGAACGTCTCCGCGCGGCTGGCGGCCAGCGGCACCTGGGGCGGCGCGATCGGCCCGCGCATGCCCCGGCCGTGGCGATCACGACGGCGGGGCCCGCGGTCGGCGGCACGGGGCGTCACAGGGGTGTCCATCACGGTGAAGCGTAGTCTCCGCCGGTCCGACGCGCCCGACCCCCACACGGCTTCCGGACCACGGCCTCGCACGGGCCCGTCGCCCGGCTCTCCTCCCGCTCAGGTTCCCGGCCCCCGCGCGGCGCCGGGACACCGCTCCGTAGGGCGCCGGGACGCGGTGGCGGGCCGTCCGGATCGGCATGTCGTCGCATGACCATTCCGGCCAAGGTTCGGCTCGATTCCATATCTTTCATGGGCCGGTGGTCTCAAGGTATTTGACGGTGTTTGTACCAAGTGATGACCGGAGGGGAAGCCGCACCTCTTCCGAACATGAGCGTCGGAGCAGGTCAAACGGTGTGTGCCGACAGGGGCGTACGGGGCCTTTCAGGCCACGACACGGGGGAGCGTGCAGGAGGGGAGTCGTCGCGGCCCGCTCAAGAGTGCGGTACCGTCCAACATCGTGAGCCCTGTACGTCGCTGTTCGCGCACCGCTTGCGGCCGTCCCGCCGTCGCGACGCTGACGTACGTCTACGCCGACTCGACCGCGGTCCTCGGCCCGCTCGCCACCTACGCCGAACCCCACTGCTACGACCTGTGCGCCGAGCACTCCGAGCGCCTCACCGCGCCGCGCGGCTGGGAGGTCGTCCGTCTGCTCGACGGTTCGGCCCCGGCGCGGCCCAGCGGGGACGATCTCGAAGCGCTCGCGGACGCGGTGCGTGAGGCGGCCCGCCCCCAGGAGCGGTCGGCCGGTGGTCCGGGGCGCGGCGCGGACCCGATGGAGGTCGCGCGACGCGGCCACCTGCGTGTGCTCCGCTCTCCCGACAACTGACGCCGGCGACCGCGCTCCAGCCGTGACGCCCGAGCCCTGAACGGTCTTCGCGTGCGCGGCCGTTCGCACGGCCGTGCCGGTTGTCCGCGCCGGTTGTCCGTGTTCGCCGGTTCCTGCTCCCCTCCCGCCCCACCTGTCCCGTGAGTAAGGTGCCGCACGCCCATTGACGCGCACTTGTCGAGGACACGACCATTCCGAGGACTTAGCGAGAATCTTCTTCCGCATCGCGGAATCCAGGAGGCGCCTCCGTGTACGTCCAGGAACTGGAACCCGTCGCCGGCTCACTCGGTCTGTCCGCCCTCGTGGCGGCGCTTCCCCTCGTGATCGTCCTCGTCCTGCTCGGCGGCCTGCGCATGAAAGCGCACCTGGCGGGCCTGATCGGCCTGTCGGGTGCCGTCCTGGTGGCCTGCCTGGCCTACCGCATGCCTCTGGACCAGACGCTCTCCAGCGCCGTCCAGGGAGCGGTCTTCGGCCTCTTCCCCATCATGTGGATCGTCGTCAACGCGCTGTGGGTGTACCGGATGACGGTCCGCACCCGGCACTTCGACATCCTGCGCCGCTCCTTCGGACGGCTCTCCGACGACCCGCGGATCCAGGCCCTGGTCGTCGCCTTCTGCTTCGGGGCACTGCTGGAGGCGCTCGCCGGGTTCGGAGCCCCCGTCGCGATCTCCGCCGTGATGCTCGTGGCCCTCGGCTTCGACCCGGTCCGGGCCGCCGTCGTCGCGCTCGTCGCCAACACCGCGCCGGTGGCGTTCGGAGCCATGGGCACGCCGGTCGTCACGCTCGCCCAGGTGACCGGCCTGCCGCTGGACTCGGTGGCGTCCGTCGTCGGCCGCCAGACCCCGCTGCTCGCCCTCGTGGTGCCGCTGGTGCTGGTCTGGCTGGTGGACGGGCGGCGAGGGCTGCGGGACACCTGGATTCCCGCGGTGGCCTGCGGAGTCGCCTTCGCCGTCGCCCAGTTCGTCGCCTCCAACTACGTCTCCGCGCAGCTCGCCGACATCGCCGCCGCCCTGGCCGGTGCGGGCGCCCTGGTCGCCGTACCGCACTCGCGCGTGCCCGCCTCCGAGGCCGTACGCACCGCCGTGCTGACCGGCGCCCGCAGCGAGGAACTGGACGAGGAGGACCCGCACCGCGAGGTCGTACGGGCGTACGCCCCGTACGCGCTGATCGTGGTGATCTTCTCCGTCGCGCAGATCCCGGTGATCAAGGACTGGCTGGCCGGGGCGACCCGGAAGTTCGACTGGCCCCTCCTCGACGTCGCCGCGCCGAACGGCGAACCGGTCGGCGCCAACGTGTTCACCTGGCCCATCGTCTCCACCGGCGGCACCCTCGTCCTGTTCGCCGGCGTGGCCACCGCGGTCGTGCTCGGCCTGCACGCGCGCGTGGCGGTCAGGGAATGGCTCGCGACCGTGTACGAACTGCGGTTCGCGATCCTCACGGTGACCTCGGTACTGGCGCTCGCCTACGTCATGAACCTCTCCGGCCAGGCGGCGACGATCGGCTACTTCGTGGCCGCCGCCGGTGCCGGACTCGCCTTCCTGTCACCCGTCCTCGGCTGGTTCGGCGTCGCCGTCACCGGCTCGGACACCTCGGCCAACGCGCTCTTCGGCGCCCTCCAGGTGACCGCCGCACGGGAGTCCGGACTGTCGCCCGACCTGCTCGCGGCCGCCAACAGTTCGGGCGGTGTCCTCGGCAAGATGATCTCGCCGCAGAACCTCACCATCGCCTGCGCCGCCGTCGGACTGGCGGGCAAGGAAGGGGACCTGCTGCGCAAGGTGCTGCCCTGGAGCCTCGGCCTGCTGCTCGTCATGTGCCTGATCGTGGTGGGGCAGAGCACCTTCGTGCTCGGCTGGATGCTGCCCTGACCCGAGGCGGCGCCCGTGAGCCCGGCCGGCCACCTCCGGGCACGAGTCCGGCCGGCCCCTCGGGCACGAACCGGCCGGTCACCACGGGACTGCCCGCAGCGGAGTGTCATCCTCTGCGGGTAGTTTGTGGTGACCGACAGGACCTCCGGAAGGGCTGGCCGTGGCTGTTGATCTGTCACAGATCGTCAAGGCGTACGACGTACGCGGGGTCGTCCCCGACCAGTGGGACGAGTCCCTGGCCGAACTCTTCGGCGCCGCCTTCGCGCGCGTGACCGGAGCGAGCGCCATCGTCACCGGACACGACATGCGGCCCTCCTCGCCCGGCCTGGCGGGCGCCTTCGCCCGCGGCGCCGCGGCCCAGGGCGTCGACGTGACCGAGATCGGCCTCTGCTCCACGGACCAGCTCTACTACGCCTCCGGCGCCCTGGACCTGCCCGGCGCGATGTTCACCGCCTCGCACAATCCGGCCCGGTACAACGGCATCAAGCTGTGCCGCGCGGGCGCCGCGCCCGTCGGCCAGGACACGGGCCTGACGGAGATCCGCGAACTCGTCGAGAAGTGGAGCGAGTCGGGCGCCCCCGAGCCGGTCGCCACGGCGGGAACCGTCACCCGGCGCGAGACGCTGGACGACTACGCGGCACACCTGCGCTCCCTCGTCGACCTGACCTCCGTCCGGCACCTGAAGGTCGTCGTCGACGCGGGCAACGGCATGGGCGGGCACACCGTCCCCACCGTCCTGGCCGGCCTGCCGCTCACCGTCGTCCCGATGTACTTCGAACTCGACGGCACTTTCCCCCACCACGAGGCCAACCCGCTCGACCCGGCCAACCTCGTCGACCTGCAGCAGCGGGTGCGCGAGGAGGGCGCCGACCTCGGCCTCGCCTTCGACGGCGACGCCGACCGCTGCTTCGTCGTCGACGAGCGCGGAGAGCCGGTCCCCCCGTCCGCGATCACCGCCCTGGTCGCCTCCCGCGAACTCGCCCGCAACGGCGGCAAGGGCACGATCATCCACAACCTGATCACCTCCTGGTCGGTGCCGGAGGTCGTCGAGGAGAACGGCGGCACACCGGTACGCACCCGCGTGGGCCACTCCTTCATCAAGGCCGAGATGGCCACCAGCGGCGCGATCTTCGGCGGCGAGCACTCGGCGCACTACTACTTCCGCGACTTCTGGAACGCCGACACGGGCATGCTCGCCGCCCTGCACGTCCTCGCCGCCCTCGGCGGCCAGCAGGGCACCCTGTCCGCCCTGGTCGACCAGTACGACCGCTACGCGGGCTCCGGCGAGATCAACTCCACGGTCGACGACCAGGCGGCCCGCCTCGCCGCGATCAGGGCCGCTTACGAGGACCGCGACGGCATCACCCTGGACGAACTGGACGGCCTCACCGTCACCGCCGCCGACTGGTGGTTCAACGTCCGGCCCTCCAACACGGAACCCCTCCTCCGCCTGAACGCGGAGGCCCGCGACCAGGCCACCATGACCAGAGTCCGCGACGAGGCCCTGACCATCATCCGAGGCTGATCCAGCCCGCGTGCGGCCCGCGGACCGTCCCCGTGCGGCGGTGTGCGGCGGCCGGGGCGAACCGGCCGCCGCACACCCAGCCGTGCCGGGCCCAGAGGCCCCGCCGACGGTCACCGCGCGCCCCGCCGGACCGGGACGCCGGGCCCGGCAACCGCTGCCCGTCCGCCGCGCCCCCACCGGCGGTACCCTGACCAGGCACATCCGCATACGCCCGCCCCGAAGGGAACCCACCCCATGCCGCTGGAAACCGGCCTTCTGGAGATCCTCGCCTGCCCGGCCTGCCACTCTTCCCTCGAGGAGCAGGACAACGAGCTGATCTGCACCGGCCAGGAGTGCGGTCTGGCGTACCCGGTCCGCGACGGCATCCCCGTTCTCCTCGTCGACGAGGCCCGCCGCCCCGCGTAACCGACGACCCGGCGACCCTGCGCACCAGCGACCCGCCGCTCCGAGTACCGCCGCTCCGCGTACGACGCCCCGCCGATCGGAGGCAGCCGCCCCATGCTCGACGAATCGCTGCTCGACTCACCGGAGGGCCTCGCCGAGGCCGACCGCCGCGGGCTGCTCCGCGGCGCCGCCGAGGCGGGCGCCCGTGTCCGCACCGCCGCGCGGCATGCCGCCGAGGCCGGTGTCCACGACCTCAAACCCGACGGCCGCCCCCGCGCCGTGCTCATCGCGGGCCCCGGCGCGGCCGCCACCCAGACCGCCGACCTCCTCGGCACGCTCGCCGGCGCGGGCAGCCCCGTCACCCGGCTCGCACCCACCGGGGTGGCCCCCTTTGCGGGCGCGCTGCGCTGGGAACTGCCCGGCTGGGCCGGTTCCGTGGACCTGCTCCTGATCGCCACCCCGGACGGCACCGAGCCGGGCCTGTCCCTGCTCACCGAACAGGCCTACCGCCGCGGCTGCACCGTCGTCGCCGTGGCCCCCGCCCGGACCCCGCTCGCCGACACGGTCAGCGGCTCCCACGGCCTGTTCGTCCCCATGGCGACCACGTCCTACGACCAGGACGAACCCCTCGCCGCCTCCGCCCCCGGAGTTCTGTGGGCGCTGCTCACCCCGCTGCTCGCGATCCTGGACCGCGCCGGCCTGCTCACCGCCCCGCCGGACGCCCTGGAGAAGGTCGCCGACCGCCTCGACCGCATCGCCGAACGCTGCGGCCCGGCCCTCGCCACCTACAGCAACCCCGCCAAGACCCTGGCCGCCGAACTCGCCGACGCGCTGCCCGTGGTGTGGACCGAGGGCACCTCGGCCGGCCCGGCGGGCCGCCGCTTCGCCTCCGCGCTCGCGGAACTGTCCGGCACCCCCGCCGTCGTCGCCGAACTCCCCGAGGCGCTCGGCGCGCACAGCGCCCTGCTGGCCGGCCCGCTCGCCGGCCGCGCCGACCCGGACGACTTCTTCCGCGACCGCGTGGAGGAAGCCCCCGCCCTGCACGCGCGCGTGGTGCTGCTCCGCGACCGCCCGATCGGCGGCCTCACCGCCGCCCCGGCCGCCCGTGAGATGGCCCTCGGCCACGACACGCCGATCAGCGAACTCGAACCGGAGGAGGGCGGCGAACTGGAGACCCTCGCCGAGCTGATCGCCGTCACGGATTTCGCCGCCGTTTACCTGGCGCTCGCTTCGAGAGCCTGATCATGTGAGGGACAGTCCCCGGAACGTCCTGCCGCAGGCGGTCCGACGCGGCCGTACCGACCGGGGCGCCCCCGCGGACGCCCCGGTCCGGACGCCCTGACCAAGACTTCCGCGGGGTCGCCCGTCCTGCCGCGTACGCAGCACATACCTGCCGAACGACCCAGAGAGAACCCCATGGATCGCCTCGACAACACCGTCCGCCCCTACGCCTGGGGTTCCACCACCGCCATCCCCCAGCTCCTCGGCGTCGAACCGACCGGTGAGCCGCAGGCGGAGATGTGGATGGGCGCCCACCCCGGCGCGCCCTCGCGCACCGGCCGGGGCACCCTCGCCGAGGTCATCGCCGCCGACCCGGAGCGGGAACTCGGCGCGGCCTCGGTCGCGAAGTTCGGTCCGCGCCTGCCCTTCCTCCTCAAGCTCCTCGCCGCCGGCGCGCCGCTGTCCCTCCAGGTCCACCCCGACCTGGACCAGGCGAAGGCCGGCTACGCGGACGAGGAACGACGCGGCGTCCCCGCCGACGCCGCGCACCGCACCTACAAGGACGCCAACCACAAGCCCGAACTGGTCTGCGCCCTCACCGACTTCGACGGCCTCTGCGGCTTCCGCGACCCGCTGCGCGCCGCCGAGCTGCTCGACGCCCTCGGCGTGGACTCCCTCAAGCCGTACGTCGACCTGCTGCACGCCCAGCCCGAGGAAGCGGCCCTGCGCGAGGTCCTCACCGCGATCCTCACCGCCGACCGCGACGAGATGGCCCGCACCGTCACCGAAGCGGCCGCCGCCTGCGACCGTCTCGGCGGAGACCACGCCCCGTACGCCGACATCGCCCACCACTACCCGGGCGACCCCGGCGTCATCGCCGCCATGCTCCTCAACCACGTCCGGCTCCAGCCCGGCGAGGCCCTCTACCTCGGCGCCGGCGTCCCGCACGCCTACCTGAACGGCCTCGGCGTCGAGATCATGGCCAACTCCGACAACGTCCTGCGCTGCGGACTGACCCCCAAGCACGTCGACGTCCCCGAACTCCTGAGCATCGTCCGCTTCGAGGCCCGCGACCCCGGCGTGCTGCGCCCGGAGGCCGCACCGGACGGTGAGGAGCTCTACGACACCCCCACCGACGAGTTCCGGCTCTCCCGCTACGTCCTGCCCGCCGGCGGCACCACCCACGACCTCACTCTGGACACCCCCCAGATCCTGCTCTGCACGGCCGGCTCCGTACGCGCGGGCGAGCACGACCTGTCCCCGGGCACCTCCGTGTTCGTCCCCGCCGACGAAAAGGCCGAAGTGTCCGGTACCGGAACCTTGTTCAGGGCGACGGTCGTCGCCTGACCGCCGGGCGAGGCCGACCCGGCTCCCCGTTGCCCCGTCGGGCTGCAACAATGTCCCCCCGTTACAGCACGGACAACGCCCGGGCGGCGTACGAAGACGCCCGCCCGGGCCCGTGAACGGCGTACGAAGGGACAACGCGGACACATGAGCGCGTCAGGCGGAACCAAGGCGATCGTTGCGGCACTCGTCGCCAACGCAGCGATCGCGGTAGCGAAGTTCGTGGCGTTCCTCTTCAGCGGCTCCTCGTCGATGCTCGCCGAATCCGTGCACTCCGTCGCCGACTCCGGCAACCAGGCGCTGCTCCTGGTCGGCGGCAAGCGGGCCCAGCGGCAGGCCACCCCGCAACACCCCTTCGGCTACGGCCGCGAGCGCTACATCTACGCCTTCCTCGTCTCCATCGTGCTGTTCTCCGTCGGCGGCCTGTTCGCCATCTACGAGGGCTACGAGAAGATCAAGCACCCGCACGAGCTGACGCACTGGTACTGGCCGGTCGGCGTGCTGGTCTTCGCGATCATCGCCGAGACCTTCTCCTTCCGCACCGCCATCAAGGAGTCCAACGCGGTGCGCGGCAAGCGCTCCTGGAAGGAGTTCGTCCGCCATGCCAAGGCCCCCGAGCTGCCGGTCGTCCTCCTGGAGGACCTCGGCGCCCTCGTCGGCCTCGTCCTCGCCCTCGGCGGCGTCGGCCTGGCCCTGCTCACCGGCGACAGCGTCTGGGACGGCATCGGCACCCTCTGCATCGGCGTCCTGCTCATCCTGATCGCCGTGGTCCTCGCGCTCGAGACGAAGTCGCTGCTGCTCGGCGAGTCCGCGGGCGCCGAGGAGACCCGGAAGATCGAGTCCGCTCTCGTCGACGGCGACACCGTCACCCGCATCATCCACATGCGCACCCTCCACATCGGCCCCGAGGAACTCCTGGTCGCCGCGAAGATCGCCGTACGCCACGACGACACGGCCACGAAGGTCGCCGCCGCCATCGACGCCGCCGAGTCCCGCATCCGCGAGGCCGTCCCGATCGCCCGCGTGATCTACCTGGAGCCCGACATCTACCGCGAGACCGAGGCCGCCAAGGGCGCCGACGCCGCAGCCACCCCGGGCGGCCCGGCCCCGACGGAACACTGAGCCCGTCACACTGAGCCCGCCCCCGCCCGGCCCCACCGGCCGACGCGCCCCCTGATCGGCCACGACCACCGACCGGTGACGACCACCGGCCCGGTGGTCGTCGCGCTTCATCGCCCTCCGTGTTCGGCCTGATGTGTTCGGCAACCGGCTGGGGAGGGCCGCGCCCGTCGGTGTAGCTTGGGACGGAGCCAGACGTCGCTGCTGATGGCGGTCGGGCGGTCCCCCTGCGGACCGGCCGAGGGAGAGAGGGCCTCCGACGGACTGCGCTGCGCGCACGCGGGCATGCCTGTGCCCTCCCGGGGCACCCTTGTGCCCGCCGCCGCGCAGAACAGCCGTACCCACCTCGACCCACACCCCGAGGAGCAGCTCTCCATGACGACTGTCGCCAACCGACAGGACTTCAAGGTCGCCGATCTCTCCCTGGCCACCTTCGGCCGCAAGGAGATCACCCTCGCCGAGCACGAGATGCCCGGCCTGATGGCGATCCGCAAGGAGTACGCCGAGGCCCAGCCCCTGGCCGGCGCCCGTGTCACCGGCTCCCTGCACATGACGGTGCAGACCGCCGTCCTCATCGAGACCCTGACCGCCCTCGGCGCCCAGGTCCGCTGGGCGTCCTGCAACATCTTCTCCACCCAGGACCACGCCGCGGCCGCCATCGCCGTCGGCCCGAACGGCACGCCCGAGAACCCGCAGGGCGTCCCGGTCTTCGCCTGGAAGGGCGAGACGCTGGAGGAGTACTGGTGGTGCACCGAGCAGGCGCTGACCTGGCCGGACACCCCCACCGGCGGCCCCAACATGATCCTGGACGACGGCGGTGACGCCACCCTCCTGGTCCACAAGGGCGTCGAGTACGAGAAGGACGGCAAGGTCCCCTCGGTCGACACCGCCGAGTCCGACGAGCACCGCGTCATCCTCGAACTCCTCACCCGCACGGTGAGCGAGAGCCCGCAGAAGTGGACCCAGCTGGCGTCCGAGATCCGCGGCGTGACCGAGGAGACCACGACCGGCGTCCACCGCCTGTACGAGATGCACCGCGACGGCACCCTCCTGTTCCCGGCGATCAACGTCAACGACGCCGTCACCAAGTCGAAGTTCGACAACAAGTACGGCTGCCGCCACTCCCTGGTCGACGGCCTCAACCGCGCCACCGACACCCTGATCGGCGGCAAGACCGCCGTCATCTGCGGCTACGGCGACGTCGGCAAGGGCTGCGCGGAGTCCCTGCGCGGCCAGGGCGCCCGCGTGATCATCACCGAGATCGACCCGATCTGCGCCCTGCAGGCGGCGATGGACGGCTACCAGGTCACGACGCTGGACGAGGTCGTCGACAAGGCCGACATCTTCGTCACCACGACCGGCAACAAGGACATCATCATGGCCTCGGACATGGCCAAGATGAAGCACCAGGCCATCGTCGGCAACATCGGCCACTTCGACAACGAGATCGACATGGCCGGCCTCGCCAGGACCCCCGGCATCGTCAAGGACGAGATCAAGCCGCAGGTCCACACCTGGACGTACCCCGACGGCAAGGTCCTCATCGTCCTTTCCGAGGGCCGCCTGCTGAACCTGGGCAACGCCACCGGCCACCCGTCGTTCGTGATGTCCAACTCCTTCGCGGACCAGACCCTGGCCCAGATCGAGCTGTTCACCAAGCCCGACGAGTACCCGACCGGCGTCTACGTGCTGCCCAAGCACCTGGACGAGAAGGTCGCCCGGCTGCACCTCGACGCGCTCGGCGTGAAGCTGACCACCCTCCGCCCCGAGCAGGCCGAGTACATCGGTGTGACGATCGAGGGCCCGTACAAGTCGGACCACTACCGCTACTGAGCCGACGCCCGAGGAGCCGACGCCCACCGGGCCGAGGCTCCCGCCGCGGGGAACGCGCCCGTACACCGGCGCGCTTCCCGGCGGCAGGCCCTTCCGGGACAGGCCCCCGCACCCCCGTGCCGGGGGCCTGTCCCGTGGTCCGGCCAGTGACCGGGCCGGCCCGTCAAGACCCAGGACCCCCATGCCCCGCGGCCGTTATTCGCTCCACGATCCGCACGATCACACCCCCCTCGCCGAAGAACACTTCCAATGCGCCCCCGGCCCCTCCGGCTGGCGCTACGTCTCCCAGCTCACCGCCCCGTCCGGCGATCACCTGGGCTCGGTCGACCTCACCCTCGACGGACTCGGCCGCCCCCTCCGACTCGAACTGCACGCCGCGAACTGGCAGGTCCGCGGCGCCGCCCTCGACGGCGTCACCTGGGTCCGTACCGACCCCACCGGAACCCACGCCACCGAAGGCAATGTGCGCGCCCACGCCTTCACCGGCTCCTCGCCCGCGTTCCTCATCGCCACCGCCCGTCTCCTGCGCCTCGTCCCCTCCGCCCCGGCCACCCGGGTACGGCTCGTCGCCTTCACGGATCCGGTGCTCGCCCCCCGCACCGTGGACCAGTCCTGGACCTTGGTGGGAAGAGAAGCACACGCCACTGACAACGGACCCCTGACCGTGGACGCGTACCAGGTCACAGCCCTGGACACCGGTGAGCAGCACACCGTGCACCTCTCTGGTGACGTGGTTCTCGCAGCCCCCGGCATCGAACTCGAGGACCTCGAGTCACCCCCCTCGGCCCTCGACTGACCGACACCTCCGGGGACCGCCCCGAACACGCCCTACGCCGGAGGCACGAACCCGGTCGACGGCCCCTCGGCCGCCGGCGGGGGCGACACGGGCGTGGCGGGAACGCTGGGCGCGGCGGGAGCAGAGGGAACGGAAGGGCTCGGAGAACCGGCGGGGTGGGAGGGGGCAGCGGGAACGGAGGGATATGCGGTCGGCGGAGCCGCCCGATGGACGGGCGGCGGGGCGTACGCACCCGCCGGTCCGGAGGTGCCGACCGGTCCGCCCCCCATGGCCGCCGCCCCGCCGGCACCGTGCCCGAAGGCACGCCGGGCGTCCCGGGCCTGCCGCTCCTGCACCACCGCCGCCAGGTACGCCGCCGCCGGCACGCCCTGCGGCACCGGCGCTCCCGTCCGGTCCGCCAGGTCCGCCGCCAGCCGCTCCGCCATCGCGTGGCCCACCTGCGGGTCCAGCTGCCGCATCCGCGTCAGGTACTGGCGTACGGCGAGCCACAGTCCGTCCGGCACCGCGGACAGATCGAGCCCCGAGAACCGGCCGGCCAGCCAGGGCGGAGGCGGCGGTACCGAGGCCACGGGACCGACCGGCAGCCTCTCCCGAACGACGAGGGTCCCGGCGAAGACGTCTCCGAGCCGCCGCCCCCGCGACGACACGAGCGAGGCGATGCACGCGACGACGCCCATCGTCATCAGGATCTCGATCACCCCTATCAGGCCCCGCACCAGCGCGTGCCGGAAGCGGATCGGCCCCCCGTCGTCCCGCACCACCCGCAGCCCGCAGGCCATCTTCCCGAGCGACCGTCCATGGCTGAGCGTCTCGACCGCCATCGGCACGCCCACCAGCAACAACAGAAAGACCGCGAGGGATATCGCCGTCCGGGCCGCCTGGTCCAGCGAAGCGGTGGCAGCCACCAGTGCGATGGTCACCACGACATAGACCGTCACCGCCGCGACCAGGTCGAGCAGCACGGCCAACGCCCTGCTGGGCAGCTTCGCGGGGCGCAGCTCCAACGCCACAGCCTCGCCCGTCACCAGCTCACTCACGTTCGCCCGCCCTTCCCCTGCCCTGCCCGGAACACCGCCAGTCTGCCAAGCTGATGGCACATCGCACCGGAGTACGACCAGCCGATCATCCCGTACCGCCGAGCCGGCCGGTCCTACGACCGAAGAGCTCGCGGCGGGAGCCGACGAACAGCCGAGGAGCAGGCACACCGATGGACCTCGACGTCTTCGTCTCCGCCCACCGCGCGGAGTGGGACCGCCTCGACGCCCTACTACGGCGCCGGCGCCGGCTGACCGGCGCCGAGGCCGACGAGCTCGTCCTCCTCTACCAACGCACGGCCACCCACCTTTCGCTGATCCAGTCCGCGGCCCCCGACCCCCAGCTCACCGGCAGACTCAGCCAGCTGGTGGCACGCGCGCGCGGCGCCGTGACCGGGGCACGGCGCGCATCCTGGCGGGACGTCACGCACTTCCTCGCGCACAGCTTCCCGGCCGCCGTGTACCGGGCCCGTCACTGGTGGGTGCCCACCGCACTCCTGTCCACCGCGGTCGCGGTCCTCCTCGCCTGGTGGATCGGCACCCACCCCGAGGTCCAGGCATCCATCGCCGCACCTGCCGAGCTGCGCGAGCTCACCCGCCCCGGCGGCCAGTACGAGACGTACTACTCCAGCAACCCCGCGGCCTCGTTCGCCGCCCAGGTCTGGACGAACAACGCATGGGCCGCCGCCCTCTGCCTGATCCTGGGCGTCTTCCTGGGCCTGCCGGTCATCTGGATCCTCTTCACGAACATGCTCAACCTGGGCGTCGGCTTCGGACTGATGGCCTCCGCGGGCCGGCTGGACACCTTCCTCGGTCTGGTTCTGCCCCATGGCCTCCTCGAACTGACCGCGGTCTTCGTCGCCGCCGGCACCGGCCTGCGCCTCGGGTGGACCCTCATCGACCCCGGGCCACGCCCGCGGCGCAGAGCCCTCGCGGAGGAAGGCCGGGCAGCACTGGCCATGGCGATCGGCCTTGCGCTGGTCCTCTTCGTCTCCGGCGCGATCGAAGGCTTCGTCACCCCGTCCGGCCTCCCCACCTGGGCCCGCATCACCATCGGAGTCGTCGCGGAGCTGGCCTTCCTGGCCTACGTCTATGTCCTGGGCGGGCGTGCGGCTCGGGCCGGTGAGACCGGCGACCTGGAGGCGGCCGAACGCAGCGCCGTCGTGCCGACGGCAGCCTGATGTGCGTAAAGCTCCGTTCAGCTGCTAGTCTCCTCTTCGCCCCGCAGGAACCGTTGACACGGACCGAGCGGGGAGGTAGATTTGAACAGTTGCCTGGAGCTGGGTTCTGACCCGCAGGGGCAACAGTGAACATCTGACTGCTTCTCGAGACTTAAGATTTCGACGAAGCCACCGATAAATCGGAAAAATTCGACCGGCCAGTCCGGCGCGAAACTTCTGATAAAGTCGGAGCCGCCGGAAAGGGAAACGCAAAAAGCGGGAACCTGCGAAGGCGGAAAACCCCGAGGAAATCGGATCGGAACGATCTGATAGAGTCGGAAACGCAGGACCGAAGGGAAGCGCCCGGAGGAAAGCCCGCGAGGGCGAGTACGAAGGAAGCGTCCGTTCCTTGAGAACTCAACAGCGTGCCAAAAAT
>NZ_JBITSN010000004.1:0-162643 GCF_044540975.1 Streptomyces sp. NPDC085927
CACGAACGACCCCAT
Source organism: Streptomyces sp. NPDC085927 (assembly GCF_044540975.1). Lineage (NCBI taxonomy): Bacteria > Bacillati > Actinomycetota > Actinomycetes > Kitasatosporales > Streptomycetaceae > Streptomyces > Streptomyces sp. NPDC085927. The sequence goes on from NZ_JBITSN010000004.1 coordinate 16, forward strand.
GCCCGGTCACGGCGTGGTGCGGTTGAAGTGTTTCATAGTGTTTCGGTGGTCATAGCGTAAGGGAAACGCCCGGTTACATTTCGAACCCGGAAGCTAAGCCTTACAGCGCCGATGGTACTGCAGGGGGGACCCTGTGGGAGAGTAGGACGCCGCCGAACTCCTTTTAGAGCTCTGGCTCTTGGGCACGCAGCCCAAGAGCCAGAGCTTTTTTGTTTTGAGGTAAGGTCAGTGAGCATCATCAATACGTTTCCCCCAGGAGGTCCCCGGGTGGAGGTCCAGGAGACTCGCGTCCAGACGGACCGTGTCCTCACCATCCCGAACATCCTCAGCATGGCTCGACTTCTCGGCGTGCCCCTCTTCCTGTGGCTGATCCTCCGGCCGGAGTTCGGTGGCCCGAAGAGTGACGGCTGGGCGCTCCTGGTGCTCGCTCTGAGCGGTGTCAGTGATTATCTGGACGGCAAGCTCGCGCGCCGCTGGAACCAGATCAGCAGCCTCGGCCGGCTTCTGGATCCAGCGGCGGACCGGCTCTACATTCTTTCGACCCTTGTCGGTCTCACCTGGCGCGAGATTCTTCCGCTTTGGTTGACGGCCGCACTGCTGGCCCGTGAGCTGGTTCTCCTGGTGATGGTGGGCATCCTCCGACGTCACGGCTATCCGCCCCCGCAAGTGAACTTCCTTGGGAAGGCGGCCACCTTCAACCTGATGTACGCCTTCCCGTTGCTCCTGCTCAGTGACGGTAGTGGCTGGATCTCGTCACTCGCTGCTATTTTCGGATGGGCGTTCGCCGGATGGGGTACAACCCTCTATTGGTGGGCAGGAGTCCTCTACGTGGTGCAGGTCCGCCGCCTGGTTCGTGCGGACGCCATGGCCGGCTGAACTCGCCGATTGGCACGCGCAACGCCGCGCGATGGCCCGCAGTGGAAAAGTGCGGGACAATCTTGGCGGGTGAAGTCGGCTAGACCGTCGTCTCTTGGAGGAGGACGCTTCCGACATGAAGGCCGTCGTGATGGCCGGGGGCGAAGGCACGCGCCTTCGTCCTATGACCTCAAGCATGCCCAAGCCGCTCCTGCCGGTGGCCAACCAGCCGATCATGGAGCACGTTCTGCGGCTGCTCAAAAAGCATGGGCTCAACGAAACCGTCGTGACCGTCCAGTTCTTGGCGTCGCTCGTCAAGAACTATTTCGGTGACGGCGAAGAGCTCGGAATGGAGCTCACCTATGCCAATGAGGAGAAGCCACTCGGTACCGCAGGGAGCGTCAAGAACGCCGAGGAGGCACTGAAGGACGACACCTTCCTCGTCATCTCCGGCGACGCGCTGACGGATTTCGACCTGACCGAGCTGATCAACTTCCACAAGGAGAAGGGCGCGCTGGTCACGGTCTGTCTGACCCGGGTGCCCAATCCGCTGGAATTCGGTATCACCATCGTGGACGAGGAAGGCAAGGTCGAGCGCTTCCTGGAGAAGCCGACCTGGGGACAGGTCTTCTCCGACACGGTGAACACCGGGATCTACGTCATGGAGCCAGAGGTCTTCGACTACGTCGAGGCCGACGTGCCCGTCGACTGGTCCGGGGATGTCTTCCCGCAGCTGATGAAGGAAGGCAAGCCCGTCTACGGCTTCATCGCCGAGGGCTATTGGGAGGACGTCGGCACGCACGAGAGCTATGTGAAGGCGCAGGCCGACGTTCTCGAGGGCAAGGTCGACGTCGACATCGACGGCTTCGAGATCTCCCCGGGCGTATGGGTCGCCGAGGGCGCCGAAGTACATCCCGATGCCGTGCTGCGCGGACCGCTCTACATCGGCGACTACGCCAAGGTCGAAGCCGGCGCCGAGATACGTGAGCACACGGTCGTGGGATCCAACGTCGTGGTGAAGAGCGGGGCCTTCCTGCACAAGGCCGTCGTCCACGACAACGTGTACGTCGGGCCGCACAGCAACCTGAGGGGCTGCGTCCTCGGCAGGAACACCGACGTCATGCGCGCGGCGCGGATCGAGGACGGCGCCGTCATCGGCGACGAGTGCCTGATCGGTGAAGAATCCATTGTCCAGGGCAATGTACGGGTCTACCCGTTCAAGACGATCGAGGCCGGCGCGTTCGTCAACACCTCGGTCATCTGGGAGTCCAGAGGACAGGCGCACCTCTTCGGCGCCCGTGGGGTGTCGGGAATCCTGAACGTCGAGATCACGCCCGAACTTGCCGTTCGGCTGGCCGGTGCCTATGCGACGACGCTGAAGAAGGGATCGACGGTCACCACCGCCCGGGACCACTCCCGCGGTGCCCGTGCCCTGAAGCGTGCGGTCATCTCCGCGTTGCAGGCCAGCGCCATCGACGTACGGGACCTGGAGAACGTACCGCTGCCCGTGGCCCGGCAGCAGACCGCGCGGGGCAGCGCGGGCGGCATCATGATCCGGACCACTCCCGGGGTGCCGGACTCCGTCGACATCATGTTCTTCGACGGGCAGGGCGCCGACCTCTCGCAGGGCAGCCAGCGCAAGCTGGACCGGGTGTTCGCGCGGCAGGAGTACCGGCGCGCGTTCCCGGGAGAGATCGGTGATCTGCACTTCCCGGCGAGCGTCTTCGACTCGTACACCGGCTCGCTGTTGCGGAACGTCGACATCACGGGAATCGCGGAGTCCGGGCTGAAGGTCGTCGTGGACGCGTCCAACGGCAGCGCGGGGCTCGTGCTGCCGAGTCTGCTCGGCAAGCTCGGAGTGGACTCGCTGACGATCAACCCGGGGCTCGACGAGTCCAGGCCGACCGAGACGGCAGATGTCCGGCGATCGGGGTTGGTGCGGCTCGGCGAGATGGTGGCATCCTCCGGTGCCGCGTTCGGTGTGCGATTCGACCCGGTCGGCGAGCGGCTCTCCCTCGTCGACGAGAAGGGGAGGATCATCGAGGACGACCGGGCGCTGCTCGTCATGCTCGACCTCATCGCGGCCGAGCGGCGCAGTGGCCGGGTCGCGCTTCCCGTGACCACCACCAGGATCGCCGAGCAGGTGGCGGCCTACCACGGCACCCAGGTGGAGTGGACGACCACCTCGCCCGACGACCTCACCCGCGTGGGCGGTGAGGAGGGCACGATCTTCGGCGGTGACGGCAAGGGCGGTTTCATCGTTCCGGAGTTCAACAGGGTCTACGACGGCACCGCGGCCTTTGTCCGGCTCATCGGCCTGGTGGCCAGGACGCAGCTCACGCTCAGCCAGATCGACGCGCGGATCCCGCGTGCGCACGTGATCAAGCGTGACCTGGCGACCCCGTGGGCGGTCAAGGGACTCGTGATGCGGCGGGTCGTCGAAGAGGCCGGTGACCGCTTCGTGGACACCACTGACGGTGTGCGTGTGGTGGAAGCCGACGGCCGCTGGGTGATGGTGCTGCCCGACCCGGCCGAGGCGGTCACCCACCTGTGGGCCGAGGGCCCCGACGACGCCTCTGCCCAGGCCCTGCTCGACGAGTGGGCAGCGGTCGTGGACAGCGCCGGACGGTAGCCGGAACCGGACAACGAGCGGCCTGCGCGCGTGCCGGACAAGTGTCCCCGACGGGACCTGTCCGGCACGCGCGCAGGCCCGTTCGGAGGTAGCGCCCGCGGCATGCGACGATGTGCGGCATGCCGCAGCAACCCCCCGTTCGGAGCACCCCCCAGCGGCTACCGCGCCCGGACGCGTCCATGTCGTTGATCACCAACGTGATGGACCACAGCCTCGACGAGGGATACGCCGAGGCTGCCGCGCGGAAGCAGGCCGACGGCAGCGGCGGCATGCCGAAGACCCTCCGGGCGAAACTGGGACTCGCCGGCGGTCTGGTGCTCGCGGCCCTGGTGGTGACCGTCGGAGCCGCGCAGGCCAGAGTCGAGGCTCCCGTCGTCGCCAAGGAGCGCGAGGAACTGATCGACAGGATCGACCGGGAAACCGAGGCGGCGGACGAACTCGAGGACGGCATCGACGCCCTCCGCGCCGACGTGGGCGCGCGCCAGCGCGAGGCGCTCCAGCGCAGCGGCCAGAGCGACCGGACCGATCTGGTGGGCATCCTGGCGGGTGCTGTCGCGGTGCACGGGCCCGGTGTGAAGCTCGTGGTGAACGACGCCAAGGACACGAGCGCCGGCGGGGACGGCGACGCTCGTGCGACCACCGGGTTCTCCGACACCGGGCGGGTCCGCGACCGGGACATGCAGCGCGTGGTCAACGGTCTGTGGGAGTCCGGCGCCGAGGCGATCTCCATCAACGGGCAGCGGCTGACCGCCCTTTCGGCGATCAGGGCGGCGGGGGACGCGATACTGGTCGACAACAGGCCGCTGGTACCTCCGTACACGGTCTTCGCCGTGGGGGACGGCCGCCGGTTGAGCAGCCGGTTCCAGAACAGCTCGGACGGGCTGTATCTGCATGCCCTGCAGGAGAGCTACGACATCCGTACCGCTCTTTCGGTGGAGGACGATCTCCGGCTGCCCGCCGCACCGAGCGTGATCGTCCGAACCGCTCAACCGATGACCGAGACCGCACCTGAGAAAGGCACATCGTGATCGCCGTACTGGGCCTCGTCGTGGGAGTCGTGGCCGGCCTGTTGGTCCGGCCCGAGGTTCCGGCGGTCGTCGAGCCGTACCTGCCGATCGCCGTCGTGGCGGCCCTCGACGCCGTCTTCGGCGGGCTGCGGGCCATGCTCGACGGCATCTTCGACGACAAGGTCTTCGTGGTGTCGTTCCTGTCCAACGTGGTCGTTGCCGCGCTGATCGTCTTCCTCGGCGATGAGCTGGGCGTGGGTGCCCAGCTGTCCACGGGCGTGGTGGTCGTCCTCGGCATCCGGATCTTCTCCAACGCCGCGGCGATCCGCCGGCACGTGTTCCGGGCGTGAGACCGATGAGCGACCAGGACCACGAGCCCGAGCACAAGCACCCCCGTCAGGACGACAGGATGACGCCCGAGCCGCCGGCCGGACCGCACACGGCCCCCGGAGCCCGCCAGGAGCCCCGCCCCGCCCCGGTACCGCCGCCCCCTGCTCCCGTGCCGCGTCCCGCCGCGGCAGCCGGTGGCGGCTTCCGGAAGGAGCTGCCCGACGAGGTACCCGCGAGCGCCTCCGCGTCCCCGCAGGAGGAGACGCCGGCGGAGCGGCCGGGATCCGGTCTGTCCGGACGGCAGAGGCTGGTGAAAGGCCTGTGGCCGCCCCGGATCACCCGGGCCCAGCTCATCGTCGCTCTCCTGCTGTTCGGCCTGGGCTTCGGCCTGGCCGTCCAGGTGGCCTCGAACAGCGAGGGCGACAGCGCCCTGCGCGGCGCACGCCAGGAGGATCTCGTCCGCATCCTCGATGAACTCGATGACCGCACAGAGCGTCTTGAGGACGAGAAGCAAGGACTCGAGGAGCAGCGCGACGAGCTCGAGAACAGCTCGGACCAGGCCGAGGAGGCTCGACGGCAGACCCTTGAGAGGGAACGCCAACTGGGCATTCTGGCGGGCACGGTGGCTGCACAGGGCCCCGGCATCACGTTGGTCATCGAGGATCCGAAGGGAATGGTCGAGTCGAACATGCTGCTCGATGCGGTCCAGGAGCTGCGCGCGGCCGGCGCCGAGGCCATTCAGGTGAACGGCGTACGGGTCGTGGCGGGCACCTACCTGTCGGATTCCGGCGACGGAGTGAGCGTCGACGGGAACAAGATCACTGCCCCCTATCGTTTCAAGGTCATCGGCAAGCCGCAGGACCTCGAGCCGGCGCTCAACATCCCTGGAGGAGTGGTGCAGACTCTCGAGAAGGAACAGGCCACCGCCTCGGTGGAGCGATCGACCAAGATCGTCGTGGATGCCTTGCGACCGGCGAAGCAGCCTGGCTACGCTCGGTCGTCCTCGCAGTGAACCGGGGGTGCATGGAGGGTGACCGGCGAGGGCAAGAGGTTGCGGGGGGTCGGCGCACCGAATGGGTGGTGCGTGGTGGAAACTGTCTGGTGGATACGGACGTTGTGAGGATGTCCGGGTCGGCCAGTGTGTTCAGTCAGGGTTCGTCCTGCCCCACGGGCGGGTCTGTTTCGGTCAAGGGGAATCGCCCGTGAAGTTGTTTGGGAAGTTGTTCGGCAAGAGCGCGCGAGAAGGCCGCGACAACGCGACCGCTCGTCATCGCGCACAGCCCGACGCGGAGACGTCGCGTCCGCTGTACCGGGATCAGGTCGGCGGCCCGGGTGAGGACGTTGCGGGAGGCCGGGGCGCGCCGTCGGTTGACCCTGCGCAGTCGAGCGGCATAGGTTTCGGGCAACCGTCAACCTCAGGTACGGGTGGAGGGTTCTCCGCCCCGTACGCGTCCCAGGCCCCCGGTGGGCAGGAGGATCCGTCCATGTCGGCCTTGGTGTGCACGAGGTGCGGTAACCGCAACGCGGAGAACAGCCGCTTCTGTTCGAACTGTGGAGCCCCGCTCAGGCCCGGAGCCGTCCCGGAGCGTCCCTCCGAGACGACGTCCACCATCTCCATCTCCGGTCTCGAGGCGTACGACGCCGAGGTCACCGGCCAGACGCAGGTGCCGGCGCTGTCCCCGGAGGCGCAGGCGGCCGTCGACGCGCTGCCGATGGGTTCCGCGCTCCTGGTCGTGCGTCGCGGGCCGAACTCGGGCAGCCGCTTCCTGCTGGACGGCGATCTGACCACGGCCGGACGCCACCCACAGAGTGACATCTTCCTGGACGACGTGACGGTCTCCCGTCGGCACGTGGAGTTCCGCCGCGGCCAGGACGGTTCGTTCACAGTGGCCGACGTGGGCAGCCTGAACGGCACGTACGTCAACCGTGAGCGGATCGACCAGGTCGGTCTGTCGAACGGTGACGAGGTGCAGATCGGCAAGTACCGGCTGGTCTTCTACGCGAGCCAGCGGGGTTACTGACCCTCTCCGGACTCCGTCCGGGGCACCCTGACCCCAGGGAAGGTCCATGCTTCATACACCGAGCGGCGGTGCCGGCCACGGCGCCGCCGCCGCGGAAACTGGACTGATGAGCATCGGCACGGTGCTGAACGTGCTGCGCGAGGAATTCCCCGAAGTCACCATCTCCAAGATCCGCTTCCTGGAGTCGGAGGGGCTCATCGAGCCGCAGCGGACCCCCTCGGGGTACCGCAAGTTCAGTGCCGGGGACGTGGAGCGTCTCGGCCATGTCCTGAGGATGCAGCGGGACCACTATCTGCCGCTCAAGGTGATCCGCGAGCACCTGGACGCGATGGAGCGCGGCGAGGCCGTCCCGCTTCCGGTACTGTCCCGGCCGCGGGACGGGGAAAACGGCCCCGAGCCGCCCGCCGACCCGGCCGCGACAGCGGCCCGGATCGGGAGGGCGCAGTTGCTGGCGGCGGCCGGCGTCGGCCAGCAGCAGCTCGCGGAGTGGGAGTCGTACGGGCTGATCGCGCCGGTGGGGGACGAGGTGTACGACGCCGAGGCGCTCACCGTCGCCGGCCTCATCACCGAGCTGGGGCGGTTCGGGATCGAGCCGCGGCACCTGAGGGCGATGAAGGCCGCCGCCGACCGGGAGGCCGGACTGGTCGACCAGGTCGTCGCCCCGCTCAAGCGGCACCGCAACCCGCAGACCAGGGCGCACGCGGAGGCGCGTACGAAGGAGCTCGCCGGTCTCACGGTGAAGTTGCACGCCGCGCTGGTGAGCGCGGCGCTCGGGGTGCGGCTGCCCTGAGGCGAGGAGGGCCCGGATCGGCCGCCCGATCCGGGCCCGACTACCCAAACGTCCCGGGCACGGCCTAGGGTTGCTGTGTGAACGAGCTCGATGTCGTAGGTGTCCGGGTCGAAATGCCCTCGAACCAACCGATCGTGCTGCTGCGTGAAGTGGGAGGCGACCGGTACCTCCCCATCTGGATCGGCCCGGGGGAGGCGACGGCCATCGCCTTCGCCCAGCAGGGCATGGCTCCCGCGCGCCCGCTGACCCACGACCTCTTCAAGGACGTGCTGGAAGCCGTCGGCCAAGAGCTCACGGAAGTGCGCATCACAGACCTGCGTGAGGGTGTCTTCTACGCGGAGCTGGTCTTCGCCAGCGGGGTCGAGGTGAGTGCCCGGCCGTCCGACGCGATAGCGCTGGCGCTGCGCACGGGTACGCCGATCTACGGCAGCGACACGGTGCTCGACGACGCGGGAATCGCCATCCCGGACGAGCAGGAGGACGAGGTGGAGAAGTTCCGCGAGTTCCTCGACCAGATCTCGCCGGAGGATTTCGGCTCCAGCAGCCAGTGAGGGGCGGCGACCGTTCCGCCGGATGCCGCTCGGAACCGGGGTGCGGGAGAGCCTTGCGCGGCCCGCGCGGAGAGCATTCGGCTAGCCTTTCCCCGCGGTGGGGCACGGGAAACCACTCTTAGGGTGATTATCACTCGGCGTGCCGAGTGTGGCGATCGTTGACGCACCCTTGGTGACTGCCTACCGTCGAGGAGGCAGGTCAAGGACGGAGGTCGGCGTGAGAAGCACCGGCGACGGTACGGCTGGGGGTGCCCCCGGACATGGTCTCGGGGTGAGCGGTCCGTACCCTCCCCCAGGCTCTCAGCTCCGCGCGAGCGGGGCGTATGCCCATCACGGCAGCGCGGCCGGTCCTGCTCCGCAGCGACCGGCGGCCGTGCCGAGCAGCGGAGGGGCGGCGACGTCCATGGCGTCCGAGGAGATCGGCTACCGCGGCCCGACGGCCTGCGCGGCCGCCGGTATCACCTACCGGCAACTGGACTACTGGGCCCGCACGGGGCTGGTCGAGCCCAGTGTGCGGCCCGCCCACGGCTCGGGGACACAGCGGCTGTACAGCTTCCGGGACGTCGTGGTCCTGAAGATCGTCAAGCGGTTCCTGGACACCGGTGTCTCGTTGCAGAACATCCGTACCACGGTCCAGCACCTGCGGGAGGGGGGCTTCCGCGACCTGGAGCGCATGACGCTGATGAGCGACGGCGCCACGGTCTACGAGTGCGCCACGCCGGACGAGGTCCATGCCCTGCTCCAGGGCGGCCAGGGGATCTTCGGGATCGCCGTGGGCGTGGTGTGGCGGGACGTCGAGAACGCGCTGTCGCAGTTGCACGGGGAGCGCGTCGACACCGGGGAGACGCTGATCGGCCCCAACCCGGCGGACGAGCTGGCGAGGCGGCGCAACCGCGCCGTCTGAACCGCCGCGCCGCACGGGGGGTCCGTGCCGTCTGCGCTTCCGGACGGTCTGCGCCGTCCGTGGGGCCGCACTGTCCGGGGGGCCGCACTGTCCGGGTCGTCGGGACGGCCGGAGGCACGCGCGGCGGGGGATTGTCAGTGGCGTAGGGCAGCATCGGGGATGTGAGATCCGCGCCCACAGTCCTGCATCTCGACATGGACGCCTTCTTCGCCTCGGTGGAGCAGGCGTCCAAGCCGAGCCTGCGCGGGAAGGCCGTGATCGTGGGCGGACTCGGGCCGCGCGGTGTGGTCGCCACCGCCTCGTACGAGGCCCGGGTCTTCGGCGTCCGTTCGGCGCTGCCCATGGCGCAGGCGCGGCGGCTCGCGCCGAACGCGGCGTATCTCGTGCCCCGCTTCGCGTTCTACCGGTCGATCAGCGACCAGGTGATGGGGCTGCTGCGGGCGCTGTCGCCCCTGGTCGAACCGTTGAGCCTGGACGAGGCGTTCGTGGATCTGGAGGCCGGAGGGGCGGCCCGGGACGAGCGGTCCGCCCGGCTGGCCGGCGCGAAGCTGCGCGCGGACATACGGGCGGCCACGGGGCTCACCGGCTCGGTGGGGCTGGCGGCCTCCAAGATGCTGGCGAAGATCGCCTCGGAGCAGGCCAAGCCGGACGGGCTGGTGCTGATCGAGCCGGGGACCGAGCGGGCCCTGCTGGCACCGCTGTCGGTCCGGACCCTGCCGGGCGTCGGGCCGGCCACCGGTGACCACCTGCGGCGGGCCGGCATCCACACGGTCGGGGACCTCGCCGAGGCAGGGGAGGACGAGCTGGTGCGCCTGCTCGGCAAGGCGCACGGACACGCCCTGCACGCCATGTCCCTGGCGAGGGACGATCGGTCCGTGGTGGCCGAGCGGGAGACGAAGTCGGTGTCGGTCGAGGACACCTACGACGTGGACATCCACGACCGGGTGCGGGTCGGGGTGGAGGTGCAGCGTCTCGCGGACCGCTGTGTGCGCCGGCTGAGGACAGCGGGGCTGTCGGGACGGACCATCGTGCTGAAGGTGCGGCGGTACGACTTCTCGACGCTCACCCGCTCCGAGACCCTGAGGGGGCCCACGGACGATCCGGCGGTGGTGCGTGAGGCGGCGGCCCGGCTGCTGGACTCGGTCGACACGACGGGCGGCGTACGGCTGCTGGGCGTGGGGGTCAGCGGGCTCGCCGACTACACGCAGGAGGACCTGTTCGCGCAGGCGGCGGGGGAGCGGGACAAGGAGTTGCCGGGCGGGGAAGCGGAGGCGGCAGCGCCCGCGGAGGAGCGGCAACAGGCGGGCGCCGAGCGGCGCTGGCCGGCCGGGCACGACGTCAGGCACAGCGAGTACGGCCATGGGTGGGTCCAGGGCAGCGGCCTGGGGCGGGTCACGGTGCGGTTCGAGACGCCCGGGTCGGCGCCGGGGCGGGTGAGGACCTTCCGGACCGACGACCGGGCCCTGCACCCTGCGGATCCGCTGCCGTTGGTGGAGCGAAGCCCCGGGGACGGCGCGGGAGGACCGGACGGCGAGAACCGCCAGGACGGTGACGGTCGGGGCGGTGAGGGCGCCCACGACGGGGCCGACGGCGACGCCCGGAGTACCCGGGACGGCCGGGCCGCCCGGGGCAGCCAGGGTTCAAGCGCTGGTGCGGGGGCGGCGGCTCGGGTGCGCCACGGGTGACGTCGTCAGGCGGAGTCGTCCCTGCCGGCGAGCCTGCCGAAGTCGTGGTCCGGGAGCGGGGGAGGGGCGCCTGTGTCCAGGCCGTAGTGGTGGTAGAGCTGGAGTTCCTGCTCCGGGGAGAGATGGCGGCCCACCCCGAAGTCGGGGGCGTCCTTGATCAGGGCGCGTTCGAAGGGGATGTGGAGGCTGCCGTCGATCAGCTCGCTCGGCTCCAGGGGGACGAAGGCGTCCCTGCTGAACAGGCCGGTGCGTATCGCCGCCCACTCCGGCACGCCGGTGGCGTCGTCGAGATAGACCTCGTCGATCGTGCCGATCCGGTTGCCGTTGCGGTCGAACGCCTTGCGGCCGATCAGGTTGCGCGGATCGATGTCGGTCTGCACGGGCCCTCCACGGGTCGCAAGGATTCGTCAGCACTACAAAACGGCACAATCGGCGGAGCGGCCACTCGAAAGTCCGGGTCTTGCCCTCGCTGGTACCCTGGCAGCGGCTGCTGACCCCGTGCGGGAGAGCCCTCTCTGCACCATCGGAGGGCGCCGAAGGAGCAAATCCTCCCCGGAATCTCTCAGGCCCACGTACCGCATGGACGAGGTCACTCTGGAAAGCAGAGCGGGTGTCGACGGCTCCCGCTCTCACCGACGGTGAAAGCCGGCCGCCCCGGGCGGCCGGTGAAGCTCTCAGGTTGAGATGACAGAGGGGGAGGCCGTCCGGGCACCCGCCGTGGTGCCCCTCGAAGGTCGTCGGACCAGGAGGCCTCCGCACATGACCGCCCATCGCATTCCCCTCTCCGAGCTCGAACAGGGAACGCCCTTCGAGCAGCGTCACATCGGCCCCGACCACGAGGCCCGCGCCAAGATGCTCGCGCAGGTCGGCTACGGCTCGCTCGATGAGCTGACGGCCGCCGCGGTCCCGGATGTGATCAAGAACGCCGACGCGCTGGACCTGCCGGGTGCCCGGACCGAGCCCGAGGTGCTGGCCGAGCTGCGGTCGCTGGCCGACCGCAACGAGGTGCTCGGCTCCATGATCGGGCTGGGGTACTACGGGACCTTCACGCCGCCCGTCATCCTGCGGAACGTCATGGAGAACCCCGCCTGGTACACGGCCTACACCCCGTACCAGCCCGAGATCTCGCAGGGGCGGCTCGAGGCGCTGCTGAACTTCCAGACCATGGTCGCCGAGCTCACCGGCCTCCCGACCTCCGGCGCCTCCCTGCTCGACGAGGGCACCGCGGCCGCCGAGGCGATGGCGCTGTCGCGTCGCATGGGCAAGAACAAGAAGGGCCTGTTCCTGGTCGACGCGGACGCGCTGCCGCAGACCGCCGCCGTCATCCGGACCCGAGCCGAGCCGGCCGGCGTCGAGGTCGTCGTCGCCGACCTGAGCGAGGGCATCCCCGCCGAGGTCGCCGAGCGTGAGATCAACGGCGTGCTGATCCAGTACCCGGGCGCCTCCGGGGCCGTGCGCGACATCAAGCCGGTGATCGACCGGGCGCACGAGCTGGGCGCGCTCGTCACCGTCGCCGCCGATCTGCTCGCCCTCACGCTGCTGACCTCCCCCGGCGAACTCGGCGCGGACATCGCGGTCGGCACGACGCAGCGCTTCGGCGTACCGATGGGCTTCGGCGGACCGCACGCCGGATACATGGCCGTGCAGGAGAAGATGGCGCGCAGCCTGCCCGGCCGGCTCGTTGGCGTCTCCGTCGACGCGGACGGGAACAGGGCCTACCGGCTCGCGCTCCAGACCCGCGAGCAGCACATCCGCCGCGAGAAGGCCACCAGCAACATCTGCACCGCCCAGGTGCTGCTCGCCGTCATGGCCGGCATGTACGCCGTCTACCACGGCCCCGAGGGGCTGAGGACGATCGCGTGGCGCACCCACCGCTACGCGACCGTCCTCGCCGAAGGGCTCCGGGCCGGCGGCGTGGAGATCGTGCACGGTTCCTACTTCGACACGCTGACCGTCCGGGTCCCGGGACGGGCCGCCGAGGTCGTGGCCGCCGCCCGGGACAACGGCGTCAACCTGCACCTCGTCGACGCCGACCTCGTCTCGATCGCCTGCGACGAGACCACCACGCGCGACCGGCTCGCCGCCGTGTGGAGCGCCTTCGGTGTCGAGGGAGACGTCGAATCCCTGGACGCGGCCGCGCGGAACACCCTCCCGGACGCCCTGCTGCGCGCCGACGAGTACCTGACGCACCCCGTCTTCCACCAGCACCGCTCCGAGACCGCGATGCTGCGCTACCTGCGCAGGCTCGCCGACCGCGACTACGCGCTGGACCGCGGCATGATCCCGCTGGGCTCCTGCACCATGAAGCTCAACGCGACCGCGGAGATGGAGCCCATCACCTGGCCCGAGTTCGGGCAGCTGCACCCCTTCGCGCCGGCCGGACAGGCCCAGGGCTACCTCACGCTCATCCACGAGCTGGAGGACCGGCTCGCGGAGGTCACCGGCTACGACAAGGTGAGCCTCCAGCCCAACGCGGGCTCCCAGGGCGAACTGGCCGGGCTGCTCGCCGTCCGCGGCTACCACCGGGCCAACGGCGACGACCAGCGCACCGTCTGCCTCATCCCGTCCTCCGCGCACGGCACCAACGCCGCCAGCGCCGTCATGGCCGGCATGAAGGTCGTCGTCGTGAAGACCGCCGAGGACGGCGAGGTCGACGTCGACGACCTGCGCGCGAAGATCGAGCGGTACCGCGACGAGCTGTCGGTGCTGATGATCACGTATCCCTCGACGCACGGGGTGTTCGAGGAGCACGTCGCCGACATCTGCGCGGCCGTGCACGAGGCCGGCGGCCAGGTGTACGTGGACGGCGCGAACCTCAACGCGCTGGTCGGACTGGCCAAGCCCGGGCACTTCGGCGGGGACGTCTCGCACCTGAACCTGCACAAGACCTTCTGCATCCCGCACGGCGGCGGCGGTCCCGGCGTCGGCCCGGTCGGTGTGCGGGCGCACCTGGCGCCGTACCTTCCGAACCACCCGCTGCAGCCCGAGGCCGGGCCGGAGACCGGGATCGGGCCCATCTCGGCGGCGCCGTGGGGCTCGGCGGGAATCCTGCCCATCTCGTGGGCGTACGTCCGGCTGATGGGCGGCGAAGGGCTCAAGCGGGCCACCCAGGTGGCGGTACTCAGCGCCAACTACATCGCCAAGCGCCTCGAGCCGCACTACCCGGTGCTGTACACCGGCCCCGGCGGGCTGGTCGCGCACGAGTGCATCATCGACCTGCGCCCCCTGACCAAGGCGACCGGCGTGAGCGTGGACGACGTGGCCAAGCGGCTGATCGACTACGGCTTCCACGCGCCGACGATGTCGTTCCCGGTGGCCGGGACGCTGATGATCGAGCCGACCGAGTCCGAGGACCTGGCCGAACTCGACCGGTTCTGCGAGACGATGATCGCGATTCGCGCGGAGATCGAGAAAGTCGGCTCCGGTGAGTGGCCCGCGGATGACAACCCCCTGCGCAACGCCCCGCACACCGCCGCGGCGCTCGGCGGGGAGTGGGAGCACGCGTACAGCCGTCAGGAAGCCGTCTTCCCGACCGGCGTGAGTGCCGCCGACAAGTACTGGCCACCGGTGCGCCGCGTCGACCAGGCCTTCGGCGACCGCAACCTGGTGTGCTCCTGCCCGCCGCTGGAGGCGTACGAGGACTGAGGCGGCGGTCGATCCCACGGGGCCGGGACCGGGGAACGGGACCGGCAACCGAGGAGCAACGCCCTGTACTGGTACCCGCACCGGTATCTGTACCGGTACCGAGGAGTGGAAGGGCTCCGCTTCGGCCGTGCGGCCGGGGCGGAGCCCTTCGTCGTACCCCCACCCGCCCTGCGGGCCCAGGGCCCGGGGCCTGGGCAGGCCGTTTCCGTGCGTCAGACGCGGTCGATATGGACGTTTGTCGATTTCACCCGCGCCGTGGCCTCCATGCCGACCTCCAGCCCGAGCTCCTCGACGGCCTCGCGGGTCAGCAGCGAGACCAGTCGGTGCGGGCCCGCCTGGATCTCGACCTGGGCGGCCACGTCGCCGAGCTTGATCGCCGTGACGATGCCGGGAAAAGCGTTGCGCGCCGAGGTGTACGGCGTGCCCTCCTCGGCCGCGCCGGCCTTCGCGAGGTCCACCGAGAACGCGGCCAGGTCCCGCCCGTCGATGAGCCGCCGTCCGCCTTCGTCGCGGTGGGTGGTGACCCGGCCCGCGTCCGCCCAGCGGCGGGCGGTGTCCGGGCTGACGCCGAGCAGTCGCGCTGCCTGGCCGATCGTGTAGGACTGCATGCCGATCACGATAGGGCGGGCGGCGGAGCCGGGCGGCGCGGGGGCGATGAGGGGGAATGGCTTCCGCGCCCTCGTTCGTAAGGTTCGCCGGATGATCCGAAAGTTTCGCATGCCTTGGCGGAAGTGACGCGGCGCCGCCCGGCGTGGTCGGGGACCGTCGCCGTGTGCTGATCGTCCGCTTCGAACCGGACCTCCGAAAGGGCCGTGGGCCGGGGTGCCGGTGGGGACGGCAAGGGCGTACCGGACCGGCCGACCGGCGGGAGCGCCGCCTTCCGGGGGGTGGCGGAAGAGCTCGGTCCGGCCCCGGTGGGCGGCCGTCTCGGTGCGTGCGGTGCGGGCCGGAGGCAGATTCACCGCGTACAAGGGGTTGCCACCGTTTGGCGGCTGTCTCTAGGGTGCGGCAACAACGCATGTTTCTGAATCTCTTCCGAAACTTTCGAACCAGTGGGTGGGTGTGGAGATGTCCGCCCCTGACTCCAAGGAGCGCATGACATGGGCGACCCGGCACTGTCCCGCCGCGGCTTCCTGGCGGCCTCCGCCGCGGCCGGCCTGGGCATCACGGCACTGAGCGCGTGCGGCGGCGACTCGGACGGAGGGTCGTCGGGGACGACCACGATCGAGTGGTGGAACATCTCCACCACCCAGCCGACGAAGGACGTCTGGGCCGCTCTCGCCCGGAAGTTCGAGAAGCAGAACCCCACGGTCAAGATCAAGATCGTGCAGCTCGAGAACGACGCCTACAAGTCCAAGATGACCGCGCTGACCGCCTCCGGGAAGCTGCCGGACATCTTCCACACCTGGGGCGGCGGCGTACTCAAGCAGCAGGTCGACGCGGGACTCGTCGAGGACCTCACCGGCTCCACCAAGGCGTTCGCCGACGGTCTGCTGCCGGTCGCCAAGGAGCCCTACCTCCTCGACGACAAGCTGTACGGCATCCCGTTCGACATCGGCATGGTCGGCTTCTGGTACAACAAGGCGCTCTTCAAGAAGGCCGGGATAGCCGAGCCGCCGGCCACGTGGAGCGGTTTCCTGGACGCGGTGGGCAAGCTGAAGGCCGCCGAGGTCACGCCGATCGCCCTGGCCGGCAAGGAGACCTGGACCGGCATGTACTACTGGGCGTACCTCGCGATGCGCACCGCCGGTATCGACGCCCTCGCGAAGGCCGACGCGGACAACGACTTCACCGGCCCCGACTTCGTCCGGGCCGGAGAGCACCTCAGGGAACTCGTCGACCTGGAGCCGTTCCAGAAGGGCTTCCTCGGCGCCTCCTACTCCACTCCCACCGGCCAGGCCGCCGCGGTCGGCAACGGCAAGGCGGCCATGGAACTGATGGGCCAGTGGGCTCCCGTCGTCGAAGCCGACGCGGGCAAGGGCCTCGGCGACGACCTCGGCTTCTTCCCGTTCCCGGCCGTCGAGGGCGGCAAGGGGAGCATCACCGAGGTGTTCGGCGGGGGCGGCGGACACGCGCTGCGCCGGGGCGCGCCGCAGGCCGCGGTCGACTTCCTGGAGTTCTTCGCCTCCGAGGCGACGGACCGCGAACTGGTCAAGGAGACCGGGGTGCTGCCCGTGGTTCCGGCCGCCGAGGCGGCGCTGACCGACGCCAACCTCCAGGCCGTGCAGAAACAGCTCAAGGGCACCACCGGCTTCCAGCTCTACCTCGACCAGGCCTACGCCCCCGCTCTCGGCCAGGAGATCAACGCCTCCGTCGGCGCTCTCATCGCCGGCTCCAAGTCCCCCGGACAGGCCGCCGAGTCCATCACGAAGACGGCGAAGGAAGAGCAGTAGCCGGCGATGACCTCCACGTTCCTGCCGGACAAAAGGACCGGCCCCGAGACCGATCTCTCGCCCCCGCCCACCTTTGACGCGCGCGGACGCCGACGCCGCCGCGCGCGGCACTGGCTCACCGCGGTCGGCTTCCAGGTGCCCGCACTGGTGCTGTTCGGCGTCCTGGTGCTGCTGCCGATCCTGTTCGCCGTGTACGCCGCCTTCTTCCGGTGGGGCGGCTTCGGCATGCCGTCCGACTTCGTCGGCGGCGACAACTTCGTCCGGCTGTTCCAGGACCCCGTGTTCCTGGGCGACCTGTGGCGCTGCTTCCTGCTGGTCGCCCTGTCACTCGTCCTCCAGCTGCCGTTCGCGCTGGCGCTGGCCGTGGCGCTGAACCAGCGCGTACGCGGCCGGGCCGTGTACCGCATGCTGTTCTTCGCCCCGTACGTGCTGTCCGAGGCCATCACCGGCGTGCTGTTCGCGATGATCTTCGCCCCTGGCGAAGGGCTCGCCGACGAACTCCTGGGCAAGGTGGGGCTCGAGGGCCTCGGCGGGGAGTGGTTCGCCGATCCAGACATGGTGATGGCGACCCTCTTCCTGGTCATGACCTGGAAGTACTTCGGCTTCCACATGATGCTCTACCTGGCCGGACTCCAGTCCATCCCCAAGGAGCTGACCGAGGCGGCACTGATCGACGGCGCGGGGCCCTGGCAGCGCTTCCGCAATGTCACCCTGCCGCTGCTGGCTCCCACCCTGCGCATCAGCGTCTTCCTGTCGGTGATCGGCGCCATCCAGCTGTTCGACCTGGTGTGGGTGATCACCCAGGGCGGTCCCGACCACCACTCCGAGACCATGGCCGTGACCATGTTCCAGTACGGCTTCAAGCGCTACCAGGTCGGCTACGCCAGCGCGATCAGTGTGGTCATGTTCGGCATCAGTCTCGTCTTCGCCCTCGCCTACCAGCGCTTCGTGCTGCGCCGGGACCTCGAAGGGGCGACCACGACCATGCGCGGAGGCGGAAAATGACGCTCCCCCAAAAACGGGCCGGCCTCGGCACGTCCGTGTCCGCGCCGGAGCCCCCGGCCGCGTCCGCGAGCCGGTCCGGGGCTGGTTCCGGGCCCGGATCCGGGCCTGTGCCCCGGCCCCCGCGCCGGCGTTTCCTCCGGACCCTGCCGTTGCATCTCGTCCTGGTCGCCGTCGGCGCGGTGATGGCCGTACCCCTGCTGTACGCCGTGCTGTCCGGGTTCAAGTCCACCGACCAGCTCTCCGGCAACCCCGTCGGGCTGCCCGACCCGTGGGTGGGCGCCAACTACACCGGCATCCTCGCTTCCGGCGACTTCTGGCGGCTGGTCGGCAACAGCACACTGATCGCGGTCGCCACGGCCCTGATCGTGGTCGCGGTGTCCGCGCTGGCGGCGTTCTCCTTCGCCCGGTTCGCCTTCCGGGGCCGGGAAGTGCTGTTCACGCTGTTCACGATGGGGCTGATGTTCCCGTTCGCGGTGGCCGCGCTGCCGCTGTTCCTGCTGCTGCGTTCCATGGGCCTGCTGGACAACCCGCTCGGCGTGATCCTCCCGCAGGCCGCCTTCGGACTGCCGATGACGATCATCATCCTGCGCGGATTCTTCCGGCAGATCCCGGGGGAGCTGGAGGAGGCGGCCACGCTCGACGGCTGCAGCCCGTTCGGCTTCTTCTGGCGGGTGCTGCTGCCGATGGCGCGGCCCGCGCTGGGCACCGTCTCGGTGCTCGCGGTGGTCACCAGCTGGAACAACTTCTTCCTGCCGCTGCTGGTGTTCACCGACGACACCTGGTGGACCATCCCCATAGGCGTCCAGCAGTTCCAGGGCCAGTACTCCGCGGACACCGCGCGTGTCTTCGCCTACCTCGTCCTGGCCATGGTTCCCGCGCTCGCCTTCTACTCGGTCGCCGAGCGCCAGCTCGTCGGAGGCCTGACCGCGGGCGCGACCAAGGGGTGACGCACACGCGCCCGGTGCGTGACGGTGTGCGACAGTCCCTGGACGCGTGTCGGGGCCGGGGCGCGGGAGTCCCGCGGTCCGGCCCCCGATGTTCCGTGGGCGGGCTCCGCTCCGCCCGGCAAAGCTAGGCGGTGGTCATCACCTGGGCGGCGCCCAGGGAGCGCTGCGGGGCGATGCACCTGCCGTCGGGCAGGAGTTCACCGGTGTCCTCGAAGAGCACGACACCGTTGCACAGCAGGCTCCAGCCCTGCTCCGGGTGGTGCGCCACGAGGCGGGCGGACTCCCGGTCGGCGGAATCGGCTGCGGGGCAGGGTGACTGGTGCTGGCACATGGATGGGATCTTTCGCTCTGGCGTGACCTGTGGGCTGGCTGTCGTTTCAGTTCCGCGGCGTGAAGCTTCGTTCATGGCCGCCCCCCGTGGTGATGGGCCCGTCGAGACGGGCCGGTCGGAAACAAGTGTTGCCCCTCGGGCGGCAATCCGCAGGGATTTCGCGGCACCACCCCTCACAGGTTGATGACGCGCCACCCTGGCGGACGGTTCAGCTCAACCGCCCTGTCACTTCGGGTGGTTCCGCATGGCCGGATGAGGCTAGTCCGGCCCGGGGGCCCGGGGGCCCGGTTGCTCCGGTGTCCAGGGCCGCGTCGGGCTTCCTCGTGGTTCCGGCGGGGGCGCCCCGCCGCCGGCGGTCCGGAGGCGGGGCGCGGAGGAGCGAGGTGCGGGAGAAGGAGGTGCGAGAGGGGCAGGGGCGCGGAAAGGGTGCTCGCGTGAGGTGCCAGGCGTCAGGCGGGCGAGCCGAGCAGCCGGTCGGGCGTGACCCGGTGGGTCAGCACCGGGAGGAGTTCGGCGGCCCGGTACGGACGGTGGGCCGCGATGCCGGGCGGTGCCGGGGCGAGCGGGACGAGCAGGTCGGTGGCCGCCGGATGGCCGGCGGCGCCGTCCGCGGCGCGGTCGCCGTGCAGCCAGAGGGCCAGCATGTAGAGGCCGGGTACCGACAGCAGCCGGGGCTGGTACGACTGCGGCAGGGCCTCGGCCTGGCGCAGGGCCAGTTCGGTGGAGGCGATGTAGGGGCCCTCGAAGAAGCGGGAGAAGGTCCAGCCGTCGGGGGTCAGTACGGTGTCCGCCGCGGCCACTGCCCGGTCGCCGCAGCGGATCAGGAAGCGCCAGCCGGCCAGGCGCGTCGCGGACACGCCCTCGGTGGTGACCCGGTCCAGGACGTGCACGGGCAGCGGCAGTTCGGGCGAAGCGGTCCCCTCGGCACCGAGGAGGGAGGGAGTTCGGGCCTCGCTGACCGCGGTGGGAGAGGAGAGCGCGGTCAGGACGGAACGCAGTGCGGGCGCGGGAGCCGGGGGGACATGCAGGGGCATGGTGGGTCGCCTCTCATTCGAAGGCACGGTGACGCGAGGGCGGGGCGGACGGCGCTGTCAGCTCGCGGAGGCCAGAAGGCAGGGGCCGGGGGTCTGAGTACGAGAGGTGGGGGTGAGGAGTGCCGCACGTCACCTCGTCGGCTGGATCACTCGACCGTGGGCGCCAACCTTCTGCCTTGTCCACGGAGTTTATACGACGCGTGTTCGGAGTATGTTTCGGCTACCCGTTTTCGACCCACAGAACAAGGGCACTTCTGGACGATGAAACGGGGGAATTATCCCGATTCTCGGCCGGGTATACGGCGATGACCTCGATAAATGGCCGCGCAGTGGTAGGCCTATTGTCGTCGGCGTTTTTCACGAGTTCGCCGTCGCCTTGTAACGTGCGTGGTCGGCCATGTGCCGGCCATGCCGCGTGAATGTGCCACTGGTCACCTTCGATCAGGGTAGCGGCCGACAGGTCACTTCGGGGCGTTATCAATCGCATCCACTGGGCATCCTCCACTGTGGACCGGGACCCGGCGGCCGATCATCGGACCGCCCGTCAGAGAAGGAGGGAGGCTTCGATGGGGGAGAAGGTCGTGGCAGGCGGGTTCGACCTGTCCGATCGCCAGCGCTACCGCGACAAGCTCCGCAGGTGTCTGACGGGTTTGGAGCGACTCCTGGCGGAGAAGCGGTTCGATCGGCCCAGGAACCTCATGGGGCTGGAGATCGAATTGAATCTCACGGGCACCGACGGGATGCCCAAAATGTTGAATGGGCAAGTCCTCGAGCGGATTGCGAGCCGTGACTTCCAGACAGAACTCGCCATGTTCAACCTGGAAGTCAACATAGCCCCACACCGTTTGGACGGCCGGGTATTCGACCGGCTCGCCGAGGAACTGCGCACCTCCCTCGCGTACGCGGACCGGAAAGCCGCCGAGGTGGACGCCGGAATCGTGATGATCGGCATTCTGCCGACGCTGGACCGCGACGACCTGGTCTCCTCGAATCTCTCTGCCGTCGACCGCTACACCCTGCTCAACGAGCAGATCGTGGCCGCCCGCGGGGAGGACTTCAGCCTCGACATCGAGGGGGTGGAGCGCCTCAGCTGCACCTCCAGGTCCATCGCGCCGGAGGCCGCCTGCACCTCGGTGCAGCTGCACCTCCAGGTCACCCCGGCCCGCTTCGCCGACGTGTGGAACGCGGCCCAGGCGGTCGCCGCCGCCCAGATCGCCGTCGGCGCCAACTCACCCTTCCTCTTCGGACGCGAGCTGTGGCGCGAGTCCCGGCCGCCGCTGTTCCAGCAGTCCACCGATACGCGTCCGCCCGAGCTCCAGGCCCAGGGGGTGCGGCCGCGCACCTGGTTCGGCGAGCGCTGGGTCGGCTCGGCGTTCGACCTCTTCGAGGAGAATCTGCGCTACTACCCCGCACTCCTGCCGATCTGCGACGACGAGGATCCGCTCGACGTGCTGGACCGGGGCGGCACCCCCTCGCTCGCGGAACTCGTCCTGCACAACGGCACGGTCTACCGCTGGAACCGCCCGGTCTACGACGTCGCCGACGGCGTGCCCCACCTACGGGTGGAGAACCGGGTCCTGCCCGCCGGGCCCACCGTCCTCGACGTGGTCGCCAACGCGGCGTTCTACTACGGCCTCGTCCGTGCCCTCGCGGAGGACAGCCGCCCCGTGTGGACCCGGCTGCCCTTCGAGGCCGCCGCCGCCAACTTCGACGCCGCCTGCAGGCACGGCATCGACGCCCGCTTCACCTGGCCCCGGCGAGGACGTTACGGGGGTACGGCCGAGGTGGACGCGGTCACCCTCGTACGCGACGAACTGCTGCCGCTGGCCGAGGCGGGACTGGACGCGTGGGGCATCGAACCCGCGGACCGGGACCTGTACCTCGGCGTGATCGAGGAGCGCTGCCGGCGTCGGCAGAACGGCGCGAGCTGGCAGGCCGCGACCTTCCACCGGGCGATGGACGGGGGCCTGTCCCGGGAGGCGGCACTGGCAGCCACCACCCGGCGCTACCGTGAGCTGATGCTGCGGGGTGATCCGGTGCACGCCTGGCCCGTCGGACTGCCGGAGCCGGTGCCGGCGGGCTGACCCCCGAGCGGGCGGACGTGCCCCGGACGGCCGGAGGGACAGTCGCCCGAGGAGGGGGCGGAAGGACGGCCGACGGCACGGTCGGCCGCGGAAGGGCACGGGGCCACCGGGCGCGGACCGCCCGTCGGGCCCCCGGACGGTGCCTTCATACTGAACCGATCGGACGGATCGGTGATGTGGAGGCAGGTGTGCAGGCGGAGGCGGGCCCGGAGGCCGATGCGTATCCTCGGCGGCGGCTCACGCGGAAGACGCTCCGCGACGAGACGCTGCTCGTGCTCGCGGTGTCACTCGGCGCGAGCGCGGTGTCCGCGCTGATCAGTTTCGTCGGCTCGGTCACCCGGCCGGGGGGCCTGAAGGACCAGGCGGCCACCCTCAACGGCTCGGCGGCACCGGGCCGTCCCTGGCTCGACCTGGCCTGGCAGCTTTTCGGAATCACCAGCGCGCTGGTCCCCGTCGCGCTCGTCGCCCACTTCCTGATCCGCGAGGGCGCGGGGCTGCGCACCCTCGGCTTCGACCGCACCCGGCCCTGGTCCGACCTCGGCCGCGGGGCGGCGGTCGCGGCGGCCATCGGCAGCAGCGGCATCGCCTTCTACCTGGCCATGCGCGGCCTCGGCTTCAACCTCACCGTGGTGCCCGAGGCGCTGCCCGAGGTGTGGTGGAAGTTCCCGGTACTGATCCTCTCGGCGATGCAGAACTCGATCCTCGAGGAGGTCATCGTCCTCGCCTATCTGCTGCGTCGGCTGGAGCAGTTGGGCTGGTCACCGGGCGCCGCGATGGCGACCAGTTCGGTACTGCGCGGCTCGTACCACCTCTACCAGGGCATCGGCGGGTTCATCGGCAACCTGGTCATGGGCGTGGTATTCGTTCACCTCTACCGCCGCTGGGGGCGGGTGGGGCCCCTGGTGGTCGCGCACACGCTGCTCGACATCGGGGCGTTCGTGGGGTACGCGCTGCTCGCGGGCAAGGTGGACTGGCTGCCTACCGCGTGAACCGGTTCGGGAAGGGGGCGTGCGGCGGTGCCGTACGCCCCCCTTTTTCCGTCCCAGGGCCCGGTTCAGCCCGTCGGTCCGCCGCGGCCCGGGGTCCCGCCGTCCGGTAGTGCGGCACTCAGCAGTTCGCCTTCGATGACGGTCACCGCCCGTCCGCCCAGCAGGGTGCGCTCGCCGCGCAGTTCCGTACGGACGCGGCCCGAGCGGGGTGAGGCCTGGAGGCCGGTGAGGGCGGTGCGGCCCAGGCGCTCGGACCAGTAGGGGGCCAGCGCGGTGTGGGCGCTGCCGGTCACGGGGTCCTCGTCGATGCCGACGTTCGGAAAGAAGCAGCGGGAGACGAAGTCGTAGCCCCGGGACGGGTCCTGTGCGCGGGCGGTGGCGATGACACCGCGCCGGGAGTGGGCACCGAGGGCCTTGAGGTCGGGCCGCAGGGCACGGACCGTCCGCTCGTCGGAGACCTCGACCAGCAGGTCGCCGACGTGCGGACCGGTGTCGAAGGCCGTGAGCGGCTCGGCCCCCAGCGTCTCGGCGAACCCTTCGGGAAGGGTGAGGGAGGTGAGCGGGGCCGTGGGGAAGTCCAGGGTCACGGAGCCGTCCTCGGCCGGCGCCGCGACGAGGACGCCACTGCGGGTGGCGAACCGGACGGGGCCCTCGTGCGAGCCCGTGGTGTGCAGGACGTGGGCGGTGGCGAGGGTCGCGTGACCGCACAGGGCGACCTCGGCGACGGGAGTGAACCAGCGCAGCGCCCAGTCGGCGTCCCCGCCCCCGGGCAGCGGGTGCGCGAAGGCGGTCTCGGCGTGGTTGACCTCCAGGGCGACGTCCTGGAGCCAGCCGTCGTCCGGGAACGCGTCCGTGTCCAGGAGCAGGACTCCGGCGGGGTTGCCGGCGAAGGGCCGGTCGGTGAAGGCGTCGACGATTCGAATGCGCATCCCCCGACGGTAGGGCGTGGGCGGAGCCGCGGGCCAAGGCCAATCCGAGGACACCGGACTGGATTCCCGGCGCTGATCCGGTGGCCCGCCGTCAAGGGGCCGAATCAGCCTCGGGCCCAGGGGGCGGCGTCGGCGGGGCGAGGTAGTCCGCCCGCCCTTCGTCGTCGAGTTCGAAGGGGCCCTCGGGGATGATGCAGAACTCATTGCCCTCCGGGTCGGCCATCACCAGGAAACCGCCGTCCGCGTACTCCTCCAGCCGACGCCCGCCGAGCGCCTCGACCCGCTGCTGCTCCGCAGCCGGGTCGGGTGAGGTGATGTCGAAGTGCATGCGGTTCTTGCCCGACTTGGGCTCGCCGGTCCGCTGGAAACCCAGACCCAGACCGTTCTCGCGTCGCATCCACACGTAGGGCCCCGTGCGGCCCACGACCGGGCGGCCGAGCAGTTCGGACCAGAACGCGGCGAGCCGCTCGGGGTCGGTGGCGTCGACGATGAGGGCGTTGATGCGCAGAGGTGAGCCGGTCATGCGCTGATCCTCTCAGGGACCACGGCACTGTCCGCCGTGTCGCCGCCGGTTCCCGCTCCGCGCCCCGCGCAGCTGCGGGACAGAGCGGCCGTCGTGACGGCAGGGGTTGCCACCATCATCCTTCCGATATATCGTTGAGTTATCGCGACAGGTCAACGATGGAATGGAGAGTGGTTGCGATGCGTACCCATGGTTTCGAGCATGGACATGGTCACGGTGGCCCGAGGGGCGGCCGGGGCGACTTCGACAGGCTGCGGGCCGCATTCGGGCCCTTCGGTCCCGGCGGGCCGGGCGGCCCCGGAGGCCCCGGCTTCGGTCCGGGCTTCGGGCACGGTCCCTGGGGCGGACGAGGGCGTGGCGGGCCCAGGGGGAGGGCACGGCGCGGTGACGTACGGGCATCGATCCTCGCCCTGCTGAAGGACCGGCCGATGCACGGCTACGAGATGATCCAGGAGATCGCCGAGCGCAGCGGCGGGGCGTGGAAGCCCAGCCCCGGTTCGGTGTACCCCACCCTCCAGCTGCTGGAGGACGAGGGGCTGATCGTCAGTGAGACCGAGGGCGGCAAGAAGCTGTTCGCGCTCACCGACGCCGGTCGCACGGCGGCCGAGGAAGGTCCCGAGGCGCCGTGGGAGGAGGCCTCCCGCGGCGTCGACTGGGAGGCGCTGAGCGAGATCCGGCAGGCCGGGTTCGGCCTGATGGAGGCCTTCGGGCAGGTCTGGAAGACCGGCAGCAAGGAGCAGCGCGAGAAGGCGCTCGCCGTCGTCAACGAAGCCCGCAAGAAGCTGTATCTCATCCTCGCCGGTGACGACGACTGAGATCGAGGGCTGAAGGCCGAGCCCCGGTGCCCGAGGCGCCGGCCGGCCGGTGTGAACGCGGTGCCCCGTGGAGTGATCCACGGGGCACCGTCGTGTCCGCGTGCCTCCGCGCCGGCTTCGGCCGGGCGGCCGTCTCTTCGCCCCGGGCCGCGGTGGCGGGTGCGCCCCGAGGGGAAGCGGGGCTGATTCTCCTTCCCAAGGAGGAGATTGCGGTCCGACGTGTCCACTTCCCGTGGGACAGGAAGATGCTCCCCACCGGGGATGCCGTGGACCCGCGGGGCTGGTGTGGTGGGAGACGTGCAACACCGTATCCCCCGGCCGTCGGCCGGCACGGCCCAGGAACAGGGCATTCACCGCGCGGAACACGGTGCCGGACTCAGTGTGGAGCTGGCAGCGGTGGTCAGCGGTGCCCGCCGCAGGGCGCTCAGGGACGCGGACCGCCAGATCGACACCGCCCATCTGCTGCACTCGCTGCTGGAGTCCGACGCCGAGGTGTGCGCGGTCCTGGGCGAGGGCCCGCGGACCGCGCGGCTGCTCGGCTACCTGGTGCAGCGCAGCATCGGTTACGGCCTGCGCTGGCAGAGCGCCGTCGAGGACTCCGGCTCCGTCCCGGTGATGGCGCGGGCCGCCGGGTTCTCGCCGCTGGCGGCGGCCGGCCTGGAACACGCCCGCGAACGCGCCGCACGTCATGGCGGGCCCGCGCGCGGCGTGGACCTGCTCGCGGCGATCATCGCGGACCCGCAGGCGCGGGCGGTGGAGGTGCTCGAGCACGCCGCCATCGACTCCCGCGACCTGTTCGCCCGGCTCGATACATGGGCCGGCGACCCCGCTCACTGAGAGGCCGGGAGCGGGGTGAGGGCCGGGCGGCTCCCGCCGGGCGGCGGGTTCCTTCCTGCCGCCGGACCCTCGCGCCCCGCCGTCCAGCCCGTGAGACAGGTGTCATGGGGGGTGACGCTCCTGTCGGTGCCTGGCATCATGTGCCGGTGTCTACCTCTGCCAGCACTCGGAACGCCCGGAGCACCCGTGGGAAGGGCGTCGGGCTCGGCCTCGCGCTCCTGTCCGCGGTGGCTTTCGGCGGCTCGGGAGTCGCCGCCAAACCGCTGATCGAGGCGGGCCTGGACCCGCTGCACGTCGTGTGGCTGAGAGTGGCGGGCGCGGCCCTGGTCATGCTGCCGCTGGCCGTGCGCCACCGGAGTCTCCTGCGCAGCCATCCGGCACTGCTGGCCGGGTTCGGGCTGTTCGCGGTCGCCGGTGTCCAGGCCTTCTACTTCGCCGCCATCTCCCGTATCCCCGTGGGCGTCGCGCTGCTCGTCGAGTACCTGGCGCCCGCGCTCGTCCTCGGCTGGGTGCGGTTCGTGCAGCGGCGGCCGGTGACCCGGGCGGCGGCGGTCGGTGTGGTGCTGGCGGTGGGCGGACTGGCCTGTGTCGTGGAGGTGTGGTCGGGCCTCGGCTTCGACGTGGTCGGGCTGCTGCTCGCGCTCGGCGCCGCCTGCTGCCAGGTCGGCTACTTCGTCCTCTCCGACCAGGGCAGCGACCACGGCGACCGGGCACCGGACCCGCTCGGTGTGATCGCCTACGGTCTGCTCGTGGGCGCCGCCGTCCTCACCGTCGTCGCCCGCCCGTGGTCCATGGACTGGTCGGTGCTCGCGGGTAGCGCGCGCATGGACGGCACCCCGGTCGCCGCCTTCGTGCTGCTCGCCTGGATCGTCCTCGTCGCCACGGTCGCCGCGTACGGCACCGGGGTGCTCTCGGTGCGCAGGCTCTCGCCGCAGGTCGCCGGGGTGGTGGCCTGCCTCGAAGCGGTCATCGCCACGGTACTGGCCTGGGTCCTGCTCGGCGAGCACCTGTCGGCGCCGCAGATCATCGGCGGCGCGGTGGTGCTGGCGGGTGCGTTCATCGCCCAGTCGTCGGCACCGGCCAGAAGCCCCGACCGCCCGGTGGCGAGCGGCGGTGCCGAAAGGGAGTTGTCCACACCGGGAATGCCGACCTAGGGTGCTGATCATGCATGCGCGCGCACTTGTTCTTCCGCCGCCCGCCCTTTGAGGCGGGCCCCGATCTCCCCGCGCCCGGCCCGTTGCCGCCGGGTGTCGTGACGCTGCCCGCAGACGCAGCCCGTGGGTCCCGCGGGACCGGTTCCATCCGGCCCTGATCCGGGGTCCCCATCCGACCTTTCGCGCAGCGCAGGCACCTCTGCGAGGGTGCGTACGCGCGCGTATCTGTGTGTACCTGCGGAGAGAACACGTGTCGAACACCGTCTCCGGCCTGCCCGTCGGGCGAGGCCTGCTCTATCTGATCGTCGCCGGTGCCGCCTGGGGCACCGCGGGCGCCGCCGCGTCACTGGTCTACCGGACCAGTGACATGGGACCGGTCTCCCTCTCCTTCTGGCGCTGCGCGACCGGCCTGGCGCTGCTGCTCGGCGCCCGGATGCTGGTCCCGCGCGCCCGGACCGTCGTGACCGAGGCGCCGGGTCCCCGGGTGCGGCGGGCCGTGGCCACCGGGGTGGGGCTCGCTGTGTTCCAGACGGCCTACTTCGCGGCCGTCGCCGCCACGGGACTCGCCGTGGCCACCGTCGTCACCCTCGGCGCCGGGCCCGTGCTGATCGCGCTCGGCGCGCGACTGTTCCTGGGGGAGCGGCTCGGCCGGGGCGGGGCCGCCGCCGTCGTGGGGGCGCTCGCCGGGCTCGCCGTGCTCGTCCTCGGCGGCGGGGAGACGACCGCGGACCCGTGGGGCGTCCTGCTCGCGCTCCTGTCCGCGGCCGGCTACTCGGCGATGACACTGCTCACCCGGTGGTGGGGGCGGAACGGCGGGCTGGACGCCTCCGGCACGACCGTCGGGGCGTTCGCCGTCACCAGCGTGCTGCTGCTGCCGTTCGCCGCGGTCGAAGGGCTGGTGCCGTACAGCGGCGATCCCGCTCTGCTGCTGTGCCTCCTGGTGTACGTCGCCGCGATCCCGACGGCTCTCGCCTACGGCCTGTACTTCGCGGGCGCGGCAGTCGTACGGTCGGCCACCGTGTCCGTGATCATGCTTCTCGAGCCGGTGAGCGCGGCGGTGCTCGCCGTCGTCCTGCTCGGCGAGCGGCTCACCCCCGCCATGCTGGCCGGCACCCTGCTGATGCTCGGCTCGGTCGCGGGGCTCGCGTTCGACGAGGCGCGGGGCGCGCGGGCCGGGCGGGCGGAGGGGGATGCGGCGCCGGCGTGACGACGGCAGGCCCCGAGGAGAGGCCCTCCCTGAGGAAAGGCCTCTCCTCGGGGGAGGGGCATGTCCCTGTCCTCACCGGTCGCGGTCCTGTGACGACGTCCGGCGCGATCCTTCCGGGGCGGCGCCGCGTCACAGGGCCGCCAGGTACTCCGGTGGTTCCGTGCCGGCGGGCAGGGCGGGGTCCGCGAGCGGGGTGCCGTACGTACGGGTCAGGGGGACGACGCCGGCCCAGTGGGGGAGGGCGAGGTCCTCCGGCTCGTCGTTCACGCCGCCGGTGCGGAGCTTGGCGGAGACCTCGGCCAGATCGAGGCGGAGCACCGCCGTGGCGGCCAGCTCCTTCTTGTTCGCCGGACGGGAGTCGGCGGCGCGGCCGGGGACGACGTGGTCGACGAGGGCGTCCAGCGCCTGCCGCTTCTCCTCGGGGTCGGTCACGTCGTAGGCGAGGCCGTGCACCACCACGGAGCGGTAGTTGATCGAGTGGTGGAACGCCGAGCGGGCCAGCACCAGCCCGTCCACGTGGGTGACGGTCAGGCAGACCGGGAGCCCGGGGTCGGCCAGGCCCGCCGCGCGCAGCGGGCGCGAACCCGTCGAACCGTGCACGTAGAGACGCTCGGCGACCCGGGCGTACAACGTGGGCAGCACCACCGGTGCGTCGTCGCGGACGAAACCGAGATGGCAGACGTAGCCCTCGTCGAGTATCGCGTGCACCAGGTCCCTGTCGTACGCGGCCCGCTCCGGGGAGCGGGTGGGGACAGTGCGCTCGGTGGGCCGGTAAGGGCCGGTGCCGACGGGCTGCTGCGGCGGCGGGGACGCTGACATGGCGTTCTCCATTGCACTAGTGCATAATTGTCTTTGTGCTAGAAGGTTATCGGATCACAGGTCGGCGTGCTGCGGAGATTTCGGCGAGCATCGAGGGCGCGGTGGGCGAAGGCGCACTCCGGCCGGGTGAACTGCTTCCATCCATGAGGGAGTTGGCGGACCGGCTCGGGGTGAACCCCAACACCGTCGCGTCCGCGTACCGGACCCTGCGCGAGCGAGGGGTGATCGAGACCGCGGGCCGTCGGGGGAGCCGGGTGCGGCCCAAGCCGGCCACCACGGCACGCGACGCCGTCCGGGTGGAGGTCCCGCGGGGCGTGCGGGATCTCTCCGACGGCAACCCCGACCCCGCGCTGCTGCCCCCGCTGGCCGAGGCCTTCGCCGCCGCGGCCGAACAGGGCGACCGGGAACCGGTGCTCTACGGGCACGCACCCGTGGAACCCGGACTGGCCCGGTTCGCCCGCGCCGGGCTGGACGCCGACGGCATCCCCGACGGCCCCGTCACCGTGACCTCCGGCGCCCTCGACGCGATGGAGCGGGTGCTCGCGGCCCACCTCAGGCAGGGCGACGCGGTGGCCGTGGAGGACCCCGGATGGGGCAGTGCGCTGGACCTCGTCCCGGCACTCGGCCTGCGGACCGTCCCGGTCGGCGTCGACGACGAGGGGCCGCTCCCCGACGACGTGCGGCGGGCACTGGCCGGCGGGGCACGCGCGCTGATCGTCACGGACCGGGCGCAGAACCCGACTGGTGCCGCACTGAGCGCGGCGCGCGCGCGGGCCTTGCGGGCGGTGCTCGCGGATCACCCGGAGACGCTGCTGATCGAGGACGACCACGGGCATCACATCGTCGACCTCCCCCTGCACCCCCTCGCCGGTCCCACCCGCAGCTGGGCCTTCGTCCGCTCGGCGGCCAAGGCGTACGGCCCCGACCTGAGGCTCGCCGTGCTCACCGGGGACGCGGTCACCCTCGACCGGGTCCGCGGACGCCAGCGGCTCGGGCCGGGCTGGGTCAGCCGCACGGTCCAGCGCGCGGTGCTCCGGCTCTGGACCGGCGGCGCGGTGGACCCGGCGGTGGTGGCGGCGCAGTACGGACGGCGCCGGGACGCCCTCGTCGGGGCGCTGGCCCGGCAGGGGATCACGGCGCACGGACGCAGCGGCATGAATGTGTGGGTGCCCGTCCCGGACGAGACCGGCGCCGTCGCGCGGCTGCTGCACGCGGGGTGGGCGGTGGCGCCCGGTGCCCGCTTCCGGATGGGCACCCCACCCGGCATCCGCGTCACCGTGTCGACGCTCACCGCGGACGACATCGGGCCCCTGAGCGAGGCGATCGGCGCGGCGATCGGACCGGAGGCGGGGGAGCCCAGGACGTATGCCTAGGCATGTGGTCCCGCGAGGAGCGAGCCAGGCGGGGGAGACCCGGGGCGGGCTCCTCGGACCGGGTTCCTCGGACCGGGCCCGAGGCCCCTCGGCCCGTCCCGCTACCGCGTGCCCAGCTTCCGGAAGTCCCAGGACACGATCTTCTCCGGGGTCAGCCGTATCCAGGCGTGCCGGCCGTCGTGCGGCATCTCGTCCAGGTTGAAGTTCTTGCGCGCGAACAGCGTCTCGGGAACGTCGAGTTCGGCGCGGAGTTCGCCGGTGCGCGGTATCTCGCCCACGAACTCCACCCGCCCGGACAGCTCCGCGCCGCGCAACTCGTCGTACTCCTCGCCGGTGTCCACCACGATCGCCACCCGCTGGTCCCGGCGCAGGTCCGCCCAGCGCTTGGAACGCACCACGGAGTACAGCCACAGCGAGGTGCCGTCCCAGGCGAACCAGAGCGTGCTCACATGCGGCGCGCCGTCGGCCGACACCGTGGCGACCCGGCAGGTGCGCTGGGCGGTGAGGAAGTCGTCCAGTTCGCCCGGCGTCATCATGATCTTCCGGCCCCGGCGCTGCGTGGCAGTCATGCGGCCCCCTCTTCTCTCACGTCGTGCCAGAGAGATCCTCTGACATCACGTCAGAAAAGGATGGGTCGTCTTCCTTTTCCTCGCAAGGGGGACCGGACCTCACCCGCCGGCCGCCGGCGGATGCCATCGCGGGGCGCCCGTTGACCGCACCTCCGCGATGGCCCGTCACGTCCTGCCCCGGTCGCCACCCTCGCGACCGCGGACGGTGTGCCGACCGGCACGGGCCCGTCGGCACCGTACGGTCCGGCGCCGGCGGCTCACGCGAGGGTGATCGAGTCCCCGCTGACGGTGATCTCCATGGCAGGCAGCGGCTTGGTCGCGGGGCCGCTCTGCACGCTGCCGTCGGCGATGGAGAAGTTGCTGTTGTGGCAGGGGCAGTTGATGACTCCGTCGGCGACGCTCTTCACCGCGCACCCCTGGTGGGTGCAGGTCGCCGAGAACGCCTTGAACTCGCCGGCCGTCGGCTGGGTGACCACCACCTTGCTGTCGGCGAAGACCTTCCCGCCGCCCTCGGGGATGTCGGCGGTCGAGGCGAGCACGTCACCGGCGGGCGCGCCGCCGTCACCGCCCGAACCGTTGCCGCTCGCTTCGTTGTTGTCCTTGGAGCCGTCGGGGGTGGTGGAGGCCGCGGACGAGCCGGAGGACTCGTCGGAGCTTCCGCAGGCGGTCAGCGCGACGGCGAGGCCCGCCGCTCCGGCGGCCGCCACGACGGTTCGACGGGCCGGTCCTGATGCGAGCTGATGCGATGCGCTGGTCATGCGGGTGTGTCCCTTCCGGGGATTGCGTGATCTGGGGAGAGGTACGGTCAGCGGGCCCGCGCTGTTCAGGCACTGCCGAGCTTGACCCGCGCGCGGTCGGACGGGCGTAAGCCACAGCTGTCGTTTCGCTGTCGGGGCCCGCCTTTCCCTTCCGGGAGGCCGGTGACGTGCGGTGATGCGGAGCCCGTAGTTCTGGGGCGATCATCGGCGGTCATCGAGGAAGGGGTACCGGCAGGCAGTCGTACGCCCAAAACCGTCGCCGACGGTCGATGGGAACGGCGGCGCACCGGCCGTTGGCCACCCTCGCGGCGCGGGCGGCGGTACCGGGGCCGCCGACCATCGGGACCTGGGGTACGGCTGAGGGGGCCTGGTGACCGACGCCGGCCGCGGACCCGGCGCCTGTGGCGGGGCGACGGACGGAACTGCTGGGTCCAGTGCCGGAGGAAGCCGATGGTCTCGTCACGCGTGGGAGGACCCCCCAGGTGGGCGGGGCGCCGTTCGGCTCGTACCAGACGAAGACGAAGCAGTTCTGCCCGGTGGCGCGGTGGTGCCGCAGACGCGCACGGGGCCGGCCGTCGGTGGTGCGGTACGGGACGGCGTCGTCACCCGGGAAGCGACACGGCAGGACCTTGCCGGGGACGAGTTCTCGTGAGCGCGCCGGACGGAACCAGCCACCGGGGCAGGGGAGATCCGGCTCCGGTACGCCCGCGGCCGGGTGCGGACGGCCGGCCCCGGGAACTCCATCCCTCGTCGTCATGCCCAGCAGCCAACCACGGAAGGAAACGCACCTCTTGCACATATTCGGCAGATTCACTCACGCAGGTGCTTAATGCGGTCATCTCCTCGACCGGGGGCGGCTGTCACCGCGGGCGGCGCTCTCGGTTGTCGAGCAGCGCACCAGCCGCGTGGTCCCGGCGTCCCCGGCCTCGACGGCACCACCGGCAGTCCCGCCCGCTGCTTCGGCCTCCCCGGCGTCAACACCTTCTGCCGGCCCCGGTCGACCGGACGGCTCGTCGGTCGGCTGCACGCCTTCGCCCCGGACGCCCGCGCACGGACGCTTCCGGGAGCCTGTCGGCCCGGACCGCATCCGCACCCGCTTGCGTACGTACCGGCGGGAGTCTCTTGACCTCCTCAAAACCCTGCGCGCCCGCCGGCGCAACGCCGCGCCGGACCGCCCGCGCCGGACCGAAGGCGCGCTTCGCCCCCGGCCCACCGATCAGTGCATGGACCGACTGCCCGGCCGGAGCCGCGTGACGAGCGACCGGCTCCGGCTATTCGTCCCCTCTCAGCCAGCCCTTCGCGACTGCCCGCGTACCGGCCTGGAAGCGGCTGCGGGCGCCGAGCTTCTCCATCAGGTCGGCAGCGATGCGGCGCGCGGTGCGCGAGGACACACCGAGGCGTTTGGCGACGGCTTCGTCGGTGAAGCCCTGGGCCAGCATCCGCAGGGCTTCGGCCTCTTGAGGGGGGAGATCGTCCTCGTCACGGTCGGGTGCGGTGCCGAGCGGGGTGGCCTTCTCCCACAGGGAGTCGAACAGGGCGCACAGTGCGGCGAGGGTGCCGTCCGCGCCCAGAACAAGGGCGCCGGCGGCACTGTTCTCCCCGTCGGTGGGCACGATGGCGACGTTGTGGTCCAAGATCATGAGTCTTATCGGCAGCGAGGGCACCGTTCTCACCTCGCCGCCGAGTTCCGCGAGCCACTTGGCGTAGGCGACGGTGTCCTGACTGTTGCGGACGCTGTCGAGGTACAGCGTCCGCATGCGCACGCCGCGGGCGAGGAGTTCCTCGTCCTGAGGCCTCGCCGCTGCCATGTTGGCTGCGCTCTGCGCACCGCCGGGAGCGAAGGCCATCACCTCGCTCTTGACCGCCCGGACCAAAACGTGAATGCGCTCCCGGATCTCCTCGATTCCCTCGAGCTGTTCGACATCGGCCACGCTCTTGCGGGGGCGGATGGCAGCGAAGTCGGCGGCAAGGTGGAGGGCGGCGGCACGGAGCCGCTCGACTCTCTGCTGTTCGGCGGTGAGTTGCTCCTGCTGCATCGCGATGAGGGCCTGAATGCCCAGCTCCGGGTCGACTGCACGGAAGGCGCTGGGTTCCTCGAGGCTGGGACGGACGAGTGCCAGTTCACTCAACTTGTCCAGCGACGAGCGTAATTGCGCTTCGGAGAAATCCAGTGCTTCTCTCAGTTCGTCCATGTTCGCCCGTGGCTGGGCCAGCAGGGCCTTGTAGACATCTTCGCAGGCATCGTCCAATCCGAGCGCGTCCAGCACGCTGTCCCCTTTGGTCGACCAAACTGGTTCACATCAGTGCTATCAAGTTGTGGTGCACCGGGAGAGGCGCCTGAAACCTCTGACCAAAAACCGGTGATGGCGATGGCCGCTTCAGGAACTGGCATAGACCGTCCCCGAGCTCGGCTTGTTGGCCCGTGCCCTCTTCATCAAGCTCGGAAGATGCAGCTTGTTCACGTACGGGTTCGGCTGGCGGTCGACTTCCCCACCCCTGAGCGCCTCACCATGATCCTCCTGTCCCACGCGCGCCCTCCCGACCAGATCCAGCACATCAGCATCCACCCGGACACGGGCCGGGATCTGACGGTCGGGGTCTACGTCATCGCCGATTCGCTGCTCGAGGCGGAGGGCATGGCGCGTGCGGTCGTGGCGCGTGCGGTCGAGAGGGAATACGAGCTTCGTGGCGCCCGTCTGACCGGATGGTCGGCGGCGTTGGTGCCGGAGTTCTACAACGGTCTCTGCGACGCCCGAGGTGGCGGTGGACGGTCTATGCAAGGGCCGGATCAGGAAGCCGGTCAGGCCTAGCGCCGCGCTGGAGCGGCGGGTGAACCTTGTTCCACCGGCAGAAAGACCCTCGGAGCCACGAGGAGGCGGCCGGGCCGGAGCACCCCCCGCGGGGCGCTGCGACTCGGGTGCACCGCCCCTTTCCCTCCCGGTTCCGCGGTCCACGACTCAAGCATTCTTCGTCACGGAGGAGTTCGGTATGTCGTTGCGTGCGCACCTTGCGAAGTTAGTTGCGGTTCTCGTGCTTGCCGCAGTTCCGGCCCTGGGGACCGTCGTGCTCACCGACGGGTCGGCGGACGGAATCGCCTCGCCCGTGGTGGCCTCGGACGGCGTGACCTCTCCGTCCTCCAAGGACACCACGGGCTGGGGCTGACAGCGCCGGGGCCTCCTCCTCCACGCCAGGACCCGCCTTCGCCGTGCCTGCCGTCGGGCAGGCGAGCGGCCTGCCCGACGGCAGGCATCTGCGCCGGTCCCCGAGTCCGCCCAGCCCGCCCCTCCCGCAACAGAGATGAGCATCCCTTGAACCGACGACAGCCGAGCGATGTGCGGGCACTGCACGTCATGGTCACCAGCCTCGCCTCCGACGCGCACACCTGGAATCTCGTGTACCTCCAGCTCCTGCTGGAGCAGTGGGGGCACAAGGTGGTGAACCTGGGCGCCTGTGTGCCCGATGAGATGCTGCTCGACAGTTGTCTCCGTCTCACCCCTGATCTGGTCGTGATCAGCAGTGTCAATGGACACGGCTTCCACGAGAGCAAGCGGGTCATCGGCAAGCTGCGGGCCCATGAGGAGCTCGCCCGGCTGCCGGTCGTCATCGGTGGCAAGTTAGGCATCGGCGGGCCGGGCGGGCGCGAGCGTACCTCCGTGCTGACCGAGGCCGGTTTCGACGGCGTGTTCGAGGACGGCAGCGGGATGAGCGCATTCCGCTCGTTCCTGGCGCGCCTGCCGCTGGGCGTGCCGTCATGACAGTGGGTACGTCCCGAGCCCCCCGTTCCTTCGGGGATTTCATCGCCCGGTCCGCGGCGTCCGGCCGGCTCGTCGTCCAGCCGAGGATGGGCATCGGCGACCCCGCCGGTATGCGCACGGGTCTTCGTGCCGTCCGGCAGGCCGGGGTGTGCGCGGTCGGCACGATCACCTTGGACAGCTTCACCCGTGTCGGCGACCACGCCGCCGTCCACACGGCGCTGGCCGCGGGCGACGCGCTGAACGGCTACCCGATCGTGGCCTACCCGCCCGAGTTCACCCACGAGGTCCTCAACGGACTGCACGACGACACCTTCCCCGTGCAGGTGCGTCACGGCTCGGCCCGGCCGCAGGACATCTTTGCCGCGCTCGGCGCGTGCGGCCTCCACGCGACGGAGGGCGGCCCGCTCTCGTACTGCCTGCCGTACAGCCGTGTCCCCGTCCAGGAAGCGGTGCGCTGCTGGGCCGAGTCCTGCCGGCTGCTCGCGGAACTCCGCGAGACCGGTGTGCGACCGCACCTGGAGTCCTTCGGCGGCTGCATGATGGGCCAGCTCTGCCCGCCGAGCCTGCTCGTGGCCATCAGTGTGCTGGAGGGGATGTTCTTCCGGCAGCACGGAGTGGAGAGCGTGTCCCTGAGCTACGCGCAGCAGACGCACCCGGAGCAGGACGCCGAGGCGGTACGTGCCCTGCGCCGGCTGTGCGCCAGGTTCCTCGCCGGAGCCGACTGGCACGTCGTGCTGTACGCCTACATGGGCGTCTACCCCCGGACCGTCGGTGGTGCCACCGAACTGCTCGCCCAAGCCGCCCGGCTGGCGGTGCGGGCCGGGGCGGAGCGGCTGATCGTCAAAACGGCCGCCGAGGCCCACCGCATTCCCACCGTCGAGGAGAACGTGACCGCGCTGCGGGTCGCGAGTGCGGCGGCCGATGACGAACGCTCGGCGGTCCGGTCCGACACGCCGGACACCGGCATCCTCGCCGAGGCCACAGCCGTGGTCGACGCCGTCCTGAACCTCGACGCCGACCTGGGCACCGCCCTGGTGCGAGCCGTCGAGCGGGGTTACCTGGACGTGCCGTACTGCCTGCATCCCGACAACGCGGGCCGTACGCGCGCGACCGTCGACGCGACCGGCCGACTGCGGTGGTCGCGCACGGGGGCCCTGCCGCTCGGCTCCCGCGTGGAGACGGTCGACCGCCGCGAGGCCGACGCCGCACAGCTTCTGCGCTCCCTGTCCTACGTGGAACGAACTTTCGACCGCGCAGCTCTGGAACGGTCCGTAAGTGCCGACGGCGCGATGCTCGACGCCGGCTGACCTTCCCGGACCCTCGAGGCCCCGCCACCACAAGACCCCTACCCGCCAAAGGAGAGAGAGTCCAGTATGGACATCGTCCAGGAGGCCCCCCCGCTCGCCGACCCGCGTTCCCACCTCACGTCTCCGACCACCCGGGCCGTGTTGCGTGTGCAGCACACGATGCTGGAGGCGGCCCGCGAGCACCTGTCCGGGCAGGGCTTCACCGAGCTGCTGCCGCCGGTGATAGGCCCGGTGACCGACCCCGGCGCACGGGGCGCCAAGCAGGTAGACGTGGACTACTACGGTCACCGCTACAAGATCATGACCAGCGCGATCCTGTACAAACAGGCGTCACTGACCGCCTTCGACCGCATCTTCTGCGTGGCGCCGAACGTCCGCCTGGAGCCGCTGGAGACCAGTTCCACCAGTCGGCACCTCGCCGAGTTCCACCAGATCGACGTAGAGATCGCCGGGGCGTCCCGGGACGAAGCCATGGGGGTCGCGGAGGGGGTGGTCAAGCACGTCGTGCGCCGGGTGGTGGAGCGCGCTCCGGCCGAACTCGCCGTGCTCGGCCGGGACACCGACACGTTCGCCGGACTGCTGTCGCAGGAGCCGTTCGGCCGGCGTACCCACGCGTCCGCCGTGGCCGACCTGCACTCCATGGGCCACGAGCAGAATCCCGACGCGGAGATCGACTGGAGCGGTGAGGCTCTGCTGTCGTCCAAGGCCGACCAGCCCTTCTTCGTCACCGACTACCCCAAGGGCTCACGCGGGTTCTACGACAAGGAGAACCACGAACAGCCCGGATTTCTGCGCAACTTCGACCTGCTGGCGGCCGAGGGCTACGGCGAACTGTGCAGCGGGGGCGAGCGCGAGCACGAGTACGACGCGATCATCGCCCGGATGCGGGAGACCGGCGAGAACCCCGCCAAGTACGCCTGGTACCTGAAGATGCTCCGCGAGGGCATCCCCGCAAGCGCCGGTTTCGGGATCGGCCTGGAACGTCTGACCCGGTACATCGCCGGGCTGGACTCGGTGTGGCAGGCCAGCGCCTTCCCCAAGGTCCCCGGGGTGGCGGCCCCGTGAGAGTCCTGCGAGCCGACCACTTCCCCGAGGCGGAGGTGCGCGAACGCGCCCGCACCGGGCCGGCGGCGGCCTTCCCCGAACTGCACGACTACGGCCGTGCCCTGTTCGGCGCCTCGGGCGAGGAGAGCGGGAGCGGGGACGAACTGGACAACGCCCGCCTGGTGCCCCCGGTCTTCATGCCGCAGCGGCTGGAGAAGCTGATCGACCTGGCGCGTGAACCGCTGCACAGTGACGTCGAGTTGACCACGATGGTCGGCGGATTCGCCTCCTCGCTGCCCCTCTATCTCTCGGCGTTCGGCTCGACGCAGGTCGCCAGCACCGACCTCGGGACGGCCGCCGGCCGGCAGGCGGGCGAGCTGGGCGTCCCGATGGTGATCGGCGAGAACGTCGCCCCGGTCAACGGGTCCGGCCGACTCTCCGGAGCCGACGGCTCCAGCCTGCTGGGGCGGGTGCGAGCCTACGCGGACGCCGTGCCCGACGAGGTCGGCGGGGTGGTCGTCCAGCAGAGCACGGAGGACGCCG
This sequence comes from Streptomyces sp. NPDC085927, assembly GCF_044540975.1. NCBI lineage: Bacteria > Bacillati > Actinomycetota > Actinomycetes > Kitasatosporales > Streptomycetaceae > Streptomyces > Streptomyces sp. NPDC085927. The sequence continues at coordinate 38,852 of NZ_JBITSN010000004.1, forward strand.
ACGCCGAGGTCTGGAATCTGGTCTACAGCGATCCGTCCGTCCGCCCGCTGCTGGACAGCGGTCGGCTCGCGCTGGAGCTGAAGGTGGGCCAGGGCGCCAAACCGGGCCTCGGCGGGATGACGGTCGTCGACGACGAGCGGGCGGCCGGGCTGGCGGAACAGTTCGCCCTGGAGCGGGTCTTCGACAGGGCGAGCGGCAAGCAGCTGCGTTGCGCCAGCCCTGGCACGTTCACCGAGGAGGTACTGCGCCAGCAGATCCGGCTGATGCGCAACAACTATCCCCGGGCCCGGGTGTGGGTGAAGCTGCCGCCGGGCCGCGACGTGGCCGAGGCGGCCCGAGTGGCCTGGGCTGCCGGCGCCGACGCCGTCACCGTCGACGGCGCGGAAGGCGGGTCGGGCTGGGCGCCCAGGACGTTCCTGCCCGGCGTCGGGCTGCCGCTCGCCGAGTGTCTGCGCCGCATCGGGGCCCCGGACGGCTGTCTGCTGGTGTCCGGGCGGATGTGGGAGGGGGCACGAGCGGTGAAGTGCCTTGCGCTGGGCGCCCGCGCGGTGGGCCTCGGCCGGGCGGCGCTGCTGGCGGTGGACGAGGATCCGCTGGCCGGCCTGCGACGCCTGGCCGAGTGTCTCGCACTGGAGATGCGGCTGCTGATCAGCGCGCTGGGCAAGTACCGTCCGGACGCCCTGTCCGCCGAGGACGTCTGGGCGCCGGCCACCGGGCCGGACCGGGAAGCGGCACCGTTGGGAGTGCGGTGATGCCCACCGGCGAAATGGAGGCGACCGCCGCGCGAACGGGTCCGGTGTCCTCCCGCTACCTGTCGTTCGTCGGCGCCACCGGTCTGTCGAGCGTGGGGGACGCGGCGTGGACCATCGCCCTCGCGTCGACAGTGGTCGAGTCGGCCGGTCCGGCGACCGCCGGTACGGTGCTCGCGTTGGCCGGGGTGCCGCGGATCGTGGCGCTGCTCGGCGCCGGTGCAGTCGCCGACCGGCACGGTGCGGCCCGGGTGATGGTGTGGTCGGACCTGGCCCGCTGTGTGCTGATGGCCGTCGCGGCGGTCGCCGTGGCGGTCACCGGGCCGTCGGTGCCGGTGCTGTTCGCCGTCGCCGCGGCGCTGGGGCTGCTGGGCGCTTTCTTCCTGCCCGCGAGCGGCGCGCTGCGCCCGCTGCTGCTGCCTCCGGAGCACCTGGTGCGGGGCAACGCCCTGTACCTGATCGGTCTGCGCACCGGTCAGGCTGCGGGCGGTCCGGTGGGCGCGTGGCTGCTCGGCCTCGGCGGGATGGTGGTCGTGGCCGCGGTGAACGCGGTGAGCTTCCTGCTGTCAGCGGTGGCGGTGGCCTTCTGCCGGCCGCGACGAGAGGGGAAGGCGGCGGAGCCCCCCGGAGACACGCAGGATGCGCACGAGGCTCAGGACCGGACCCGGTTGATCACCCGAGTGGTCGAGGGGATGCGGTACGCGGCCGGGCACCGGGATCTGCGTCTGCTGCTGTGCGTGGTCGGGCTGGTGGAGCTCGCGGGCGCCGGACCGGTGAACGTCGGCCTGGTACTGCTCGCCGACTCCCTCGGCGCCGGCGCCGCGGGAGCGGGTGTGCTGCTGTCCGCGTTCACCGTGGGCGCCGCCGCCGCGTTCCTGACGAGCCTCGCGCTGCCGGTGCGCCGACGGGTGACCGCCGTACTGGTGGCGTGCCTGGCAGGTCAGGCTCTGGTACTCGTGCTGCTCGGCCACGTCCACGCCGTGGCCTTGGCCGCCGTCGGCTACGGCCTGATGGGCGCAGTCACCGCGCAGGCGAGCCTGGTGCTGATGTCGTTGATCCAGCGCAGTTCCACGAGGGAGATGCGCGGCCGGGTCATGGCGCTGATGTCGCTGCTGTCGTTCACCGCTCCGCTGGCCGGCAATGTGGTCATGGGGGTGGCCGTCGGCTCCTTCGGTTTCGCGGTGACACTGGGCCTGCACGGAGTCGTCGCGGCCGCGTCGATCGCGGTGTTCCTGAACTCGCGCACATTGCGGGGGGCCCGCCTTGACTGAGTTCACGAGACCGTGGCCGTCCCTGGCCGAACTCGGCGAGCAGTTGCTGCGGCGGGAGCTGCGAGCCGTCGATCTGGTGGAGCGGTGCCTGCAGCGGATCACCGCCGTCGACCCGCTGGTGAACGCGGTGTTCGCGGTCGATCCGGCCGCCCGTGCCCAGGCACGGATCAGCGACCGGCGCTTGGCCGACGGCCGTGCGCGCCCGCTCGAGGGGATACCGGTCCTGGTGAAGGACAACGTGGACACCCGTGGCCTCGCCACGGCGGCCGGTTCGCCGCTGCTGACGGAACACCCGCCGGTGACGGACGCGGACGTGGTGGGTCTGCTGCGGGCCGCGGGTGCGGTGGTGGTCGGCAAGACGAATCTTTCCGAATGGGGCAACTTCCGTTCCGTCAACGGGATCGAGGGGTGGTCCGGGGCCGGCGGTCAGACGTGGAACCCGCACGCGCTCGACCACAGCCCCGCCGGTTCGTCGTCCGGGTCGGCCGCCGCGGTGGCCGCCGGTCTGGCGCCGCTCGCGATCGGCACGGAGACCGACGGCTCGGTCGTGTGCCCCGCGTCCGTCACCGGGGTCGTCGGGGTGAAGCCCGAACACGGCCTGTTGCCGGTGGGCGGCATCGTGCCGATCTCACCGGCCCTGGACACGCCGGGCGTTCTGTCGGGCAGCTGCGCCGACGCGGCGGCCTGCCTCGCCGCATTGACCGGCGAGGCACTGCCCGGGCCGGTTCCGGTGGCCGGACTGCGTCTCGGGGTGTGGCCGGGGCGGCGGATGGCTCCCGCCGCCCGGGACGTCCTCGACCGGACCGTGACCGCGCTCACCGCGGCGGGGGCCACCGTCGTGCCTGTTGAACTGGTGCTGGACTCAGGCGTGCTGGAGGAAGCACTGGAGGCACTGGTGGCGGAGTTCCGGCCGAGTGCGGAGCACTATCTGGCCGGTCGACGAGGGGCCCCGCCCACGTTGGCCGCACTGATCGAGGCCACGAGGCCGCTGGAGGCACCGTTCGGACAGGATCTGTTCGAACGCGCCCTGGCGGTCACCGACGAGCAGAGCGCCCAGGCATCGGTTCAGCGCGTCCGCGCCCGGCAGTGGGCCCGCACCCTCCTGCACGACGCGCTGACCGGAGCCGACGTGTCCGCCGTCGTCGCGCCGACCAGCGATCCGGCGTGGCCGGTGGACCACACGGGCGGCGACCGGCGTGCCCGCAACACCTCGACGGTCCCCGCCCTGGCCGGCTACCCGCACATCACCGTCCCGGCCGGGCTGCACGACGCGCTCCCCGTGGGCGTATCGGTGTTCGGACCGCCCCGCATCCGCGACGCACTGGCGATCGCCACCGCCGTGGAAACGGTCTGCGGCCCGCGCCCGGTCCCGCGGCTCGGCGCCGGCCTCGCTGCCGGGCCGGCAGAACTGCCGGACGGAAAGACCGTCCCCGTACCTCACGAGCCGTCGCGCACGACCGGGCGGTTCCCTTCCGACGACGCACGTACCGAACCCGAAGGAGCCCTGCGATGACCAACCCCTTCGACGCCACCGACGCCGACTTCCTCGTGCTGGTCAACGACGAGAACCAGCACTCCCTGTGGCCCGCCGCGATCGACGTCCCCTCAGGCTGGGCAACCGCGCACGGACCCGCCGACCGGGCCGCGTGCCTGGAATACGTCGAGGCCAACTGGACGGACCTGCGGCCCGCGAGCCTCGTCGCACTGCGCGGCTGACGTCCGCGCGACGGACACCACCGACAACCGAGACGGGTAGGAGTGAGGTGCGGTGACCAGGTCACAGCAAGCCGACGGGACACACGTCCCGCACGACTTCGGCACAGCCGCCGAGGGCGTGCACGAACTGTTCGAGCGCCGGGCCGAGGACACCCCTGACGCGACAGCCGTGGTCTGCGGGAGCGCCCGGATCGGTTACCGGGAGCTGGACGAGCGCGCCAACCGGGTCGCGCACCATCTGATCGCCGGCGGTGTGCGCCCCGGCGACGTGGTCGGCGTGTGCCTGCCCCGGGGCGTCCCCCTCGTCGTCGCCGTGCTCGCCGTGCTCAAGGCCGGCGCGGCCTACACGATGCTGGATCCCCGGTTCCCCGCCAAGCGCCTGGTGTCGGTGTGCGAGGACGCCGGGGTCCGGACCGTCGTGACGGAACCGGGCGGCGTCTTCACGGGCCCGCGGTGGTCGACGGTGGATCCGTCCGCCCCCGACGTAGCGGCTCGTCCGGTTTCGTCGCCGCGGGTCGCCGTGTCGCCCGAGGACGTCGCGTGCGTGATGTTCACCTCCGGCTCCACCGGCAGGCCCAAGGGCGTTATCACCCCGCACCGGGCGTTCACGGCGACCCTGGGCGGCCAGACGTACACGGACTTCGGCGCGGACCAGGTGTGGCTGCAGTGCTCACCCGTCTCCTGGGACGCCTTCGCGCTGGAACTCTTCGGGCCGCTGCTGCACGGCGCGGCCTGCGTCCTGCAGCCCGGTGACACCACGGACCCGTCCGCCGTCACGGAGCTGATCCACCGGCACGGCATCACCACCGTGCATGTGTCCGCCGGCCTCCTGAACCACCTCGTCGACGAGTACCCGCACACTTTCGACGGCGTCACGCATGTGATGACCGGCGGTGAGGCGGCCTCTCCCCGGCATGTGCACGCGCTGCTGGAGCGCCGGCCCGGCCTTGTCCTGACCAACGGCTACTCCCCTGTCGAGAACACCATCTTCACCCTGACCCACCGGATACGGCCGACCGATGCCCCCGTACCCGTCGGCCGGCCCCTCAACGGCAAGTCCGTACAGATCCTCGGCCCCGACCTCCGCCCGGTCGCCGACGGTGGGACCGGCGAGATCTACATGGCGGGCGCGGGTCTGGCGCACGGCTACACCGGGCAACCGGGACTGACCGCCCAGCGCTTCGTGGCCGCGCCGGACGGCGGGCGCATGTACCGCACCGGGGATCTGGGGAGGCTGCGCGACGGAGTCGTGGAGTTCCTCGGCCGGGCCGACCAGCAGATCAAGATCCGCGGCTTCCGTGTGGAACCTGCCGAGGTCCAGGCGGCCTTGACCACTCATCCGCTCATACGGCAGGCCGCGGTCACCGTATGGGACGCCGGTCCGGCCGACCGGCGCCTGGTGGCCTACGTGGTCGCGGACCGTCCTGTGCAGACGGAGGAACTCCGCGCTCACGTTGCCGAGTTGCTGCCCCAGCACCTCGTACCGTCGATGTGCGTGCAGCTGGACGCGCTGCCGCTGACCGCCAACGGCAAACTCGACCGGGCCGCCCTGCCCGCTCCGGCGGCGACCACGGGCGCGGGCGGAGCCGCCGAGACCGCGACCGAGGACGCGCTGTGCGTCCTGTTCGCGAAACTCCTCGGCGTGCCGTCGGTGGGCCTGGACGACGACTTCCTGGAGCTGGGTGGTCACTCGCTGCTGGTCGCGACCCTGATCAGCAAGGTGCGCGTGACGCTCGGGGTGCAGCTTCGTGTCACCGACGTCTTCACCGCCCGAACTCCACGCCGGCTGGCACGACGTGTCGCTGCCGCCGCCACGGCCGGGCCGGCTCTGGCGCACAGAGATGAGCGGCCGAACCCGAGCCCGATGTCCTTCGCCCAGGCGCGGCTGTGGTTCCTCGACCAGATCGAGGGCGGCGCCACTTACACCATCCCGCTCACCGTCCGGCTGCGCGGCACGCTCGACCCGACGGCACTGCGGGCTGCGCTGGCCGACGTGCTGGAGCGGCACGAGGTGCTGCGCACCGTGTTCCCCGTGGTCCGGGACATGCCCGTACAGCATGTCCTCGACCGGGCCGACGTGCCGTGGACGACCGAGGACATCACCGAGGACTCCCTCGACCCCCGCGTGCGGGAGCTGGCTTCGGTGGCCTTCGACCTCGCACGCGAAATCCCTCTCCGCGCACATCTGTTGCGTCTCGCGAACGACGATCACCTTCTGCTGGTCGTGCTGCACCACATCGCCGGCGACGGCTGGTCGACGGCCCCTCTGCTGCGTGACCTCGCGGCCGCGTACAACGCCAGGACGCAGGGAGCCGAACCCGTCCGGCCCGCGCCGGCGGTGCAGTACGCGGACTACGCGCTGTGGGCGCGCGACACACTGGGATCTCCGGAGGACCCGGCGAGCACGCTGGCCGGGCAGGCGGAGTACTGGCGATCCGCGCTCACGGGAATGCCCGCGGAGTCGACGCTGCCCGCCGACCGCTCCCGGCCGGCGGTGCGCAGCCCGCACGGGGGCACGGTGCCCTTCGCGGTGGAAGCGGACACGCACAAGCGCCTGCGGTCCCTGGCCCGGGACACCGGAAGCACCATGTTCATGGTCCTGCACGCCGCAGTGGCCGCCGTGCTCACCCGGCTCGGCGCGGGCACCGACATCTGCCTGGGGTCCCCGGTCGCCGGGCGGAGCGACGAGGCGCTCGACGACCTCGTCGGCTTCTTCGTGAACACCTTGGTGCTGCGTTCGGACACGAGCGGCAACCCCGCCTTCACCGAACTCCTCGGTCGCGTCCGCGCCACCGACCTCGCCGCGTACGACCATCAGGACCTGCCCTTCGACCACCTCGTCCAGGAGCTCAACCCGCAACGGTCACTGTCGCGTCACCCGCTCTTCCAGATCATGCTGGTCCTGCAGAACACTCCTCCGGTCACCGCCGAGTTCACCGGTCTGCGCGCCGAGCACGAAGTCGTCGACCTGGACGTGGCGAAGTTCGACCTCACCCTCGATCTGACCGAGACGGACGACGGGATCACCGGCACGCTCAAGTACGCGGCCGACCTGTTCGACCGTGCCACCGTCGAGCGCGTCGCGCAGTTGCTGAGCCGGGCCCTGACGGTGTTCGCGGCCGACCCGCACACCCCCATCGGCCGGGCGGATCTGCTGACGCCGGCGGAGCGGGATCTGCTGCTCGGCCGGCGGAGCGACCGTTTCGCCGGGATCAGCCGCTGCCTCCACGAGGTCGTCGCCGAACAGGCGGCGCGCACCCCGCACGCGATCGCGCTGATTTCCTCGGACGAGCGGCTGACGTACGCCGAACTGGACACACACGCAAACCGGTTGGCGCACCACCTCATCAGTGAAGGTGTTCGGCCGGGCGATGTCGTCGGCGTTCTGCTGGACCGGGACTGCGACCTCGTCGTGGCGGTCCTGGCGGTGCTCAAGGCGGGCGCCGCGTACACGATGCTGGATCCCCGGTTCCCGCAGGCACGGCTCACCGCCCTGGTCGACGGCGGCGGCATCGTCCATGTCCTCTCCACACCGGCCATGGGCTTTCCCGGGATCCTGCGCATCGACGACGAGTCGGTCGCGCAGCAGCCGTGTACCGCGCCGGACGTGCGGGTGTCGGCGGGAGACGTCGCATGCGTGATGTTCACCTCCGGCTCCACCGGCAGGCCCAAGGGGGTCGTGACCAGCCATGGCGCGCTGACGTCGACGCTGATGGGCCAGACGTACGTCGACTTCGCCGCGGACGCGGTGTGGCTGCAGTGCTCCCCGGTGTCCTGGGACGCCTTCGCCCTCGAACTCTTCGGCCCCCTCCTGCACGGCGCCACGTGCGTGCTGCATCCCGGCCACACCACCGACCCCGCCGCGGTGGCCGAACTCGTCGCCGAGCACACCATCACGACCGCGCACTTCTCGGCCGGCCTGCTCAACCACCTCGTCGACGAACACCCCGACGTCTTCCACGGCATCACGACGGTGATGACCGGCGGCGAGCCGGCTTCGGTGGCCCACGTGTCGCGTCTGCTCCAGCGACACCCCCACCTGCGCCTGGTCAACGGATACTCGCCCGTCGAGAACTCCGTCTTCACGCTCACCCACCGGATCGGCCCTGCGGACACCGCCGGCCCGATCCCGGTGGGACGGCCCGTCGCGGCCAAGGGCGTGTACATCCTGGACGAGCATCTCCAGCCGGTCCCGGCCGGTGTCCCGGGCGAGATCCACATGTCCGGCCCCGGGCTGGCCCACGGCTATCTGCGTGAGCCGCGGATGACCGCCGAACGCTTCGTGGCCTGCCCGTTCGAGCCGGGCCGCCGCATGTACCGCACCGGCGACCTGGGCCGCTGGCGCGCCGACGGCACCGTCGATTACCTGGGCCGCACCGACGATCAGGTGAAGATCCGCGGTTTCCGCATCGAGCCCGGCGAGGTGCGTGCGGTGGTGGAACGGCACCCCGGTGTCCGGCAGAGCGCCGTGACCGTCCGCGAGGACCGGCCCGGCGACAAGGTACTCGTCGCGTACGTCGTCCCGAACGGCTCGGTAGGCGTACCGGCCCTGCGCCGCCATGTCGCCGAGCACCTGCCGGAGCACCTGCGGCCGGGTGCGTACGTGGTGCTCGACCGGCTTCCGCTGACGGCCACCGGCAAGCTCGACCGGGCCGCCCTCCCGGCGCCCGAGCAGGCCCGCGCCGTGTTCGACGGTGCGCGCAGCGCGCGTGAGGAGATCCTGTGCGGGCTGTTCGCGGAGGTGCTCGGCCTGCCCGAAGCCGGACGCGAGGACGACTTCTTCGACCTGGGTGGCCACTCGCTGCTCGCCGCGAAGCTCGTCAACCGCGTCCGGGCGGCCCTGGGGTGCGAGGTCGGCCTCCGCGAGCTGTTCACCTGCCGAACGCCCGCCGCGCTCGACGCGGTCCTCGGCTCGGCCTCGCCGGCCCGGCGGGCGCTGGTCGCGGCCGAGCGGCCCGGGCGGGTGCCGCTGTCCCCCGCACAGGCCAGGCTGTGGCTGCTCGATCAGGTCGAGGGAGGATCGAGCACGTACAACGTGCAGTACGCCGTCGAGGTGGCCGGCCCCGTGGACAGCGCCGCCCTGCGGGCCGCCGTCACCGATACGGTCCTGCGGCACGAGGCGCTGCGCACGGTGTACCCGGTCGCGGACGGGGTGCCGTACCAGCACGTCCTGGCCGCACGGGAACTGGACGGCATCTTCGAGGCGTCGGCCGTCGCGGCCTCCGCTGCGGGAGAGGTCGTCACCACGGAGGCGCGGCACGTGTTCGACCTGGCCGGTGAGCCACCGCTGCGGGTCAAGCTGTTGAGCACCGGCGAGCGGGACCACACCCTGCTCGTGACCCTGCACCACATCGCGGGGGACGGCTGGTCGCTCCGCCCGTTGTTCGCCGACATCGCGACCGCCTACGCCGCCCGCAGGTCCGGGGCGGCTCCGGACTGGCGTCCCCTGCCGGTGCAGTACGCGGACTACACGCGCTGGCAGCGGGAACACCTCGGCGACGAGGGCAGCACGGACTCCGTCGTGCACCGTCAACTCGAGTACTGGCGCGCGCAGTTGGCGGGAATTCCGGAGAGTCTCGACCTGCCGTCCGACCGGCTGCGTCCGGCCCGTCCGACCCACCGGGGCGAGTCCGTCCCGGTGCGGGTCGACGCCGACGTGCACACCGCGCTGACGGCTCTGACCCGGGCGACCGGAGTCACCTCGTTCATGGTGGTCCAGGCCGCGTTCGCGGCACTGCTGACCCGGCTCGGCGCCGGCACCGACGTCCCCCTGGGGACCCCGGTGGCGGGCCGCACCGACGAAGCACTCGACGATCTGGTCGGCTTCTTCGTCAACACCCTGGTGCTGCGCACGGACACCAGCGGCGATCCCACCTTCATCGATCTCCTCGGCCGTGTCCGGGCCACCGACCTCGCCGCGTACGACCACCAGGACCTGCCCTTCGACCGGCTCGTCCAGGACCTCAATCCGGCCCGGACCAGCCACCGGCACCCGTTGTTCCAGGTCATGGTCGTGCTGCAGAACAACACGTCCCCGGACGCCGGACTGGCGGGTGCCCACTGCGTCCCCGCTGCCGTGCCGAACCTGGCGGCCAAGTTCGACCTGACGCTGTCGCTGCACGAGAGCGGCGACGGTCTGGCGGGCTACCTGGAGTTCGCCACCGACCTGTTCGAGCGCGAGACCGCTGAGCTGATGGTGGAGCGGTTCACCCGCCTGCTGGCCGCGGTGGCCCACGAGCCGGAGCTGCCGATCAGCGCCCACGACACGATGGGCGCGCAGGAACGGCTCGCCGTGTCCCAGCGATGGACCGGCGTCCCGCGCGAGGCCGACATGCGCCCCTTGCACACGATCGTCGCCGGGCACGCCGCCCGCACCCCTGAGGCGACAGCCCTGGTGTGCGGCGGTCGGCGGGTCACGTACGCCCGACTCGTGGACCGGGCGAACCGGTTGGCGCACCATCTCGGGGAGCGGGGAGTGCGGCCCGGGGACATCGTCGGCGTTCTGCTGGACCGCGACGAGGACATGGTCGTCGCCGTCCTCGGCGCGCTCACCGCCGGCGCCGGCTACACGATGCTCGACCCGCGGTTCCCGAAGGCCCGCCTGGCCGAGGTCCTGGACCGGACGGCCGCCCCGTCGGTGGTCACCTCGCGTGGCCTCGCCGGTCTGGTGCCGGACACGCCGCCGGTCCTGGTGGACGCCGACGCGGATGCGATCGCGACCGCTCCCCGGCACGCCCCGGACGTCATGGTGTCCGCGTACGACGTCGCGTGCGTGATGTTCACCTCCGGCTCCAGCGGTACGCCCAAGGGTGTCGTCACCCCGCACCGGGCGCTGACCGCCACCCTGCTCGACCAGGGATACACGGACTTCGCCGCGGACGCGGTGTGGCTGCAGTGCTCCCCGGTGTCCTGGGACGCCTTCGCCCTCGAACTCTTCGGCCCCCTCCTGCACGGCGCCACGTGCGTGCTGCAGCCGGGCCACACCACCGACCCCGGCGTCATCGCCCGACTGCTGACCGAACACGGCGTCACCACGGCGCACTTGTCGGCAAGCCTGCTCAACCACCTCGTCGACGAGCACCCGACCGCCCTGGCCGGGGTGAGCCACCTGATGACCGGTGGCGAGGCCGCGTCCGTGCCGCACGTACGCGCCCTGCTGGACCGCCACCCGCACCTCCGTCTCGTCAACGGCTACTCCCCGGTGGAGAACACGATCTTCACCCTGACCCACGACATCACCACCGAGGACTCGCCCGTCCCCCTCGGGAAGCCGATCGCGGGCAAGCGGGTCCGGGTGCTCGGGACCGATCTGCGTCCCGTGCCGATAGGGGTGCCGGGCGAGATCTACATGACGGGACCGGGCCTCGCCCACGGCTACGTCGGACAACCCGCACTCACCGCGCAGCGGTTCGTCGCCGCGCCCGACGGCGGTCGCCTGTACCGCACCGGCGATCTGGGGCGCTGGCGCGCCGACGGCGCCATCGAGTACCTGGGACGTACGGACGACCAGGTGAAGGTGCGCGGCTTCCGCGTCGAACCAGCGGCCGTACAGGAATACGTGAGGGAGTGTCCGGGAGTGCGGCGCTGTGCCGTAGTCGCCCGGGACGACCGGTTGGTGGCGTATGTCGTGGCCGAGGGCGACCTCGACCTGGCGGAGCTGCGGGCGTTCGTCGCCGACCGGCACCCCGAGCATCTGCGGCCGGCCGCCTACGTACGCGTCGATGACATCCCGCTCACCCCGAACGGGAAGCTCGACCGCGCCGCCCTGCCGGACCCGGGGCCGTCGGCGGGCGGCGGCAGTGAGGGCCATGCCGCCCGCACGGTGCGCGAACAGATCCTGTGCGGCCTGTTCGCCGAGGTGCTGGGCATCGGTGAGGTCGGCCCGGACGAGGACTTCTTCGCCCTGGGCGGTCACTCCCTGCTCGGCGCCAAGCTCGTCAACCGGGTGCGCTCGGCGCTGGGGACCGAGGTGGGGTTGCGAGACCTGTTCGACTGCCCCACGCCGGCAGCGCTGGCCGCCCTCCGCGACACGGCTGCCGCGGCGCGGCCGGCCCTGACCGTGGCGGACCGTCCTGCCGAGCTCCCGCTGTCCGCGGCGCAGGCCCGGCTGTGGTTCCTCGACCGGATGCACGGCGCGAACGCCGCGTACAACGTGAGCCACACCCTGGAACTCGGTGGCGACCTGGACCTGGACGTGCTGAGGGCGGCCCTCGCGGACGTCGTGGCCCGGCACGAGGCGCTGCGCACCACCTTCCCCTCGGTCGACGGGGTTCCCGTCTCCGTGGTCCGGCCCGCGGACCGGGTTCGGCTCGACGTGTCGTGCCGAGTGGTCCACGGATCCGAGCTGGACGAGGCGGTCGCCGGGGCCGCCCGCCACGCCTTCGACCTGAACACCGAACTCCCCATCCAGGCAGAGGTGCTGCAGACCGGTCCGCGGTCCCATGTGCTGGTGCTGACCCTGCATCACATAGCGGCCGACGGTTGGTCGATGCGTCCCCTGCTGGAAGATCTCGCGACCGCGTACACGGCGCGGTCGGAGGGTGACGCCCCGGATTGGCCGCCGCTTTCGGTGCAGTACGCGGACTACAGCCTGTGGCAACAGAAGGTGCTGGGCAACGGCAACGACCCGGATTCGCTGTTGGCACGGCAACTCGGCTATTGGGCCGACGCCTTGGCGGGCCTGCCGGACGAGGTGCCGCTGCCTGCCGACCGGCCCCGCCCGCCCGTGCCCACCGGTCGCGGCGACACCGTCGACATCGTGCTCGCCGCCCGGACGCACGAAGCGCTGCTCGGCCTGGCGCGTGCGCACGGGGCGACCCTGTTCATGGTGGTGCAGGCCGCGCTCGCGGCTCTGCTCACCCGGCTCGGCGCGGGCACCGACGTCCCCCTCGGCACGCCTGTCGCGGGGCGAACCGACGCCGCCCTCGACGACCTCGTCGGGTTCTTCGTCAACACCCTCGTGCTGCGTACCGACACGGCCGGGGACCCCACCTTCCGTGAGCTGCTGGCCCGGGTGCGCGAGACCGACCTCGCGGCCTTCGACCACCAGGACGTGCCTTTCGACCGTGTCGTGGAACACCTCAACCCGGCGCGCTCCGCGCACCAGCACCCCTTCTTCCAGACGGCACTGGTGGTGCAGAACAACACTGCCGCCACCGCGCAGATGCCCGGGCTGCGCACGACCGTCACCCCTGTGAGCACCGGCAGCGCCAAGTTCGACCTGGTCCTGTCGCTCGACGAGCAGCATGACGAGCACGGCCGGCCCGCGGGCATCGGCGGCCGCATGGAGTTCGCCACCGACCTGTTCGACCGGGCGACCGCGCAGGCGCTCGTGGCCCGTCTGTCCGGTGTGCTCCGGCACGCGGCCGCCGACCCGGAGGTGCGAGTCGGTGAGCTCGACATACTGACGCCGGGCGAACACGACGTACTGGTCGGGGACTGGGCCGGTACGCAGCCGGGCGTGAACGACCGGTGCGTCCACGAGACCGTCGCCGATCAGGCCGTGGCCACTCCTGAGGCGACCGCACTGATCTTCGGGGAACAGCGCATCGGTTACGCCGAGCTGGATCGCCGGGCGAACCGTCTTGCCCACCGCCTCGCCGCGCAGGGCCTGGGGCCCGGCCGGCTCGCGGCGGTACTGCTGGACCGGGGTGTCGACCTGGTCGTGAGCGTCCTCGCGGTACTCAAGACCGGGGCGGGCTACTCGCTGCTCGACCCGCGGTTCCCCGAGGGCCGTATCACCGCGATCCTCGAGGCAGCCGACGCGGCCGTGGTCGTCACCGGCACCGACGGCGCCGCCCGCCTCGGCACGGACCGGCCCGTCCTCGACCTCGGCACCGATCCGGGCCCCCTGCCGGACGGGCCTCCGGACGTGACGGTCACCCCCGACGATCCGGCGTGCGTGATGTTCACCTCCGGCTCGACCGGCAGGCCCAAGGGGGTTCTCGCCCCGCACAAGGCGATCACAGGCACGCTGCTCGGTCAGACGTACGCAGACTTCGGCGCCGGCCAGGTCTGGCTGCAGTGCGCACCGATGCCGTGGGACGCCTTCGCGATGGAGTTGTTCGGCCCGCTCCTGCACGGTGCGACGTGTGTGCTCCAGCCCGGCCCGACACCTGAGCCGGAGCAGATCGCCCGCCTGGTGCACCGGCATGCGGTGACCACCGTGTTCCTGTCGACGAGCCTCTTCAACTTCCTGCTCGACGAATACCCCGACATCTTCAACCGGTTGAGGCAGGTGATGACGGGCGGCGAGGCGGTGTCGCCGGACCACATGGCCAGGCTGCTGCGTGCCCATCCGCACGTCCGGCTCGTGCACGCCTATGGTCCGGTCGAGCACATGATCTACACCAGTTGCCACGATGTGGGCGCCGAGGACACCTCGGCCCGGACCGTGCCCATCGGCACGTCGCTGGCGGGCAAGCGGTCCTACGTCCTGGACGCCCGGCTCCGGCCGGTGCCGCCGAACGTCCCCGGCGAGCTCTACGTCGCCGGCATCGGCTCGGCGCACGGCTACCTCGGCGAAGCGGCCCTGACGGCCGAACGGTTCGTGGGATGCCCCTACGGATCACCGGGGGCGCGCATGTACCGGACCGGCGACCTGGTGCGCCGACGGGCGGACGGGGCGCTGGAGTTCGTCGGACGTGCGGACGACCAGGTGAAGATCCGGGGTTTCCGGATCGAGCCGGGTGAGGTGCAGGCCGCGGTCACCGCCCACCCGGAGGTGCGTCGCGGGGCCGTCGTCGTCCGGGAGGACAAGCCGGGTGACAAGCGGCTTGTCGCGTACCTCGTGCCTGAGCCGGGCAGCGGCCTGGACGCCGCCTCCCTGCGCGAGCACGCCCAGCAGTTCCTGCCCGAGCACCTGCGCCCCAGCGCGTACGTCCTGCTCGACCGGCTGCCGCTCAACCCCAACGGCAAGCTCGACCGCGCGGCGCTCCCCCTGCCGGACTTGGGCGAGCGTTCCGTCGGCCGGGCACCGGGAACCCGCGACGAGGAGGTGCTCTGTGAGCTGTTCGCCGAACTGCTGGGCCTGGACTCGGTGGGCGTGGACGAGGACTTCTTCGTCCTGGGCGGACATTCACTCCTGGTCGGCAGGCTGATCAGCCGGGTGCGGTCGGTCCTCGGGGCCGAGGTGTCCCTGAAATCCGTGTTCGAGGCGCGGACCGTGGCCGCTCTGGCCCGCCGGCTCGACCGGACCGCGCCAGTACGGCCCGCGTTGCGGCGGCGGGCCGGCCGGGAGGAGATCCAGTGACGGTGTCCGACGAAACGGCCCCACTGTCGTTCAACCAGCAGCGGCTGTGGTTCCTGGCCCGGGCCGAGCCCGGGCCCGCGTACAACATTCCGATCGTGCTGCGGCTGCGCGGTGAACTGGACGTGGACGCGCTGCGGGCGGCGCTGGCCGACGTGACGGCCCGGCACGAAGTGCTGCGCACGGCCTACCCCGAGGTCGACGGCACGCCCCGCCAGCGGATCATGCCGCCCGGTGAGGTCCCACTGGACGTGATCACCACCGGCGATCCGGCAACCGCTCTGGATCACGCGGCCCGCTACGTGTTCGAGCTGACGGCGGGCCCGCCCGTGCGCGCCACTCTGCTCACGTCACCGCGCGCCGACGAGCACGTACTGCTGCTGCTCGTGCACCACATCGCGGGGGACGGATGGTCCATCGCCCCCCTCACCCGCGACCTGGCGGCCTCGTTCGCCGCCCGGGTCGCCGGCAGCGCTCCGGAGTTCCCCGAACTACCGGTCCAGTACGCGGATTTTGCGTATTGGCAGCAGGAAGTGCTGGGCGAGGCGGACGACCCGGGCAGTCTGTTGTCCCGACAACTCGCCTACTGGCGAAGGGCGCTGGACGGCGCTCCGGAGGAGGCGGGGTTCCCGGCGGACCGGCCCAGGCCGGCCCGCCCCGACCAGTGCGGCGGCAGCGTACCGGTGCGGATCGGCCCGGAGGGGCACCGGGCGCTGCTCGATCTGGCGACCCGGTCGGAGACGACTCTGTTCATGGTGGTGCACGCCGCCGTCGCGGCCTTGCTGACCCGGATGACCGGCGGTACCGATCTGCCGCTGGGCACGGTCGTCGCCGGGCGGTCCGACGAGGCACTGGGCGACCTCGTCGGGTTCTTCGTCAACACGCTGGTGCTGCGCACGGACACCTCCGGAGACCCGTCGTTCGCCGAGCTGCTCGACCGGGTCCGTGCCACCGACCTGGACGCGTTCGCCCACCAGGACGTGCCGTTCGAGCGGGTCGTCGAGGAGGTCGGCCCGGCCCGGGTCGCCGGACGTCACCCTTTGTTCCAGGTGATGCTGGTGCTCACCACTCAGGTCGGCGATCCGCCGGCGTGGCCCGGGCTGCAGGTCGAGCTGGGCCGGCAGGGCACCGGGACAGCCAAGTTCGACACGACGATCGGGGTGCGCGAATCCCGGTCCGCCGAGGGTGAGCCGCTCGGGCTGGACATCACCTGGGAGTACGCGGCGAGCCGGTACGGCCACGGTTCGGCGGAGCTGCTGGCACACCGCCTGGAGCGGCTGCTCGCGCAGGTCGCGGAGGACCCGTCGCCGAGGCTGGGCGAACTGGCGGTGCTGGACGACGCGGAGCGCACGGCACTCACCGCGCCGGCCGAGGCCCCCGGCGTACGGGAGAGCTGCCTGCACGAACTGTTCGCCGAGCAGTGCTCCCGCACGCCTACGGCGACGGCCCTGGTGCACGAGGGCCGCCGCACCACGTACGCGGAGCTGGACGACCATGCCCGGCGGGTCGCCCGTCACCTGGGCACCGGACCCGGCGATGTGGTGGGTGTACATCTCGGCCGCGGGCCACTCATGGTGGCCGCGCTCCTGGGCGTGCTGAGGACCGGCGCCTGCTACACCCTGCTGGACACCGCGTTTCCCGCAGAGCGGCTGCGCTCGGTGCTCGACCGCGCCGGCATCCGCACGGTGGTCGGCTCGTCCTCCTCGTCGCAGGTCCTGGGCTTCCGGTGCGTGGACATCGCCGAGGTGCCGTCCGCCTCCGACGCGGAACCGTCCCCGGTCGCAGTGCATCCCGAGGACCCGGCGGTGGTCATGTTCACCTCCGGCTCGACGGGCGTGCCCAAGGGGGTCGTGGCCTCCCACCGAGCCATCAGTGCAACCCTCACCGGGCAGGAGTACGCCGGATTCGGCCCGGGTGAGGTGTGGCTGCAGAGCGCACCGGTGTCCTGGGACGCCTTCGGCACCCAGCTGTTCGGGCCGTTGCTGCACGGCGGCACGTCCGTCCTGTTTCCCGCCGCGCAGGTCGACCCGGCTGTCATCGCCGATCTGGTCGTCGAGCACGGCGTCACCGTCTTCGACGCGTCGGCGAGCCTGTTCAACCACGTGCTCGACGAGCATCCGAAGGTCTTCGAGACCGTCCGCCACGCTCTGACCGGAGGCGAGCCGGCCTCCCCGCATCACCTCGCGCTCGCGCGACGGAAATTCCCGGATGTGCGGCTCGTCAACGGCTACGGGCCCGCGGAGAGCACCGGCTTCACCACCACCCACGTCGTCACGGAGGTGGCGGACGCCCGGGTGCCGATCGGCCGGCCCCTGCCCGGCAAGCACGGTTACGTCCTCGACGATCGCCTCCACCTCGTGCCGTCGGGCGGCGTCGGCGAGCTGTACCTGACCGGGGCGGGGCTGGCCCTGGGCTACCTGGGCGCCTCGGGCGCGACCGCCGAGCGCTTCGTGGCCGATCCGTACGGCGCGCCGGGCACCCGCATGTACCGGACGGGCGATGTCGTACGGTGGCGGCCGGACCGCACCCTGGACTACCTCGGTCGCGCCGACGGCCAGGTCAAGGTGCGTGGCTTCCGCATCGAACCGGCCGAGACCGAGGCGGCGCTCGCCGCGCATCCGTCGGTCGCCCGGACCGCGGTCGTCGTACGGGAGGACCGCCCCGGCGACAAGCGGCTCGTCGCGTACGTCGCGCCGGCCACCGGCGCCGCGGCGGATCCGGCGGTCCTGCGCGAGCACGTCGCCGCGAAGCTGCCGAAGCACCTGGTCCCCGCCGCCGTCGTCCTCCTGGACGCCTTGCCCTACACCGCCAACGGCAAGCTGGACCGGCGCGCCCTGCCCGCCCCGGAGTACACACCGGGCACTGGCCGGGCGCCCGCCACCGAGACCGAGAACGCCCTGTGCGACCTGTTCGCCGAGGTCCTGGGGCTGCCGGCCCCGTCGGGCGTGGAGGACGGATTCTTCGACCTGGGCGGGCACTCGCTGCTGGCCACCCGGCTGATGGCACGGATCGAGGCGCGCCTCGGCGTACGCGTGGGCATCCAGACCCTGTTCGAGGCACCCACGCCCGCCGCCATGGCGTCCCGGCTGGACACGTCCCGTGAGGACGACGGGTTGGCCGTCCTCCTGCCGCTGCGCTCCGAAGGGGCCCGGCCACCGCTGTTCTGCGTGCATCCGGCGGCCGGTATCAGCTGGGTCTACTCGGGGCTGCTGCGCCATCTGCCGGACCGGCCGGTCTACGGCCTCCAGGCCCGCGGCCTGTCCGAGCCCGACGCCGCCCCGGCCACGATCGCCGACATGGCCGCGGACTACCTCGCCCAAATCCGCACCGTCCAGCCCAACGGGCCCTACCACCTGCTGGGGTGGTCGTTCGGCGCGAGCGTCGCGCACGCCATGGCTGCCTCGCTGCAGGACAGCGGTGAGGAGGTCGCGCTCCTCGCGATGCTGGACGGTTATCCGTCCGTCGCCACCGGAGCGTCCTTCACCGCCGACGACCCCCAAGTGCAGGACGCCCTGCGGGAATCGCTGGGCCACGCGGATCTGACCCCCGACGAGTTCCGCGAGCACATCGGCGCCCCGGCGACGCTCGCCGACGTGTTCGCGCACCACCTGACGCTCAGCTGCGCCGGCACACCCACGCACTACGCCGGACGCGCGCTGTTCTTCCGTGCCACCTCCGGCAGGACGAGCGGGGCACCCACGCCCGACGCGTGGCTGCCCCACGTCACGGGCATGGAGCTCCACCCCATCGACTGCCGGCACGGAGACATGACCGCACCCGACCCGATCGCGCGGATCGCGGCGGTGCTCGACGCCCACCTCGACAACACGGGAGACCGACGATGACCACTGCTGTGATCCACCAGTTCTACCGGCTCGTCGACTCCGGCGACGTACCCGGTCTCGTCGCGATGTTCGCCCCGGACACCACGTACCGCCGTCCCGGTTACCCCCCGGTGCACGGCCGGTCGGGAATCGAGCACTTCTACACGCACGAGCGGGTCATCCGGGAAGGGCGACACGAGCTCGACTCCGTGGTGTCCACCGGCGACGAGGTCGCCGTGCGGGGCTCGTTCGAGGGAGTGCTGCACGACGGCACTCCCGCCGAACACCGCTTCGCCGAGTTCTTCACCCTCACCCCCGACAACCTGATCGGCCGGCGCGAGACATTCTTCTCCGCCCCGCTCGTCTGACCACGCCGCCCGCCCGTCCCGCCCCCGGTCCCAAGGAGATCATCATGACGTCGCTTCTGGAGAAGCCCGCCTCACCCGGCCACGGTGACGCCTTTACCCGGCACCTCTACACCATGAGGTACTCCCCCGAACGCGGGTGGTACGACGGCTCGCTGCGGCCGATGGAGAGCCTGTCGCTGCACCCGGCCACCATCGGCCTGCACTACGGGCAGGTGATCTTCGAGGGGATGAAGGCGTTCCGTCAGGCCGACGGGTCGATCGCGGTGTTCCGGCCCTGGGAGAACGCCCGCCGCTTCCGTCGCTCCGCCGCACGCCTGGCCATGCCCGAACTTCCCGAGCACCTGTACATGGCGGGCGTCGACCAGGTCGTCGCCGCCGACCAGGGCGAGCTCTCCGACCACCCCGACCACAGCCTCTACCTGCGTCCGCTGATGTTCGGCACGGACGTGAACCTCATGCTGCGGCCCTCGGAGGACTACCGGTTCCTGGTTCTCGCGTTCACGGCCGGCGGTTTCTTCGGGGACGAGGTGCGCCCGGTATCCGTGCTGATCTGCCGGTCGCAGAGCCGTGCGATGCCCGACGGTACGGGTGACGTCAAATGCGCGGCGAACTACGCTCCGTCGTTCGTCGCCCAGCGCCAGGCCCAGGAAGCCGGCTGCCAGCAGGTGGTGTGGCTGGACTCCGCCGAGCGGCGCTGGGTGGAGGAGATGGGCGGCATGAACCTGTTCTTCGTACGAGGCAGCGGTCCCGACGCCGAGGTGTCCACCACGCCGCTGACCGGCACCCTGCTGCCGGGGGTCACCCGCGACTCGCTGCTCCGCCTTGCCGCACGCCTCGGCCACCGGGTCAGCGAGCGCCCCGTGACGGTCGACGAGTGGCGCGCGGGATGCGGCTCCGGCGAGATCACCGAGGTGTTCGCCTGCGGCACCGCCGCGGTCCTCACCCCGGTCGGCACCGTACGCGACGGCGACCGCGGCGACTGGACCGTGGGAGACGGCGAGATGGGCCCGGTGACCCGGACACTGCGTCAGGCGCTGGTCGACCTGCAGCACGGCCGTGCCGCTGACCCGGACGGCTGGCTGCACCACTTGCGCTGACCCTTCGTTCACGTCCCGTGGCGGGCAGCACGACCGTCCGCGAACGTGCCTCGTGCCGGAGGCACGGTTCGCGTCCCGGGTCGCGCCGACCGCGTCGCAACGACCGCTCGCGCAGCATGCCGAACGGTTTGGTGCGGACGCCGACGACGTGGATGGTGTCCCTTGCCGTGGCGCAAGCGATCAGCGGTCGGGAGTGCGCGGGCCTCTGCCCGGGGTGGCTTCCACAGGTGAGTGCCGCTCCCCGAACACGGGCGGGCCGTGGTGCTCCGAGCCCGGCCGCCCTCGGGCCGCCGGGCTCGGACTCCGGGCTGCTCCCCCCGCTCGGACTGCCCAGGGGAGGCGTCGACCGCAACGCGGGAGAAGTCCGGACGGCCCGTCGCCCGCGACCGGTCCGGCAGCACCCCCTGGAGTTCCTCCCGCATCCCGGCCTCCTGCCATTCGGCCGGCCGACGCCGGCAGGCAGGCCCGGAACCGGGGCCCACCTCGTGCGCGGGTACTCACCCTGGACGCCGGTGCAGAGGACGAACAGCAGACCCCGCAGTGTCCTGCGGTCAGGGAGATCAGCGCGTCGGCCAAAACCCCCGGATCCCCCCAGGGCCGACCGTGGCCGACTTCTCGGAGCACGGGGGTCTTGGGGAGGTCATGGATTGCAAGGTCAGGAGATCGCGTAGCCTGGCGAAATGTTGACCGAGGTCACCGCCACTCGCTACATCACACCCCTGCGCGAGGGCGGCTCGCTGCCGGGACTGATCGAGGCCGACGACCTCGGCGCCTACGTGCTGAAGTTCACCGGCGCGGGCCAGGGCCGCAAGACGCTCGTCGCCGAGGTCGTCTGCGGGGAACTCGCCCGGCGGCTGGGATTCCGGGTGCCACGCCTGGTGACGGTCGAACTCGATCCGGTCCTGGGGCTGGGCGAGCCGGACGAACAGGTTCAGGAACTCCTCAAGTCCAGCGGGGGCACCAATCTGGGCATGGAGTTCCTCTCCGGCGCGCTCGGCTTCGACCCGCTCGCCTTCGAGGTGAGTCCCGAGGAGGCCGGGCGGGTCGTCTGGTTCGACGCGCTGGTGAACAACGTCGACCGTTCCTGGCGCAATCCCAACCTGCTCCGCCGGCGCGGTGACCTCTGGCTCATCGACCACGGCGCGACCATGATCTGGCACCACAACTGGCCCGGCGTGGAGCGCTCCGTCGCCCGGCCCTACGACGCCTTTGACCATGCCCTGAAGACCTTCGGGCCGGACGTGGCCGCCGCGGCGGCGGAACTCGCGCCGCACGTCACCGCGGACCTGCTCGCCGAGGTCACCGCGGAGATCCCCGACGCATGGCTGGCCGGTGAACCCGGATTCGACACACCGGACGAGCTCCGCCGGGCCTACGCGCGTGCCCTGCTCGCCCGGGCCGGCACCGTCCACGAGCGCGTCCGCGGCCTCGGGGAGGAGGACCAGTGAGCGATCGCGGCGACCGGACCGGCCGCCATGTCTTCGAGTACGCGCTGCTGCGGGTCGTGCCGCGGATCGAACGGGGCGAGTGCGTCAACGCCGGGGTGCTCGTGTACTGCCGTCACGAGGCGTTCGTCGGGGCCGGTACGCACCTCGACGCGTCCCGGCTGCTGGCACTCGACCCGCACGTGGACCTGGCCGGCGTCCGGGCCGCGCTGCGTGCCGTCGAGGGGGTGTGCGCGGGCGGGGACGCGGCGGGGCAGGCCGCCCGCGACGACGCCGGCCGGCGTTTCCGCTGGCTGATCGCCCCGCGTTCCACCGTCGTCCAGCCCGGTCCCGTGCACACCGGGCTCACCGCCGATCCGGCGGCCGAGGTGCAGCGGCTGCTCGACCTGCTCGTGCGCTGACCCGGCGGGCCGGCACGGCGAATCACCACGGCGAATCACCACGGCGGGCCGCCGCAGCAGGAGGCTGCGGCGGCCCGCCGCTCACAGGTGTCCGGGAGCGGGGGCGGCGTACGGAGGTACGGGTGCCGGCCCGCGCGTCAGCTGCGACGACGCTTCACCAGGTAACCGGTCGCGGCGAGGGCGCCGGCCGCGAAGGCCAGGCCGATTCCCGTGTCCCAGCCGCTCGGTCCGGTGGCCGACGAGCCGCCCAGCCCGCCCTCCACACCGCGCGTCGGCGCGATCGTGGCGGGGGCGGCCGCCGCGGGGGCCGTCGTCGACGCGAGGGGAGTCGCGGGTGTGGAGGGTGCGGTCGGAGTCGCGGATGCGGTGGTGGCCGTCGGACGGGGAGCACTGGTGGAGGAGGTGAGGGAGCCGTCACGGCGGGGGAGTGCCTCGCAGGCGACGTTGTCGTCGGGGCCCTGGTCCTCGTCGAGTCGGTTGGGATCGCTCCGGTCCAGGTTGAACAGGGCCTGTGCTTCCTCCTGGTAGGTGAAGTCCGCGCAGTCCAGGTCCTGGGCGTGAGCGGTGTGGGCCACCGGCAGTGCCGCGGCGAGCGCGACGAGTATGCCGAGGGCACCGGTGCGTCGGCGCATGACGCGCCTCCTTTCCGGCCACGAATGGCTCGCGCTCCGACGCTAGGCGCGCCCCCGTGCCGGGGCGCGCAGCTGTGGGCCGATCGGGTGATGAACGCGGGATCCGGGCAGGGGGCGGCACCAGGTGGACGCAGTCCGCCCGGGGCCCGGCGGGCCGGGGAATGGATCACACGGCAGGGCGGACCGTTGACACCGGGTGCCAGGGCTTCTAGCGTCACGTCTGCTGAAGGTACTAAGCGGTCGCTCACCCATCTGGGCGGGTCGCAGGAGCCGCATCCCAAGGTCGAGGAGAAGCAGCGATGTCCACCACTGAGCAGCAGCGGGTCGCCGTCGTCACCGGTGCCGCGCGCGGTATCGGCGCCGCCACCGCCGTACGACTGGCCGCCGAGGGCCGCGCGGTCGCCGTGATCGACCTCGACGAGGGAGCCTGCAAGGACACCGTAGAGAAGATCACCAACGCCGGCGGCAGGGCGCTGGCGGTCGGCTGCGACGTCTCGGACGAGGCGCAGGTCGAGGCCGCCGTCGCCAGGATCGCCGAGGAGCTCGGCGCGCCGACCATCCTGGTCAACAACGCGGGCGTGCTGCGCGACAACCTGCTCTTCAAGATGAGTGTCCCGGACTGGGACACGGTCATGAACGTGCACCTGCGCGGTGCCTTCCTGATGTCGAAGGCCTGTCAGAAGCACATGGTGGACGCCGGCTTCGGCCGCATCGTCAACCTGTCCTCCTCCTCCGCGCTCGGCAACCGCGGACAGGCCAACTACTCCGCCGCCAAGGCGGGCCTGCAGGGCTTCACCAAGACCCTCGCCAAGGAACTCGGCAAGTTCGGCGTGACCGCCAACTCCGTCGCCCCCGGCTTCATCGCCACCGAGATGACCAAGGCCACCGCCGACCGCGTGGGCATGGGCTTCGAGGACTTCAAGGCCGCCGCCGCCACCCAGATCCCGGTGGCCCGGGTCGGCGAGCCGGAGGACATCGCCAACGCCATCGCCTTCTTCACCGGTGAGGCCGCCGGATTCGTCTCCGGCCAGGTGCTGTACGTGGCGGGCGGACCGCTCGACTGAGGAACACCGCGACCCGGGACCGCTCCAGCTCGCGCACGACCGCGCTGCGCGGCCCGGGACGGTCAGGGCCCGCCCGCGGGCGGGCCCGGGGACGACAAGGCACGACTAGGGGACAGGGAACATGACTTCAGTGGAACTCTCGGGCAAGGTCGCTCTGGTCACCGGGGCCAGCCGCGGCATCGGGCTCGGCGTCGCCGAGGCGCTGGTGGCGCGCGGTGACCGCGTCTGCATCACCGGCCGCAACGAGGACACCCTCAAGGAGGCCGTCGAGAAGCTCGGCGCCGACCGGGTCATCGGCGTCGCCGGCAAGGCGCACGACGAGGAGCACCAGGCCGTCGCCGTCGAGCGCACGATGGAAGCCTTCGGCCGGGTCGACTTCCTCGTCAACAACGCCGGCACCAACCCGGTGTTCGGGCCGATCGCCGACCTCGACCTGAACGTGGCGCGCAAGGTGTTCGAGACCAACGTGATCTCGGCGCTCGGCTTCGCCCAGCGGACCTGGCACGCCTGGCAGAAGGACAACGGCGGGGCGATCGTCAACATCGCCTCCCTCGCGGGCGTCGCGCCCTCGCCCTTCATCGCCGCGTACGGCGTGAGCAAGGCGGCGCTGATCAACCTGACCGGGCAGCTGGCGCACGAGTTCGCGCCGCTGGTACGGGTCAACGCGATCGCCCCGGCCGTGGTGAAGACCAAGTTCGCCCAGGCGCTGTACGAGGGCCGGGAGGAGGAGGTCGTCGCGTCGTACCCGCTGGGCCGGCTCGGTGTGCCGTCCGACATCGGCGGGGCCGCCGCGTTCCTCACCTCGGACCAGTCGGACTGGGTCACCGGCCAGACCCTGGTGGTCGACGGCGGCATCCTCCTGAACGCCGGCGTGGGCTGAGTCCGGCGGGCGGTGTGCCGGCGGGCGGTGCGCCGGCACGTGTGGAGCCCGCGTGCGCTGAGCCGTTGTGGTGCGGGCCACAAAGAATTCCGGTACGGGTGTCCGTTGACGAAACGGCGCCCGTTCCGGTGTTTTCGAAGACGGGTGGACCGATGACAACGTAGTCAACGCAGAGTAACAACATGATCTACAACGAGTTGATCTCAACGAGCGTACGAAGGAGGGTGCGAGAACGGAATACCGCGGTATCGTCTGCCGACTCTTGGGACGGCAGATCGAGGAGCGTGCGCGTGTTCAAGCGGAACCGATGCCTGCGAGGGGTGGCGGCCATCGCGTCCATCGCGTCGATATCGTCCTTGGCCACCGGCTGCGGTGTGCTGACGTCCGACACTGCGGACGACGGCAAGCCGATCGTCGTGGGGACCACCAGCTCGCCGAGCACCCTGGATCCCGCCGCCTCCTGGGACAGCTCCTGGGAACTGTTCCGCAACATCTACCAGACGCTGCTGAGCTACCCGGTCGGCGCGAGTACGCCCCAGCCGGACGCCGCCAAGGGCTGCGAGTTCTCCGACGAATCCCACCAGGTGTTCCGCTGCGAACTGCGTGAGGGGCTGAAGTTCTCCGACGGCAGCACGCTCGACGCCAAGGCGGTCAAGCACTCCGTCGACCGTATCCGCAAGATCAACGTCAACGGCGGTCCGGCCGGTCTGCTGGGCAGCCTCGAGCGGGTCCAGGCGCCGAGCAGCCGCGAGGTGGTCTTCCACCTCAGCAAGCCCGACGCGACGTTCCCGTTCGTGCTCGCCACGCCGGCTCTGTCGATCGTCTCCCCGAAGGCCTACCCGGCCGACGCCCTGCGCGAGGACTCGAGCATCGTCGGCTCCGGGCCCTACGGCCTCCAGTCCTACGACGAGGGCAAGGAGGCCCGGCTCGTCCGCAACGAGCAGTACAAGGGCTACGCCGAGCGGCAGAACAGCGCCGTGACGATCCGCTACTTCCAGGACTCCGCCGAGATGGTCAAGTCGCTGCGGGAGGGCGGGGTCGATCTCACCTACCGGGGCCTCGCCGCGGACGACGTCGTCGAATTCCAGGGCAAGGCCTCCAAGGAGGAGGAGATCAGGCTGGTGGAGGGCACCAGCACCAGCATCAACTACCTGGTGTTCAACCCGAAGGACCCCTGGGCGGGCAAGAAGCCGGTGCGCCAGGCCATCGCCCAGGTCGTCGACCGGAGCGCGATCGCGCACAAGGTCTACCGGGACACCGTCGATCCGCTGTACTCGATGGTCCCCAAGGGGCTGACCGGCCACACCACCGGCTTCTTCGACGACTACGGAGACCCCAGCGTCGACAAGGCCCGGCGGATCCTCACCGAGGCGGGCATCACCGAGCCGGTGCCGCTCACCCTCTGGTACACCACGGACCGCTACGGCTCCGAGACCAAGCTGGAGTTCCAGGAGCTGGAGCACCAGCTGGAGGCCTCCGGGCTGTTCGAGATCACCCTCGAGAGCCGCCCCTGGAAGACGTACGTCGAGGGTTACCAGAAGGGCGAGTACCCGGTCTTCGGGCGCGGCTGGTCCCCCGACTTCCCGGACGCCGACAACTTCATCGCCCCGTTCATCGGCGAGCAGAACGCGCTCGGCACGCCCTACGAGGCGCGCGAGATCAGCAACGTCCTGCTGCCCCGGTCCCGTCGGCAGAGCAACCGCGGCAACGTCGTGAAGGACTTCGAGGACGCCCAGCAGATCCTCGTGAACGACGCGCGGCTGCTGCCGCTGTGGCAGGGCCGGCAGTACGTCGCGTCGAGCCGGGACATCTCGGGCGCGGAGCGGGCGCTGGACCCGTCGACGATCATGATGATGTGGCTGCTCTCCCGCAAGACCAGCTGGTAGACGGTCCAGGGAGCGGATTGTCAGTGGTCGCCTGTAGGTTCTGAGGCCTGAAAGCGACCGCAAGCGTGAGGACGTTGACGTGACCGACACCGCCATGCTGCCCGAGTCCTGGCGCGGGATTCTGGGCGACGAGCTGCAGCAGTCCTACTTCGAGGAGCTGACCGAGTTCGTCGAGGAAGAGCGGGCGAAGGGTCCCGTCCACCCTCCCCGCGAGGAGGTCTTCGCCGCGCTCGACGCGACGCCGTACGACAAGGTGAAGGTCCTGATCCTCGGTCAGGACCCCTACCACGGCGAGGGCCAGGGCCATGGGCTGTGCTTCTCGGTGCGTCCCGGCGTGCGGATCCCGCCGTCGCTGCGGAACATCTACAAGGAGATGCACGCGGAGCTGGGCACCCCCGTCCCGGACAACGGCTATCTGATGCCGTGGGCCGAACAGGGCGTGCTGCTGCTCAACGCGGTGCTCACGGTGCGCGGCGGCGAGGCCAACTCGCACAAGGGGCGCGGCTGGGAGCGGTTCACCGACGCGGTCATCCGCGCCGTGGCCGACCGGCCCGACCCGGCGGTGTTCGTCCTGTGGGGCAACTACGCGCAGAAGAAGCTGCCGCTGATCGACGAGAGCCGCCATGCAGTGGTCAAGGGGGCGCACCCGTCGCCGCTGTCGGCGAAGAAGTTCTTCGGCTCCCGTCCGTTCACTCAGATCAACGAGGCGGTGGCGGCACAGGGCCACGAGCCGATCGACTGGACCATCCCGAACCTGGGCTGACGCCCGCCGGCCCGGGGCACGCCCGGTCCCCGGTGGCAGGGGCGGTCCGGTGCGTCGCGGAGCGGCTCGGCCCGGATCGTCCCCGCCTGCCGTAGCGTCGGCAGCGACGATCCGGCGAGCGGTGCGGAGGGCGTGGTGGCGGACGGACAGGAGCAGGCGGCGCTGGATTCCGTACTGACGCGGATCGGGCAGGTCGTGATGCTGCACCACGCGGGGGACCGGGAGGAGGCGAGGCACCGTCTCCTCGGGCTGTGGACGGAGATCGGCGCCCACGGCGACGCCCTGCACCGCTGCACGCTCGCCCATTACCTGGCCGACACCCAGGACGATCCGGAGGACGAACTCGCCTGGGACCTGAGGGCGTTGGCGGCGGCGAACGAGGCCGAGGGCGAAGCCGCCGGTGACCGCTCCGCCGGGTACGAGGGCATGCCCGCGGTGCGCGCCCTCTATCCCTCCCTGCACCTCAACCTCGCCGCCGACTACGCCCGGCTCGCCCGCCCCGACGCCGCCCGCACCCACCTCCACCGGGCCCGCGGCGCCGCCCGCGTCCTCGCCGACGACACCTACGGCGACAGGGTCCGGGCCGCCATCCGGCGCATGGAGATCCGACTGGAGGAGGAAGGCGGCCCGGCCGGGGGGTGGGGGCCGCCGAGACAGCGTTCGTAGGGCAGGGCAGGCCCTGCGACGGTCAACGCCCGTAGGTCTCCTCGCAGATGGCCGCTTCCGGGCTGTCCGCGGGCCAGCGGCCGTATTCCCTGCCCAGGGCGCAGACCTCCGCCCGCCCGCGCAGGTCGCGGCGGACCGCATCCGCGACCTCGGAGACCTCCGCGGCGGGTGTCCGGGGTGAGGTGGCCCTGCCGTCGGCCGGACCACCGGGGGCCGGCCGACGGTTCCGGCCGTCCTGCGGAGCGGCCCCCTGCGGCGCGGGTGCCGTGGGGGCGGCACGGTGCGAGGGGGACGCGGGCGACTTCGTGGGACGCGACGGATCGATCATCTCCAGGGCCTCGCGCGCGGGCGCCTGGACCACCTGCCGCGTCCGGGCGTCCGGGCGCGGCTCCGACCACCGGGCCGCGCCCGCGTCCGGGCCGGGCGCGGGGGGACGCTGAACCGTCACGCAGCCCGCGAGAGCGGAGACCGCCACGGTCACCAGCAGTACTGCTCTGGTCGTCTTTCGATGCACCCACGTCACTCTGCTCCCTCCGGCCGCCCGGGCGCCGGAGGACGGGCGGAGGATGCCCCGCAAGGGTGATCTCCGACCCCGTACGGGGGTCATGGGAGTGCCGAGGGTGACGCGCGGTCGGGCCCCGGCCGGGGAACGGAGGGGGCGGGCGCACCGCGATCAGGGGCGCACCCGGCCGGTCCGGTGCCGCCGTCAGTCGCCGGTGGCACCGTCGAGCCGCTCGCGGAGCAGGTCGGCGTGACCGTTGTGACGCGCGTACTCCTCGATCATGTGGGTGTGGATCCAGCGCAGGGTGATCCGTTCGCCGGACCGGTGCCGTCCCTTGGCGAGATCGTCCAGACCGAAGCCGGCCGCGTTGCGCCGGGCGATGTCGATCTCGGCCTGCCAGGTCGTGTACACCTCCTGCCAGGTCTCCGTCCCGGTGAGGTGGAACTCGCCGTCCGGGTCGGCCTCGTCGTAGTGGAGCGGGTCGGCGTCCTCGCCCGCGAGCACCCTGCGGTACCAGCCGCGCTCGACGTCCGCCATGTGCCGTACCAGCCCCATCAGGGACAGCTCGGACGGCGGCACCGAGGCGGTGCGCAGTTGTTCGTCGGTCAGGTCCTCGCACTTCCAGGCGAGGGTCTGGCGGTGGTAGTCGAGCCAGCCCTCCAGCATGGTGCGGTCACCGGCGTCCATGGCGGGTTCGTGGCGCTGAGTCGTCATGCACACATCCTTTCCGGTCGCGGCGGCCCGACGCCAGAGCTTTTCAGCCGTCGGGCGCTCGGCGGGGGGTGAGCATCCCGTCCAGCAGTTCCCGCAGGCTCGCCCGCACCTCCTCCAGGGTGGGCACGCGCGCGCTGAACGAGCCGGCCACGCAGGAGAACATCAGCCCGTCCGCCCAGGCGATCAGCGACAGCGCGTGCCGGTCCGGGTCCGTGGAGCCGAGCCCGGTGACCAGGCCGGTGAGCAGGTCGCGGAACTGGGCGCCGACCGCGTCGAAGTGGGTTCGCAGCTCGGGGCGGCGGGTGGCCTCCAGGGCCAGTTCGTAGCGGGCGAGGGTCAGTTCGCGGTTCCGGGTGAGGGCGCGGTGGGCGGCCAGCGCCATCGCGTCGGTCAACGGGCCCGCCCCGGCCCGCGGGTCCGGCATCTCGTGCAGTCCGAGCACCCGCGCTTCCCGCTCGGCGAGCCGCCGCACCGCCAGCTCCAGCAGTGTCTGCCGGGTACGCGCCACGTTCGAGGTGGACCCCTGGGGGAGCCCGGCCGCCTCGTCGACCGCCCGGTGGGTGAGGCCGCGCATCCCGCGCTCGGCGAGCAGGGCGAGAGCGGCGTCGGCGACGAGATCGGCGCGGGAAGCGCCCGCGGTGCGTGCGGTGCGTACGGACATGATGGTCAAACTACCCGCTTCACTACGGCTGTAGTACAGTCGGTCCCGGTGGTTACTACAGGTGTAGTGACCGTGTGCGGGAGCCGGCCGACCGGGAACCGAGGAGGAGCCATGGCGCAGGCACAGGTGGAGCGGGCTGTCGTGATCGGCGGGGGGATCGGTGGCCTGACCGCGGCCGCCGCCCTGCACCGGCGCGGGACGAGGGTGACCGTGCTGGAGCGGTCCGGCTCCCTGGAGCCGGTCGGCTCCGCCATCTCCCTCGCCCCCAACGCGCTGCGCGCACTGGACGTCATCGGGCTCGGCGACGACATCCGCGCCCTGTCCGCCTGGCAGGGCGACGGGGGACTGCGCGCACCGGGCGGGCGCTGGCTCGCCCGGACCGGCGCGGACGCCGCGGCCGAGCGCTTCGGCGGACCCCTCGTCCTGCTCCACCGCGCCACCCTCATCGACCACTTGGCGGGACGGCTCCCGGCGGACACCGTCCGCACGGCCGCCGCCGCGCACCTCGTCGATCCGGGAGACCCCGGCGACCCCGCCCGGCCCGCCCGGGTGGGCACCGCCGACGGCGAACTCGAGGCCGACCTGGTGGTGGCCGCCGACGGCATCCACTCCGCCGTGCGCCACGCGCTCTTCCCGCACCATCCCGGGCCGGTGTACTCCGGCTTCACCACCTGGCGGACGGTGGTCCCGCTGCCCGGCGTGCGGTTCGCCTCGCACGAGACCTGGGGCCCGGGCCGTCTCTGGGGCACACATCCGCTCAAGGACGGCCGTGTCTACGCGTACGCCGCCGCCCTGGCCCCCGCCGGGGAACACGCCGCCGACGACGAGCGTGCCGAACTGCTGCGCCGCTACGGGGACTGGCACGATCCGATCCCCGCCGTGCTGGACGCCGCCCGGCCCGGGGACGTGCTGCGGCACGACGTCCACCACATCACCGAGCCGCTGCCCGCCTACCACCACGGCCGGGTCGCCCTGGTCGGTGACGCCGCGCACGCGATGCCGCCCACCCTGGGCCAGGGGGGAAACCAGGCCGTCGAGGACGCGGTCACCCTCGCCCACCACGCCGGCGACCTGTCCGCGTACACCGCCGACCGGCTGCCCCGCACGACCGGCATCGCCCGCCGGGCAGTGCGGGCGGCCCGCCTCAACCTGATGACCAACCGTGCCGGGATCGCCGTACGCGACACCGCGATCACCGTGCTCTCGAGGACCGTCCCGGCACTGCTCCTGCGAAGCTTCGACGAGGTCGCCTCCTGGCGGCCGCCGACGTCGGACGCCGTATCCTTCGGGGCAGAACCACGACAGTGATCACGGCGGTGACGATCACGGCGGAGCCGGTGACCGCCGGCCGTGCCCATGCCCGTGACAGGCAACCGCTGGAGGAGAACACCCCGTGAAGGTCGGCTGCATCGGACTCGGCGACATCGCGCAGAAGGCCTACCTTCCGGTGCTCGCCACCCGGCCCGGCGTGGAGCTGCACCTGCAGACCCGCACCCCCGCGACGCTCACCCGCGTCGCCGACGGCCTCCACCTGCCGCCCGGACAGCGGCACGCCGACCTCGACGCCCTGCTCGCCCAGGATCTCGACGCCGCCTTCGTGCACGCCCCGACCCGGGTCCACCCGGAGATCGTGACCCGGCTGCTCGAGGCGGGCGTGCCGACGTACGTCGACAAGCCGCTCGCCTACGAACTCGCCGACTCCGCCCGCCTCGTGGCCCTCGCCGAGGAGCGGGGAACGAGCCTCGCCGTCGGCTTCAACCGGCGCTACGCCCCCGGCTACGCGCAGTGCGCCGGCCACCCGCGCGAGCTGATCCTGCTGCAGAAGAACCGGACCGGGCTGCCGGAGGAACCGCGCACGATGATCCTCGACGACTTCATCCACGTCGTCGACACCCTGCGCTTCCTGGTTCCCGGCCCGGTCGACGACGTGACCGTGCGGGCCCGCACCGAGGACGGGCTGCTGCACCACGTGGTGCTCCAGCTCGCCGGGGACGGCTTCACCGCCCTCGGCGTGATGAACAGGCTCAGCGGCTCGGCCGAGGAGGTCCTCGAGGTCTCCGGCCAGGACACCAAGCGGCAGGTGGTCAACCTCGCCGAGGTGATCGACCACCAGGGCCGGCCCACCGTGCACCGGCGGGGCGACTGGGTGCCGGTGGCGCGTCAGCGCGGAATCGAGCAGGCGGTGCTCTCCTTCCTCGACGCGGTCGGCGAGGGCAGGACGCTCAGTGCCCGGGACGCGCTGGCGACCCATGAGCTGTGCGAGCGTGTGGTGCGTGAGGTCCAGGAGCGGGCCGCCGCCTGAGCCGCACGGCCCGTACGCCCTCGATGGCCCCCCACGCGGCCAGGACCAGCAGTGCCGCGTGCAGCGGCCAGTCGCCGAAGCGGACGTAGGGCGTGGTGCCGTGGGCGAGCGGGACGTCGTACACCCGCGCGGTGCTCGCGTCCGTGCCGAGCCACGGGCCGACCCGCCCGCCGTCCGGGCCGTGGACGGCGGAGACACCGGTCAGCGTCGCGTGCACCATCGGCCGCCCGGTCTCGGCGGCGCGCAGCGCGGCGAGCGAGGCATGCTGCCGGGGCGCCCAGCTCTGCTGGAACGTCGACGTGGACGACTGGGCGAGCAGTACATCGGCACCGTCCTCGGCCAGATTCCGGCTCATGTCCGGGAACGCGGACTCGAAGCACACCATCGGGCCGATCCGCAGCCCGCCGCCCGCGTCCATCACCACCTGCTCGGTGCCGCGCCTGCGGTCCTCGCCCGCCGCCTCACCCACGGACGTCGCCCAGCCCAGCAGGGAGCGGGCCGGGACGTACTCCCCGAACGGAACCAGGCGCATCTTGTCGTACCGGTCCCCGGTGAGACCGTCGGGGCCGACCAGCACCGAACTCTTGTGGATGCCGGGCCGGTCGGAGCGCCGCGCGTCCACGTTGACCAGGATCCCGGCGCCCGTCGCGCGGGACAGCGCGGCGAGCCGCCGCGCCAGGCCGGGCCGGGCGCCGAGGTCGAATCCGACGCTGCTCTCGCCCCAGACGACCAGGTCGACGCCTTGGCCCGCGAGCCGGCGGGTGAGCCGCTCCTCGCGGTCGAAGCGCCGGTCCGCGCTGTCCGGCCCGGAGACGACGCCCGGCTGGACGACCGCGATCCTCGTCCGGCCGTCCGTCTGCGCGACAGGCGCTCCCACCCAGGCGACGGACGTGACCACGCCCGCGGCGACCAGACCGGCCACGGCCGGCACCCTCGCCCGCCGCACCGCGCACAGCACGGCCACGGCGACGTTCAGCAGCACCACCAGGAAGCTGAGCAGCCACACCCCGCCGACCGACGCCAGCCGCAGCGCCGCCGTCACCTGCCACTGACTCGCACCGAGCACGCCCCACGGGCCGCCCAGCGCCTCCCAGGAACGGACCAGTTCGGCGGCCAGCCAGGCCGACGGCAGCACGACCAGGGCGACCGCGACCCGTCCCCGCGAGGGCACCCCGCCCAGCAGCCGTCGTACCAGCCACCCCCAGGGCGCCCACAGCACGCCGAGCAGGGCCGCGAGGACGAACGTGAACACATGCAGGTTCGGCAGCAGCCAGTGGTGCATCGCGAGCATGAAGCCGAACCCGCCCCACCAGCCGTCGAACGCGGCACGCCGGCCGGTGGGCGCGGTGCGGGCCAGTGCGGTCCACGGCACCAGCGCGACGTAGGCGAACCACCACAGGGACGGCGCCGGGAAGGCCAGCACGGGCAGGGCACCCGCGACCGCGGCGACGGCCGAGCGCCGCCACGGGGAGACGAGCCAGTGGCCGAGCGTCTTCAACGGCGCCTCCCTACCCCTCCCGCCCCGTGCGTGCCTCCAGTGTGCGCCCCGGACAAGATCCGGAACAGGGCGCGTCGGCTCAGTGGACCACGGGTGCCGCGGACCGGGCGGGGGGACGCCGCCACTTCTCGCGCACGATCACCTCGTTCAACCGCCAGCCCTCGTCCGTGCGCAGCATCCCGAACGCGTACCGCCCCCCGCACACGAAATCCGGTGCGGCCGGCCCGTCCCCGTCGCCTGCAGCCGCACCCATCGGGTTCACGTAGTCCGCCTGCACCCGGGCCGTGTCACCGGCGTCCTGCTCCCAGACCCCGAAGCGCACCCGCCGGTTCACGATCAGATGCTGCCGCACCGGAAACCCCCGCAGGCTCTCCGCGAGCCAGGCCGCCACCCTCCCGGCGTCGCCCTCGATGCCGCCGGCCGAGCGGTAGTCGGCCCGCCCGTCCGACGTGAACAGTCCTCGATACGTCTCCCAGTCCCCGTCGTCGACCGCCACCGCGTACTCGGTGACGATCTCGTCCACGGCCAGCCTGTCCCGCACGGTCGCAAGCTCCACACGCTGCGTCATCGGCTCAGTGTTGGCCATCGCAGGCCCGGAACCAAGAGCCCTGCGCAGTTGTTCACCCGGCGTGAAGGTCCGCTTCCCCCCACCCGGCAGCGGGTACGGGCCCGGCCGGGCGTGTGTCAGGCTGTGGATCTTCGGTAGGCGGGGCGGGCTGGTGTTCGGAGGTCGGCGTGAAGAGAATCGTCACGGTGGTGACCGGTGGTGGCCGGGGGATCGGGGCCGCTGTCTGCCTGCGGCTCGCGGGGGAGGGGCATGACGTGGTGGTGGGGTACGTGCGGGACGCCCCGGCCGCGGAGCGGGTGGCGGAGGGAGTGCGTGCGGCCGGGGCGCGGGCCGTCACCGTGCGGGGGGACACGTCCGACGAGGTGGATGTCGAGCGTCTGTTCGATGCTGCGGAGCGGGAACTGGGGCCGGTGACGGGGCTGGTGAACAACGCGGCGGTGACCGGGCCGCTGGGGCGGTTCACCGATGTCGACACCACGACCCTGCGCCGGGTCGTCGACGTCAACCTCATGGGAACCCTGCTGTGCTCGCGCCGCGCCGCACAGCTCATGACACCCCGGGGCGAGGGGACGATCGTGAACATCTCGTCGGGGGCCGCCACTCTCGGCAGTCCCGGCGAGTACGTCCACTACGCGGCGACCAAAGCCGCCGTCGACACCCTCACGGTGGGACTCGCCAAGGAACTCGGACCGGTCGGCATCCGCGTCAACGCGGTCGCGCCGGGCGTGATCGACACGGAGATGCACGCCGCCATGGGCGCCCCCGACCGGGCCCGACAGGCCGGCGCCGCGGTGCCGCTGCGCCGCCCGGGGCAGCCGGAGGAGATTGCCGCGGCCGTCGCCTGGCTGATGTCACCGGACGCCTCGTACACGACGGGGGCGGTGCTGCGGGTGGCGGGCGGGCGCTGAGCGAGGGCCTGCCCAAAGGCATGGACGGGCCGACGCGACGGCGGGGCTCAGGCCGCCTTGACGACCTGGTCGCGGATCGCCGCCGCCCACTCGACCACCAGGAGTTCGTACTCCGCGCGTTCCTGGGCCGACAGGGAGCCGCCCGCACGCAGCCACAGTGCTCGGATGTGCTCGTTGACCTCGGCGGCCGACCGCACGGAACCAGGGGTCACGCAATCGGGGGACATACCGAACAGCCTAGGGCCACGCACTGACAGCGCGCTACCGGACGGCTACCCGCCACCTATGGGTTCGGTCACGTCCCCACGGACGGCCGGAACACGGACGGCCGGAGCACGGACGGCGGGTCACGAACGTCAGGTCCCGGACGTCAGGTCCCGGACGCCGGGGCAGGGACGGCGGGTCAGCTCGCCGACTCCGCCGCGTGCGGGCTGAGGACGCCCATGCTCACCAGGACGAGGATGACGATGCCGAGCGCGATGCGGTACCAGACGAACGGCATGAAGCTCTTGGTGGTGATGAACTTCATGAACCACGCGATCACCGCGTAGCCGACCACGAAGGCCACGACCGTCGCGAAGATCGTCGGGCCCCAGGTGACATGGCCGCCCTCGGTGGCGTCCTTCAGCTCGAAGAGGCCCGAGGCGAGGACGGCGGGAATCGCGAGCAGGAAGGAGTAACGGGCTGCCGCCTCGCGCCTGTACCCCATGAACAGGCCGCCGCTGATGGTCGCGCCGGAGCGGGAGACACCCGGGATGAGCGCCAGGGCCTGGCAGAACCCGTAGATCAGGCCGTCCTTGACGGTCAGGTTGTCGAGCGACTTGAGCTGCTTCGGCGAACGGTGCCGTCCCCCCTGCTCGTCCCGCGCCGCCAGCCGGTCGGCGACACCGAGGACGATGCCCATGCCGATCAGCATTGCCGCGGTGAGCCGCAGGTCGCGGAACGGCCCCTCGATCTGGTCCTTCAGCGTCAGGCCGAGGACTCCGATCGGGAGCGAGCCGACGATGACGAGCCAGCCCATCCGGGCGTCGGGGTCCCGGCGCATCTCCTTGTTGGTGAGCGAGCGCGTCCAGGCCGACAGGATCCGCGCGATGTCCTTGCGGAAGTAGATCAGCACGGCGGCTTCCGTGCCGATCTGGGTGATCGCGGTGAAGGCCGCGCCCGGGTCCTCCCAGCCGGAGAAGGCCGCGGTCAGCCGCAGATGCGCGCTGGAGGAGACGGGGAGGAACTCGGTCAGCCCTTGGACGAGTCCGAGGATGAGGGATTCAAACCAAGACATGAGGCAGCGGTGTCCAAGTGCCGATCGCGGGAGGGGACGACGTGGGCACGCCGAAACGCCATGTGCGGTGATCGATGATCAGGCGTGCCGAGTCGGAAGAGTAGCGCCCCAAGATGAACGCTGGATGCCGGGTGCCGGGCCGGTTCGTCGGCCCGGCACCCGGCCTGTCCTCACCGTGCCCGCAACTGGTGCCGCTTGCGCCAGGCCACCACCCCACCCACCAGACCCGGCACGGTGATGCAGGCCAGCGCGATCAGGAAGGCCGGGGACGTCGGCGTGGAGGCGCGGGCACCGGCGACGACGTAGGCGGCGGTGTTCGGGATCGAGCCGAGCCCCGTCGCCAGCAGGAACGGCAGCAGACCCATCCGGGAGACGGCGGCGCAGTAGTTCGACGCGGCGAACGGCACCCCCGGGAACAGTCGCGCCGCCAGCATCGAGCGGAAGCCGTGCCGGCTCAGCTGGTGGTCCGCCGCCTTCAGCCAGCGCCCTCGCAGCAGCGGACGCAGCGCGTCCTGGCCGAGCGCCCGCCCGAGGCAGAACGCGAGCCCGGCACCGAGCACCGTGCCGCCCAGAGCGGCGCCGAGCCCCAACTGACTGCCGAACAACGCGCCCGCGGCGAGGTTCAGGATCGGGCGTGGTACGAACGCCACCGTGCACACCCCGTAGGCCACCGCGTAGGCGACGACCGCCGCGGCACCGCCGAGCTGCGACGGCAGGCCGTCGGTCAGCAGCTTCTGCGGCTCCAGGAGCAGCATGGCCGAGGCCGCGGCGGCGAGCAGCACGACCAGCAGGGACAGGCGCGACCAGGGGGACAGCAGGACTCTGGCGCAGCGGGCGGCGACGCCCGCCGCGGGTGCCGCCGCGGGTGTCGCCGCAGGGGCGAGGACGGCGGTGGTGAGCTGTGCGGCGGAGGCCCGGGGAGAGGCCGTAGCGGTGCCCCCAGAGCGGTTGGTGGCATCGAGCATTCGGTGACACTAACCGACGAATGCGACCGGCCGCCGTAGTGTGCGTCTCAGACGTGCCACAGCGGCCGGAACTCCCGGGGCGCGACGCACCGCGTGCGAGGGCCGACCGCGTACCGCGGAAAACCATTCGACGCCGGGCGCCGTGCCCGCCAGGATCGACGACATGTTCCGGCACGCAGCCTTCCTCCTCGCAGCATCCGCCACCGCGGATGCCCCGAAGGCTGCCGTCCGTGTCCTCGCAGTTCTCGCAGCCGCAGCCGCTGCCGCTGCCGTTGCCGCAGTCGCTGTCGACGGCGCCCGAAGCTGACCCTCCCCGGATCGTCCGGCGGACCCCCCAGGGGGAGGGTCGGCAGGTTCCCAGGGGTCCCCGTCCCGGCCGCGCGCCCATCCGGCCGCACCGGGGCCGATCACGCGTCATCACCGAGAGACTTCGAGGTACCGCCATGTCCAAGACGGCGTACGTCCGCACCAAACCGCATCTGAACATCGGCACGATGGGACACGTCGACCACGGCAAGACCACCCTGACCGCCGCCATCACCAAGGTCCTCGCCGAGCGCGGATCCGCCGGCTTCGTGCCGTTCGACCGCATCGACCGGGCGCCCGAGGAGGCGGCGCGCGGCATCACCATCAACATCGCGCACGTCGAGTACGAGACCGACACCCGGCACTACGCGCACGTCGACATGCCCGGCCACGCCGACTACGTCAAGAACATGGTCACCGGCGCCGCGCAGCTCGACGGGGCGATCCTCGTGGTCTCCGCGCTCGACGGGATCATGCCGCAGACCACCGAACACGTGCTGCTCGCCCGGCAGGTGGGCGTCGACCACATCGTCGTCGCCCTCAACAAGGCCGACGCGGGCGACGAGGAGCTGACCGACCTGGTCGAGCTGGAGATCCGCGAGCTGCTCTCCGCGCACGGCTACGGCGGCGACTCCGCGCCCGTCGTACGGGTCTCGGGGCTGAAGGCGCTGGAGGGCGACCCGCGCTGGACGGCGTCGGTCGACGCGCTGCTCGACGCGGTGGACACCTATGTGCCCCTGCCCGAGCGGTACGTGGACGCGCCGTTCCTGCTGCCGGTGGAGAACGTGCTCACCATCACCGGCCGGGGCACCGTGGTCACCGGCGCGGTGGAGCGCGGCACGGTCCGTCCCGGCGACCGCGTCGAGGTGCCCGGTGCCGGGGTGGAGTCGGTGGTGACCGGCCTGGAGACCTTCGGCAAGCCGATGGAGGAGGCGCAGGCCGGGGACAACGTGGCACTCCTGCTGCGCGGGGTGCCGCGGGACGCGGTGCGGCGCGGGCACGTGGTGGCCGCGCCGGGCAGTGTGGTGCCGAGCCGGAGTTTCACGGCGCGGGTGTACGTGCTGTCGGCCCGCGAGGGCGGCCGTACGACTCCGGTGTCGACCGGCTACCGGCCGCAGTTCTACATCCGCACCGCGGACGTCGTCGGCGACGTCGACCTCGGGGAGACGGCGGTCGCGCGGCCCGGCGACACGGTCACGATGACCGTGGAGCTGGGGCGTGAGATGCCGCTCGAGCCGGGGCTCGGCTTCGCGATCCGCGAGGGCGGCCGCACGGTCGGCGCCGGGACGGTGACGGCGGTCGGCTGATCCCGGATCCCGGATCCCGGATCCCGGATCCCGGATCCCGGGTCCTGGAGTCCGGGCTCCGGAGTCTGGGGCAGTCCTGGGCGGCACGCCGGGCGCCCGCCCCCGCACGGGGCGGGCACCCGGTCGTGCGACGGCACAATGGGACGGTGAACGAGCCGATACCCGTGACCCGTGCCGTCGGTCACGGCACCGCGAAGCTGATGCCCGACGTCGACCGGGAGCGGGCATGGCTGCTGACGGTCGACGGGGCACCGCAGTCGTACGTCGACCTGGACGAGCCGGCCCATCTGGAGTTCGAGTACATCCGGCGGCTCGGACACGTGCTGGACACCCTCGCCGAGCCGGGGCACCCGCTGGACGCGCTGCACCTCGGCGGCGGCGCGCTCACCCTGCCCCGCTACCTGGCCGCGACCCGCCCCGGCTCCCGGCAGGACGTCGTCGAGTTCGACCGGGAGCTGCTGGACCTGGTCGCCGAGCAACTGCCGCTGCCGGAGGGGGCGGACGTCACACTGCACGCGGCGGACGCCCGCGCCTGGCTGGAGGCCGCCCCCGACGCCTCGGCGGACGTCCTGGTCGCCGACGTCTTCGGCGGCTCACGCGTCCCGGCGCACCTGACCTCCGTCGCCTACGCCCGTGAGGCCGCCCGGGTCCTGCGGGCCGACGGCGTCTACCTCGGCAACCTCGCCGACACGGCCCCCTTCGCCTTCCTGCGCTCCCAACTGGCCACCCTGGGTACGGTGTTCGAGGAACTGGTGCTGATCGCCGAGCCGGGAGTGCTGCGCGGACGCCGTTTCGGCAACGCCGTCCTCGCCGCCGCGCACCGCCCCCTCGACATCGCGGCCCTGGCCCGGCGCACCGCCGCCGACGCCTTTCCCGCCCGCGTCGAGCACGGCGCGGCCCTGCGGGACTTCACCGGCGGGGCGCGGCCGGTGCGGGACGCGGACGCCGTACCGTCACCCGAGCCCCCCGACGGGACGTTCGGCATCGGCTGACTCCTTGCCGCCGGCGTCCGGGGCCGCCCCGGTGACGGATACCGTCCGGCGCCGCAGATTGCGTACGTCCGGTACGCACAGCACCGCCGCCGTGACCACGACGACCAGCACGGCGCAGCCCCACAGCGCCTCCGTGCGCCCGAACGCGGTCTCAGCGGGACCCGCCAGTGCCATCGTGGCCGGCACCAGGGCGACGGACCCGAACCAGTCGTAGGCCGACACCCGGGACAGCTTCTCCTCCGGGATCTCCTGGTGAAGCGCCGTCATCCAGGAGACTCCGAACACCTCCACGGTCACTCCGGTCACGCACATCACCGCGCACAGGACCGCCACCGGTACCGGCACGGCGAGCGCGGCGGACGGCAGGGCCAGCGGGAACACGCACAGGGTGCCGACGAACAGCAGGCGGCGCGGTTTCCAGCGGGTCATCAGCAGCGCGCCCAGTACCGTGCCCGCGCCGAAGAAGGCGAGGGCCAGGCCCCAGGGTGCCGCACCGCCCAGATGGTCCCGGGCGACGAGCGGACCGTAGACCGCGTCGGCCGCGCCGACCACGGCGTTGGCGATGGAGAACTGGATGACGATGCCCCACAGCCAGGGCCGGCCGGAGAACTCCCGCCAGCCGTCGCGGAGGTCGGAGAGCAGACCGCCGCCCGGGGCGCGCGGCGGTATGTGTTTCACGTCGAGGAAGGCCCGCAGCGCCGCCGCGACCGCGAAGGCCGCCGCGTCCGCCGCGAGTACCCAGCCCGGCCCCATCGCCGCGATCATGAGGCCGCCGAGGGCGGCGCCGCCGAGTGTCGCGCCCTGCATCGCCATCCGGAACACCGCGAACGCCCGGCCGGCCTGCTCGCCCTCGACCGAGGAGAGCAGCATCCCCTCGGCGGCCGGCCCGAAGAACGCCTGGCCGACCCCGCCGAGCGCGCTGAGCAGCATCATCTGCCACAGCTGGGCCTCGCCTGCCAGGACCAGCACCGCGAACGCGGCCTGCGAGGCACAGTTGAGGACATTGGCCGCGACCATCACATGGTGGCGCGGCAGCCGGTCCGCGACGGCGCCGCCGATCAGCAGGAACAGCACCAGCGGCAGGGTGCGGGCGGCGGCCACCAGTCCCACGTCGCCGCCGTCCCCGCCCGCGCCCAGCACCGCGAACGCGGAGGCGATCAGGGAGCCGTGACTGCCCAGGCTCGTCACCACGGCGGAGGCGGTCAGCAGGGTGTAGTTGCGGCCCGCCCAGGCGGGACGGCGTGAGGAGGAGGCGGTGGTCGGCACCCCGTGACTATCGCCGGGGCGGGGCCGACTTGCCAAATGTGTTGCCGCATGCGCCGAGGGCTCCTCCGGCCGCTTCCGCCTCCGGGCGGAGGGAAGCGGCCGGAGGAGCCCTCGGCTCTCTCCTGCCTGCTACGACTCGGTCGGTGCTTCCTCGGTGAGGCGTACCGTGCTGAGGATCTTCTGCACGGTCTCCTCCGGGATCTCGTCCTTGACGCCCTTGGCGCCGTACAGGTTCCAGGTGACGAAGTCCCCGGCACCGTTCTTGAACCCGAAGGCGATCGCCTTGCCCTCGCTGTCGCACTTGCCGTTCTGGGGCGTGTTCTCCGAGTACGCCGTGGCGACGCTGCCCTTGATGCCCGAGGCGGTCGTG
This sequence comes from Streptomyces sp. NPDC085927, assembly GCF_044540975.1. NCBI lineage: Bacteria > Bacillati > Actinomycetota > Actinomycetes > Kitasatosporales > Streptomycetaceae > Streptomyces > Streptomyces sp. NPDC085927. Next base: position 80,500 of record NZ_JBITSN010000004.1, read on the forward strand.
TACGCCTTCGGCTTCTCGGTCTTCACGCTCTTCTTGTCGGGCTGTGTGTAGCCGCCGTAGATCCACCAGGGCACCCGGGTCTCCGCGGCCTGGTCCGTGGTCTTGGCGCCGTTCTCACCCCGGGTGCCGGCGGTGACGAGGGAGGTGTCGTCCTCGCGGCCGTCCTTGTCGTCGTCGCTCGTGCACCACTTGGACTTCAGGTAGGCGGGGGCGGTGACGGTGGTGCGGTCCAGCTCACCGTCCTTCTCCTCCCATTCGAAGCCCACGCTGGTGCCGGGGTTCTCGATCTCCCAGTCGGCGGGGACGTCGAACTTGGTGCCGAAGCGCGTGTTCGTGACGACCTGCCAGCCCGGGATCGTCGCCTTCTCGGCGTCACCGCCCCGCGGGTTGTCGTCGGAGCCGGAACCGGAGGCGCTCGGCTCCGTGGAGGGCTCCTCGGACGCGCTCACGGACGGCTTCGCGTCCTTCTTGTCGGCGGTGTCGTCCTTGTCACCGCCCAGCACCAGGAAGCCGGTGACACCGGCGGCCACGACCACGGCCGCCGCGGCCACGACGGCCACGATCTTCGTCTGCTTCCCGCCGCCCCCGCCCTGCGGCGGCTGAGGTATGCCCACAGTGTCCGGCGTCCCCCACTGCGGCTGCTGCTGCGCGTACGGGTTCGGCTGCTGGGTGCCGGGCTGCTGGTACGGATTCGGCTGTTGGTACCCCGGCTGCTGGTACGGATTGTCGGACTGCGGGTTCTGCTCGCCCCCGGGCGGCTGGTTTCCTGGCCACATGGTCAGTCACCCTAGCCCGGCCAGTGACACGATTCGGTCACTGCCCGTTGACGGGGACGTAGCAACCCGGAGCCGGAAACGGTCCGCGGGCAACCCGGAGCGGCCGCGCCGCGTCGGATTCCCGTACGGCGGCGCCCCCTCGTCGCTCTCCGCCGGTCCGGTTTCGGCCGCACGGTACGGGGGAGCGGCGCGGGGGTGTGGCGGCGCACGACCGGCCACCGACTCCGCTACCTGGCCAGAGATGCCTACCCGTGAGTAACATGCGGTCATGAGCCACGATCGGATGACCATCGGCGAGATGCTCGCCGCCACGGTGCCCATGGCCCGGACCCTCAACCTCGAGTTCCTGGAGACCACTGCGGAACGGGCCGTGGTGTCCCTGCCGGACCAGGACGACTACCACAACCACGTGGGCGGCCCGCACGCCGGCGCGATGTTCACCCTCGGGGAGTCGGCGAGCGGCGCCGTCGTGCTCGCCGCGTTCGGGGAGCAGCTCGCACGGGCCGTGCCGCTCGCGGTCCGGGCCGAGATCGCCTACCGGAAACTGGCGATGGGCCCCGTCACCGCCACCGCGACCCTGGGCCGTCCGGCCTCCGAGGTCGTGGCCGAGCTGGACGAGGGACGGCGCCCGGAGTTCCCGGTGTCGATCGAGATCCGGCGCGAGGACGGCGCCGTGACCGGCGAGATGACGGTCGTCTGGACCCTGCGCCCGGGCGGCTGACACCTGCCCGCGGCGGTCTGCCGCACCGGGTCACGGGTCCCGGGTTGTCCGCCTCAGATGCCGCTGCCCGCCCCGTAGGGCCCGTACAGGTCGAGCAGCCGGACCCGGGCGGAGTGCAGCCGGTGGGCGACCACATTGCCCACCCACTGGGCGAGGTCCCGCCCGAGGGCCGGTTCCTCCTCGCACAGAGCGCGGACCGCCGCGGCGTCGAACTCGTAGGCCCGCACCGGGGTGGCCGCCTCCGCGCCCAGATGCCAGACGTGCGGGCTGTACAGCCAGGACCAGCCGACGAGTTCGTTGTGCCCGAGACGCTCGATGACGGCGGCCCGGCGGCCGGGGACGTGCATGTCGAGCTCGACGGTGCCGGTACGCAGGACCCAGAACCGGTCCGCGTGGCCACCCTCCTCGAACAGCCGGGCCCCTTGCGGGAAGGACACCTCCCGGGCGGTCTCCAGGAGCTTCGCCCGGTGCTCGGCGGGCAGGGCGCGCGGCATGCTGGGGGACGGGGGAGCGAACATTGCGGGCCTCCCTTACGGAACGGGTGGACTGCCGATGGATGTGCCGGACGGTCCGATGCGGTTCCAGCCTCCTGCGGAACCCCGGCCGGAGCCATGGGCCGTACGGCCCTGATCGAGGGCGCCCGTCCCCTTTCCCGGTGACGCCGGTGCGTCCCCGGGCCGGGGCGGGCCCGTCGGCACCCGGACCCGGCTCCGTGCCCCGGGGCGGGACCTTCGGCCCGGGCGGGGACCTGTGGCCCATGTCGGCCGGCCGCCCGGCCCGCCGATACTGAAGGTGTTCGCAGCGACAGCAGTCCCGACAGCGGATCCGGCAGCAGCTTCGGCGGCAGTTCCGACAGCAGCTCCGACAGCAGGAGGTACGCGCATGCCCCGCACCATCATCATCGGCCTCGACGGTTCCGCCGAGAGCCGGGCCGCGGCCGAGTGGGCGGCCCGCGAGGCGAAGCTGCGAGGTCTGCCGCTCCGGCTGATCGAGGTCCGGGAGCCCCTTCCGGAGCCGGCCGCCCGGGCACCGCTCCCCGGCGCGGAGACCGGTCGGCAGCGGAACGGGGGCGGCGAGACGGAGGCGTCTCCGGCCGACGGCCGGGGGACGACGCCGGATGAGACCGCGGCCGGACTGCGGCTGCGCCACCCCGGGGTCGGGGTCACCGCGGAACAGGTCGCCGGCCGGCCCCACGAGGTGCTGGTCAAGGCCGCAAAGGACGCCGAACTGCTCGTGCTGGGCTCCCGCGGGATGAGCGGCTTCGCCGGATTCCTGGTCGGCTCCGTCGGCCTCGCCGTCGTGGCCCGCACCGAGCGGCCCGTCGTCCTGGTCCGCGCCGGGGAACAGGCCGCCGACGAACACGAGCCGGACCCCACGGGCATCCCGTCCGCCGCGACCCGCTACCGGCCGGTCCTGCTCGGCGTGGACGCCGACCGGCCCGACGACGCGGTGATCCGCTTCGCGTTCGCCGAGGCCGCCCGGCGGGGCACCGGGCTGCGCGTCCTGCACGGCTGGAACCTGCCGCCCTACTACGTCCACGGACTGCCGGCCGCCCCGGAGGTGTACCGGGCGGTCGCCGACCAGCAGGCCGCGACGCTCGCGAAGACGCTCAGCCCCTGGCGGGCGGAGTTCGGGGACGTCGACGTCGTGGAGGAGTCCTTCGGCGGCAGCCCGTCCATCCGGCTCATCGACGCGTCACGGGAGGCCTCGCTCGTCGTGGTCGGGCGGCGCGTCCGCCGCAACCCGTTCGGCATCCGCATCGGGCCGATCACCCACGCGGTGCTGCACCACTCCGCGGCCCCGGTCGCGGTCGTCGCACACGACTGATCCGGTCGTCCGGAGGAAGGGCGCGGGACGGGAGGGGGAGAGGACGGGAGTTTCCCGTGCTCCGATTGCGCCATCTGCCGTCGTCCGGCCTCCCGGGGGAATGGGGAGGGCGGAAACTGGTACCCCCCTCCCTGACACCGTCCCTGATCCCGTGCGAGTCCCCTTCTTCCGCCACCCCGCTTCTCCCGCCACCCCGCCCGTGCTTCCCACCGCCATTCGTCCCGCACCCCGGATCGCCTCGATCACCCGGATCCCCCCCGTCGATCACCCACGGAGCCAGCCATGCCCGAGGACCAGGACACCCGGACCGCACCGACCGACGAGGAGCTGCGCACGCTGGACGCCCACTGGCGGGCCGCCAACTACCTGGCGGCGGGGCAGATCTACCTGCTGGCGAACCCCCTGCTCACCGAGCCCCTCAAGCCCGAGCACATCAAACCGAGGCTGCTCGGGCACTGGGGCACCTCACCCGGGCTGAACCTGGTGTACACCCACCTGAACCGGGTGATCGGCGCACGCGGGCTGGACGCGCTCTGCGTCTGGGGGCCCGGCCACGGCGGCCCCTCCGTGCTGGCCAACTCCTGGCTGGAGGGCAGCTACGGCGAGAAGTACCCGGACGTCGGCCGGGACGCCCCGGGCATGGCACGGCTGTTCCGGCAGTTCTCCTTCCCCGGCGGCGTCCCCAGCCACGTCGCCCCGGAGGTCCCGGGCTCGATCCACGAGGGCGGCGAACTCGGCTACTCCCTCGCCCACGCCTACGGTGCCGCCCTCGACAACCCCGGTCTGCTGGTGGCCTGCGTGATCGGCGACGGTGAGGCCGAGACCGGGCCGCTGGCCGCGTCCTGGCACTCCAACAAGTTCCTCGACCCGGTGCACGACGGTGCCGTCCTGCCGATCCTGCACCTCAACGGCTACAAGATCGCCAACCCGACCGTCCTGTCCCGCCTTCCCGAGGCCGAACTCGACGCGCTGCTGCGCGGCTACGGGCACGAGCCGGTCCATGTGGCGGGCGACGACCCCGCCACCGTCCACCGGGCGATGGCCCGCGCCATGGACACCGCCCTGGACCGCATCGCGACGGCGCAGCGCGCCGCCCGTGAGGACGGCGCGACCGAACGGGTGTCCTGGCCGGTGATCGTGCTGCGCACCCCGAAGGGCTGGACCGGTCCGGCCGAAGTGGACGGCGTACCCGTCGAGAACACCTGGCGCTCCCACCAGGTGCCGCTGCCGGGCGTCCGCGAGAATCCGGAGCACCTGCACCAGTTGGAGGCCTGGCTGCGGTCGTACCGGCCCGAGGAGCTCTTCGACGCCGAGGGCCGGCCCGTCGCGGACGTCCTCGCCTGTGTTCCCGAAGGCGCCCGCAGGCTCGGTGCCACCCCGTACGCCAACGGAGGGCTGCTCGTCCGCGAACTGCCGATGCCGGACCTCGACGACTTCGCCGTCCCCGTCGACAAGCCCGGCACCACCCTCCACGAACCCACCCGCGTCCTCGGCGACCTCCTGAGGCAGGTCATGAAGGACACCGCCGGCCGGCGGGACTTCCGGCTCGTCGGCCCCGACGAGACGGCGTCCAACCGGCTGCAGGCCGTCTACGACGTCAGCGGCAAGGCCTGGCAGGCCGGCACCCTCGACGTCGACGAGGACCTCGACCCGCACGGCCGGGTGATGGAGATCCTCTCCGAACACCTCTGCCAGGGCTGGCTCGAGGGCTATCTGCTCACCGGACGGCACGGCCTGTTCTCCTGCTACGAGGCATTCGTGCACATCGTCGACTCGATGGTCAACCAGCACATCAAGTGGCTGAAGACCTCCCGCGAACTGCCCTGGCGCGCCCCCATCGCCTCCCTCAACTACCTGCTCACCTCGCACGTGTGGCGCCAGGACCACAACGGCTTCTCCCACCAGGACCCCGGCTTCGTCGACCACGTGCTCAACAAGAGCCCCGAGGTCGTCCGGGTCTACCTGCCGCCGGACGCCAACACCCTGCTGTCGGTCGCGGACCACGCGCTGCGTAGCCGCGACCACGTCAACGTCGTCGTGGCCGGCAAACAGCCCTGCTTCGACTGGCTGTCCATGGACGAGGCCCGCGTCCACTGCGCGCGCGGCGCCGGGGTCTGGGAATGGGCCGGCACCGAGAACGGCGGCGCGCCCGACGTGGTGCTGGGCTGCGCGGGGGACGTGCCCACCCAGGAGGTGCTGGCCGCGGCACAGCTGCTGCGCCGCCACCTTCCGGACCTGGCGGTCCGCGTCGTCAACGTCGTCGACCTCACCCGGCTGCTGCCCCACGGGGAACACCCGCACGGCATGACCGACTTCGAGTACGACGGCCTGTTCACCACCGACAAGCCCGTCATCTTCGCCTACCACGGCTACCCGTGGCTGATCCACCGCCTCGCCTACCGGCGCACCGGGCACGAGAACCTGCACGTCCGCGGGTACAAGGAGTCCGGGACGACCACCACGCCGTTCGACATGGTGGTCCGCAACGACCTCGACCGCTACCGGCTGGTCATGGACGTCATCGACCGCGTCCCGGGCCTCGCGGTCCGAGCCGCCGCCGTACGTCAGCGGATGGCCGACGCCCGCACCCGGCACCACGACTGGATCCGGGCCCACGGCACCGACCTGCCCGAGGTCGCCGAGTGGAGCTGGAACGCCTGAGCGCCCCGGTCCACCCGCCACTGTCCCCGCCAGGTCCTAAGGCGCACCGTGCACATCGCGGTGCGCCTCGGCCAGCTCCGCGTACATCGTCCCGTTGAGCGTCAGCCCCGCGCGCTCCTCCTCGGTCAGCTCCCGCCGGACCTTCGCCGGGACCCCTGCGACCAGCGAGCCCGGCGGCACCTCCATGCCCTGCGGCACCAGCGCCTGCGCGGCCACCAGGGAACCGGCGCCGATCACCGCGCCGTTGAGCACCGTGGCCCCCATGCCGATCAGGCAGTCGTCCCCGACCGTCGCCCCGTGCACCACGGCGTTGTGCCCGACGGAGACCCGCTCGCCGACCGTGACGGGGAAGCCCGGGTCGGCGTGCAGGGTGCAGTTGTCCTGGACGTTGCTGCTCGCGCCGACCGAGATCGTCTCCACGTCACCGCGCAGGACCGCGCCGTACCAGACGCTCGCGCCCGCCCCCAGCGTCACGTCCCCGATCACCGTGGCCGTGGGTGCCACGAAGGCGGTCGGGTCCACTTGCGGTTGCCTGCCGCCGATGCCGGTGATCAGCGCCTTGTGCGTCATCGTCGCCTCCTGGTCGGGTGATGACAGGCACCGTACGCCAGAGTGGTGGGGTGAAGATCACAGGGCGTACGACGCATGGGTGCCACACCCGGCGACTACGGTGAGCGGGTGCCGAAAAGCAGGAACACGTTCTCGTCCTGGCCGCGCCGCCTCGCGCAGCGCGCGGTCCACGCGGGCTGGGCCTGGGTGCAGCGCACGGGCTCGGTGACCGCCGAGCACCCCGGCCGCCTCCGCTTCGGCGCGATGGGCACGGGTACCAGGCTCGCCTTCCCGCTCGGCACCGTCTTCGGCGAACCCTGGATCCACCTCGGCGCCCACTGCATCATCGGCGAACAGGTCACCCTGACCGCCGGTCTGATGCCCGGCCTCGAGCTGGGCCCCCACCCGATCCTCCGCCTCGGCGACGGCGTCGTCCTGGGCCGGGGCAGCCATGTCATCGCCGACACCACCGTCACGATCGGCAGCGACTGCTACTTCGGGCCGTACGTCTACATCACGTCCACCAATCACTCCTACGACGATCCGCACGAGCCCATCGGCAAGCAGTGGCCGCGGATGGACCCGGTGGAGATCGGCCCCGGCTGCTGGATCGGCACCGGGGCGGTGATCCTCCCGGGCGCGCGGATCGGGCGGAACGTGGTGGTGGCCGCGGGCGCGGTGGTGCGGGGCACGGTGCCCGACCACGCCGTGGTCGCGGGCGCCCCGGCCCGGGTCGTACGCCGCTGGACCCCCGACGAGGGGTGGCAGCCGCCGCTGCGCACGCCGGCGCCGGTGCCGATCCCCAAGGGCGTCACACCGGAGCAGCTGCGGGCGCTGTCGGCGCTGGACGAGGAGGCCGTGGCCCGGCTCGCCGAGCTGGACGAGGAAGGCCCGCGCCGGCCGGCCGGGGACGGCGCGAACCGGCTGGTCGAGCTGGAGCCCGGGAGCTGAGGCCGGTCCCGCCCGTGCGCCGGGACACCCCGCCGGCGGCCGCCGCCCGGCTGTTACCGTGCCGCCATGCGCGCACCCATCGGCACCTTCGACCACGCCACCCCGGCCCCCGACTGCCTCGACGAACTCGCCGCGCCGGTCGCCGCGGCCGTCCGCGCCTGGAGCGGCAGCGTCCCCGCCGAGCAGATCCTCTACGTCGACACGGACCCGCGCTGGGCCGACACCGCCGTCTTCGTCGAGCACTACGGCCAGGACCTCCTCGAGCGGTCGGCGAACTGCGTGGTCGTGGCGGGCAAGCGGGGCGGTGGGAGCACCCTCGCCGCCTGCGTGGTCCTGTCCACCACCCGGGCCGACGTCAACGGCGTCGTGCGCCGCCGACTCGGCGCCCGCAAGGCGTCGTTCGCCCCGATGGACACGGCGACGGGGGAGAGCGGCATGGAGTACGGCGGCATCACCCCGATCGGACTCCCCGCCGACTGGCCGGTGCTCGTGGACGCCGCCGTCGTCGACCTGCCGTACGTGCTCGTCGGCAGTGGGCGCCGACAGGGCAAACTCCTGGTGCCGGGCAAGGCCTTCGCCGAACTGCCCGGCGCGGTCGTGCTGGAAGGGCTGGGAGTGGCCTGATCCCCGGTCGCTCACGGGGAGCGCGCCGGCCGGGTCGCGTCGGCCGTACCGGTCATGCCACCGCGTGGTGGGCCAGGGGAAGGTGCGGGTCGTGCTCACCCGGGACGGGTGCCGGGTCGGCGTGGACCAGGGCCGCGGTCAGCCGGGGTACGGCGTGCAGCAGGGCGTGCTCGGCGTCGACCGCGATGCGGTGGGCCTCCCGCACGGTCGCCCCGCCGTCCACCACGACCGCCACCTCGGCCCGCAGCCGGTGTCCGATCCAGCGCAGCCGCAGCTCACCCACCCCGCGCACCCCGGGAACCTGCCGCAGCGCCTGTTCGGCCCGGTCCACGAGCGCCGGGTCGACGGCGTCCATCACCCGCCGGAACACCTCCCGCGCCGCGTCCCGCAGCACCAGGACGATCGCCGTCGTGATCGCCAGCCCCACGACCGGGTCGGCGAGCTGCCACCCCAGGGCCGCCCCGCCCGCGCCCAGCAGCACGGCGAGTGAGGTGAACCCGTCCGTCCGGGCGTGCAGTCCGTCGGCGACCAGCGCGGCCGAGCCGATGGCCCGGCCGACCCGGATGCGGTAGCGGGCCACCCACTCGTTGCCCGCGAACCCGACGAGTGCGGCGACGGCGACCGCCGGTACGTGGTTTACCGGACGCGGGTCGAGGAGGCGGTCCACCGCCGTCCAGCCCGCGAAGACGGCGGAGGCGGCGATCGTCAGGACGATCGCGATGCCCGCCAGGTCCTCGGCCCGGCCGTAGCCGTAGGTGAAGCGGCGGGTGGCGGCCCGCCGGCCCAGCACGAAGGCGATGGCGAGCGGTACGGCGGTCAGCGCGTCCGCGGTGTTGTGGACCGTGTCGCCGAGCAGCGCGACCGAACCCGAGAGAGCCACCACGACCGCCTGGGCCAGCGCCGTCGCGCCGAGTGCCGCCAGGGAGATCCACAGCGCCCGCAGACCGCGGGCCGAGGACTCGAGGGCGGAGTCGAGTCTGTCCGCGGTCTCGTGGGAGTGCGGGGCGAGCAGATGGCGGAGCCGGCGGCCGGGCCGGAGACGGCCGTGGCGGCGTGAGGGCGCGCCGGGGTGCTCGTGGGGGTGCCCCGGCGGCTGCTCATGGCCGTGGCTGTGTCCGTGCCGGTGTCCGGACTCCTGGTCCTGGCCGTGCTCGTGCCGGTCGCTCACGTGGTCCCCTTCCGGTGCGCGAGGTGGACGGGCCGCCGCCCACGGGGCCATTATGTGCGTATGAGCGCACGCATGCACCTGTCACCTGCGCACGATGCGCACCCACGCACTCCCGGCGACGAACAGTTCGCGCTCGCCGCGGAACTCCTGGCGCTCCTCGGCGACCGCACCCGGCTGACCCTGCTGCACGCGCTGACCGGCGGCGAGGCCGACGTCAGCACGCTCACGGAGGTGTGCGGGGCGGCGCGGCCCGCGGTCAGCCAGCATCTGGCGCGACTGCGCCTCGCGGGGCTGGTGGGCACGCGGAAAGAGGGCCGCAGGGTGATCTACTCGCTGCGCGACGGACATCTGCGGCGGCTGGTGGACGAGGCGCTCAACGTCGCCGATCACCGGCTGAGCGACCGGCCCCCGCACGACTGACGGCATCAGCGGGGCGCCCCGTGCCGTTCCAGTGCCGCTCAGTGCTCAGTGCTCAGGGGTCAGTGCACAGGGGTCAGGGGGCAGGGGTCAGGGGGCAGGGTTGCTCGGACCGGCAACGGGTGTGGGTGAGACCAGTGACGACTGCCCGTCAGCTCCTGGTGAGGGAGGCCGTACTGCCGCTCCCCGCCGAAGCGGAACCCGCGCTGTGCAACTCGACCCTGCCCGGCAGGTTCCGCGGCGGGTCCCGCCGTCCCGGCGGGACCCGCACCCGCGCTGGGCCAAAGCCGCTCCCGGGCGTGCGGGCAAGGAGCACACTTGCAGGAGAGGGATGTGCAGTGAGGCAGTGCATGTCCGCTGGAGGTGATCCGGATGCCCAGGACCCGGTCGCAGTCGCGGTACGCCTCGGACCGAGGACTCACCACCCGCATGGTGACGACGATGTTCCTGATCGGGCTGCTCTATGTGGTCTTCGTCGGCGTTCTGCTGGCCCTCCTGAAGAACGCGTGGCCCGTCATCCTGCTGATCGCGGGCGTCCTGTTCATCGCGCAGTTCTGGTTCAGTGACCGGATCGCGGCCTTCAGCATGGGCGCGCGCGAGGTCACCCCCGAGCAGGCTCCCGGGCTGCACGGCACCGTGGACCGCGTCTGTGCCCTCGCCGATATTCCCAAGCCGCGGGTGGCGATCGCCGAAAATGACCTACCGAACGCCTTCGCCACCGGCCGAAACGAGAGAACGGCCCTTGTATGCGTCACCACGGGTCTGCTCCGGCGCCTGGAACCGGAGGAGCTGGAGGGCGTCCTCGCCCATGAGCTGTCGCACGTCGCCCACCGGGACGTCGCCGTGATGACCATCGCGTCGTTCCTGGGTGTGCTGGCCGGTGTCATGACCCGCGTCGCGTTCTACACCGGGCTCGGCCGCACCAGCCGCGACAGCGCCACCGCCCTCATGGCACTCCTGATCCCCCTGGTCAGTGCCGTCGTGTACGTGATCAGCTTCCTGCTGACCCGACTGCTGTCCCGCTACCGCGAACTGTCCGCCGACCGCTCCGCCGCGTTGCTCACCGGCCGTCCGTCCGCACTCGCGTCCGCGCTCACCAAGGTGACCGGCGAGATGGCGAGGATTCCGACCAAGGATCTTCGCCGGGCAGAGCCGTTCAACGCCTTCTGGTTCGCACCGGCCTTCTCCTCCAAGGAGAGCCTGAGTCGGCTGCTCTCCTCCCACCCCACCCTCGAACAGCGCCTCGACCAGCTCGGCCGGATCTCGGCCCAGCTCGGCCAAGCCTGACGATCCATGAAGGTGCCGTGCCATGGGACTCCTGGACACCATCCTCGGCCGCAGCAAGCCGGTCCGCCCGGACCTCGACCAGCTCTTCAGCCTGCCCTCGGCGGCGATCACCGTGCAGGCGGGGGCGGGGTTCACTCCGACCGGGACCGGATCGGTCTGCTTCGCGAGCGTGGAGGGCGGCGCATTCGACCGGCTCCAGCAGGAGGTACGGGAACTGCTCGACGCCGACACCGGCCGGGGCGGCACACCCGTCGAGTACACCAAGGACGCGTACGGGTACACGTGGCTCCTCGTCCATCACACAGCCGACGACACCGCCTCACTGGTCAACGATCTGCACGCCGTCAACACGCTCCTCCAGGACGCGGGTTTCGGCCCGCAACTCCTCTGCTCCCTGGTCGGGTTCCGGGCCACATCGGACCACCGGGCCCTGGCACTGGTCTATCTCTACAAGCGCGGCACTTTCTACCCCTTCGCGCCGCTCCCCGACGGAACGGAGCGGCGCGACAACGCGTTGGAACTCCAGATCAAGGCGCTCCTCGCGGAGGACCTGCGCATCGAGGCCGATCTGGCCCGCTGGTTCCCGGTGTGGGGTGCCCCAGGCCTCACGGGGCCCCGGCCCTGAGGCCTGTCGCCGGCACGGCCCCGGCCGGCCCGGTCCCAGCTAGCCCAGGCGCGGTATCTCGATCGCCGGGCAGCGATCCATCACCATGGCCAGGCCCGCCGCACGGGCCCGCTCGTAGGCCGCCTCGTCGACGACGTCGAGCTGGAACCACACCGCCTTCGCGCCCTTGGCGACGGCCTCGTCCGCGACCGCTCCGGCCAGTTCGCTGTTCACGAACACGTCGACGACGTCCACCTCGAAGGGGATGTCCGCGAGCGAGGCGTACCCCTGCTCGCCGTGCACCGTCTCGGCCTTCGGATGCACCGGCACCACCCGCTTGCCGAAGCGCTGCAGCACCTGGGCGACGCCGTACGCCGCGCGCTGCCGGTTCGACGACAGGCCCACCACGGCCCAGGTGTCGCCGAGCCCGGTGAGGATCTTGCGGACCGCTGCCTCGTCGCCGTACACCGGGGCCTCCTGGAGGGTCGTAGTCGTGAGGGAGCTGTCCTGCGGACAACGAACCGGAGCGCGGGGTGATTCCCGGCGCCGCGGGTACGCCCAATGCCACGGCGTTCCCGAAAAGCGTGCGAGATGACTGCGCGGGCCCGCTTGTGCGCCTACGCTCACCTCGTGCTGCGCATCACCGACGCCCGGACCGGCGAACTCGTGGACGCCACCCCCGCCCGGCGGGGCCTCACCCGTGTCGAGGCCCACACGCGCGGGTTCGATCCGACGAACCTGCGCGTGCTGCTCGTCGCCGACCTGCTCGTGCGCGCCCTGGAACTCGGCGGCACCCCGGTGTGGGCGCTGCTCGACGGAGAACGGGATCTGCCCGAACTGCGCGCGGCGGGCGCCGCCCTCGGCGTACGGCCCTTCGAGGACGGCCGGGACGCCGGCACCGGGCTGGGGGAGGCCCAGGTCCTGCACGTGGTGAGCGAGGGAGGCGAGACACCCGACGGAGTCCGTGTCACCGTCGCACCCGTCCACCAGGAAGGGCTGGGTGACGACGCACCGGACGGCACCGACACCACCGGTCCCGCCGGCCTCACCGCCCCGAGCCACCCCACCGAGCCGGCCGTCCTGCGGCTCGCCCTGCTCACGCACCCCAGGAGCAGCCCGCTGAGGCTCGATCCGGCCGCCCTGGACGAGGCCGCGGACACCCTCGGGCGCTGGCGCGGCGCGGTCGCCGCCTGGGCGCACCGGCCCTCGCGGCCCATTCCCGACACGGTGCGCGTGGACCTGCGCACCGCCTGGGAGGACGACCTGGACGCGGCCGGGGTGCTCCGCGTGCTCCGCGCGGTGGAGCAGGATCCGGAGGTGCCGGACGGCGCCCGCTTCGAGACGTACGCCTACGCCGACCGGCTGCTCGGCCTCGACCTCACCCGGGCCCTGGGATCCCCGGCATGACCGGGCTCCCCGGCGAACCCGGACCCGCGGGACGCACCGGGTCCACCGGGCGGGGCGAGGCCGCTCCCTTGCGTCGGCTGGTCGTGCTGCGGCACGCCAAGTCCGCCTGGCCCGAGGGCGTGCCCGACCGGGACCGTCCGCTCGCCGCGCGGGGCGAGCGCGACGCACCCGCCGCCGGACGCGCGATCGCCGACGCCGTCGGCCCGCCCGGCCTCACCCTGTGCTCCACCGCCGTACGCGCCCGCCGGACCTGGGAACTGGCGGCGGCGGAGTGGGACACGTCCCCGCCGGTCCGGTACGAGTCCCGGCTGTACGCGGCCGGGGTCCCCGGACTGCTGGCCGTGGTGCGCGAGGCGCCCGCCGACGTCGGCACCCTGCTGCTGGTCGGCCACAAACCGGGCCTGGCCGATCTCGTCCTGACCCTGGCCGGCGACGGCGCGGACGACCTGCTCGACCGGGTCCGCACGAAGTTCCCGACCTCGGCGGTCGCCGTGCTGTCCTGGCGCGGCACCGCATGGCCGGACCTCGCCCCCGGCACCGCCCTGCTGACCGCGATGACCGTGCCCCGGGGCCCCGCGCGGTAGCCGCTTTCCGCCCGCCCCCGGCCGGGGCGGCCCGCCCGGACGGCTGCGCATAGGCTGGCCGGATGCAGGACGAGTACCGCACCGTCGCCCGCGCGGGTGTGCACGAGACCGAGATCAACCGCTCACGCTTCCTGTGCGCGCTCGCCCCGGCGGCCACCGAGCAGGAGGCGCAGGAGTTCGTCGCCGCCGTCCGCAAGGAGCACGCCGACGCCACCCACAACTGCTGGGCGTACGTCATCGGCGCGGACGCCTCCGTCCAGAAGGCCAGCGACGACGGCGAACCCGGCGGCACCGCGGGCGTCCCCATGCTCCAGATGCTGCTGCGCCGCGACATGCGGTACGTCGTCGCCGTCGTCACCCGCTACTACGGCGGGGTCAAACTCGGCGCCGGCGGGCTCATCCGCGCGTACGGCGGGGCCGTCGGCGAGGCGCTGGACACCGTCGGCACGCTCACCCGGCGCCGGTTCCGGCTGGCCACGGTGACCGTCGACCACCAGCGGGCCGGCAAGGTCCAGAACGACCTGCGCTCCACGGGGCGCGAGGTGCGGGACGTGCGCTACGACGAGGAGGTCACGATCGGGATCGCCCTCCCGGACGCCGACGTGGACGCCTTCCGGTCCTGGCTCGCGGACGCGACCGCCGGGACCGCCCGCTTCGAACCGGGCGGCGAGACGTACGGCGACGTGTGACCCCGGCCGCGTGAACCGCGCGCCTCATCGACTCATGACGTCATATCGGTTGCTTCTCGTGCAGAACGGGCGTAAGCGGCTTCGGTCATGACGGGGCGATACAGGAGTTTCCGGCCGTGCTGTCGGACCCGGCCGTTACTCTCGGGGGTCATGAGACTGCTGCACACTTCCGACTGGCACCTCGGCCGGGCGTTCCACCGGGTCGGCATGCTCGGTGCCCAGGCCGAGTTCATCGGCCACCTCGTGGCGACCGTGCGCGAGCACGCCGTCGACGCGGTGGTCGTGTCGGGAGACGTGTACGACCGGGCCGTGCCGCCGCTCGCCGCGGTGGAGCTGTTCGACGACGCCCTGCACCGCCTCGCCGGCCTGGGCGTGCCGACGGTGATGATCTCCGGCAACCACGACTCGGCCCGCCGCCTCGGCGTCGGCGCCGGACTCATCGGGCGCGCGGGCATCCACCTGCGGACCGCCCCCGCGGCGAGCGGCACCCCCGTGATGCTGTCCGACAGCCACGGGGACGTCGCCTTCTACGGACTGCCCTATCTGGAACCGGCCCTGGTCAAGGACGAGTTCGGGGTGGAGAAGGCGGGCCACGAGGCAGTGCTCGCCGCCGCCATGGACCGGGTCCGCGCCGACCTCGCCGCCCGCCCGCGCGGCACCCGCTCGGTCGTCCTCGCGCACGCCTTCGTCACCGGCGGCACACCGAGCGACAGCGAGCGGGACATCACCGTCGGCGGGGTCTCCGCCGTACCCGCCGGAGTGTTCGACGGTGTCGACTACGTGGCGCTCGGGCATCTGCACGGCTGCCAGACCCTCACCGAGCGCGTGCGCTACTCCGGCTCCCCCCTCCCGTACTCCTTCTCCGAGGCGGACCACCGCAAGAGCATGTGGCTCGTCGACCTGGCCGCCGACGGCGGCGTCACCGCCGAGCGGATCGACTGCCCGGTGCCGCGCGCCCTCGCCCGGATCCGCGGCCCCCTGGAGGAGTTGCTCGCCGACCCCGGGCTCGAGCCGCACCGCGAGGCGTGGGTCGAGGCCACCCTCACCGACCCGGTCCGCCCGGCCGACCCCATGGCCCGGCTCACCGAACGCTTCCCGCACACCCTCAGCCTCGTCTTCGAACCCGAACGCGCGCCCGGCGACCCCGCGATGTCCTACGCCCACCGCCTCGCCGGCCGCGACGACCAGCAGATCGCGGAGGACTTCGTGGCCCACGTGCGCGGCGCCGGCCCCGACGAGCGGGAGCGGGCCGTCCTGCGGGACGCCATCGACGCGGTCCGCGCCGACGAGGCCGTACGGGAGGTGGCGCGGTGAGACTGCACCGGCTCGCCCTCACCGCCTTCGGGCCCTTCGGCGGCTCGCTCACCGTCGACTTCGACGAACTGTCCGCCGCGGGCCTCTTCCTGCTGCACGGCCCCACCGGCGCCGGCAAGACCTCCATACTCGACGCGGTCTGCTACGCCCTGTACGGATCCGTCCCCGGCGCCCGGCAGAGCGGGCAGGGCATGACGCTGCGCAGCGACCACGCCGCCCCCGCCGTCCGCACCGAGGTCACCCTCGACCTCACCGTCGCCGGACGCCGGCTCGAGGTCACCCGGCAACCGCCCTGGCAGCGCCCGAAGAAGCGCGGCACCGGCACCACCCTCGACAAGCCACAGACCTGGCTGCGCGAGTACGACCCGGCGGCCCGGTCATGGAAGGACCTCAGCCGCTCCCACCAGGAGATCGGCGAGGAGATCACCCAACTCCTCGGCATGAGCCGGGAGCAGTTCTGCCAGGTCGTCCTCCTGCCCCAGGGCGACTTCGCACGGTTCCTGCGCGCCGACGCCGAGGCGCGCGGCAAGCTGCTCGGCCGGCTCTTCGACACCCGCCGCTTCGCCGACGTGGAGAAACACCTCGCGGAGCGCCGCCGCGCCACCGAGTCCCGGGTGCGGGACGGCGACGCGGACCTGCTCGCCGACGCGCACCGGATGCAGCAGGCCGCGGGCGAGGCGATGCGGCTGGACGACCTGGCGCCGGGCGAACCGGGACTGGCCGAGAACGTGCTGACCGCGGCCGCCGTCGCCCGCAGCACCGCCCGCGAACAGCTCACCGTGGCCCGGTGCCGTCTCGCCGCCGCCGAATCCGCGCAGGCCGCCGCCGACCGGTCACTGGACGACGTACGCGAACGGGACCGGCTGCAACGGCGGTTCGCCGGGGCGCGGGAGCGCGCGGCGCGGCTGGCGCAGGAGGCCGGCGCCCGGCAGGAGGCGCAGACGCTCCTGGACCGCTCCCGCAGGGCCGAGGCGGTCGCCCCCGCGCTGGAACTGCGGGAGTCCGCCGACGCCGAACACCGGGAGGCGGCCGACGCCGAGACGCGCGCGCGTGCCTCGCTCCCCGAGGGGCACCAGGAGGCGGGCGCGGCCGGGCTCACGGCCGCCGCGCGCCGGGCCGCCGAGGAACTGGGCGGCCTCGAGTCGGCCCGCCGCGCCGAGCGACGGCTCGCCGAACTCCTCGACGAACGGGTCGGCCTGGACCGCCAGGAGCGCGCCGACGACGACGTGCTGGACGAGTCGGACGCCTGGCTCACCGGATGGGAGGAGACCCGGAGCGGACTCCAGGCACGCATCGAGTCCGCGCAGGAGGCCGCGACCAGGGCCGGTGAACTCGCGGTGCAGCGCGACCCCGCGCACAAGCGGCTGAACGCCGCACGGCTGCGGGACCGGCTGGCCGGGGACACCGACCGCGCCGCCGAGCAGGCCCGCACGGCCCAGGAACGGGCACTCGCGGCCAAGCAGCACTGGCTCGACCTCAAGGAACAGCGACTGGCCGGCATCGCCGCCGAACTCGCCGCGAACCTCACCGACGGCACACCCTGCACGGTCTGCGGCGCCGTCGAACACCCCGCCCCCGCCCGCAAGGACGCCGGCCATGTCGACCGCGAGACGGAGGAACGCGCCCTCGCCGCCCACCAGAGCGCCGAGGAACGCCGTGCCGACCGCGAACGGCGCCTAGGCGTCGTCCGCGAGGCACTGGCCGCAGCCGGAGCGGAGGCGGGGGACACACCGACCGACCGACTCGCCCACGAGGTGGAGGAGTTGGAAGGGCAGTACGCACGAGCCCGGGACGCGGCCTCCGTACTGCACTCCGCGCAGGAGCAGCTGAGGCAGGCGGAGCACGAGCACGAGCGGCGGCTGACCGCGCAGCGCGAGGCGGCGGTCCGGACCGCCGCGCGGACGGGTGTCCGCGAGCGCCTCGACCAGGAACAGGCCGCACTGGAGGAGGAGTTGGCCAAGGCGCGGGGCGCCGCGGACAGCGTGGCCGCACGCGCCGCCCAACTGGAGCGCGACGCCGAGCGGTTCGCCGACGCCGCCGACGCCGTCCGGCTCGCCGAGGGCACCGCGCAGCGGCTCAAGCACGCCGACGCCAGGCTCGCGGACGCCGCCTTCAAAGCCGGCTTCGACACCCCGGGGGAGGCGGCCGAGGCACTGCTCGACGCGGCCACCGGCCGCGCACTGCGGCACCGGCTGGACGCCTGGCAGCAGGAGGAGGCCGCCGTACGCGCGGTGCTCACCGAGCCCGGCACCGAGGCCGCCGCCCAGCAGCCCCCCGCCGACCTCGCCGCCGCGCAGCGCACCGCCGAGGACGCGGACCGCAGAGTGCGGGAGGCGGCCTCCGCGCGCGACGCCGCCGCCCGCCGCTGCGCCGAACTCGACCGGCTCTCCGCGCGGGCCACCGCCTCGGCGCGCCGGCTGGCACCGCTGCGCGACGAGTACGACCGGGTGGCCCGCATGGCGGGCCTCACCGCCGGCACCTCGGCCGCCAACGAACGCAGGATGCGCCTGGAGTCCTACGTCCTGGCCGCCCGCCTGGAACAGGTCGCCGCCGCGGCGACCGCACGCCTGCACCGCATGTCGTCCGGCCGCTACACCCTGGTGCACTCCGACGACCGCACCGGGCGCGGCCGCAGCGGCCTCGGGCTGCACGTCGTGGACGCGTGGACCGGCCGGGAGCGGGACACCGCGACCCTCTCGGGCGGCGAGACCTTCTTCGCCTCGCTCGCCCTCGCCCTCGGTCTCGCCGACGTCGTCACCGACGAGGCCGGCGGGGTCCGGCTGGACACCCTCTTCATCGACGAGGGCTTCGGCAGCCTCGACGACCAGACCCTCGACGAGGTGCTGGACGTCCTGGACTCCCTGCGGGAACGCGACCGCAGCGTGGGAATCGTCAGCCACGTCCCCGACCTGCGGCGGCGCATCCACGCCCAACTCGCGGTGGTGAAGGGCCGCTCGGGTTCGACGGTACGGATACACGGCGTGGGCTGAGCCGAGCGCAGCCGGGTCGAGTGGGGGGCGGGCGGGGTGGACGTGGAAACGTGAGCGACGGCCGGACGCGGGCAGCCGGGCGGTCGGCGTCACGGTGGGGGCGGGGCCGCGATATCGGCGTGCGCCGGGACCTCCGCCCCGCCATCATGGCTGACCATGCCCCCACTTCCGCACCCCGCACCCGAAGCACTCCGCCGTGACCCCCTGCCCCTGCGAGGCCGGACCGCGCTGGTCACCGGGGCCAGCCGGCGCGAGGGCATCGGACACGCGGTCGCCCGGCGTCTCGCCGCCCACGGAGCGAGCGTCTACCTGCACCACCACGTGCCGCACGACGCGGCGATGCCCTGGGGCGCGGACCGCCCCGAGGACGTGGCCGCCTCCGTGCGGGAAGCTCTCGGCGACCCCTCGGCGCGGGTGATGTCCGGGCCGGGTGACCTCTCCGACCCGTCCGTGCCCGCCGAACTGTTCGACCGGGCCACCACCGCACTCGGCGGACGGCTCGACATCCTCGTCGCCAACCACGCCCTCAGCGGCGGTGACGGCACTCTCGACACGATCGACACCGCGATGCTCGACGCCCACTGGGCCGTCGACACACGCTCGGTGATCCTGCTCGTCCGGGCCCATGCCCGGCACCGGGCCGCTCTGCCCCCGTGCACCCCGGGCGGGCGCGTGATGATGATGACGTCCGGACAGGACATCGCCGGCGGGATGCCGGGCGAGATCGCCTACGCCCTCCAGAAGGGCGCGCTCGCCTCGATCACCCGCTCCCTGGCGACCACGCTGGCCCAGCACGCCGTCACGGTGAACACCGTCAACCCCGGCCCGGTGGACACCGGTTACCTCACCGGAGAGGCCCACGAGGCCGTCGCCGCGCGCTTTCCCGGCGGGCGGTGGGGGATGCCCGACGACCCTGCCCGCCTCATCGCGTGGTTGGCCACGGACGAGGCGGACTGGGTCACCGGTCAGGTCATCGACTCCGAGGGAGGCTTCCGGCGCTGACGCCGGCGGAGCCGTCCCGGCGCCGGCCGCCGACGGCCCGGCTCACAGCGCCGACAGCTCGTCCACCAGGTCGTCCAGGCCCAGCGAGCCCTGGGACAGCGCCGCCATGTGCCACGCCTTGAGGTCGAAGGCGTCGCCGTGCCGCTTGCGGGCGTTCTCCCGGCCCAGCAGCCAGGCCCGCTCGCCGAGCTTGTAGCCGATGGCCTGCCCGGGAATCGTCAGATAGCGGGTCATCTCGCTCTCCACGAAGTCCGCGGGACGGCTGCTGTGCGCCCCGAAGAACTCCTCGGCCAGTTCCGGCGTCCAGCGCTCGCCCGGATGGAACGGCGAGTCCGCCGGAATCTCGAGTTCCAGGTGCATGCCGATGTCCACGATCACCCGGGCGGCCCGCATCATCTGCGCGTCCAGGTAGCCGAGCCGTTCCTCCGCGTCCGCGAGGAAGCCGAGTTCGTCCATCAGCCGCTCCGCGTACAGCGCCCAGCCCTCCGCGTTGGCGCTGACCATGCCGACGGAGGCCTGGTAGCGGGACAGGTCCTCGGCGACGTGCGCCCACTGCGCCAGCTGGAGGTGATGGCCGGGGACGCCCTCGTGGTACCAGGTCGACACCAGGTCGTAGACCGGGAAGCGGGTCAGTCCCATGGTCGGCAGCCAGGTACGGCCGGGCCGGGAGAAGTCCTCCGACGGAGACGTGTAGTACGGCGCCGCCGCGCTGCCCGGCGGGGCGATCCGCGACTCCACCTTCCGTACCCGCTCGGCGAGTTCGAAGTGGGTGCCGTCGAGCGAGTCGATCGCCTTGTCCATCAGGCCCTGCAGCCAGTCACGGACCTCGTCGACGCCCTCGATGTGCCGGCCGTGCTCGTCGAGGTGCGCCAGCGCCACCCACGGCGTGCCGGCACCCGGCAGGACCCTCTCGGCCTCCTTCTTCATCTCGCCCAGCAGCCGGTGGTACTCGGCCCAGCCGTAGGCGTACGCCTCGTCCAGGTCGAGGTCGGTGCCGTTGTAGTAGCGGGACCAGCGGGCGTAGCGTTCCCGGCCCACGGTGTCGGGGGCGCCCTCGATCGCCGGCGCGTACACGTCGCGCACCCAGTCCCGCAGCTCCACCACGGCCGCGGTCGCGGAACGCGCCGCCTCGTCCAGCTCCGCGCGCAGCGCGTCCGGACCCGGCGAGGCGAAGTCCTCGAACCAGCCCCGGCCCTCGCCGGTGTCCGCCCATTCGGTGAGCTGCTCGACGAACGTGGCGGTCGGCCGCGGCGCCGCGTACAGCTTGCGCTCCAGGCCGAGCGCGAGGGACTCCCGGTAGCCCGCCAGCGCGGCCGGTACCGCGCGCAGCCGCTCGGCGACCGCGGCCCAGTCCTCCTCGGTCCGCGTCGGCGTCACGGTGAACACCTCACGCACCGAGTGGGCGGCGGTGCCCAGGTTGCCGACCGAACGCAGACCCTCGTCGGCCTCGTGCACGGCGAGCTCCGCGGTGAGCCGCTCCCGCAGCAGCCGGGCGCAGCGGCGCTCGATGTCGCTGTCCGCGCCGGGCCCGGCCTCGGCCTCGTCGAGCCGGGCGAGCGTGGCCCGCTGAAGCTCCGCGAGCGCGGCCTGGCCCGCGGGGGAGAGGTCGGGCAGGCGGCGGTAACTCTCCTGCACGCCAAGATACGTACCGGTGACCGGGTCGAGGGCGATGAGATCGTCGACGTAGGCGTCGGCGACCTCGCGGGGCAGCGGGCTGTTGGTCTCAGACATGGCGACCATCCTGGTACGCGGCCCGCCGGACGTCACCCGGATTGAGCCGAGGGCGAAGAGGGCAGCAGCGGACCGCAGTCCCACTGCTGGAAGATCAGCCGCGTCTCCACGCGTGCCACCTCCCGCCGCGACGTGAACTCGTCCAGCACCAGCCGTTGCAGATCCGCCATGTCCGCGACCGCGACATGGATCAGATAGTCGTCCGGTCCGGTCAGATGGAAGACGGTCAGCGACTCCGGCAGCGCCCGGATCCGCTCCACGAACGGCCCCACCAGCTCCCGCCGGTGCGGCCTGACCTGAACCGACAGCAGCGCCTGGAGTCCTCGCCCCAGCTTGGCCGGGTCCAGCTTCAGCCGGTGCCCGAGGATCACGCCGGAGCGCCGCAGCCGGGCCACCCGGTCCAGACAGGTCGACGGCGCGACCCCCACCTGCGCGGCGAGGTCCCGGTACGTCGTCCGGGCGTCGTTCTGCAACAGCCGCAGCAGATGAAGGTCCACCGGATCCAGTACGACAGAATCGGCCACCGGCCGAACGTAACACGGAGACCGGCCCCCGCAGCCCGGCCGGTGTTCACCCTTCGGGGCATGGACGTACGCATGGGCACGCGCAGCACCACGAGAGCACTCGACACCGAGGCCGTGCACGCCGGCCGGGACGACCTGGCCCGGCAGGGACTGCACGCCCCGCCGATCGACCTGTCCACCACCTACCCCGCCTACGACAGCCGCGGTGAGGCCGCCCGGATCGACGCCTTCGCCGCCACCGGCGCGGAACCGGAGGGCCCGCCCGTCTACGGCCGGCTCGGCAACCCGACCGTCGCCCGCTTCGAGACCGCCCTGGCCCGCCTGGAGGGCACGGAGACCGCCGTCGCCTTCGCCAGCGGCATGGCCGCGCTCAGCGCCGTCCTGCTGGCGCGCGGCTCCACGGGCCTGCGCCACGTCGTCGCCGTACGCCCCCTGTACGGATGCAGCGACCACCTGCTGACCGCCGGGCTGCTCGGCTCCGAGGTGACGTGGACCGACCCGGCGGGGGCCGCCGACGCACTGCGTCCCGACACCGGTCTGGTGCTGGTGGAGTCACCGGCCAACCCGACCCTGGCCGAGGTCGATCTGCGGGCGCTCGCCCGGGACTGCGGCTCCGTGCCGCTGCTCGTCGACAACACCTTCGCCACGCCCGTCCTCCAGCGTCCGGCCGAGCACGGGGCGCGACTGGTGCTGCACAGCGCCACCAAGTACCTCGGCGGGCACGGGGACGTCCTGGCCGGCGTGGTGGCCTGCGACGAGGAACTCGCGGGGCGGCTGCGGCAGATACGGTTCGCCACCGGTGGCGTACTGCATCCGCTGGCCGGCTACCTGCTGCTGCGGGGGCTGTCGACGCTGCCGGTACGGGTCCGGGCGGCCTCGGCGAGCGCCGCCGAACTCGCCCGCAGACTGACCGCCGACCCACGGGTGGCCCGGGTGCACTACCCGCGCATCGGCGGGGCGATGGTCTCCTTCGAGGTGCACGGGGACCCGCACGAGGTGATCGGCGGCGTACGGCTGATCACCCCGGCGGTGAGCCTCGGCAGCGTGGACTCCCTCATCCAGCACCCGGCGTCCATCAGCCACCGCATCGTCGACGCCGGCGACCGCAGGGCCGCGGGAGTCGACGACCGGCTGCTGCGGCTCTCCGTCGGCCTGGAGGACGTCGACGACCTGTGGGCCGATCTGGACGGGGCGCTGGGCTGACCGGACGGGGCGGCCGGGCCGCTCCGCCGGCTTTTCGCGGTGCGACGGCCTACGACCGGCGGCCGATCCGGGAGCCGCCCTGCTGCTGCTCGCCGTGCCCCTCCCGCACGCGGCGGGCCGGCCGCTGGTCCAGGCGGGCGGTGATGACCAGGGTGCCCTCCTCGATCTGGTAGTCGAGGGGGAGCTCCAGGCCGCGCATCGCGGCGACCATGCCGGTGTTGGACGCCTGCGTCACGGCGTAGACGTGGGCGCAGCCCGCCTCGCCGGCCATCGCCACCAGCCGGGCGAGGAGCTCGCCGCCGATGCCCCGGCGCTGCCAGGCGTCCTCGACGAGCAGAGCCACCTCGGTCTCGTCGCCGTCCCACAGCAGATGGCCGAGGCCGACGACGCGCCCCGACGCCGTCCGCACGGCGAGCGTGCGGCCGAAGCGCGGACTGAGCAGGTGGTTCAGGTAGCGGTCCACGTCGCCGACCGGCCCGTGGTAACGCAGGCGCAGGGTCTCGGGCGAGCACCGCTCGTGCATCGCCCGCGCCGCCTCCAGGTCACCGGTGTCCGCCCGGCGCACCGTGATGTCGCTGCCCTCGGGCAGCGTGAGGACGTCCTGGCCGCGGGGCACCCGGGGGCCGAGCCGGGTGTCCAGCTCCACCAGGGCCCTGGCCCGGGCGAACTCGGTGGGCGTGAAGGGCAGATACGGCCGCTCCACGGTGATCACACCGCCCTCGGGGGCGCGCAGCCGCATCACGGTGTCCTCCAGGGTCCCCTCGGCCGGCACATCCTCCGGCGCCCGCCGGCCGGCACCCGGCGCGGCGGGCAGCGAACGGATCGTGCACCGTCCCAGCAACTGCCGGAGTGCCAGGGGGAGCTCAGCCGCGTCCAGTGCCGTACGCGTGGCGAGGCCCAGCACCCGGGTCGGCGCGTCCACCAGGTCGTGGGCGTCGGCCCGCTCGATCCAGGTGTCGGTGCCACCGGCGCCCGACACCGCCGCCGTGAGACCGGTGCCGGCCAGGTCGGCGGGGGCCCGCAGCAGGAACTCGTCGACCGTGGCCGTGCCCAGCGGGTGCGTCTGCAGGCTCAGGATGTCGACGCCCTTCCCGGCCAGTGCCGTGCACAGCGCGGCCAGCGCGCCCGGTTCGTCCCGCACCGTCGTCCGCATCCGCCACAGGGAGCTCTCCGCCGGGGCGCTGCGCACGGCCCCGCCGGCGGACGCGGCCGGCAGCCCGTCCCACGACGCGGCGGCCGGGGGCCGGCCGCCGCCTGTATCGGAGGCGGGAGGCGCGTGACCGTGGCGGCGTGCCCGCCAACTGTGGAGCGCCGCCGTGAACCGTGCGGTCGGTCCGCCTCTCGACTGCCCCTGTGGGGAACGGCCCTGGCGGTCACGCGTCTCGTCCGGCATGTCTCGGCTCATGCAGCCACTGTGAAGGAAATGTGTTTCGTGATCACTAACGCGCCATGGCTGACGAGTAAAGAGTTCTTATGGTACCTATGATCCTTTTGTCGCCCTGCCGGTCGGCGAGTTGTCCGTCGACCGGCTACTGGCCGACCAGGCCCGGCCGCAACCGCTTCGTGTACAGCACGGTGCCGTCCTGCTCCCGCAGCCGTACGGTCAGTTCCCCGCTGCCGCCGTCGATGTCGACCTCGCCGAAGAACTGGTAGCCGCCGGCGGGCGAGACGTTCGCCGCGGCCGGCGCCTTCACGAACACCCGCTCCGGGCCGAAGGTGCCGTCGAGCGTGCTCGCCGGGAAGGCGCCCGCGTTCAACGGCCCGGAGACGAACTCCCAGAACGGCTCGAAGTCGCCGAACGCGGCCCGCGCGGGCTGGTAGTGCTGGGCCGAGGTGTGGTGCACGTCGGCCGTCAGCCACACCGTGCCGGTGATCCGCCGGTGCTTGATGAACCGCAGCAGCTCGGCGATCTGCAGCTCGCGCCCCAGCGGCGCGCCCGGATCGCCCTGGGCCACCGCCTCGACGTGCTGGGCACCCTCGCTGGTGTCGGACACGATCAGGCCGAGCGGCATGTCCGCGGCGATCACCTTCCACACCGCCCGCGACCGTGCCAGTTCCCGCTTGAGCCACTCCAGTTGCTCGCGCCCGAGGATCCCCTGCGGGTCCACGGTCTGGTCACCGGTGGAGTTGGCGTTGCGGTACGTCCGCATGTCCAGTACGAACACGTCCAGCAGCGGCCCCTGCCGCAGCACCCGGTGGACCCGGCCCTCGCGACCGCCCGGCCGCAGCGTGGACATCGGGAAGTACTCGCTGAACGCGCGCCGCGCCCGTGCCGCCAGTACGTCGACGTTCTTCTCCGTGTACCGGCCGTCGGTGTCCGCGATCCGCTGGCCCGGGTACCAGTTGTTGCGCACCTCGTGGTCGTCCCACTGCACGATCGACGGCACCCGGGCGTTGAACCGGCGGAAGTGCTCGTCGAGCAGGTTGTACCGGAAGTTGCCGCGGAACTCGGCCAGGGTCTCGGCGACCTTGGACTTCTCCTCCGTGGTGATGTTCCGCCAGACACCGCCGTCCGGCAGCGCGGCGGTCGCCGGGACGGGCCCGTCGGCGTAGACGGTGTCGCCGCTGAACAGGAAGAAGTCGGGATCGGTCCGGGCCATCGCCTCGAAGATCCGGTAGCCGCCGAAGTCGGGGTTGATGCCCCAGCCCTGCCCCGCCAGGTCGCCCGACCACACGAACCGCACACCCTCGCGCCGCCGCGCGGGCACCGTCCGGAACGTACCGGTGACCGGCTCGCCCGAGCGGCGCGGGTCGTCCGGGTCGGTGAGCCGCACCCGGTAGTGGATCTGCTCGCCCGCCGGCAGTCCGCGCAGCCGGGTGGTTCCCGTGAAGTCCGTGCCGGGGCCGAGCAGCGGGCCGTGCCGGCTCTGCGTGCGGCGGAACGACTCGGTCGCCGACGTCTCGACGATCATCCGGGCCGGGCGGTCGGAGCGCACCCACACCAGCCCGGAGTCGTGCGTCACGTCACCCGTCTGCACACCCCACTTCGCCTCCGGACGCCCGGACCGGGCGAAGGCGGGCGCCGACCCGACGGCGGCGGGCAGGGCCAGGGCCGCCGAGGCCGCGAGCGAGCCGCGCAGGACGGCGCGGCGGCCGGGGAGCGAACGGGGTGACATGAATGCGCCTCCAGAGGGGGAGAACCGGCCGGTGTGCGCTGCCACAAGTACTCGGGCGGCGCGGCTCGCACGCAAACCCCAAGTGAACAACTCGACGCGGGCCTGAGGAAAACGGCGCGCCGCCGGTGCTGCTCACCGCATTCCGGTGCACTCCGTCGCCTCCCTTCGCGTCACGTCCCGTCGCGCCGTGTCCGGCCGCTCACGCCGGCCGGGTCACGTCCCGTCGCGCCGCATCGCGCAGGTCCGCGCGGCCCCGTTCAGCGGCTGCCGTCGAGGAGGACGCGGGCGACCAGGGCGGGATCGTCGTTCATCGGGACGTGACCGCAGCCGGGGAGCCGGATCAGCCGCGCCCCGGGGATCGTCCGCTTGGCGCGGACCCCCTGACGGGGGACGAGCAGCCGGTCGCGGGCGCCCCAGGCGACAGTGACCGGGATGCCGGGCACGTCGTCGGTGAACCGCACGGCGGTGCCCGCCCGGAGGGTCTCGGCGAAGCCGGCGGCACCGGCGAGCGCGAGCGTCTCGGCGATCACCGCCTCGGGCGAACGGCGGCCCGGCCGGGCGTAGATGGTGCTGGTCAGCGCCGCGCGTCCGGCCGCCGAACGGGCGAGCCGTTCGACCAGGGACAGCGGCATGCGCTCCGCGATCCGCCGCATTCCGATCAGCACACCGAAGGCGTACCGCCGCTCCGCCGGGGTCCAGAACCCGGCCGGGGACAGGGCGGTGACGGACCGTACGAGCTTCTCGCGGCCGAGCTCCAGGGCCAGCAGACCGCCGAGCGAGTTGCCCGCGACATGGGGCCGGTCGAGCTCCAGCTTCCCGCACAGGGCGGTGAGGGCGGCGTTCATGGTGGGCAGGTCGTGGACGAGGCCGCCCGGCAGCGCCGGGGAGGCACCGAAACCGGGGAGGTCCACGGCGATCACCTCGCGCTCGGTGGCGAGGATGTCCACCACCGGGTCCCAGGCCTGGCGGTGGTGGCCGATGCCGTGCAGCAGGAGCAGCGGTTCGCCGTGACCCGTGCGCGCGTAGGAGAGGGTCACGGTCTGCGGGCCGTGCGGAGAGGTGACCTCGAAGGAGACGGTCGCGGACATGGGGTGCTCCTCGTCTGGGACTCGGGGTGTCCGGGTTCGCGGTGCCGGAGGACACGCGGTGCCCGGGACGCCCGGTGGGACACCGACGTCGACGTCGCCCGACATCGTAGACAGCTTGTCAGCAATCGCTACCGACGGGTAGCCCCCGGAGGGCCGGGGCCTGCCCGCGGCGTCCCGGTTCCGCGACGCGCCGAATCCGCCTGGACACGCCCGCACGGGTCGGCTGGGATGGAGGGGTGAGCACCGACACCGTGACCGACGCCTTCGAGGAACACCGCCCCGTCCTTCTGGGGGTGGCCTACCGCATGCTCGGCCGGGTGGCCGACGCCGAGGACGTGGTCCAGGAGGCGTGGCTGCGCTGGGCGGGCGGCGACCGGTCCGAGGTCCGCGAGCCACGCGCCTACCTGGTGCGCGTCACCACCCGCCTCGCCATCGACCGGCTGCGTCAGATCAAGGCACGGGGCGAGACGTACGTCGGCCCGTGGCTGCCCGAGCCCTACCTCACCGACTTCGGCGACACCGCCCCGGACACCGCCGAGCAGGTGGTGCTCACCGACTCGGTCTCGCTCGCCGTCCTGGTCGTCATGGAGTCGCTGTCTCCGCTGGAGCGCGCGGTGTTCGTCCTGCGGGAGGCGTTCGGCTACCCCTACTCCGGCATCGCCGCCATGCTCGACCGCGGTGAACCGGCGGTGCGCCAGCTCGCCGCGCGGGCCCGCAAGCACGTCGAGGAGCGCCGCCCGCGCTACGACGTCGACCCCGCCCGGCGCCGCGATCTGACCGAGCGGTTCCTGGCGGCGGCGGCCGGCGGCGATCTGGAAGGGCTCATGAAGCTGCTCGCCCCCGACGTACGGCTCGTCGGCGACAGCGGTGGCAAGTCGCGTGCCCCGCTGCGCGTCCTGGAGAGCGCCGACAAGGTGGGCCGCTTCCTCACCGGTATCACCCGTAAGGGAATCCAGGACTTCTCGGTCCGTGTCCTGGAGCTCAACGGCGGCCCTGCGGTACTGGTCCTCGCCGGCGGCAGGCCCGACGCCGTCTTCCAACTGGACGTCGTCGACGGGCGGGTCCAGACGGTCTACATCATCCGCAACCCCGACAAGTTGCGCTCGCTGGGGGCTGCCGGGTAGGAACCGTCCACCCGCGCACGGGGCCCGCGCCGACCGGCGCGGGCCCCGTCGCCCTGTCCGATTGGTATTGACCAAGGGTGAGGGCCGCCCTATGGTCGCAGAGAAGTGAAACAACCTTTAATAAACAAGGGCGCTAAAACGCCACCGGACCCGACGGACGCGGAGGACAGGGTGGGGACCACGCAGTTGGAAACGGTGCCGGAACCGAAGTACTGGCATCTCAGGACCGTGCTCAGCGAGGCCCTGGACTCGGAGTTCTCGGTGGGCGAGATCCTGCCCAACGAGCGCGATCTGGCTGCCCGCTTCGGCGTCGCCCGGGCCACGCTCCGCCAGGCACTGGAGCAGCTGGAGCTGGAAGGCAGGCTGCAGCGACGCCGGGGCGTCGGCACCACGGTGGCCCCGCCGCGCATGGGCGTGTCCGTGGGCGCGGCACAGCACGCCTGGCCCGGCGGACCCGACGACGCCTGGCAGGCCGTTGACTGCACGCTCGAAGTGCCGCCCGCGAGCGTCGCCAAGACCCTGGTGACCGGCCGGGAGGAACCCGTGCACACCGTACGGCGGTCCCGGGTCTCGCAGGGCCAGCCCGTTGCCGCCGAGCTGCTGTACATCCCCGCTTCCTCGGTGCCCGACCTCTCCGCCATCGACACCCCGTCGGGCGTGGCCCGCGCGCGTGCGGTCCTGCGCGAGCTGCAGCACCTGGAACTGGAGCGGCACGAGAACGCGGTGGAGCTCGGCTCGGCCCGCGCGGACGACGCCAAGGAGCTGGACCGCCTGCCGGGCGCGCCCGTCCTCGTCGTCACCACCTCCTTCATCGCCCGGGGCCGCGTCGCCGCGCTGTCCGTCGCCACCTACCGTGCGGACACCTGCCGGCTGACCTTCGGCGACTTCGGAGGCGTGGAGATCCACCACGGTCCCGAGCGCCACGCCTCCTGAACACCGGCCCTCGGGGGCGCCGTCCGTCGCGGGCGGGACGTACGCGACCGACGGGGTGTGCGCTGCGGGCGGGCTGAGCAGACCGGCGGGGCACGCCGACCGCCGCCGGGGTCGGGCACGCGGAGACGCGGGGCGCCGCGCGAGCGGTGCGCCGCCTACCGACGGGCCGTCACCGTGCCCTCCACCGCGAAGAGCTGCTCCTCCACATGGTCCAGGGCGAGCCGCACCGCGCCCGTCGCCACCGCCGCCTCCCCGAGGAGGGACAGGGCGACCCTCGGCGGGCGCAGACAGTAGCGGGCCAGTTCGCGCCGCAACGGCTCCAGCACGCCGTCCAGCCCGGCCGCCCAGCCGCCGATCACGACGAGTTCCGGGTCGAGGGCCAGCACCAGCGCCGCCACGTCGTGCACCAGCCGCTGAATGAAGCGGTCCATGGCCGCGAGGGCCCGTGTGTCGCCCTCGCGGGCCCGGGCGAAGACCTCGGCCACCGCCTGCTCGTCGAGCGGATGCAGCGGCTCGTCCGTGGTGGACAGCAGCTTCTCGGGAGTCGCCTCGCGCCCCAGCAGATGCAGCGCGCCGATCTCGCCGGCCGCCCCGCCGTACCCCCGGTGCAGCCGGCCCCCGATCAGTGAACCGGCGCCGGGACTCAGCCCGGCCAGCACGAACACCACGTCGTCGGTCCCGGTGGCGACGCCCTTCCAATGCTCGGCCACGACCGCCGCGTTGGCGTCGTTCTCCACCAGCACCGGGCACGTGAAGGACCGTCTCAGCCGCTCGCCCAGACCCAGTCCCGTCCACCCGGGCAGCGCCGTGCCCAGCCGTACGGTGCCGTCCGCCTCGACGATCCCGGGCGTCCCCACGCCCACGGCCCGCAGCGCGTCGCGCGGCACCCCGGCCCGGCGCAGCAGCTCGGCGACGGCGGCGCGCAGCCGTTCCAGCCGCTCGTCGGCATCGGCCGTCTCCCCGATGTCCTTGGCCTGGGCGCCGATCACCCGGCCGTCCAGGTCGGCCAGCAGCGCCGCCACCCGGTGCGGCCCGATCTCCAGGCCCAGCAGATGCCCGGCCTCCGCCCGGAAGCGGAACCTCCGGGCCGGTCGCCCCTGGCGCCGCGCCGCCCCCTCCTCGGCCGCCTTCTCCACGACGAGGCCCGCCTCGATCAGCCCCTCCACGACGCCCTCGACGGTGGGCCGGGACAGCCCCGTCACCCTCGTGACCTCGGTCAGCGTGGCACAGTCGGTGGCCCGCAGCGCGTGCAGTACCACCGCGGAGTTGATCCTCCGCAACAGCGAGGGATCCCCGCCGGTCAGCCGACTCACCGTCCGTCCTCCCCGCTCGTGCGCGTGTGGGGCGGATCGTACTCGGCGCGGCGGGCCCCGGCGACCACCGGGCACGACCACCCCGGACCACGACCGGAACCCGCCGCGTCCCGCCCCGGCCGCTCACGCGATCCGTCCCACGCGTCCCGTCACGTGGCCCGGCTCCGACGGGCCCGCCTCACCCGGGCGCCACGAACCCCGACTCGTACGCCGTGATCACCGCCTGCGTACGGTCCCGCGCCCCCAACTTCGCCAGCACGGCGCTCACATGCGACTTCACCGTCTCCACCCCCACCACCAGCCGGCCGGCGATCTCCGCGTTCGACAGACCCCGCGCCATCAGCCGCAGCACTTCCGCCTCCCGCCCGGTCAGCCCCGCCCGGTCCAGCACGGCCCGTGCCGCACGGTTGCCGCCGCTCTCGCCGTACTCCGCGGCCAACTGCCGGACCGATACGGGGAACAGCAGCGACTCGCCCTCGGCGACCAGCCGCACCGCGTGCACGATCTCGGCGGGCCGCGCCCGCTTCAGTAAGAACCCGTCGGCACCCACGCGCAGCGCCTCGTACACGTACTCGTCCTGCTCGAACGTCGTCACCACGATGATCTTCGGCGGGTCCTCGACCGTCCGCAGCACGGCGCGGGTGGCCTCGATGCCGTCCATGAGCGGCATGCGCACGTCCATGGCGACCACATCCGGCCGCAGTCGCCGTACCAGCGGGATCACCGCCGCCCCGTCGGCCGCCTCCCCGACCACCTCGATGTCCGGCTGCGCCTCCAACACGGCCCGCAGACCCGCACGTACGAGGGGTTCGTCGTCGACGAGCAGAACGGTGATCGGCATCCGGTCAGCCTAGGTCAGCACGCCCCTGTGCGGCCCGCACGCCCCTGTTCAGCCCAGCGGCAGCTCGACCCGGACTCGCCAGTCGCCCTCGTCCGGGCCGGTCCGCGCCCGGCCGCCCAGCAGAGCGGCGCGCTCGCGTATGCCGCGCAGCCCGCTGCCGCGGCCGGGGCCCGGCACCCCCTCGGCCAGCGGATTGCGGATCTCCAGCAGCAGTGTGCCGTCGGCGACGCACACCCTCGCCCGCACCGGAACCGGCCCCGCGTGCCGCAGCGCGTTGGTCAGGGACTCCTGGAGGATGCGGTACCCCTCGCGTGAGACCGGGCCCGGCACGGTGTCCAGGGGGCCGGTCACCTCGGCGTCGAGCTTCACCCCGGAGGCACGGGCGGACTCCAGCAGGCGGTCGGCGTCCACGAGCGTCGGCCGGCTGCTCACGGGCCTCTCCGGCTCGCGCAGGATGCCGAGAACCCGGTCCAGGTCCTCCAGAGCGGTCCGGCCGGTCTCCTCGATGGCTTCCAGTGCCCGGTCGGTGAAGGCGGGGTCGTCCGCGGCCCGCGCGGCGCCGGCCTGAACCACGGCGATCGTCAGGGCGTGACCGATGGTGTCGTGCAGCTCGCGGGCGATGCGGGTCCGTTCCAGAAGCTTCTCGGTACGGCTCTCCAGCACGGCGAGGCGCTCGGCGGGGGAGGGGCCCAGCAGCCGCAGGGCGAGCACGGTGATGAGCCTGCCCGCCCCGACGACCAACCCGGCGAGCAGGAGGATCGGCAGGGGAACCAGCAGCGCGTGCCACCAGTGCTGCCCGGGGACCTGGACGAACGTCGAGGGGTCCGGTGTGCCGCCACGGGCCGTCGCCGCCAGGTCCGTGGCGAGCATGGGGAGGTGAATGGTCAGGATGGCGACCGCGGTGCCGAGGAACAGGCGGCACTGGAGCCACAGGACGGTCCGCCCGCGGTCGTTCCAGCTCGCGGCCGGCGTCGAGACGATCTCCGTGGAGCGCGCGCTTCCCGCGGCGCCGGGGTCTTCGGGGTTCCCCGCGCTCCCGCGGTCGCGGGGGAGGTCCACGCCGGGGCGTTTGCCGAGGAGCAGCACATCGGCCTGCATCCCCTCGATCGTCCGCATCGCGGGCACCAGCCCGGCGAGTGCCAGGACCACCACCGCCACGTACATGCGCGAGCTGTCGATGAGACCCCAGACGGTCGGCCACACGCAGGCGACGAACAGATGCAGCCACCGGGTGTACGTCACCGCCCGGGTGAACGGACGCAGCATGCGGACCATGCGGGACATCGTGGCATTCCCACCGGCAACGGACCTCCCCCGCAGGGGGGAGACGATCTCCCCTTCCGGGGGAGGCGCGGGTACCCTGCCTGCGGCCACGCTGGCGCACATGACCAGCATCCACGTCCACGACCTGACCAAGGAGTACGGCAGCCGGCGCGCCGTCGACCATCTCACCTTCCACGTCCCGCCCGGCCGTGTCACCGGTTTTCTCGGCCCCAACGGCGCCGGAAAATCCACCACCATGCGGCTGCTGCTCGGCCTCGACCGCCCGACGTCCGGCTCCGCCACCATCGGTGGACGCGCCTACGCCACGCTGCGCGAACCGCTGCGCCGCGTCGGCGCCCTGCTGGACGCGCAGGCCGCGCACGACTCCCGCACCGGTCGTGACCACCTGCGTGTCCTGGCCGCGGGCAACCGCATCCCGGACCGCCGGGTCGACGAGGTGCTGGAGGATACCGGCCTGGCCTCGGCGGCCACGCGCAGGGTACGGACGTACTCCCTGGGCATGCGCCAGCGGCTGGGCATCGCCGCCGCGCTGCTCGGCGACCCGGAGGTGGTCATGCTCGACGAGCCCTCCAACGGGCTCGACCCGGAAGGGATCGTGTGGGTGCGGCAGTTGCTGCGCCGGCTCGCGGACGAGGGGCGCACCGTGCTGGTCTCCAGCCATCTGATGAACGAGACGGCGTCCTTCGCCGACCACCTCGTCGTCCTCGGCCGGGGCCGGCTGCTGGCGGACACCCCGATGCGCGCGTTCATCGAGTCGCGCGTGCGGCCCGCCGTCCGTATCCGCACCTCGGACCCCGTCGCGCTGAAGAGCGCGCTCGCCCCGCACGGCCACGAGGCCGTCGAGCAGCAGGACGGGCACTGGACCGTGCCGCACGCGCGCGTGGACGACATCGGACTCCTCGTCTCCGCCGCGGGCGTACCGATCCTCGAACTCGCGGCGGACGAGGGCACGCTGGAACAGGCCTACCTGGACCTCACGGCAGCCGAGACCGAGTTCACCGCTTCGCCCCAGGAGGCCTGACCATGCAGTTCGCACCCGTACTCCACGCCGAGTGGCTGAAGATCCGCACGCTCCGCTCGCTTCTGGGCGCGCTGGTGGCGGTGTTCGTGACGACCACGGCGTTCTCCGCGCTCACCGGTGCGTCGGACACGTCGGGATCGGAATTCGACCTGCTGTTCACCACCCAGACCGGGGTGTACGTGGGGCAGATCGCCGCGATCTCCTTCGGTGCCATGGCGGTGTCGGCCGAGTTCCGCAACGGTGCGCTGAGACTGTCGCTGGCTGCCGTCCCACAGCGCGGGCACTGGTTCGCGGCCAAGATGACCGCCATCGCCCTGCCGGCGCTCGCCGTCGGCCTGCTGACCGCCCTGGCCTCGCTCTTCTCGACGAGGGCGACGCTGGGCCCGGCGGCGGACGGGCTCACCACGGGCGAGCAGGCGCGCGCGGTCGTGGGCTGCGGCATCTACCTCATGCTGATGGCCCTGTTCGCGGCCGGACTCGCGACCCTGCTGCGCAGCGGCGTGATGACGCTGTCCCTGCTGATCCCGTTCATCCTGATCGTGTCGTTCGTGATCGGGGACGCGGCCGGCACGGCCGTCGAGTTCATGCCCGACCGGGCCGGACAGGTGATCCTCCAGCAGACGTACGACGGGCCGCTCGGCTCCTGGTCCGGACTCGGAGTGACCGCGGTGTGGGCCGCCGCGGCGCTGCTGGCGGGGGCCTGGAGACTGCGCCGCCAGGACGCCTGACGGACAGGGTGCCGACGCGCCGTCACGTTCCAGGGGCGGTGAGTCACCGGCTCCATGAGCATTGCACAGCACATCGCCCCCCATCGACGGGCCGTGCTCCGCCTCCTCCCGGCGGAGCACGGCCCGTCGGGCGGTGGCTTCGCGGGACCGGCTTCCTTGCGTACACCCTGACACCGCCAGACAGGCATTTCCAGGCAAGTCGGGTGCTCCGTCGCAGTTGCGACTTGTAAAGAGAGAGCTGCAAAGATCCTGATGTGGGAATAACGAAGTTGGACAGGATGGGTGTTGCAGTGTAAACATCAGTTGTCTGCCTCGTGTAGCTGCGGGGCAGCTCTCCGTGGATCTCCGGTAGGGCCGAAGGGTGCCACCGTCGGCAGAAGCCGATGCCCTGAGACCGGTTTGCGGGCCCAAAGGGGCCCGCTGTTTTGTGAGCGCCCCGTCTTCAGCGACGACGCGCCGGGCGGCGTGATGGAGTGCATCCCCGGGTCTCCGGCGCATGGATGCGGTTGGCATGTCCTGGGCGAGTCTTCGGTGCGGTCGCTGACGCCGGGCTCGATGAGTCGAAGGAGGTGGCGTGTGTCGGGCGAAACGGATACAGCCCAGTTCAGCGCCATGGTTGTCGTTGGCTTGCTGGTCCTCTTCTATGGGGGGACCTTTCTGATCTCGACCCGTATCGGCAAGAGGGAGGAGAACGCCGACGGGTACATGACGGCCGGCAACAACGTCGGATTCGGCATCTCGGCCGCCAGCATGACGGCGACATGGATCTGGGCCTCCTCGATGTACGCGTCCGCCACGTCGGGTTACACCTACGGCATCTCGGGCCCCATCCACTACGGGCTCTGGGGCGCCCTGATGATCCTTTTCATCTACCCCTTCGGCAAGCGCATCCGTAAGGTCGCCCCCAAGGCGCACACCCTGGCGGAGGTCATGTACGCCCGCCACGGCCGCTCCAGCCAGTTGATGCTCGCGGGCTCCAACGTCGTCGGCAGCCTCATCAGCCTGATGTCCAACTTCATCGCCGGCGGCGTGCTGATCTCGCTCCTGTCACCGTTCAACTTCATCCAGGGCGTCGTCTGCGTCGCCGCGGGTGTTCTGCTCTACACGCTGTGGTCCGGGTTCCGCGCCTCCGTCATGACCGACTTCGTGCAGGTCGTCGCGATGCTCGGTGCCGTGGCCGTGATCGTCCCGTTCATCTTCTTCGCGGCCGGCTTCCCCGCGGCGTTCGAGACCGGTGCGGACAACCTGACCCCGCAGCAGGGGAACTTCTTCTCCAGCGAAGCCTTCATGGGGCAGGGCGCCCCCTACATCGCCGCGGTGCTGGCCTACGCGATCGGCAACCAGACCATCGCCCAGCGTCTTTTCGCGGTGAAGGAGAGCCTGATCAAGCCGACCTTCATCACCGCGACCATCGGGTACGGCGCCATGGTGATCGGTATCGGCATGCTCGGCGTGCTCGCCCTCTACCTGGGCTTCGAGCCGTCCGGTGGCGACCTCAACAACCTCATCCCCGAGATGGCCGCCGAGTACCTGCCGCCCGCGCTGCTGGCCCTGTTCTTCATCATGATCGTCGGCGCGCTGTCCTCCACCGCCGACGCGGACCTCGCCGCCCTCTCGTCGATCACGATGGCCGACGTCTACGGCCAGGGTGTCGGCAAGGAGAAGGCCGACCCGAAGACGATGTTGCTGGTCGGCCGGATCACCATGGTGGTGGCCACCGCGCTGGGCGTCACGTTCGCCAGTCTCCGGCTGAGCATCCTCGACCTGCTGGTCTTCGTCGGCGCGCTGTGGGGCGCGCTGGTCTTCCCGGTGCTGGCCAGCTTCTACTGGGAGAAGGTCACGAACAAGGCGTTCACCACCTCGGTGCTCGTGGCGCTCGCGGTCTTCCTGCCTGTGCGCTTCAGCTGGATCCCCGTGGACGGCGCTTTCGGCATCGTCGTGGACGTGCTGGCGGTCCTCGGCATCGGTGTCGTCCTCGGCCTGATGGTCTTCGGCTTCCTGGGCGCCAGGGCGGCGAAGACCGTCGGTGTGCTGGCCGTGCTGGTCTCCGCGCCGTTCGCCATCGGATCCCTGCACGAGTACGCGACACTGTGCGGTTCGCTCGTCGCCTACTCGGTGAGCACCGTCATCTGCTGGGCCATGTCCGTACGGCAGGAAGAAGGCTTCGACTTCTCCGTCATCGCGGAACGCACCGGCAACTTCGACGACGGCAGCGCCGCGGCGACCGCCGACGGGCAGGGGGAGGCACCCCCTGCCCCCGGCCGGGCCCAGCGCCCCGGAGGCTCCCCGGACGCGGGCGACCTCGAGCCCGCCGCACACACCAAGTGAGACAAGAGGAGGCACCGTGACCGTCGCCCTGAGCGTCTACGTCCTGATGTGGCCCGTCGTCGTGGCCGTCATCCTGTTCGTGATCAGCCGTGGGTTCTTCCGCGAGTGGCTCGAAGCCCGCCGCAACGGCCGGGACATGATCTGACCCGTGCCGCAGCGCCCGGCCCCGTCCTCAGGACCCCATGGGGGTTTTGAGGACAGGGCCGGGGTGCGGGTCAGAGAATCGCCCCGGGGGTGTAGGCGGCGGCCTCCGGGTGCTGCTTGACGATCGCGTCGACACGGCCCACGACGGCGGCGACCTGGGCGCTCGCGGCCCCCGTGAACGACAGCTTGTCCGCCATCAGCGCGTCCAGCTCGGACCTGTCGAGGGGGATCCGCTCGTCGGCCGCGAGCTTGTCGAGCAGGTCGTTGCGCTCGGCGCCCTGCTCACGCATCGCGAGGGCCGTGGCGACGGCGTTCTCCTTGATCGCCTCGTGCGCGACCTCACGGCCGACACCCGCGCGCACCGCGCCCATCAGCACCTTGGTGGTGGCCAGGAACGGCAGATAGCGGTCCAGCTCCCGGGAGACGACCGCCGGGAACGCGCCGAACTCGTCGAGCACCGTCAGGAACGTCTCCAGCAGACCGTCGAGCGCGAAGAACGCGTCGGGAAGCGCCACCCGGCGCACCACCGAGCAGGACACGTCGCCCTCGTTCCACTGGTCGCCCGCCAGCTCCCCGGTCATCGAGGCGTAACCGCGCAGGATCACCATCAGGCCGTTGACGCGCTCACAGGAACGGGTGTTCATCTTGTGCGGCATCGCGGACGAGCCGACCTGGCCCGGCTTGAAGCCCTCGGTGACCAGCTCGTGCCCGGCCATCAGCCGGACCGTCTTCGCCAGCGACGACGGCGCCGCCGCCAGCTGCACCAGCGCGGTCACCACCTCGTAGTCCAGCGACCGCGGGTAGACCTGGCCGACCGAGGTGAACGCCTCGGCGAACCCCAGGTGCCCGGCGATCCGCCGCTCCAGCTCCGCGAGCCGGTCCGCGTCGCCGCCCAGCAGGTCCAGCATGTCCTGCGCCGTACCGACCGGGCCCTTGATGCCCCGCAGCGGATAACGGCCCAGCAGCTCCTCCAGCCGGCCGTACGCGACGAGGAGCTCGTCGGCGGCGGTGGCGAAGCGCTTGCCGAGCGTGGTGGCCTGGGCCGCCACATTGTGCGAGCGGCCGGCCATGACCAGCTCGCCGTACTCGCCGGCCAGCCTGCCGAGCCGGGCCAGCACCGCCACCGTACGGTCGCGCATCAGCTCCAGCGACAGCCGGACCTGCAGCTGCTCCACGTTCTCGGTGAGGTCGCGGGAGGTCATCCCCTTGTGCACGTGCTCGTGCCCGGCGAGGTCGTTGAACTCCTCGATCCGCGCCTTCACGTCGTGCCGGGTCACCTTCTCGCGCTCCGCGACGGAGGCCAGGTCGACCTGGTCGAGGACCCGCTCGTAGTCGGCGATCGCCGCGTCCGGCACCTCGACACCGAGGTCCTTCTGCGCCCGCAGCACGGCGAGCCAGAGCTGCCGCTCCAGCCTCACCTTCTGCTCGGGCGACCAGAGCGTGGCGAGCTCGGCGGAGGCGTAGCGTCCGGCGAGGACGTTCGGGATACGGGGCTTGGCGGGCGCAGCAGTCACGTGCACGGAGTCTACCCGGCGTCCAAGAAGCCTCCGACCCGTCCGTGCGGTCCGGAAAGCCCAGGTCGGACGCTTCCCGACCTGGGCGCTCCACCGGTTCATCGCCTGGCCCGGGGTGGCGCCGTCGAACTGGACGAGGAGACGGCGCAGGGTGCGGGGATGTGGGACGGACACCGAGCCGGTCAGCGGGTCGGGGACCAGCTCCAGGAAACCGGACGGACGGACCGCGTCCGGCAGTGGAGCCGGTGCGGAGGTCCGGGCCAGGGAGGCCGGCGCGGTGGGGAGGAGGGAAGCTGCGGGAGCAGGCACGGACCCGCCACGTGGGCATGGGACTTCGACACTCACATGATCACCGGGACCGTGCCCGCGCTGCGTTCGCCTCCTGCCCGAACCAGGACGTCCGCCCGGCGCCGGGCCGGCCCGGCGTTCCGGACGAATCGCCGTCATGCAACGGCCTCCGGAACTGCGACTCGCCCATGCGCCCCTGCCTTTCGGCAGCGGTACCGGGTGACCCGTTTTCCTGGTGGACCAGTACCGCTGACCACGACAGAACCACTCGGCTCCCCGCTCAGGGCGCTCCTC
Organism: Streptomyces sp. NPDC085927; assembly: GCF_044540975.1. Classification (NCBI taxonomy): domain Bacteria; kingdom Bacillati; phylum Actinomycetota; class Actinomycetes; order Kitasatosporales; family Streptomycetaceae; genus Streptomyces; species Streptomyces sp. NPDC085927. Next base: position 119,545 of record NZ_JBITSN010000004.1, read on the forward strand.
AACGCGCCGCGGCCTGCGTGGGCCGCTGCTCCCCGGCCTCCAGGGACGGCGGCGAACCCGGCAGCGGGCGCCCCGCCGACTCGGCCATGCGCCACACCGTGAACCCGCCGATCACGGCCGCCGCCATCATGTAGTAGGCGGGCATCATCACATCGTCGGTCGCGCCGATCAGCGCCGTGACCACCAGCGGGGTGGTCCCGCCGAACACCGACACCGAGACGTTGAAGCCGATGGACAGGGAGCCGTAGCGCACCCGCGTCGGGAACAGCGCCGGGAGGGTGGCGGGCATCGTGGCGGTGAAGCAGACCAGCAGCAGCCCCAGGGCGCCCGTCCCGACCGCCACCGCGAGCAGGCTGCCCTCGCGGATCAGCAGCAGGGCCGGTATGGACAGCAGCAGGAAACCCGCACAGCCGGCCGCGATCACCGGGCGGCGGCCGACCCGGTCGGTCAGCGCGCCGGCGAAGGGCTGGACGATCATCATCAGCGCCATCACGCCGAGCACGACGAGCAGACCGTGCGTCGCGTCGTATCCGAGTTCACCGGTGAGGTAGGTCGGCATGTACGACAGCAACATGTAGTCGGTGACGTTGAAGACCAGCACCAGGCCCACGCACAGCAGCAGCGCCCGCCACTGGCCGGTGATCATCTCGCGCAGCGGTACCTTCGGGCGGTCGGTCTCCGCCTTCTCGAGCTCGGCCGCGAACGCCGGGGTTTCCTCCAGGCGCATGCGCAGGTAGAGGCCGATGACGCCCATCGGGCCCGCGATGAGGAACGGCAGGCGCCAGCCCCAGGAGAGCAGGTCCTCGGAGGAGAGCAGCGCGGTCATCAGCGTGACCAGGCCGGCGCCGCCGATGTACCCGGCCAGCGTGCCGAACTCCAGCCAGCTGCCCAGGAAACCCCGGCGTCGGTCCGGTGCGTACTCGGCGATGAAGGTCGAGGCGCCGGCGTACTCGCCGCCGGTGGAGAAGCCCTGCACCAGACGCGCCGCCAGCAGCAGGATCGGGGCGCCGACGCCGATCGTGGCGTAGGAGGGGATCAGGCCGATCGCGAAGGTGCCCACCGCCATCATGATCATGGTGAAGGCAAGGACCTTCTGCCGCCCCACGCGGTCTCCGAGCGGACCGAAGACCATGCCTCCCAGCGGGCGGACCAGGAAGGCCGCGGCGAAGGCGCCGAACGTGGCGAGCAGCTGGGCGGTGGGGTTGCCCGAAGGGAAGAAGACCTTGCCCAGCGTGACCGCGAGGTAGCTGTAGACACCGAAGTCGAACCATTCCATCGCGTTGCCCAGGGCGGCGGCCTTCACGGCACGCCGGACGAGCGCGGGGTCGGTGACGGTGGGCGCCTGTGCGGTTCCGGTCTCCTGCGACATGGACGAGGACTTGGACACGGCGGCTGTGGAAGTGCCGGCTGTGGGAGCGGCGACTGGGGCAGTCGACAAAACGTCGCTCGCCTACCTTTCGACGGGGACGGGGACGGGGACGGGATCCGCGCGGCGGCGCTGTCGGGCGGTCCGGAGAAGCGGCGATAGGTGTACTTGGCACCTGTACGGGCGGTATGGGTTCAGTCGCGGAATGCATCCACATGCCGGGTGGACAGGCACGCAGCCCCTTCCGGCGGTCGTCCGACCAGCCGTCCTCTGTGAGCCATCTCGCGTCCACTGGCTGCGACCCCGACCTCTCGCCGCATGCCGTCCGCCGCACCGAAGAGTGGCCGGAAGCAGGACGGACGTCAGATGACGCGGGGGTTGTGCGCGTCTCTGTCCAGGGTGGTGCGAGCCTCATCGCAGACCACGGCGGTGCGTTTGTCGACAACCTCGTCCGCCCTGGTCGGAGCTGGTGTGCGGGGTGTACGGGATGTCGAGTGCGGTCGGTCGGGTCCGCGCCGTCGCGCGGCTGTCGAGCAACGCGGCATGATGGTCGCTCGTGCTGCTGTGAACAGCATCCTCACCGACGCCCACCCCATGATCGAGGTCTTCCCTCTCGACCAGGCCCGCGGGACATACGAGAGGCTGACGGCCGCCAAGACCCACTTTCGTGCCCTGCCGAAGGTCTCCGAGTGACACATCCCTCGCACCAGCCCCGTGCGGGTGGCGAGACGGGCCGTCCACGACGGGAACAGAACCGACTCGGACAGCGGGCCTTGCGCACGTCCCCGGTGACGGCGAACTCGTACCCGCTGCCGGAAGGATCTGATGGCCGACCTCGCCCAGGCCCTCGGCAATGGGGCGCCCTGCTCGTCGACCAGCATGGGCTCGGACCCGCGACGGAACAAGCTCATGTCTGTTTCCTCCGCACTCAACGTCGGGCTCGCCGCCACCGCGGCCGTGCCCCTCTGGCAGGCCACCGGGCTGTGACCGAGCGCGCTTCCCGACCGGCCGGCTGCGGGCTGGCCGTCCCAGGGCCGCTGTCGTTCCTCGGCTCCGGCACAGATCCTGGGGACCGGTCACGAGGAACCCCGTCCGCCCTGCCCGGCTTCTCGCTCGCGTCGGCTTCGCAGACTCTCCGCCTGCCGCGGGTCATCGGGGGTTCCTGCCGGAACCTGTGGAAAGGATCAGTCGGCGACGGCCACGTGACGGCATCGGTGACACCCCGTGCGCGTCTCGGGATCGGGCCCGGCTTCTTCTCCGGGCCGAATCCGTTCGATGGCGTCCTCGACCGACGCCCGGGGCCCCCGCGGACCACAGGAGCGTCCGTGACGCTTTCGTGCAGGTGTCGCCGCCACGGGTGATTCGGAGGAAGCTACGAGGCGGAGCGGCGGTCTCCCGCCGTCACCGCACGTCGTACGGCAGCAGTTCGGGGCGCTTGGGCGGGCGGCCGTCGCCCGAGGAGCGGCCGGTGAGGCGGCGGCCGATCCACGGCAGCAGGTGCTGCCGGGCGAACCGGGCGTCCGCGGTGCGCCGCGCCGTCCAGCCCGGCGGCAGTGAGGCCGGCGGGGGCAGTTGCCACTCGGGATCCTCGGGCGGGTAGCCCAGTGCCTGCCACACCGCCTCCGCGACCCTGCGGTGCCCGTCGGCCGTCAGGTGCAGCCGGTCCACGTCCCACAGCCGCCGATCGCCGAGCGAAGGCGCCCCGTACAGGTCGACGACCAGCGCGCCGTGCCGTTCGGCCAGCTCGTCGACACAGGTGAACAGCGCCTCCATGCGCGGCCGGAACCGCTCCTGCACGGGACCCTGGCGGGCCGGGCTGCGCATCAGCACCAGTTGCCCGCAGTGCGGGGCCAGCCGCTCCACCGCCTCGGTCAGCAGGTCCCGCACCATGACCATGTCGCACTTGGGCCGCAGCGTGTCGTTCAGTCCGCCGACCAGGGTGACCACGTCGGCCCGCATGGCCGCCGCCGTGGCCACCTGCTCGTCGACGATCTGCCGGATCAGTTTGCCGCGCACCGCGAGATTGGCGTACCGGAACCCGGGGGCGACGGCCGCCATCCGCGAGGCGAGGACGTCGGCCCACCCCCGGTACGTGCCGTCGGGCAGCAGGTCCGACATGCCCTCGGTGAAGGAGTCGCCGACCGCGACCAGGCTGGTGTGAGTGGGGTTCGTCTGCATGGCGACAGAGATGATATCCCGTGCACATACCCGCCGGTCGGTCGGCTCCTTCCCTGCTCCAGGACCGCCGGCCCCCGTGCTCCGGCCCCGGCGGGCCCGCCCGTCCCCGGCCGGGCCCGCCGGGTTCTCCGGCCGGGGACCGCTCAGACCCGCTGGCCGAACAGCTTCTGCAGCACGTCCTCCATCGTCACCAGCCCCGCCAGCCGCCCGTCCGCCCCGAGCACGGCCGCCAGGTGCGTACGGCTGCCGCGCATCGCGGTGAGGACGTCGTCCATCGGCGTGCTCTCCCGCACCCGTGCGATGGAACGCATGTCCCGCAGCAGGAACGGCATGTCGCGCGGAGAGGCGTTGAGGGCGTCCTTCACGTGCAGGTAGCCGACGATCCGCCGGCCCTCGTCCACCACCGGGAAGCGGGAGTACCCGGACTCGGCCGAGAGCTCCTCCAGCCCCTCGGGAGTGACGCCCACGCGCGCGTAGACCACGCTCTCCAGCGGCAGCACCACGTCCCGCACCGGCCGGCGGCCGAGTTCCAGCACGTCGTTCAGGCGCTCCTGCGCGCGGTCGTCGATCAGACCCGCCTCACCGGAGTCCTTCACCATCTGCGCCAGCTCCGCGTCGGAGAAGGTCGCCACGACCTCGTCGCGCACCTCGACCCGCAGCAGCCGAAGCAGCGTGTTGGCGAAGGCGTTGACCGTGAAGATCACCGGGCGCAGCGCCCGGGACAGCGCCACCAGCGGCGGACCGAGCAGCAGCGCGCTGCGCACGGGCTCCGCGAGGGCGATGTTCTTCGGCACCATCTCGCCCAGCAGCATGTGCAGGTACGTCGCGAGCGACAGGGCGATCACGAAGGACACCACGTGCCCCGCGCCGGCCGGCACGCCCATCGAGTGGAACGCCGGTTCCAGCAGGTGCGCGATGGCCGGCTCCGCGACCACACCGAGGACCAGGGTGCACAGCGTGATGCCGAGCTGCGCGGCCGCCATCAGGGCGGACACGTGCTCCAGGCCCCACAGCACGTTCTTGGCGCGCCGGTCGCCCTGCTCGGCGTACGGCTCGATCTGGCTGCGGCGCACCGAGATCAGCGCGAACTCGGCACCCACGAAGAAGGCGTTGACGACCAGCGTCGCCAGACCGATCAACAGTTGTACGGCAATCATCGCCGGGCCCCCTTCTCACGCGTCGTGCCGTGCCTCCTGTGGTCCGTCCCGCCGTCCGGCTCGGCGCCCGGCCTTTCGTCCGGCGCGTCCTGGGGGTGCGCGTCGGAGAGCGGCGCGTGCAGCAGCACGCGTGCCGCGCGGCGGCCCGTGGCGTCCAGCACCTCCATCCGCCAGCCGGCGACCTCCAGGGTGTCGCCGACGGCGGGGATCCGGCCCAGCTCGGCGGCCACGAGCCCGGCCAGGGTCTCGTACGGCCCGTCCGGCACGCGCAGACCGACCCGCGCGAGCTGGTCCACGCGCGCGGAGCCGTCGGCCGAGAACAGGTCGTGCCCCTCCTCGTCCGAACCCGTCCGGGCCAGGTCGGGGGTCTCGTGCGGGTCGTGCTCGTCGCGGACCTCTCCGACGACCTCCTCGACGATGTCCTCCAGCGTGGCCACGCCCGCCGTACCGCCGTACTCGTCGATCACCACGGCCATGGTGCGCCGGCCGGAGAGCCGGTCCAGCAGCCGGTCGACGGTGAGCGATTCCGGGACCAGCAGCGGCTCGCGCATCATCTCCGACACGGAAACCCGGGTCCGGCGCTCGGCGGGCACCGCCAGTACGTCCTTGATGTGCGCGGTGCCGACCACCGAGTCGAGGGTGCCGCGGTACACCGGGAACCGGGACAGGCCCGTCGCCCGGGTCGCGTTCGCCACGTCCTCGCAGGTTGCCTGGACCTCCAGCGCGACGACCTGGACGCGCGGGGTCATCACGTTCTCCGCGGTGAGATCGGCGAGGTTCAGGGTGCGGACGAACAGCTCCGCCGTGTCGGCCTCCAGGGCGCCCTCCTTGGCGGAGTGCCGGGCCAGCGCCGCCAGCTCCTGGGGGCCGCGCGCGGAGGCCAGCTCTTCGGCGGGCTCCACACCGAAGCGGCGCACTATGCGGTTGGCCGTGTTGTTCAGGTGCGAGATGAAGGGGCGGAAGGCGGCACTGAACCAGCGCTGCGCGTTGCCCACGTTCTTGGCGACGGCCAGCGGCGACGAGATCGCCCAGTTCTTGGGCACCAGTTCGCCGACCACCATCAGGAAGACGGTCGACAGTGCCGTGCCGAGCACCAGTGCCAGGGAGCTCGCCACCGACTCGGGGACCCCGACGCTCTTCAGCGGGCCGGAGATCAGCGCGGCGATCGACGGCTCGGCGAGCATGCCGACCACCAGGTTGGTGACCGTGATGCCGAGCTGCGCACCGGAGAGCTGGAAGGTCAGGTTCCGTACGGCCCTGAGCGCGCCGGGGGCGCCGCGCTCGCCGCGCTCCGCCGCCCGCTCCAGGTCGGACCGCTCGACCGTGGTGAGGGAGAACTCGGCCGCGACGAACGCGCCGCACGCGAGGGAGAGCAGGATCGCCACCAGGAGAAGGAGCACCTCGGTCACCGGGCCACCCCCGCCCCACGGCCGAACGAGAAGCGAACGAGTATGCGATGTGATGTGCGGCGACGTCGGGTACTTCGATGCCGCGTTCTACTGGGGGGCTCGCCCATGGGCGGACGCACACAACCTTTCATGAAGGACCGGGTTACCCTCCCAGAGTAAAGGACCAGCAAAGGTCTCCGGTGAGGTCATCCGCCGTCCGCCCGCTCAGGGCCTGTCGTCCGGAGCGCCGCCCGGCAGCGGCTTGACCCAGCGTCGCCAGTGTTCCTCGGGCGCGTACCCGGCGGCGCCCCACGCGCGGTGCGCGGTCTCGTTGCGCCGCAGCACCATGGCGTCCGCGCGGCGCCCGCCGAGGCTCGCGAACCGCTCCTCGGCGGCGGCCAGCAGCGCCGAGGCGATGCCCTGCCTGCGGTGGTCCGGGTGCACCGCGAGGCGGTACAGGTGGCAGCGCCAGCCGTCGAAGCCGGCGATCACGGTGCCGACCGGCTCCGCGCCCTTCTCGGCGAGGATCAGCGCCCCGGGGTCGCGGGCGACCAGCCGCTCCACTCCCTCCCGGTCGTCGCTGATGCTCGTGCCCTCGGCGGCGACCTTCCAGAAGGCCAGCACGGTGTCGAGATCCTCGGGCGCCGCGGCCCGTATACGCAGCTCGGTCATGCGCAGATCCCAGCACGCGGCCCGGCCCGCGACAGTCGATTCCACGATCCGGACGCGTCACCCGTCCGTACTCCGGCCCTTGCCCCGCACGGACGCCCGGCCCGTACGCCCCCGTTCCGGCCCGCGCGTCCGAGGAGCCCTCCACGACCGAAGAGCCCGCCCGGGCGTGTCACTCGTGCGCGATCGCCTCCAGGACGTTCATCCGCGACGCGCGCAGGGCCGGCAGGAGCGCCGCCGCGATGCCGACCACCGCCGCACCGATGACGACCGCCACGACGGTGCCCCAGGGGATCGCGAGCGCGGTCATGCCCTGCAGTGCCAGTACCTGGTGTATGCAGACGCCCCACACCAGCCCCAGCGCGAGGCCCAGTACCGCGCCGAACACCGCGATCACCACCGCCTCCAGCCGGATCATCCGCCGCAGTTGGCGCCGGCTGAGCCCGATGGCCCGCAGCAGCCCGATCTCCCGGGTGCGTTCCACCACCGAGAGCGCCAGGGTGTTGACCACGCCGAGCACCGCGATGATGATCGCCAGCCCCAGGAGGGCGTAGACGAGGTACAGCAGGACCGCGATCTGATCATGCACGAGGTCCTTGTAGTCGGCCTGGTCGCGTGCCTGGACCTGCGGATACGGGTCGAGCGTCGTCTTCAGCCGGTCACGGAGCTCATCCGCGCTCGTGCCGTCGGCGGCGTTCACGTACAGCGCGGAGTCCTGCCCGCCGGGCACGTACTTCTCGACCGCCGCGATACCGAGGAACAGCCCGCCCCGCACGCCGAAGCCCTCGCCGCTCTCCATGTCGGTGAGGGCGCCCACGGTCAGCCCGGTGCGCTGCCCGCCCGGGAACTCGACAGGGACCGTGCTGCCCTTCCGCACGCCGTGGTCCGCGGCGAAGCCGGCGTCCATGGCGATGCCGCCGTCGGCCAGCGCCGACGCCGTGTCGCCGCTCGCGTAGGTGATCCGGGCGACGTCGTCGACCCGGTCGTCGTACCCGGCGGCGGTCGTCTCGATCCGCTCCCCGTCCGGCAGCCGCACCGCCACCGGCGCGAACCGCTGCCGTACGACGACGCCCACGCCCTCCGTGTCCCGCACCTGGTCGGTGACCTCCTGGGAGAACGGAAGGAAGTTGGCGTTCTGGACGACGAAGTCGGCGCCCAGCGTCCTGTCGATCTGCTCGTCGAAGGAGCGGGACATGGAGGCGCTGGCCACCGACATGCCGCCGACCAGGGCGAGTCCCACCATCAGCGCGGCGGCGGTGGCACCCGTACGGCGGGGATTGCGCAGGGCGTTGCGCTGGCTCATCCGGCCCACCGGCCCGAACAAGGTGGGGAAGGCCCCGCCCAGCACCCGGATCACCGGCCGCACCAGCAACGGACCGGCGACGACCGTCGCGATCAGGGTCAGCACGACGCCCAGCCCCAGCAGGACCGCCGCCGGCCCCGTCCCGGTCGAGACGGCGCAGCCCACCAGGGAAACGGCGCCGAGCGCCCCGACGACGGAACCCACCACCGCGCGGGTCCGCAACGGCCGGCCCACCCCGGCGACCTCGGCGTCGGCGAGGGCGGCCATCGGGGAGACCTCCGCCGCGCGGCGGGCCGGAAGGTACGCCGCCACGAAGGTGACTCCGACCCCGACCGCATACGCCGTGACGGGTGTGACCCACCCGATGACCATCTCCGTGGTGTTCAGGTTCATGCCGAAGACGCTCATCAGCCGGATCAGCCCGTAGGCGAATCCGATACCGGCCGCCATGCCCAGCGTCGAGCCGAACAGGCCGAGCAGCAACGCCTCGGTGAGCACGGACCGGCGCACCTGCCGCCGGTCGGCGCCGAGCGCGCGCAGCAGCCCCAGCTCGCGGGTGCGCTGCGCGATCAGCATCGAGAAAGTGTTGACGATCAGGAAGACGCCGACCAGCACGGCGATCCCGGCGAAGCCGAGCATCACGTACTTGATCACGTCGAGGAACTCGCCCAGCTCGTCGGTGGCCGTCGCGGCCTGCTCGTCGGCCGTCTCCACCCGGTAGGCGCCGGCGCCGAGCGCCTCGGTGACACGGTGGTCGACCTCCTCGGCGGTCACGCCCGGCGCCGCCTCGACGGCGATGCTCGTGGCCCGGTCCGCCGAGCCCAGCAGCTCGACGGCGGCGACCTCGGGATCGAGGAAGACGAGGGCCGCGCCCGGGTTGGGGGTGGTGAAGGCGGCGATCCCGACGATCTCGACGCGGAAGGTGCCCGGCTGCGCCTGCACCGACAGGGTGTCGCCGATCGCCAGGTCCTCGGCGTCGGCGGTGTCCGCGTCCAGCACGGCCTCCCCGGCACCGCGCGGGGTGCGGCCGGAGGCCAGCTCCACGACACTGCGTTCGTCGGCGGACCAGCCCACCGCGCGCGTCGGTGTGCCGGTCGTCGGCCCCACCGGCTGGTTGTCGCTGTCGACGACCGTGATGTTCCCGGCCCTGACGTCCGGGCGGGCGGATCCGACCCCCTCGATCCCGGCCAGCCGCTCGGCGAGCGAGGCCGGCACGGTCCGGACCTGGCCGGTGGGCACGGCCGCTTCCAGGTCCTTCGGGGGCGCCACGGTCACGTCGGCGGAGGTGGAGGCGAAGAGCCGGTCGAAGGTACGGGCGACGGTGTCGGAGAAGATCAGACTGCCGGCGACGAACGCCACGGACAGGACGACGGCCAGCGCGGACAGCAGCAGTCGTCCCTTGTGGGCGAGGAAGCTCCTGAGCGTCGCCTTCAGCACGGTCTCAGTCCTTGCGGGGGGCCGGTTCGTCGGACCGCACGGCATCCCCGGTGGCGGGGCCTGCTCCGGGAACGGGGTCCGGGGCCCGGTGGGAAGCCGGGCCGGGGGCGAGGCCGGAAGCCGGTTCTGGGGTGAGGTCCGGGGTGAGGCCGGAAATGCGGCCCGGAGTCGGGATGCCGTCGACGGACTGGGCCCGGATCACGTCGAATCGCTTCATCCGGTCGAGTACCGCCTGTGCCGTGGGTCGCTCCATCTCGTCGACGATCCGCCCGTCGGCCAGGAACAGCACCAGATCGGAGTGGGCGGCGGCGCCGGGGTCGTGGGAGACCATCACCACGGTCTGGTTCAGCCGGTCCACGGCCTCGCGCAGAAAACCGAGCACCTCCAGCCCCGCGCGCGAGTCGAGATTGCCGGTCGGCTCGTCCGCGAAGATCAGCTCGGGCCGGGAGGCCAGCGCCCGCGCACACGCCACGCGCTGCTGCTGGCCGCCGGACAGCTGCGCCGGCCGGTGCCCGAGCCGGTCCCGCAGGCCCAGCGTGTCGATGACCTGGTCCAGCCACTTCTCGTCGGGCTTCCGGCCCGCGATGTCCATGGGGAGCGTGATGTTCTCCAGCGCGTTCAGCGTCGGGATGAGGTTGAACGACTGGAACATGAAACCGATCCGGTCCCGGCGCAGACGTGTCAGCTCCCGGTCCTTCAGCCCCGTGATCTCGGTGTCGCCGAGCCACACCTGGCCGGCCGAAACGGTGTCGAGCCCGGCCAGACAGTGCATCAGCGTCGACTTTCCCGACCCCGACGGTCCCATCACCGCCGTGAACCGGCCGCGCGCAATGTCCACGTCCACCGCGTCCAGGGCGAGCACGGTCGTCTCGCCGGATCCGTACGCCTTCGTCAGACCGCGGGCGCGGGCCGCGATCGAGTCGGCCGACGTGAGGCCGGGGGTGTGCTCCGCAGCGGGTGTGGACAAGACCGTCTCCTCCGTGTGGGCTTCGGGCCGTGCCGGTCGTGCTTGTCGCGCCCGACGATAGTGTGATCCGTCCCACACCGAATATCCCCCGTAAGTGCAAGGGCGCGCCATTCCGGTGTAAGGGGCACCGCCCTGCTTCCCGGGCGGGAGCCGGGCGACGGGGCCGGAGGTGGGGTGGCCGGTGCCGGTGCCATGGGGCCGGCTTCGAGGCAGAGCCGAGACTCATCCGCACGTACGCGTGGACGAGGGCGCCGCCCGAGCGGCGCGGGAACGCGTCCTGGCCCGCGGGGCGAGCGTCAACCGCTCCATCGGGCAACCGGTCCGGCAGGACGCCGGTGAGGCCGCCGCGCCTTCGTGGAGGCCGCCGCCGACCTCATGCAGCCGACGAGGCGCTCTCGTCGCCACCGTGGCGTACGCCTGCCCCGTCGCCGGCGGGCTCGAGGCCGTCACCGCGCCGGTACAGGTCCGCGATCCGTCCCGGCCGGTCGAGAAGGGCGAGGCCTCCGTGGACGACGTCGCCACCGAGCTGCGCCGAGGGAGCGAGTGAGCGGCTCGGGCCAGTGGTCAGCCGGGCCCCGTCGCCGGATCGTCCGCCGTGTCGCGCGCGGGCCGCCAGGCGGTGCCCAGCACGCAGTACGACGTCGGCAGCTTCGGCCCGTTCTCCGGCATCAGCGTGCGCCGGTACGGGCCGAGTTCGAACCCCGCCTCCCGCAGAGCGCCGACCGGTTCCCGCGCCACGTGGCAGCCACCGGCCAGCGGCGGCCACACCGTCCGGTCCAGGGCGCGCTGGGTGAACCGCATGACCCGGCCACCGCCCCGCCCGTGCTCGAAGAACCGCACCTCGCCGCCCGGCCGCAGCACCCGCCTGAGCTCCGCGAGCGCCCGCGGCACGTCCCGCACACTGCACAGCACCAGGGAGACGACCGCGGCGTCGAACGCCTCGCTCTTGACCGGCAGCGCCTCCGCCGCACCCGGCGCGACATCCACCGGGACACGGGCGCGCAGAGCGGCCTCCACGGCCAGACCGCGCAGCACCCGCTCCGGTTCGATCGCGACCACCTCCGAGACGGTGCCCGGATAGTGCGCGAAGTTGAGGCCGTTGCCCGCGCCGACCTCGATCACCCGCCCGGACAGCCCGCCGAGCAGCCTCCGCCGGACCGCGGCCATGCCCACGCGGGTCTCCGCGGCCACACTGGCCCGCGCGTAGCAGCGGGCGAACAGGGGGTGGTGCACGGGATCCCGCGCCGTCTTCGCGGAGCCGGCCGCCATGGGGGCACCTCCCTGCCTGGACGAACCCGGGAACCGGGGCGGGGCATGAGGACCGCCGTCTCCCGCAGGACGAGTCCCCGGGCCGGGGACCCTACCGCGATTGTCCCCCACGAGAAGCCTTCGCACTCCTCGCACCGGGCCGGGGGCCACGGGCCCCTCGGGCCCGGGACCCACGCGCCGTGCGGGAGGTCAGCCGGCCTCCCGTCCCCGGAACGCCGCCGCGTCCCATGTGCCGTCCAGCCGCGGCGCCAGCCAGCGTGGCGCCGACGCGCGGAAGCCGGCCGGGGGCAGGCCTGCCGCGCCGGCCGGAACCGCGCCCAGCAGCGGCACCCCCGTCACCTCCGGCAGGTCCCGTACGTTGCAGCGCGCGGCCAGATCGGCCTCGGCGGGCCAGCTGCCGATCACCACGCCCGCCGGACCGAGCCCGCGCGAACGCAGTTCACGGGTCGTCAGCTCCGTGACGTTCAGGGTGCCGAGACCCGCCGCCGCCACCACGAGCACCGGCGCCGACAACAGCGCCGCCGCGTCCGCCAGCGTCCCGCCGTCCTCGTCGAACCGGACGAGCAGCCCGCCCGCGCCCTCCACGAGCACCAGGTCGTGCTCGGTGGCCAGCTTGGCGGCGGTCTCGGCCACCTCGTGCGGACGCACCGCGGTCCGGCCCGCCCGCCGGGCGGCCGTGGCGGGTGCCAACGGGTCCGGATACCTGGCGAGTTCGGCGGTCGTGACGGCCCCGGCGAGCCGCGCGACCTCCTCGGCGTCCCCGGGTTCGTCCGGCCGCACCCCGGTCTGCGCCGCCTTCAGCACGGCCACCGACCGTCCGGCCGCCAGCGCCGTCGCGGCGACCGCGGCCGTCACCACCGTCTTGCCGACCTCGGTTCCCGTGCCCGTGATCACCAGTACCGGCATGTCATCCCTCCTCGGCCGCCGCGCACACCGCGTCCGCGATCCGGGCCACGTCCGCGTCACCGGTGACGTACGGCGGCATGGTGTAGACGAGATCGCGGAACGGCCGCAGCCACACCCCCCGGCGCACCGCCGCGCGCGTGGCCGCCTCCATGTCCACGGCGTGATCGAGCTGGACGACGCCGATGGCGCCGAGGACCCGCACGTCACGGACGCCCGGCAGACCGGCCGCCGGCGCCAGCCCGTCCCGCAGACCCGATTCGATGCGTTTGATCTCCGCGAGCCAGTCCTGTCCGAGCAGCAGTTCGATCGAGGCGCAGGCCACGGCGGCCGCCAGCGGATTGCCCATGAACGTCGGACCGTGCGCCAGCACCGGTACGTCGCCGCGCGAGATGCCGTCGGCCACGCGCGCGGTGCACAGCGTCGCCGCCAGGGTCAGATAGCCGCCGGTCAGTGCCTTGCCCACGCACATCACGTCGGGCGTCACCGCCGCGTGCCCGGCCGCGAACAGCGCGCCCGTACGCCCGAACCCGGTCGCGATCTCGTCGAACACCAGCAGCACGTCGTGCGCGTCGCACGCCTCGCGCAGCACCCGCAGATACGCGGGGGAGTGGAAGCGCATGCCGCCCGCCCCCTGCACCACCGGCTCCACGATCACGGCCGCCAGTTCCCCGGCGTGCCGCCCGATCAGCTCCCGCAGGTGCTCGGCGTACGACTCCTCGTACCCGGCCGGCGGGGCCTGCGCGAACACCTGCTCCGGGAGCACCCCGGTCCACAGCTCGTGCATCCCGCCCTCGGGATCGCAGACCGACATCGGCTGCCAGGTGTCGCCGTGGTAGCCGCCCCGCCAGGTCAGCAACCGTCGCTTCCCGGGCTTCCCGAGCGAACGCCAGTACTGCAGGCACATCTTGACGGCCACCTCGACCGACACCGAGCCCGAGTCGGCGAGGAAGACGTGCTCGAGGCCGTCGGGGGACATGTCGACAAGGAGCTTCGCCAGCCGGACGGCGGGCTCGTGCGTGAGCCCGCCGAACATCACATGGCTCATCCGCCCGAGCTGGTCGCGCGCGGCCTCGTTCAGCACCGGGTGGTTGTAGCCGTGGATCGCCGACCACCAGGACGACATCCCGTCGACCAGCTCGCCCGAGCCGTCGGCGAGCCGCAGCCGCACCCCGTTCGCCGACTCCACGACGAGCGGTTCCCGGCGGCCCGGCATGGGCCCGTACGGATGCCAGACGTGCCGCCGGTCCAGCTCGAGGAGTTCGGGTACGGACCACTCAGGCATTGGGCGCGAGATCCGTTCCGGCACCCCGCCGGCGGACGGCGACGAGATCGGTGCGCGGCCCGTCGGCCGGTCCGGCCCCCTCCGTGACCGTCCCCGGGCCCGAGGCCCCCTCCGCCCCTGCGCCCGTGCCCGAGGACGCCTCCGCGCCCCCGCACACCCCCGCGCCGGAGGCCGCCGACCCGCACCCGCCGCCCTCGTGGGACCCGCACCCGCCGCCTTCGTGCGGCCCGCACCCACCCGCGCCCACCCGGTGCTCCGGCAGGGTCACCCGGTCGGTGCCCTCCACCTCGAACCCGGCGTCCGCGATCATCTCCAGGTCGGCCCGGCCCGCCTGGCCCTCGCTGGTGAGGTAGTCACCGAGGAAGATCGAGTTGGCCAGGTGCAGCGCGAGCGGCTGCATGGTGCGCAGATGCACCTCCCGGCCGCCCGCGATCCGTACCTCGACGTCCGGGCACACGAACCGCACCATCGCCAGGATCCTCAGGCACCGCTGCGGGGTCAGGTTCCATTCCTTCGCGAGCGGCGTGCCCTCGAACGGGATCAGGAAGTTCACCGGTACCGAGTCCGGGTCCAGCTCGCGCAGCGCGAAGACCACGTCGACCAGGTCCGCGTCGCTCTCACCCATGCCGGCGATCAGACCGGAGCAGGCGGACAGGCCGGCCGCGTGCGCCTTGTGCACGGTGTCCACCCGGTCGGCGTACGTGTGCGTGGTGGTGATGTCCCCGTAGGTGGCCTCGGAGGTGTTGAGGTTGTGGTTGTAGGCGTCCGCGCCCGCCTCGCGCAGCCGCTCCGCCTGGCCCTCGGAGAGCAGTCCGAGGCAGGCGCACACCTCGACGCCCTCGTTGCCCTCCTTGATCGCCCTGATCGTGTCGGAGACACGGTCCACGTCACGGTCGGTCGGACCGCGGCCGCTGGCCACCAGGCACACCCGCTTGGCGCCGCCCGCCAGTCCGGCCGCGGCCGCCTGCGAGGCCTGGCCGGGCTTGAGCCAGGTGTACTTCAGGATGCCGGCCTTCGAGCCGAGCCGCTGGGAACAGTAGGAGCAGTCCTCCGGGCACAGACCGGACTTGAGGTTGACCAGATAGTTGAGTTTCACCCGCCGCCCGAACCAGTGCCGCCGCACCTTCCCGGCCGCGGCCACCACGTCGAGCAGGTCGTCGTCGGACGTCCCGAGGACGGCCAGCGCTTCCGCACGGGTCGGCGTCTCGCGCCGAAGCCCCTTGTCCACCAGCGTGTTCAGCAGGTCCATGAGAGCCGATCCTGTCCTATTCGGCCGCCCCGGCCAAGGAGGGTTCGCACAACAGAGGCGCCGCCGGCTGTGGGCATGGCCACACAGTGCTCCGGCGGCCGCCCCGCTACTGTCTGTTCACTGCCTACAAAAGCACCGGAGGACCCATGGCGTTCGGCTGGATCGACGAGCAGGCGGAGCTGCGCCGCCGGGCCGGGCTCGTACGGACCCTGCGCCCGCGGGCCGCCGACGCACCGCTCCTCGACCTGGCGAGCAACGACTACCTGGGCCTGGCCCGTCATCCGGAAGTGGCCGAGGGCGCGGCGCGGGCCGCGCGGACCTGGGGCGGCGGGGCCACCGGGTCCCGGCTCGTCACCGGCACCACCGAGCTGCACACCGAGCTGGAACGCGAACTGGCCGACTTCTGCGGCTTCGAGGCGGCCCTCGTCCTCTCCTCCGGATACGCGGCCAACCTCGCCGCCGTCACCGCGCTGGCCCCGCACGGCTCGCTGATCGTCTCCGACGCAGGCAACCACGCCTCTCTGATCGACGGCTGCCGGCTGGCCCGGGGCAGGACGCAGGTCGTGGCGCACGCCGACCCGGACGCCGCGCGCAAGGCGCTGAGCGGGCACGACGGAACCGCCGTCGCCGTGTCCGACACGGTCTTCTCGGTCGACGGGGACGCCGCCCCGATCGCCGCGCTGGCGGGATCGTGCCGTGAGCACGGCGCGGGGCTGGTGCTCGACGACGCCCACGGCCTCGGGGTGCTCGGGGAGGGCGGACGCGGTGCCCCGCACGCGGCGGGGCTCGCCGGCGCCGAGGACGTCGTGGTGACACTCACGCTGTCCAAGTCGCTCGGCAGCCAGGGCGGAGCCGTGCTCGGCCCGGCACGGGTCGTCGAGCATCTGGTCAACACGGCCCGGACGTTCATCTTCGACACGGGCCTGGCACCGGCGGCCGCCGGAGCGGCGCTCTCGGCCCTGCGGTTGCTGCGCCGTGAACCCGGGCGTGCGGCGCGGGCGGGTGCGGTGGCGCGCGACCTGCACCACCGGCTGACGGCCGCGGGCCTCGAAGCGGTGCGCCCCGACGCCGCGGTCGTCTCCGTGCGTGCCCCGTCCCCGGAGCAGGCCGTGCGATGGGCGGCCGACTGCCGGGCGGCCGGCCTGTCCGTGGGCTGCTTCCGTCCTCCTTCCGTGCCCGACGGCATCTCACGGCTCAGACTGACCGCCCGCGCGGACCTGTCCGGGGCCGAGATCGAACGCGCTGTACAGGTGATCGGCGACACGCGGCCATGAGTCGGCGGGACACGGCCGTGAGCTGCCCGATGACGGACGGTCGGACGGGTGCCGGCGGACCGGCGGGTCAGCGAACCGCGGCCACGAACTCCGCCCAGCTCCCGGGGGAGACGAGCAGCGCGGGTCCGGCCGGGTCCTTGGAATCGCGCACGGCGAGCAGTCCGGCTCCGGGGCCGAAGGCCGGCCGGGCCGTCTCCACGCAGTTGTTCGCGCCCGTGCTGTAGCTGCTGCGCAGCCATCGCACGCCGTGCAGATCGGTGCTGGAGGGAAGGGTCCGAGGCGGAGCGGGCATCGTGCCTCCTTACACGCCGGCAGCTGTCCCGGCGATGAATTCCAACGAGTCCTCTGGCGAAAGGGCGTGGACCGAGAGGGCGTTGAAAGCCTCCGAGTACGCCCGGAGGTCTTCTTTCCACTCCAGATAGAGGCTACTCGTCAAGTGGTCGAGAACTACAACGTCCAGATCAGAAGTGCGCGAAAATGAGAAGATTACGAAAGGCCCGGTGACGCCGATGTGCGCCCCGGCCGTGAACGGCAGTACCTGAAGCCTTACTTGAGGAAGGCGCGCCGCCTCCACCAGCCGTTCCAGCTGACGGACCATGACACCGGGACCGCCGACCTGCCGCCGCAGCACCGCCTCGTCGAGGACCGCGCTCAACTCCAGCGGCGGATCCGCCCGCAGGACGTCCTGCCGGGCCAGCCGTACCTCCACCAGCGTGTCCAGCCGCTCCTCGGAGGCGCCCTCCAAGGCTGCCGCGGTCACCGCCCGCGCGTACTCGGGCGTCTGCAGCAGTCCGGGGACCACCGTGGTCTCCAGGGTGCGCATAGCGCTGGCCTGTGACTCCAGGCTGATGAAGTCCCGGTAGGTCGGCGGCAGTACCCCGCGGTACGCATGCCACCAGTGGTGCCGTCCGCCGTTGTCGTCGGACCCCGCCAGGACCAGCAGCAACTCCCGCAACTGGACGTCGGCCAGACCGTAGGCGTCGAGCAGTAACCGCACATCGGCCGGTTTCACCCCGCTCGTGCCCGTCTCGATGCGGCTCACCTTCGACTGGTGCCAGCCCACCAGCCGGGCCGCCTCACCACTGGTGAACCCCGCCGACGTGCGCAACGAGCGCAGTTCGGCGCCCAGTTTCCGGCGGCGTACCGCAGGACCGTGCTGCATGACTCCCCCTTACTCCCTTTGGGCCACCCAAATACGGTCTCCTGTCGCAGAGTTCACCGCTTTGAGCGACAGATATATGCATATCTTGGCCGTATCGCCGCCGACGGCCTGCGGTGATGGCAGTCTGACGACGAAGCACCAGTGCGGGACCGTACTCGAATCAGCCGCTCCGTGTCGGACTGCGGTCCCGTGGAAAGGGACGACATCGCCATGGCAGACCATCTGGAAACATCCATCACTCTGCCGAGCGATCCCGCCTCGGTCTCCGCGGCGCGCGCCCATGTGGTGGGCACGTTGGCGGAGTGGGGCATGCCGGAGGGCACGGAAGTGTCCGACACCGTCCGGCTGATCGTGTCCGAACTCGCGACCAACGCCGTGCAGCACACCCTGGGGCAGTCGCCCACGTTCACCGTGGGCCTCGTCCTCGACCGCGACGACCAGCTGTGCATCGGGGTCACCGACAGCCACCCGAGGTTCCCCAAGCGGCTCCCCGCCGCGGTCCAGCAGGACAACGGCCGGGGGCTGGTCATCATCCGCTGGCTGACCGTGGAGTGCGGCGGCAGGATGTGGGTCCGCCCCACCGGAGAGGGCGGGAAGACCGTCTCCGTCGTCCTCCCGTGGCCCGCCCCCGCCGAGCCCGCCGCGGCGGTCGACATGGCAGGACGGCAGGAACCGTAGGGGGCCGCGGCAGGAACGAGGACGGGGGCGGGAAGAGGGGCGAGCGGAGGCGGAAAGGCGAAAAGAGGACCTGCTCACCTGTTCGGGCGATACGCAGATCCTCGAGCCGCCGCACCGGTGTGGTGCCCGGGCGTCGTTCGCTGTGTTGGGCGGGGCGGCGGCAGAGGGGTGCCGCCGCCCACGCGGATCACTTCACCCGGCCGTACCAGACGCTGCGGGTCCAGATCTTCTGCAGGCGCACCACGTCCCCGGTCTTGGGCGCGTGCCAGAGCTTGCCCTGGCCCGCGTAGATGCCCACGTGGTAGACGTTCGATCCCGAGTGGAAGAAGACCAGGTCCCCCGCCTTGCGGTTCGAGGCGGAGATGTGGCGGGTCTTGTTGTACTGCTGGGCCGCAGTACGGGGCAGCTGCTTGCCCGCCTTCTTGAACGAGTAGAGGGTGAGTCCGGAGCAGTCGAAGCGGCTCGGCCCGGTGGCGCCCCACCGGTAGGGCGCGCCCTTCTTGGACGCGGCGATCTTGAGGGCCTTGGTGGCCGTGGTCGCGGCCGCCGCCTCCGGGGCGGTGCCGGGGAGGACGATCGAGCCGCCCACGGCGGCGAGGGTGAGGGCCGAGGCCGTGCCGGCCCTGGCCATGAGAGACGGGACACGATTGAGCGCGGTCATGCGCAACCCTTCGTCAGCCGCCTGTGAAGGATGACCTGTCGGATTCGGGCTGGCGAAGTTGCCCGGCCGCACGAGTGCGGCTTCACCCCAAGGACTGCTCGGCGCGAGAATCGAACTCCCGTTCCGGCAACCCGTCTTGCTCGGGTCCTCCACTCCTGCCGATCCACTCCTGTCGACCGGTCATCCGGGCGGCGGCAGGACTCGGCGTCCGCCCGGATCGCCCCGCCGCGGCGGCGGGGTCTTGTCGTCAGTGAGCGATCTTGGCAACCGTCGGCCCGAAATCCCAACGGAACCGGGGGTTTGTGTTGTTACTCACCACTCATCCGTTCGAGTGGACAGCCCCGCGTCCGGGCTGCCGTCCGGAGTGCCGAGGAGGCCCGGACCAGCATCGGGACGACCTGTTCCGGTACGTGGCCACGCGGGGTGCGCAACTGGGGCGGCCCGAAAAGAAGTGGGCATCTACGCCGGTTGGCGGTACCCCCTTTGGTCCGTTTCAACTCCGGTGCGGACGTGCCGCCGACACCGTCCCCGGCCGGACCGGTACAGGCGTCAACTGCCGGAGCCCGGCGGCAGCGTGACCCGGGCCGTGCGCCGGTCGCCGTCCAGCACCCGCAGGGCCCGGGCCAGCGTGGCGGCGTGCAGTTCGGTCTCGCCGCGCCGGTGCATCAGGGTCAGCGCGTCGCGCAGTGCGGCGGCCTTGCCGACCAGTGCCTGTGCGGCGCGCAGCCCACGATAGGTGTCGCCGTCGCGGGCCGGGTTGATCCGGCCGAGCAGGTCGACGGCATCGAGGTAACAGTCGATCAGCTCCGCCTCGGCGCGGGTCAGCGCGGGCAGCGGTGGCAGTTCGGGGGGCAGCATCGGCGGCTCACCTCGCGCCGGGGACGGGGCGGGAGCCCTCGCGGTCGGTCAGGATCCGGTCGGCGAGGCCGTACTCCACTGCCGCCCGCGCGTCGAGGACGGTGTCCCGCTCGATGTCCGACCGCGCCTGCTCCGGGGTGCGGTGGGTGTGCCGGACCAGCATGTCCTCG
Organism: Streptomyces sp. NPDC085927; assembly: GCF_044540975.1. NCBI lineage: Bacteria > Bacillati > Actinomycetota > Actinomycetes > Kitasatosporales > Streptomycetaceae > Streptomyces > Streptomyces sp. NPDC085927. The sequence goes on from NZ_JBITSN010000004.1 coordinate 139,519, forward strand.
ATCCGGTCCCGGATCCGTGACAGTTCCTCCGCCTGGGCGGCCAGTTCGCTCGCGCTTCCCTCCGCCGGCCCCGGTGGTACCGGCTGGCGGAGCACCAGCCGCGCCCCCGGCAGGACGTACCGCTTGCCCGGCGTCCCGGCGGCCAGGAGCAGCGCGGCCGTCCCTTCCGCCCGGCCCAGGCAGACCGTCTCCACCTCGCAGGTGACGAAGCGCAGGGTGTCGTAGATCGCCGACATGGCCTGGAAGGAGCCGCCGGGGGAGTTGACGTAGAGGGCGATGTCCCGGTCGGGGGCCCGGTGCTCCAGGTGCATGAACTGGGAGATCAGGTCGTTCGCGGAGGTCTCGTCGATCGGCGTCCCCAGGAGGACGATCCGCTCCTCCATCAGCTTCGCGTACGGATCCGTGGTCCGGTGCCCGAACGCCGTGTGGTCGGTGAACCCGGGTACGGCATGGCGGGCGAGCGGTCGGGTCATGGGCTCCTCCTCATGGCAGCTGACTGCATGGGGGCTGTCCGCACGGCGGCTGTCTGTCAAAAATGTACAGGACGTACGTGACGTTATGATGGGGACATGGCCTACGAGATTCCGGTGACACAAGCGAGAGCTGAGCTCGCCGACCTGATCAACCGTGTGGTGTACGGCGGTGAACGTGTCGTCGTGACCCGGCACGGAAAGCCCCTCGTCGCCCTTGTTTCCGCCGATGACCTGCGCCGACTCGAACAGCTCCAGGAGCTCGACGAGGGCCGGGAGCCCGTCGGCGAGCAGATGGTCAGCACGGTGGCCGGGGTCCACGGGGCCGCGTCCGCTCCCCGCGAACAGCAGCGCTTCGGCATCGCCGCGGAGCACCGGGGAACAGCCACGTCGTAGGTGATTGGGCGATCGGGCGGCCCGGAGCCCCGGTGGCCCGTCGCCCTCGCGATCGGGCCCGGTGGACGAACAGTGAGGGGCGGCCGGACGACTCCGGCCGCCCCTCACCCATGGGCTGCTCATGCGCTTACCGGGCCGGTGGCCCGCTCGGCCCGTCCGGCGGGCGGTTCAGCTCCGCGGCAACCGAGGGAGCCGGCGCTTCTCCTCCGCCCTGCGCTCGGCCTCCTCCGCCTTGGCGACGGCCGCGTACTGGTCGACGTACTCCTGGCCGGACAGCTTCAGAATGGCGTACATGATCTCGTCGGTGATGGCCCGCAGGATCGCCCGCTCGTCCTCCATGCCCTCGTAGCGCGAGAAGTCGAGGGGTTCGCCGAAGCGGATCACCACGGGGTGGAGGTTGGGGACGACCTTGCCGGGCGGCTGCGCCTCGAAGGTGCCGATCATCGCGCACGGGATCACCGGGACGCCGGCCTTGAGGGCCATCACCGCGACCCCGACCTTGCCCTTGTAGAGACGCCCGTCGTGCGACCGGGTGCCCTCCGGGTAGATGCCGAGCAGCTCCTCCTTGCCCAGTACCCCGAGACCTTCCCGGATGGCGGCCTGGCCCGCGTCCTTGCCGGAGCGGTCGACCGGGATCTGTCCCGCGCTGTGGAAGAAGAAAGCCGTCAGCCGGCCCTTGAGGCCGGGGCCGGTGAAGTACTCGGCCTTGGCGAGGAACGTGATGCGCCGCTTGAGGATCGCGGGCATCAGGAAGTGGTCCGAGAACGACAGATGGTTGCCGGCGACGATGGCCGCGCCGGACGACGGCACATGCTCCAAGCCCTCTATTCGAGGCCGGAAGACCAGTCTCAGCAGCGGCCCCAGAAGTACGTATTTCAGCAGGTAGTAGAACAAGGGGGCGCTCCTCGACTCCGTCGGACGGGCCCAGCGGCGTGTTGCAGCAGGTCAACCGGCACGTCGTGGGGCTGTCAGTGTAGGTCGGGGCGGGACTGTCCGGCACCCTGTACGACAGGGCCGGGGCGGAGCCCGCCGGACGGCTGAACGTCCGTCACTGCACAGGCGCGCGCGGACGTGTGCCGCCGCGGCCCTCTGTCCGGGGCCGCTTCACGGACGGAGCGCCCCGAGCGGGCTCCGTTAGGCTTCGTACCATGCGGATCTCCGTCTCCTCCGACATGGACGAACCCGTGGCCCGCGCCCTGCTCGCCGAACTGCGCGAGCGCGGCCACGAGGTGCGCGTGCACGGCGCCCTGAGCCCCGGGAGCGACGCGCGGTGGGCGTTCTGCTCCGAGGCGGCCGCCCGCGACGTCGCCGACGGGACCGCGGACCAGGCGGTGGTGTGCTGCTGGACCGGCACGGGTGCCTCGATCGCGGCCAACAAGGTGCCGGGCGTACGGGCGGCCCTGTGCACGGACGCCTACACGGCGGACGGCGCGCGTCGTTGGAACGACGCCAATGTGCTGGCGCTCGGCCTGCGGCTGACGTCCGAGCCGCTGCTGAAGGAGATCCTCGACGCCTGGTTGGCCCCGGTGTCCGGCCAGGACGACGAGGAGCGGCGCAACGTGGAGCGGCTGGCCCGGCTCGACGGCACACGGCCCGCCACCGGCTGACCGGCCCCGTTTCCGGACGTGGCGCGAACCGTCACAGCCGGACGACGATCAGCGCGGTGTCGTCGGTGGCGCCGCCGGGCGGCAGCAGCTCCTGCAGCACGGTGTCCGCCAGTGACTCCGGATCCCGTGTCCGGTGACGGCGCAGCGAATCGGCGAGCCGGCACAGCCCGGTGTCGATGTCCTCCCGGCGGCGTTCGACCAGACCGTCGGTGTAGAGCACAAGGGTGGACCCCTGCGTGAACGTGGTCGTCGCCTCGGGCCTCGGGGCCGGTTCGAGGAGGGCGTCGAGCGGGGGATCGGTGGCCCGGTCGAGGAACTCCACCCGCCCGTCGCGGTGGACCAGCACGGGTGGGGGGTGGCCGGCGCTGCTGTACGTGATGGTGTGCCGGTCGAAGTCGACGAAGGTGGTGACCGCGGTCGCGGACTCGGCTCCGTCGACCACGTGGGCGTAGCGCCCCACGACGTCCAGGGCCTCGGCGGGTCCTGCCGCGACCCGCGAGGCGGCGGTGAGCGCGCTGCGCAGCTGGCCCATGACCCCGGCCGCCTCCAGGCCGTGCCCGACCACGTCGCCGACGGACACGCCGATGCGGTCGCCGCCCACCAGGTCGACCAGGTCGTACCAGTCCCCGCAGACGTTGAGCGCACCCACCGCCGGCCGGTAGCGCACGGCGGCACGGTGGTGACCCACCTGCCGGGGGGCGGGCAGCATCGCCTCCTGCAGCACCAGCGCCACCTGCCGCTCCCGGGCGTGCGCCCGGCGCAGCCGGTTGTTGAGCTCCTGCAGCTCGCGGGCGCGCGCGTACAGCTCGGCCTCCAGGACCCGGCTCTGGTCGATGCCCGCACGGTCGCGGGCCCGCATCAGCTCGGTGACCTCCTCGACCCGGTGCACGATCAGGACCACGGTGCCGTCACTGCCCAGCACCGGTGTGTTCACCGGGCTCCAGTAGCGCTCCTCCCATTCGCCGGGGTGCTCCCGGCTCTCGATGTCGTAGCGCTGCAGGGCCATGGTGTCGCGCTCGCCGGTGGCCACGACGCGCAGCAGCGAGGCGTGCAGGTTGCACGCGCCGGAGGAGCTGGGGTTGTCCGGGTTGTCCGGGAAGACGTCGAACAGATAGCGGCCCAGCAACTCCTCCCGGGAGAGCCCGGTGCCCTCGAGGAACGCCTCGTTGACATCGGCGTACACCAGGCCCGGGGTCAGAACCGCCACCATGCCAGGCAGGGCGTGGTACACCGCCGCGTAGTCGATCGCCGTTTGTGTCATGACCGGTGCCCCATTGTCAGAATGTCATCATTTTTCCATATCGTGAGCGAATTGAGGGCGACGGGAGGGTCGTCAGGAGACGTGCGGTGCCGGAGGTGTCAGCCGAGGAGAAGGTCGTCCGGTCCGGTCAGCGACTGTTCGGCCCAGATGACCTTTCCGTGGGGGACGAAGCGGGTGCCCCACTGCTGGGCGAGCTGCGAGACCAGCAGCAGGCCGCGCCCGCCCTCGTCCATGGCGCGGGGATGGCGCAGATGGGGTGCGGTCGCCCCGCCGTCGTACACCTCGCAGACCAGCGTGCGCTCACGGATCAGCCGCAGCCGGACGGGGCCGGTGGCGTACCGGATGGCATTGGTGACCAGTTCGCTGACGATCAGCTCCGTGGTGAAGACCAGCTCGTCCAGGCCCCAGCGACCCAGCTGCCGGGTGGCCGTCCTGCGGGCCTCGGCCACCGCGGCCGGATCCGTCGGCAGGTCCCAGAACGCCACCTGGCCGGCGTCCAGGAGCCGGGTACGGGCCAGCAGCAGCGCCACGTCGTCGTACGGGCGGGTCGGCACCAGGGTGTCCATCACCGTCCGGCACAGCGTTTCCAGCGAGGGCGCGACCCCTTGCAGTGCCTGCCGCAACCGATCCTGGCCGCCCGCGGTCGAACCGGTCACCGTGTCGGTCAGCAGACCGTCGGTGTGCAGGGCGAGCGTGCTGCCTTCGGCCAGGGACAGCTCCCTCGCCTCGAACGGCGGGCCGCCCACGCCGAGCGGGGGCCCCGCCGGCAGCTCGACGAAGCCGGCCGCGCCGTCCGGCGACACCAGTGCGGGCGCGGGGTGGCCCGCGGAGGCCATCGCACACCGGCCGTCGACCGGGTCGTAGATGACGTACAGACAGCCGGAGCCCACGGCCTGGCCGTAGGTCCCCACCGGGTCCGAGCCTTCCTCCCGCGCGGACCGCGCCACCAGGTCGTCGAGATGCGCGAGTACCTCCTCGGGCGGCAGATCCAGCGCGGCCAGGGTCCGTACGGCGGTCCGCAGCCGGCCCATCGCGGCGGCGGCGTCGATGCCGTGCCCGGGGACCTCGCCGACGATGAGGGCGACGCGGGCGCTGGGCAGCGGGATCAGGTCGTACCAGTCGCCGCCCAGACCCGTCAGTTCGTCGGCCGGGCGGTAGCACGCGGCCACCTCGACGGCGTCCTGCTCCGGGAGCCGGCGGGGCAGCAGGCTGCGCTGCAGCGCGAGCGCCGCGTCCCGCTCCCGGGTGTAGCGCCGGGCGTTGTCCACACAGACGGCGGCGCGGGAGACGAGGTCCTCGGCGAGGTTCAGGTCGTCCTCGCGGAAGGGGTCCCTGCGGCGCCGGAAGAACACGGTGACGCCCAGGGTGACCCCCCGGGCGCGGATCGGCACGATCATCACACTCTGCAGCCCCAGCTCCAGGAACGTGGCCTCCCGGTGGCCGGGCGCGCCCCCGGTCCACCCCAGGGCGAGCGGGTCGAGCTGCTCCTGACGCCAGGACCGGCCCGTGGCCAGGCAGCGGACCGGCGGCGAACCGGGCAGATAGGAGACCGGCGTGCCGATGTCCTGGACCGTGCGCGGCAGGTCCTCGTGCACCGACCGGTGGCCCGCGCGGCGCAACGGCACCCCGTCCGTCTCCGCGAGCGGCCCCGGCGGGAGCTCGGCGCCCCACAGCACCGTCTCCAGAAGGTCCACGGTCACGAAGTCCGCGAGGTCCGGGACGGCGACGTCGGCCAGCTCCTGTGCGGTGTGCATGACGTTCAGGGTGCGGCCGATGTGCCGGCCGGCCCGGTCGAGCAGCGCGAGGCGCTGGCGCGCGCGGTGCCGGTCGGTGATGTCGACGACGCTGTAGTAGACGCCCATCGGGTGGCCCCGGTCGTCGTCGAGCCGGGTGAACGACAGCATGTGCGCGGTTTCCCGCAGCGGCGCCGAACGGGCCCGGCCGACGTGCTCGAAGTCGGTCACCGACTCGCCGGTTTCCAGGACGTGGCGCATCTGCGCCTCGACGGGTTCGGCGTCCAGGCCGGGCTGGACATCGGCGAACCGCAGCCCCAGCCGCCGCTGGGCGGGACCGCCGCCGAACTGCTCGAGCGCGGAGTTCGACCACACGTACCGCAGGTCCGTGTCCACGATCGCGAGCCCGATCGCCGATCCGGTGACCATCTGCTCCAGCATCGTGCGGCTCATGTTCCAGCCGGGGGAGCCGGCCAGCTCCGACAGCAGCACCAGCAGGGCCGAGCGGCCCTGCGGCCTCACGGTCCGCAGCACCCTGACCATGAGGGGGACCGGATGTCCGTCCCGGTGCCGGGCCGTCATCAGGCCCGCCCAGCCGTCGTCGGCCCGGCAGCGCCCGAGCAGATCCGGCACCCGATCGGCGTTCTCGGCGGTCAGGAGATCGGACAGCTTTCCGCCCACCGCCTCGGTCGCCGTGTACCCCAGCAGCCGCTCGGCCGGCCCGGTCCAGTTCGTCACCACGCCCTGCGGGTCGAGCAGCAGGGGAGCGGCGTCGGACACGTCGAACCCCTGCCGGGCAACGTCCGGCTCACCGTGTCCGCTCACGTGTCCGCCCACGGCCGACCTCATCCGTCGCTGGGAGTGGTCCTCCACCTCTTGACCCCATCTTCACCCGGAAACCGGACCGGGGGCTCCCTGGGCGAGGCCCGGCCCGGCGAACAACGGGAGGACGGGCAGACGGGGGACGGAGACTGGCCCGTCCGCCCGTCCGCCCGTCCGCCCGCCCGTCCGCCCGCCCGTCCGCCCGTCCGCCCGTCCGCCCGTCTTCCCGTCCGTCCGCCGCGGGCCGGGCAGGACCCGGGAACGAGCCGAAGGTCAGCCGCCCTGGCCCAGCACCTTCCCCAGCGTCTCCAAAGCGTCCCGGAGCTCCTCGCCCCGGACGGTGAGCGGCGGGGCCAGCCGGATGGTGGACCCGTGGGTGTCCTTGACCAGGACTCCCTCCCGCATCAGCCGCTCACTGACCTCACGGCCGGTGCCGAGCGCGGGGTCGACGTCGACGCCCGCCCACAGTCCGCGCGAGCGGAAACCGACGACGCCCCGGCCGACCAGGGACTTCAGCCCGCCGCGCAGCACCACGCCCAGTTCCGCCGCCCGGCGCTGGAACTCGCCCGTCTCCAGCAGTTCCACCACCGCCGTGCCGACGGCCGCGGCCAGCGGATTGCCGCCGAACGTCGAGCCGTGCTCGCCGGGGTGCAGAACCCCGAGCACCTCACGCCGGGCCACCACCGCCGACACCGGGACGATGCCGCCGCCCAGTGCCTTGCCGAGCAGCACCATGTCCGGGACGACCGACTCGTGGTCCACGGCGAGTGTGTGCCCCGTGCGGCCGAGCCCCGACTGGATCTCGTCCGCGACGAACAGGCACCCCGCGCGGCGCGTCAGCTCCCGCACGCCCGTCAGATAGCCGTCGTCGGGGATGTTCACCCCCGCCTCGCCCTGGATCGGCTCGATCAGCACCGCGGCCGTCGTGTCGTCGACCGCCGCCTCCAGCGCCGCCAGGTCGTTGTACGGGACGACCCGGAAGCCGGGGGTGAAGGGTCCGAAGCCGGCGCGGGCGGTCTCGTCCGTCGAGAAGCTGACGATGGTCGTCGTCCGGCCGTGGAAGTTGTCCGCGGCGACCACGATCGTCGCCCGGTCGGCCGGGACGCCCTTCACGTCGTAGGCCCACTTGCGGGCCACCTTCACCGCGCTCTCGACCGCCTCCGCGCCGGTGTTCATGGGCAGCACCATGTCCAGCCCGGTCAGCGCGGCCAGCCGCTCGGCGAACTCGGCGAGCCGGTCGTTGTGGAAGGCGCGCGAGGTGAGCGTGAGCCGGTCCAGCTGGCGGTGTGCCGCCTCGATCAGCGCGGGATGCCGGTGGCCGAAGTTGAGCGCCGAGTAGCCGGCCAGCATGTCGAGGTAGCGGCGGCCCTCCACGTCCTCCACCCATGCGCCCTCCGCGCGGGCGACGACCACGGGCAGCGGGTGGTAGTTGTGCGCGAGGACCGGCTCCTCCGCACCGATCAGCTCGGCGGACGAACGGGTACGGGCAGCAGTGGTCATGAACGGATCTCCTGAGTGCAGCATTTGATCCCGCCGCCCGCCTTGTGGAACTCGGACAGGTCGACGGGGACGGGAACGTAACCGCGCTCGGCGAGCCGCGCGGCGAGGGCCGTCGCCCCCGGGGAGACGAACACATGGCGTCCGTCGGAGACGGAGTTCAGGCCGAAGGCCATGGCGTCCTCGCGGGTCGCGGTCACCGCCTCCGGGTACAGCCGGGCCAGTACCTCGCGGCTCCCCGGCGAGAACGCCTCCGGGTAGTACGCGATGTTCTCCTCGTCCAGCGCGAACAGCGCCGTGTCCAGGTGGTAGAAGTACGGATCCACCAGCGTCAAACCGATCACGGGCACCCCGAAGAACTCCTGCGCCTCGGCGTGTGCCCCGCGGGTGGTGCGGAACCCGGTGCCGGCGAGGATCCAGCGCCCGGCGGGAACCAGGTCGCCCTCGCCCTCGCACACCGACTCGGGACGGTGGACGTCGAAGCCCTCCGCCTTGAACCAGGTCTCGTACGGCACGGACTCGGGGCGCCGCTCGGGCGCCAGGAACAGGGAGCCGAGGACACGGCCCCCGACGACGACCGCCGCGTTCGCGGCGAACACCATGTCGGGCAGGCCGGGGACCGGTTTCACGCTGTCCACGGTATGACCGTGGGCGCGGTAGACGTCGACCAGCGTGCGCCACTGGCGCTGGGCCAGGGCGAGGTCGACGGGACGGCCGGGACGCATCCAGGGGTTGATCGCGTACCGCACGTCGAAGTGTCCGGGATCGCAGACGAGGTAGCGCCGTCGGGACGGCACACGGGCATCGGTCACAGAGGGGTGCCTCCGCTTCCACGCGGTGTCATCAGGGGTACGTCCACGGTAGGAAGCGACCGGGCCGGGCGACAAGGAACATGAGGTGCGCGCTCACGCAGTAATGCTGCGTATTCCGACCGCTCCGCGCACGACTGCTGCGCCTCGGGTGGGGTCCGTGAGCCCTACGGGGCCGGCTGGCTCGCGCCCGCCTCCGGACTCTCCGGTATCAGATGGGACAGCACCATCACACTGATCGTCTTCCGGATGAACGGCTCCGCACGGATCCGCTCCAGCACCTCCTCGAAGTGCTCCACGTCCCGTGCCCGCAGATGCAGCAGCGCGTCGGCGCCCCCGGTCACCGTCATCGCCGCGGCGATCTCCGGATGGTTGCGCACCACCTCCGCCAGCCGCCGGGGCGGCGCCGCCCCCTCGCAGTACACCTCGACGTACGCCTCCGTCCGCCAGCCCAGCGCCGACGGCCGCACCGTCGCCGTGAACCCGGTGATCACGCCCGTCTCGCGCAGACGGTCCACCCGGCGCTTGACCGCCGTCGACGACAGGCCGACCGCCGTGCCGATCTCAGCGAAGGACGTCCGGGCGTTCGCCATCAGCGCGGTGACGATCTGTCGGTCGAGCTCGTCGAACGGCGCGGGCCTGCTGCTCATACCCGCACTGTAACCAGCACCGGCCGGCCTCCGCCGTCACGCGGCGACCGTCCCCGCCCGCACGCGGCGGCCGGTGCCGGTCGCGGCGGTGCCCGTACACCGCCCCGGGTCCGCGGGGCGGCCCGAAACGCCCCCGGCCGACGGGAAAGCCCACGTCCGAGCCATGTCCAGACGTGGCAATCCCCCTTAGACTCCACCTTCATGCTGCGCGCCCTGGCCGTCGACGACGAACGCCCCTCGCTGGAGGAACTGCTCTACCTGCTGCACGCGGACCCCCGCATCGGCAGTGCCGAGGGCGCCGGCGACGCGACGGAGGCGCTGCGCCGCATCAACCGCGCCCTGGAGTCGGGGCCCGACGGGCCCGAGGCCATCGACGTCGTCTTCCTCGACATCCAGATGCCCGGCCTCGACGGACTCGACCTCGCCCGGCTGCTCGGCGGGTTCGCCCGGCCGCCGCTGGTCGTGTTCGTCACCGCCCACGAGGACTTCGCCGTGCAGGCCTTCGACCTCAAGGCCGTCGACTACGTCCTCAAGCCCGTCCGCAAGGAGAGGCTGGCCGAGGCGGTCCGTCGCGTCGTCGAACTGCGCGCCGCCGCACAGCGCGGCAGCGCCCCGCGCATCCCCGTGCACGAACCCGACCCGGACCACATAGCCGTCGAACTGGGCGGGGTGACCCGCTTCGTCGCCGTCGACGACATCACGCACGCGGAGGCCCACGGCGACTACGCCCGCCTGCACACCGACCGGGGCAGCCACCTCGTCCGCATACCGCTGTCCACACTGGAGGAACGCTGGCGCTCGCGCGGCTTCGTCCGCATCCACCGCCGCCATCTGGTCGCCCTGCGCCACATCGGGGAACTCCGCCTCGACGCGGGCACCGTGAGCGTCCTGATCGGCTCCGAGGAGCTCCAGGTCAGCAGGCGGCACGCCCGTGAACTGCGGGACCTGCTGATGCGCCGGACCACGGGCTAGGGGGGAACGCGTGCCCCAGGACCCGACCGAACGCCGCGTGGTCGTCACCGGCCCGCCCCGCCGCGCCCGCCGCTCCTTCGGCTACTACCGCCCGCGCACCGAGATCGACGAGCAGACCACCCTCGGCCACACCTACGTCCGTTCCCTGATGCGCATCCAACTGCGCACCGGACTGACCGTGTTCGCCGTCCTCGTCCTGCTCATCGGCCCCCTCCCGCTGGTCTTCGCGGCCGCCCCGGACGCCCGCAGGCTGGAGTGGGCGGTCCTCGGCTTCGGGCTCTACCCGCCGCTGGTCCTGCTCGCCCGCTGGTACGTACGCCGCGCCGAACGCAACGAACGCGACTTCGTGCGGCTCGTCGAGGACCGCTGAGGGAACGCAGCCGCCGTGAATTCCAGTTACGCCGTTCCCGCCGTGGCCCTCGTCGTCCTGGCGACCATCCTCGTCGGCGCCTTCGGCCTGCGCATCTCCCGCACCACCTCCGACTTCTACGTCGCCTCCCGCACCGTCGGCCCGCGCCTGAACGCGGCCGCCATCAGCGGCGAGTACCTCTCCGCCGCGTCCTTCCTCGGCATCGCGGGCCTGGTCCTGGTCCAGGGCCCCGACATGCTCTGGTACCCGGTCGGCTACACCGCCGGCTATCTGGTGCTGCTGCTGTTCGTCGCCGCCCCGCTGCGCCGCTCCGGCGCCTACACGCTGCCCGACTTCGCCGAGGCCCGGCTCGCCTCGCAGGCCGTGCGGCGGCTCGCGGGCGCCTTCGTCGTCGGCGTCGGCTGGCTGTACCTGCTGCCCCAGCTCCAGGGCGCGGGGCTCACCCTGACCGTGCTGACCGGTGCCCCCGACTGGCTCGGCGGAGTGATCGTCGCCGTCGTGGTCACCGTCATCGTCGCCGCCGGCGGCATGCGCAGCATCACCTTCGTGCAGGCCTTCCAGTACTGGCTCAAGCTCACCGCCCTGCTCGTACCCGGACTGTTCCTGGTCCTCGCCTGGCAGAGCGACGGGGCGCCCAGCCACGCCTTCGACGAACCCGCCACCTTCCGGGAACAGCGCGTCGTCCGCGTCGACGACACCGTCGACCTGCGGATCACCGCACCGCTGGCCGTCACCGTGGACGGCACCGTCGACGGCCGCGAACACGACGGCACCGAGGTCCGCCTGCCCGCCGGCACCCACCGCATCGACGGCGGCACCCGGCTGACCTTCGCCGAGGGGTCCGAGGTCCCGGCCGCGGGACGCGGCGCCGACGACGCCCTCTCGCCCTCCCGCGCCGAGTCCCGCGAGGAACGCCCGCTGTACGCCACGTACGGGCTGATCCTCGCCACCTTCCTCGGCACCATGGGCCTGCCGCACGTGGTGGTCCGCTACTACACCAGCCCGCACGGCGTCGCCGCCCGCCGCACCACCGTCGCCGTCCTCGGCCTGATCGGCGCCTTCTACCTGCTGCCCCCGGTCTACGGAGCCCTCGGCCGTCTGTACGCCCCCGAGCTCAGCCTCACCGGCGACGCGGACGCCGCCGTACTGCTGCTGCCCGGCCGGATGTTCGGGGGAGTGGGCGGCGACCTGCTCGGCGCGCTGGTCGCCGGGGGCGCCTTCGCCGCGTTCCTGTCCACGGCGTCCGGGCTGACCATGGCCGTGGCCGGCGTGATCACCCAGGACGTCCTGCCCTCGCGCGGCGTGCGGCACTTCAGGCTCGGCACGGTGCTGGCCATGGCCGTTCCGCTCCTGGCCAGCATCCTGGTCGGCGGTCTCCCGGTGGCCGACGCCGTGGGACTGGCCTTCGCCGTGTCGGCCTCCTCGTTCTGCCCCCTGCTCGTCCTGGGCATCTGGTGGCGCCGGCTCACCCCGCCCGGCGCGGCGGCCGGCATGCTGGCCGGCGGCGGCTCCGCCTTCCTCGCCGTCGCCGCGACCATGGCCGGCTACCCGGGCGAGGGCGCCTGGCACGCGCTCCTCGCCTGGCCCGCCCTGTGGTCGGTGCCGGTGGGCTTCCTCACCATGATCCTGGTCTCCCTGGCCACCCCCGGCCGGGTGCCGCCCGGCACGGCGGCGGTGCTCGCCCGGTTCCATCTGCCGGAGGAACTACGGACGGAGGTGTCCAAGTGAGTGGATTCCTGGCCGGTCTGTGCGTCGCCGTCCTGCCCCTGCTGGCCGCGGGCTTCTGGCTCGGCCGGCGCACCGCACGGCCGCCCGGACTGGCCGGCCTCGGCACACCCGTCGAGCACGCCACCTTCGAGACCCTGCACACCGCGTCCCTGGCCACACCCCCGCTCCGGGCCGGACTGACCGAGGAGGCCGCCGGCCGGTCCGCCCGCAAGCTGCGCTCCCTGCTCGGCACCGACGCCCTGTGCCTCACCGACCGCGAGCAGGTCCTCGTCTGGGACGGTGCCGGCGCCCATCACCGCACCGAGATCATGGAACGCCTGACCGGGCCCCTCGACTCGGGCCGCGGCGAGGCCTTCCCGCTCACCTGCGACATCCCCGACTGCGCGGTGCGCTGGGCCGTGGTCGCCCCGCTCACCGTCGACGACCGGGTGCACGGCGCCCTCGTCGCCTGTGCGCCCCGCGAGTCCGCGGTCCTGGTCCGGGCGGCCGGAGAGGTCGCCCGCTGGGTCTCCGTCCAGCTCGAACTCGCCGACCTCGACCAGTCCCGCACCCGCCTGATCGAGGCCGAGATCAGAGCGCTGCGGGCGCAGATATCCCCGCACTTCATCTTCAACTCCCTCGCCGTGATCGCCTCGTTCGTGCGCACCGACCCCGAGCGCGCCCGTGAACTGCTGCTGGAGTTCGCCGACTTCACCCGCTACTCGTTCCGCAGGCACGGCGACTTCACCACCCTCGCCGACGAGCTCCACGCCATCGACCACTATCTGGCGCTGGTCCGGGCCCGCTTCGGTGACCGCCTCTCGGTCACCCTGCAGATCGCCCCCGAGGTGCTCCCGGTCGCCCTGCCCTTCCTCTGCCTGCAGCCCCTCATCGAGAACGCCGTCAAGCACGGACTCGAGGGCAAGGCCGACACATGCCGCATCCAGATCACCGCGCAGGACACCGGCGCCGAAGCGCTCGTCGTGATCGAGGACGACGGCGTCGGAATGGACCCCGGCCTGCTGCGCCGCATCCTCGCCCGCGAGGTCGACCACACGGGCGGCATCGGCCTGTCCAACGTGGACGAACGGCTCCGCCAGGTGTACGGCGACGACTACGGTCTCGTCATCGAGACCGCGGTCGGTGCCGGCATGAGGGTCACCGTCCGGCTGCCGAAGTACCAGCCGGGCGTGCACCTGACGGGCCGGCTCACACCGAAGTGAGCCGGCCCGTCAGGTGCGGACCGCCGACGGCCCGGCCACGGACCGCGGGCGGCTCAGGCGCTGCGCGTGGCGACCATGGCGAGGGTGATCAGCCCCAGGACGACCCAGCCGAACCACAGCCATCCGTTGCTGCCGAGCGCCGCCGTGTAGGCCGTCACGACGACGAGCCCGCCGACGGTGAGCACTCCCATGGTCTTCGTCGAGGTGGAACCGTTGCTGGTATCGGGCATCGCGACACCCTCCTCATGGCTCGGTTCCCTCCATGGTGCCCCCGTTCCGCCTTTTTACGGTGCACACGACGACGTGGGCGCCCGTTTCCCAGGACCGCTCACCGGTCCACGACCCGGCCTCGTGGACGGACGGGTCGAAGCCGTAGTCACGCGGAGGAACGTCACGGGCACACGCCGCGTCCGACACCCCGCGCGCCTCGGCGAGCGTGACGTCCTGGCCCAGCCGGGTGAATCCGAGGACCTGCTCGTCGTACCGGCCGCCGCACGGCACCAGCAGGGCCCGACGCCCCGGACGCGCGTCCAGGCAGTCCCGGCGCTGCATCGGCACGGTGTCCGCGAACGCCGTGCCGAACGGGCGCCGGTCGCCGAGCGGCCCGTACGACGGCCCGCGCGCCCCCAGGACCAGACAGGCGGTGCGCCGCCCGGCCCCCTCGAACCCGTCCGGGACCGGTACGACGGCGAGCGGGCGCACCGCGGCCATACGCCCGCGGAACTCCCGCGTGGCCTCCTCGCACCGGGCCGGACCCAGCTCCCGCGCCTCCTCGGCGGAGGAGGCCCCGACGAACCCCACGACCTGCCCGTCGACCTCCCGGCCCGCCGCGCCCGCACAGGCCGGTTCGACGCTGAGCCGGGGCACGCCCGCAAACCGGCGGCCACCGGGCCAGACGGCGCGCACGCAGTCGCCCCGCTCGAGCGGCTCGGCGAGCCCCACGGCATCTCCGTACGGCGTCGTCGCCACCCCGCCGTCGTCCGTCCGGTCGGCCAGCGCGTACCAGGCACCCCCCAGGGCCAGCACCACCCCGAGCCCGACGGCGACGGCGGCCCGCAGGACGGGGTGGCGCGGGCGCTGGTGCGTGGGGACGGTCCCGGCCGCCGGAGGACCCGCACGCCCCGCAGGTGCCGCACGTGCGGCGGGACCCACGGGTCCAGTGGCCCCCACGAGGTCATTGGCTCCCCCGGGTCCTGCGGTGTCCGTGGGGCCGGCCGTGCTCGTGGGAGTTCCTGTCGTGCTCCCGGGCGGGCCCGACGCGGCCCAGGGCGGCTGGGAGCCCAGGTCGGTGGGCGGCCGGGTGTACGACTCCGTCTGCGGGGTGACGAGCCGCGACAGCTCCGCCTCCAGCACCCGCGCGGACGTCCGCCGCCCGGGATCCTTCTCGAGCAGACCCCGCAGCACCGGCCCCAGGGCACCCGCCCGCACCGGCCGGCACGGCTCCTCCGTGACCACCGCCGCGATCGACGCGAGCGGCGACTCCCGCTCGAAGGGGCCGTGCCCCTCCACGCCGTGGTACAGCGTGCAGCCCAGGGAGAACAGGTCGGCGGCCGGCGTGGCCGGGCTCCCGGTGGCCCGCTCCGGCGCCAGCCAGCCCGCGGTGCCGACCACCCCCGACGCCACGGTGTACCGCGTCTCACCGGTGTCCGGTTGCACGGAGATGCCGTAGTCGGTGAGCAGGACCCGCCCGTACGGGGTCCCGGTGCGGTCCGGGGCGAGCAGGATGTTCGCCGGTTTCACGTCCCGGTGCAGTACGCCCCGCTCGTGACCGGTGGCCAGCGCGTCCAGCACGGCCAGCCCGATCCGGGCGCACTCGGCGGGGGCGAGCGGGCCGCGCCGGGTGACCAGCTCCCGCAGATCGACGGCGCTCGCCACGTACTCCATGACGATCCACGGCAGGCCTTCGTGCTCCACGACGTCGTGGACGGTCACCACATGCGGGTGATCACGCAGACCGGCCGCGTGCCGGGCCTCCGCGCGGGCACGGGCGACCCTGGTCTCCCGCTCCTGACCGGGCTCGGCCGGATCGTGGAACACGATCTCCTTGAGGGCGACCTCGCAGGCGAGTCTCTGGTCGTGGGCCAGCCAGACATGCCCCATGCCACCCCGGCCCAGCCGGTGCAGCAGCACATAGCGGCCGGCGACGACCCGGCCCGCTCCCGACGACGCGCGCAGTGCCATGACCGCTTCCCCCCGGCGGCTCGCCCTGACGGCTCATGCTACTGAAAGGCGGCACCCTTCAGGTGAATCGGGGAGAAAGTGAGCGAGGGGGAGAGAAAGTGACCGAAAGGGAATCATCTACCCGGCGTGTGCAGTGAGGTCAGATAGGCGTTGTACGCCTCGAGTTCCTTGTCCCCGTCGCGGTCCGCGGCCCGGTCGGTGCGCCTGGCCTGCCGCTGGTCCGAGGCGTACCACTGGAACAGCAGCGCGATCAGCACCAGCACGGACGGGATCTCGCTGAACGCCCAGGCGATACCGCCGGCCGCGTTCTGGTCGGAGAGCGCGTCGATGCCCAGCGAGGCCGGCGGATTCTGGAAGCTCGTCACCATCGGGGTGGACGCCATCATCAGCGCGATGCCGAAGAACGCGTGGAACGGCATGCCCGCGAACAGCTCCAGCATCCGCATCAGGTACCCCGGCCGGTGCGGGCCCGGGTCCACGCCCATGATCGGCCAGAAGAAGACCAGGCCGACGGCGAGGAAGTGCACCATCATCGCGATGTGCCCCACCTGGGAACCCATCAGGAAGTCGAACAGCGGGGTGAAGTACAGCGCGTACAGGCTCGCGATGAACATCGGGATGGTGAACAGCGGGTGGGTGACGACCCGCATGTAGCGGCTGTGCAGCAGCATCAGCAGCAGTTCGCGCGGCCCCTTGCGGCCGCGGGCGGCCGGCGGCAGGGCGCGCAGCGCCAGCGTGACCGGGGCACCGAGCAGGATCAGGATGGGCGAGACCATGCTGATGACCATGTGCTGCACCATGTGCACGCTGAACATGACCATGCCGTAGTCGTTCAGCCCGGTGCACATCATGAGCCCGATGCTCAGCACGCCGATGAAGAACGACACGGTCCGTCCCACCGGCCACTTGTCGCCCCGTCGCATCAGACGGACGACCGCCCAGCCGTACAGCGCCAGCCCCAGCAGGCAGGCGACGAGGAAGAAGGGGTCCGCCGACCAGGCGAGCCCTCGCCCCAGCGTGAACGGCGGCAGATCCATGGTCGTGCCGTGCCCGCTGTGATCCATCCGCCGGCTCCGTTTCGTGGGGGTTGTGCGCCGTCTGTCCGCACCAGAGTAGAACCGCCCCCGGCCGCGACTGCGACCGGGGGCGGTTCTCCTCAGCGGCTGCCGGAACGGCAGGTGCTACAGGACACACTCCGCCTCGGCGTAGCGGGCGTCGGGCACCGTCTTCAGCGTCTCGACGGCCTCGGCCAGCGGCACCGTCACGATGTCCGTCCCGCGCAGCGCCGTCATCCGCCCGAACTCCCCGCGGTGCACGGCCTCCACGGCGTGCCAGCCGAAGCGGGTGGCCAGCACCCTGTCGTACGCGGTCGGCGTCCCGCCGCGCTGGGTGTGCCCGAGGATCACCGGACGCGCCTCCTTGCCGAGCCGCGTCTCCAGTTCCACGGAGAGCTGGCGCGCGATCCCGGCGAACCGCTCGTGGCCGTAGACGTCCTTGCCGCCCTCGTCGAAGTCCATGGTGCCGGCCCGCGGCTTGGCGCCCTCCGCGGCGACCACTATGGCGAACCGCTTGCCCGCGGAGAACCGCGCACCGACCTTCGCCGTCAGCTCGTCGATGTCGAAGGGCCGCTCCGGTACGACGATCGCGTGCGCGCCGGCCGCCATGCCGGAGTGCAGCGCGATCCAGCCGGTGTGGCGGCCCATGACCTCCACGATGAGCACCCGCTGGTGGGACTCGGCGGTCGTCTTCAGCCGGTCCAGCGCCTCGGTCGCCACACCGACGGCCGTGTCGAAGCCGAAGGTGACGTCGGTGACAGCGATGTCGTTGTCGATGGTCTTCGGTACGCCCACTATCGGCAGGCCGTTGTCCGACAGCAGCCGGGCCGCCTTCAGCGTGCCCTCACCGCCGATCGGGACGATCGCGTCGAGGCCGAGCTCCTGGACGTGCCCCTTGGCCCGCGCCACACCGTCCCGCAGATGCTCGGGACGCACCCGGGAAGAACCGAGGATGGTGCCGCCGCGGGCGAGGATGCCGCCCACCGCGTCGAGGTCGAGCTTGAGGTAGTCGCACTCCAGGAGGCCCTTCCAGCCGTCCCGGAAGCCGATGACCTCGTCGCCGTGGTCGACGACCGCGCGATGGACGACGGAGCGGATGACGGCGTTCAGGCCGGGGCAGTCGCCGCCGGATGTAAGGACACCAATGCGCATAGCCCGAAACAACCTTCTAGCCGTGGGCCGGGACCGGACCGCGTCGTCCGGCTCGATCCCCGCCACCCTAGCGGCACCGAGGGGTGGGGTCGAAGCACGCGTCCGCCTACTGGACGACCCCGCTCACCTGTGCGGGCCAGCTGTCAGACGGGCCGGAGGGCACCGGCCCGTCCGACGCGGTCGCGGGTGTCACGCGGGCTGCTGCGAGGCCGCGATGCGCTCGCCCCGCAGTGCCTCGTACCAGTGGTCGTCGGTCGGCGGCAGCGCGTTGACGTCGAGCGCCAGCTTCAGCAGCAGGTCCGCGATCTGCGGGTTGCGGGCCAGCACCGGGCCGTGCATGTACGTGCCGAACACGGTGTCGTTGTAGGCGCCCTCGGTGCCGTCCCCCGTGCCGTTTCCGTTGCCGAAACGCACCCGGGCGAGCGGGCGCGCCGTCGGACCCAGGTGGGTGACGCCCTGGTGGTTCTCGAAACCGGTCAGCGGCGGCAGGCCCAGCGGCGGGTCGATGTCGCCCAGCACGTCGCCGACGCACCGGGCGCCCTCGCCGCGCACCGAGACGACGTCGAGCAGGCCGAGGCCGGGCTCCCGCTGGCCGAGGTCGTTGATGAACTCGTGGCCGAGGATCTGGTAGCCGGCGCACACGGAGAACACGATCGCGCCGTTGCCCACCGCCCGGTGCAGGCCGCCGTCCCGGCGCAGCCGCTCGGCGGCGAGCCGTTGCGGACGGTCCTCACCGCCGCCGATCAGGTAGATGTCGCCGGACGTCGGGATCGGCTGGTCGCTGCGCACGTCCAGCCGGGACACGTCGAGGCCACGCTGCCGGGCCCGGCGCTCCACGACGAGCACATTGCCCTGGTCGCCGTAGGTGCTCAGCAGGTCGGGGTAGATCCATACGATCCGCAGACCGTTGTCGCTCATGAAGTCACTGTCCTTGTGAGTACGTCGCGATGCGTCGCCGGCGTCAGTTGCCGACGCGGCGGCGCAGGTCCTGGAACGCGGTGTAGTTGGCGATGACCTCGATCCGGCCGGGCGGGCACAGCTGGAGCGCCTGGTCGAGGTCCTCGCAGACCTGGAACTGCTGGTTCGCGACCTCGAGCCGCACCGCGAGATCCAGCTTCCGGTCGCCGAGGACGACGATCGGGTGGCCGGTCAGCCGGGTGTAGTCGACGTCCCACAGCCAGGAGGTGTCGGTGCCGTCGGCGGAGCGGGCGTTCACCGAGAGGATCACCGGGGTGGGCGGCGGGTCGATGAGCGAGAACGTCTCCAGCCAGCCCGCGGGGTTCTTGGCGAGCAGCAGCCGCAGGTCGCGCCCCTGGTGCTGGACGACGTCGTACCGGCCGGCGACGGCCTGCACCTGGTACATGCGCTCCAGGGCGACCTGCGGGGGCACTCCGAACACGGCGGCGACGGCCGCGGAGCTCGCGGCGTTGGCCTTGTTGGCGCGGCCCGGCAGCTGGAGGTGGATCGGCCAGGCGGAGCCGTGCGGGTCGAGGACGTGGTCGCCGGAGAGCGCCCAGCTCGGGGTGGGCCGGCGGAATCCGCACTCGTTGCAGAACCAGTCGTCGCCGGGGCGCTGCATCACGCCGCCGCAGGACGGGCAGGACCAGGCGTCGTCCTTCCACATCTGGCCCGCGGCGACCCAGATCACGTTGGCGGAGGAGGACGCGGCCCACACGACCAGCGGATCGTCGCAGTTGGCGACGATGACCGCCTTGGAACCGGCCAGGCCCTCGCGCCAGTTCTCCGCGAGCATCCGGGTCTCGCCGGCCCGGTCGAGCTGGTCGCGGGAGAGGTTGAGCAGGGCGATGCACTTGGGGTCGGTGTCCCGTGCGACGCCGGCGAGGTACTTCTCGTCGACCTCGATGACGCCGAACTTCGACTCCGAGCCGCCCGCGAGCGCCGAGGTGATGCCCGCGGGCATGTTGGCGCCGAGGGCGTTGGACACGACCGGTCCGGCGGCCCGCAGGGCCTCCGCGATGAGCCGGGTGGTGGTGGTCTTGCCGTTGGTCGCCGACACCAGGATGCAGTCCAGGTTCTGGGCGAGCCGGGCGAGGAGATCAGGGTCGAGTTTGAGTGCCACCCGGCCGCCGATCACCGAACCGCTGCCGCGCCCCGCAGCGCGTGATGCCGCTGCGACCGCCCTGCCGGCGGTCACGGCCAGCTTGGCCCGCGGCGTGAGCGGGTCCGAGTTGCCTGCCATCAAGTCTCGATCCTCCTTGCGTACGCGCCGCGCCTGTGGCTGACGGCCACGTGGTGTGAACCTCAGCCTATCGAGATCCATTCGCACTCCAGAACCACGTCACCACCCATGAGACGGGCGTTGCTGCAAAGGACCGTACTCTGACCGCCATGCGAGACGGTTCCATCCCCGGTGTCCACGGTCGCGTCCGGCCCCTCACCCTGCTCGGCGACCCGTTGCTGCACGCACCCTGCGAGGAGGTGACCGACTTCGGCCCGGAACTGGCCCGCCTCGTGGAGGACTTGTTCGCGACGATGTACGCCGCGCAGGGTGTGGGCCTGGCCGCCAACCAGATCGGCGTGCCGCTGCGGGTGTTCGTGTACGACTGCCCGGACGACGAGGACGTCCGTCATCTGGGACATGTGGTCAACCCGCGGCTGGTCGAGACGGACGGGGTGGTGGTGCGCGGCCCGGAGGGCTGTCTGTCGCTGCCGGGCCTGGAGGCGGGGACGGAACGTCACGACCACGCGGTCGTCGAGGGCCGCACGGTGACCGGGGAGCCGGTCACCGTGCACGGCACGGGGTTCTTCGCCCGGTGCCTGCAGCACGAGTGCGACCACTTGGAGGGCCGCGTCTACGCCGACCGCCTGACCGGCTGGCGCCGGCGCAGGCTCGACCGCCAGGTGCGGCGGGCTTCCTGGAACGGGCGGGACCGAGGGGCGGGCGGTGCTGCGGAGGCAGGGGACTGAGGGAGCGGGCGGGGACGGACAGGGACGGGGGCGGGCGGTCTCCTGAAGCGGGGCGGGCCCGACGGGGGCAGCCGGGCCCGCCGGTGCGGGCCGGGGCTCAGAACCCCGGGCCGCCGACCCGGTCGCCCGCCGCCGCCAGCCGGCCCCACAGCAGGTCGGCCAGGCTGCGTACCAACTCCGCCCGGGAGCAGGGCCGTTCGCCGAGCCACCAGTCGCCGGCCGCGTGCATCATGCCGACGATCCCGTGCCCCCACACGCGGGCCAGTTGCTGACTGCCGGGCCCGAGGTCCAGCCGCTCCTCGATGACCTGGGCCAGTTCCTCGCCCATGCGCCGCAGCAGCGGCGCCGAGTGCTTGCCGACGTCGAAGCCCTGGTCGCCGGGCGAACCCTCCGCCGGGTGCATCAGGAACCGGTACACCTGGGGACGCAGCTCGATCGCCGCGAGATAGGTGTCCAGGGTGTTCTCGACCCGCTCCCGCCGCTCCGCAGGGGCGTCCAGCGCCGCCCGCAACGAGGACAGCAGGGCGTCGGTGTGCCGCTGGGCGAGGGCGGCGTACAGTCCTCCCTTGTCACCGAAGTGCCGGTAGAGGATCGGTTTGGTGATGCCCGCCTCGGCGGCGATCGCGTTCATCGAGGCATGCGGGCCCTCGCGCAGCACCACCCGGTCGGCGGCCTCCAGCAGCTCGCGCCGGCGGCGGTCGGCGGACCGCTGCTGATCGGTCCGCTGTGTGGTGTCCATGATCTCTCCCCACCCCTGCTGATTCGGTGACGCCTGCGCAAACTAACACTGACGGTGTGACCAGCGGCGAACGGGATGACGGGGGCCCGGGGGAGTTGACTTTTCCTACCAGCCGGTAACAGACTCTGGTTACCGCAAGTAACACGCATGTGCGTCGCCGCTGGAGGGGACATGGCCGAGTTCACCATGGAGCTCAACGATGAACAGAACGAAGTCCGGGAGTGGCTCCACGGCTTCGCCGCCGATGTGATCCGCCCCGCGGCCGCCGAGTGGGACGAGCGCGAGGAGACTCCCTGGCCGGTCATTCAGGAGGCCGCCAAGGTCGGCATCTACTCGCTCGACTTCTACGCCCAGCAGTACTTCGACGCCACCGGCCTCGGCATCCCCATGGCGATGGAGGAACTGTTCTGGGGCGACGCCGGCATCGCCCTGTCGATCGTCGGCACCGGCCTCGCCGCTGTCGGCGTCCTCGCCAACGGCACCGAGGAGCAGATCGGCACCTGGATCCCCCAGATGTACGGCGACGTCAACGACGTCAAGGTCGCCGCCTTCTGCTCCTCCGAGCCCGACGCCGGCTCCGACGTCGCCTCCATGCGGACGCGTGCCGTGTACGACGAGGCCAAGGACGAGTGGGTGATCAACGGCACCAAGACCTGGGCGACCAACGGCGGCATCGCCAACGTCCACGTCGTCGTCGCGGTCGTCGACCCGGAGCTCGGTTCCAAGGGCCACGCCTCGTTCATCATCCCGCCGAACACCCCCGGCTGCTCCCAGGGCCAGAAGTTCAAGAAGCACGGTATCCGCGCCTCGCACACCGCCGAGGTGATCCTGGACAACGTCCGTGTGCCCGGCTCCTGCCTGCTCGGCGGCAAGGAGAAGCTCGACGAGCGCCTCGCCCGCGCCCGGGAGCGCGCCAAGCAGGGGGGCGAGCGCGTGAAGAACGCCGCGATGGCCACCTTCGAGGCCTCCCGCCCGGCGGTCGGCGCCATGGCGGTCGGCACCGCCCGCGCCGCCTACGAGGTCGCCCTGGAGTACGCGCAGACCCGCGAGCAGTTCGGCCGCCCGATCATCGACAACCAGGGCATCGCCTTCCAGCTGGCCGACATGCGCACCCAGATCGACGCCGCCCGCCTCCTGGTGTGGCGTGCCTCCTGGATGGCGGTGAACGGCAAGCCGTTCACCGCGGCCGAGGGCTCGATGTCCAAGCTGTACGCCAGCGAGACCGCCAAGCAGGTCACCGCCCAGGCGATTCAGATCCTCGGCGGCAACGGCTACACGCGTGAGTACCCGGTGGAGCGTATGCACAGGGACGCCGCTATCTACACCATTTTCGAGGGCACGAGCGAGATCCAGCGTCTGGTCATCGCCCGCACCCTGTCCGGCATGCCCATCCGCTAGGCGTCGCAAGGGGCTGAGGCGGGGAGCGGGGCCGGGGCGGCGGGGGGGGGACCCCCCCCCCGGCGGCCGGGTCGCGGTGGGCTGGCTGGCGGCCGCCGCGGTCTGGGCCGCGGACCACCCCCAGCACGCGTTGTCCGCCCGCCCCCGGCTGACGG
>NZ_JBITSN010000004.1:162653-380621 GCF_044540975.1 Streptomyces sp. NPDC085927
GGGCGGGGGCCTCGTTTCGGCCGGGGGGGGGGGGGGGGGGGGTTGGTGGGGGGGGGGGGGGGGGGGGGGGGGGGGGGGCCCGGCGCGGCGGCCCCCCCCCCCCCCCCCCCCCCCCCGCCGCTCCGTCGCGCGGCCGGGTCCCCGTGGGTGACGTCCGCCCGGCTCCTGGGGGACCATGGTGGGGGAGCCGGTCGTCCCACGGACCGGCCGACCGACGTGACGGAGACCGCGATGACGCGCACGGCCCGGGAACTGCTGGAGACGATCACGCGGGAACTGGCCCCGGACCCCCGGTCCAACCCGCTCGTACCACTGATCGCCCGTGGTGAGGCCGACCGGGACACCCTGGCCGCGCTCGCCCTGGAACAGAGCTGGGTGATCCCCGCCGACCGCCGCGCGTTCCAGCACCTGGCGGACCGCTCCGCGGACCAGCCGCGGGCCGCCGCCCACTTCACCGCCCTGGCCGAGGGCGAGGACCTGGCGGCGGCACGGCTGGACGCCTTCGCCGCGGCCTGCGGCGTGGACCGGGAACGAGCGGCGGCGTACGACCCCCTGCCGGGCTGCCAGGCCTACCCCGCCTACGTCGCCTGGCTGGCCCTCAACGCGGCACCGGCGGACGCCGTCCTCTCGGTGACCGCCAACTTCTCGGCCTGGGGCGGCTACTGCGCCACCATCGCCGAGGCGCTGCGCACCCACTACGGCTTCACGGACGAGGCCTGCGGATTCTTCGACTTCTTCGCCGAACCGGCCCCCGGCCTGGACCGGACGGCGGCCGGAGCGGTCCAGGACGGCCTGGACACGGGCCGCCTCAACGAGAGCCTGGCGCGGGGGTACGGCCACCTGCTGCAGAGCTACGAGTCGCTGTTCTGGAGGACGCTGCTCCGGCCGGTCTGAGCACGCGGCCGGCGGACCGCCGCCCGCGCTTCTCCGGGGCAGGCTTCAGGCCCTGCTCCCGCTGCTGTGGGCGATGCACGCCACGTCGATCCGGTCGGCCAGTTTCGCCAGTTCGATGGTGAGCGCGGCGACCGTGTCCTCGTCGAGCCGGTCGTCGCCGGACTCCACGAGATGCAGCCACCGCCCGCCCATCGTGCGCAGCAATTTGCTCACGTCCGCCGCGGAGACCTGCAAGGTACCGCGGTGGTCGACGATCAGAGGCAGAGTCACTTCGCGGTTCACAGATCGGATCGTAACCGCGGGAGCGTCACGCACCGTGCCAAACCGTGGTGATGTTGCAGAACTCGCGGATTCCGTGCCCGGACAGCTCACGCCCGTACCCGGACCGCTTGACCCCGCCGAACGGGAGCGCCGGATGGGACGCCGTCATCCCGTTCACGAAGACGCTGCCCGCCTCCAGGTCCCGGACGAACCGGCCGACCTCGGCCTCCTCCTGTGTCCAGACGTTGGAACTCAGGCCGAACGGGGAGTCGTTGGCGATCAGCACCGCCTCGTCCAGGTCGGCCGCCCGGTACAGCGTGGCGACCGGGCCGAAGGCCTCCTCCCGGTGGATGCGCATGTCACGGGTGATCCCGGCCAGGACGGTCGGCGGGTAGTACCAGCCGGGCCCGTCGGGGAGTTCGCCGCCGCACAGCACGTGCGCCCCGGACCGTACGGCGTCGTCGACCAGCTCCGTCAGGTCCTTCCGGCCCTGCTCGCTGGCGAGCGGGCCGACATCCGTGTCCTCGTCCATGGGGTCGCCGGTCGTCAGTGCCCGCATGCCCCGGGTGAAGCGTTCGGCGAACGCGTCGTAGACATCCGTGTGCACGATGAACCGCTTGGCGGCGATGCAGGACTGCCCGGTGTTCTGCACCCGCGCGGTGACCGCGACCTCGGCGGCCCGGTCCAGGTCGGCGGAGGGCATGACGACGAACGGGTCGCTCCCGCCCAGCTCCAGCACCGTCTTCTTGATCATTTCCCCGGCGGTGGAGGCCACCGCGCGTCCCGCGGGCTCACTGCCGGTGAGGGTGGCCGCCCTGACCCGCTCGTCCCGCAGGATGTCGTCGACCGCGGCGGAGCCGATGAGCAGGGTCTGGAAACAGCCCTCGGGAAAGCCCGCCCGGTGGAACAGGTCCTCCAGGTACAGGGCGGTCTGCGGCACGTTCGAGGCATGCTTGAGCAGGCCCACGTTGCCGGCCATCAGCGCGGGCGCGGCGAACCGTACGACCTGCCACAGCGGGAAGTTCCACGGCATGACGGCGAGCACCGGGCCGAGCGGCCGGTAGCGCACCAGGACCCGGGAGGCGCCGGAGTCCTTCACGTCGGACGGGTCGGGCTCCTCGTCGGCGAGAAGGTCCGCCGCGTGGTCGGCGTACCAGCGCATCGCCTTGGCGCACTTGGCGGCCTCCGCGCGGGCCTGCCCCACGGGCTTGCCCATCTCGGTGGTCATCACCTCGGCGATGCTCCGCCGGTCCTCGTCGAGGAGGTCGGCGGCCCGGTGCAGCAGACGGGCGCGCTCCTCGAAGGCCGTCGTCCGGTACGTGCGGAACGTGGCCTCCGCGAGCTGGAGCCGGCGCTCGGTCTCCTCCTCGCCCATGGCCTCGTAGGTCCTGAGCGTCTCGCCGTTCGCCGGATTCACCGTTGCGATGGGCATGGCTGGCCTCCCTGGGGACGGGGCGTGCATGTCGACCCTCCCGCGCCACGGTGGGCGTCGCAACGCGGAAGGGTTCCTCAGCGTGAGTGCTCCGCCAAGCGGTCGAGAAACGTCGCCTGGGCGGAGACGACCAGTTCCCGCGCCCGGTCCAGGGGAAGCCACTCCACCCGGTCCAGCTCCGGGAACTCCTGAATCCGGCCCGATTTCGGCGGCCACTTCATCCGGAAGGTGCCGGGCACGACGGCCGCCGGGTCGAGGTCGCCCTCGACGGCCCAGGCCGTGACGGTCTTGCCGCCCGACTGCCGGACCTCGCCGAGCGGCACGGCCTCCCCGTCGGGCGGCGGCAGGCCCAGCTCCTCCTCGAACTCCCGGCGCGCCGCGTCCCAGGCCGTCTCACCGGCGTCGTACTCGCCCTTCGGCACGGTCCACGCGCCGGCGTCCCGACGGGCGAAGAACGGGCCGCCCATATGACCGAGCAACACCTCGAGCCCGTGATCGGTGTGCCGGAACACCAGCAGGCCCGCGCTTCGGGCGCCCGTCACGGGACTGTCCCCGGGTGAGCGGCGAGCAGGGTCTCCACCGTGTCCGCCTCGTCCGGGCGCTTGTCCTCGCGGTAGCGGACCACCCGGGCGAAGCGCAGGGTGATACCGGCCGGGTAGCGGGTGGAGCGCTGGAGGCCGTCGTAGGCGATCTCCACGACGAGTTCCGGACGCACGGTGACGACGTACGCGCCCGGGTCGCTTCCGCCGGGGCCGGTGGCCAGTTCGCGCAGCCGTTCGGTCTGCCACGTCAGCATGGCGTCGGTCATCCCCTTGAAGGTCTTGCCGAGCATCACGAAGCCGCCGTCGGCGGTGCGGGCGCCCAGGTGCAGGTTGGACAGCTTGCCGGTACGGCGTCCGTGGCCCCACTCGGCCGCCAGCACCACCAGGTCGAGCGTGTGCACGGGCTTGACCTTCAGCCAGGACGCGCCGCGCCGCCCGGCGCTGTAGGGGGCGTCGAGTCCCTTGACCACGACCCCCTCGTGACCGCGCGCCAGCGTGTCGGCGAGGAAGTCCTCCGCCGCCCGTACGTCCTGGGGCCCGGACACCCTGGTGCCCCGTACCCGCATGGCCTGCGGCACCAGCCGGGCCAGCTCCGCGTGCCGGTCGGCGAAGGGGAGATCCAGCAGGTCACGGCCGTCGACGGACAGCACGTCGAAGAAGACGGGGGAGACGGGCACGTCCCGGGCGGCCGTGGCCACGTCCACCCGGGAACCGACCCGTCCGGAGATCTCCTGGAACGAGCGGGGCCGCTGCCGCTCGTCGAACGAGACGACCTCACCGTCCAGGACGAACCGCTCGCCCGGCAGCGCCCGTGCCGCCGCCGTCACTTCGGGCAGCCGGTCGGTGATGTCGTCCAGGGCGCGGGTGTGCACGCGCACCGTGTCGCCGTCGCGGTGCACCTGGACGCGGATGCCGTCCAGTTTCTCCTCGACCGCCGCCGCCCCCAGTTTCCCCACCGCCTCGGCGACCGAGGAGGCGCTGTGCGCCAGCATCGGCAGCACGGGGTGCCCCACCGTGAGACGGAACCGCCCCAGTGCCTCGGGGCCGTCGGCCAGCAGGGCACCGGCCACGGCCTGCAGCGAGCCCGCCAGCATCACCGCCCGCCGCACCTCGGCCGCCGGTGCCCCGGTCGCCCGCGCCAGTCCCTCCACGGCGACCGCGTCCAGGGCCCCCTGCCGGACCTCGCCGCTGAGCAGAGCGAGCAGGAACCGCTGCTCGTCCTCGGTCGCCGCGCCCAGCAGCTCCCCGACCAGCAGGGCCCGCTCGGCCTGCGAACCGGGGCCGGACACCCCGGCGAGCCGGCCGAGCAGGGCGTCGACGGCGCGGACGGTCAAGGTCGCCCGCTCCGCCGGGGCGACCGGCCGGCTCAGCGTCTTCCAGCCCACGCCGATCCGGCCCTGCGGCAGCCGTCCCGCCAGATACGGGATGACGACGGGGACGTCGTCCGCCTCCGCGTCCCGGAACAGCTCCGCGAGCAGCGCGATCTTCCGGGACCTCGCCGAGGTGGCGGCGACCTCCTGCGACACACGGGCCAGTCGGGACAGCAGCATGCAGCCATGGTGCTACGGGGCCCGGCGGTCCACATCCGGATCGCCGAAGCAGCCGCGGATCAGGCGGTCACCGCGGCGTCCAGGTCCGTCATCAGCAGATCCCCGACGATCGCCGCCGCCGCCCGGTAGCCCCCGCTCGCCGCGTGGACGACCTGTTCGGCGAAGCCGACCGCGTTGCCCGCCGCCCAGACGCCCGGCACCGAGGTCAGGCCCGTCGGGTCCACGACCGGGTACGCGCCGAGCGGGGTCTCGGACAGCTCGGCGCCGAGCCGCTCCAGCAGGCCCGTCCGCGGCACGGGGCGCGGCCCGACGTACAGCACGGAGCGGGCGTGGACGGAGCCGTCGGCGAGGCGGACGCCGGTGAGCCGGTCCTCCTCGACCACCAGTTCCGCGACCTCGCCGGGCACCACACCGACGCCGGCCGCGGCCAGCCGGCGCAGGTCCTGGTCGGACAGTTCCTCCTCCGCGACCGTGTGCAGGAAGAAGGTGACGTCCTTGGACCACCGGGACACCATCAGCGCCTGGTGCACACTCATGGCGCTGGAGGCGAGCACCCCGAACGACTGGTCGCGGACCTCCCAGCCGTGGCAGAACGGGCAGTGCAGCACGTCCCGCCCGAACCGTTCGGCGACCCCGGGGACAGTGGGCAGCTCGTCCTTCAGCCCGGTGGCGACGACCAGCCGCCGCGCGCGGACGGTCCGGCCGTCGTCCAGCAGTACGGCGAACCCCGCGCCACTGGTGCCGGTGCCGTTCCGGGTCACGTCCGTCACCCGGCCCGCGAGCAGTTCGACGCCGTAGCCCGCGATCTCCTCACGGCCGGCGGCCAGGAACGCGGCCGGTGACATCCCGTCCCGCGACAGATAGCCCTGCATGTGGGACGAGGGCGCGTTGCGCGGCTCGCCCGCGTCGACGACCAGGGTCCGCAGCCGGGCCCGGCCGAGCACCAGCGCGGCGGACAGCCCGGCCGCACCACCTCCGACCACCACCACGTCGTAGCCGGTGCCGGTGCCGTCCGTCCCTCCGGTCCCGTGCGTGCGTCCTTCGCGGGCCTTCCCGCTCTTCTCGGTCATGGTGACCACCTCCACGTCGACCGTCGCCCGAGTACTGCCGGATTGACAAATGCCTTTGCCGATCCTGCAATATCCGTATGACTACCGACGACGTTCTCGCGGATGTGGGTCCCCGGCTGAGGCGGATCAGGAAGGAGCGGGAGGTGACCCTCTCAGGGCTGTCCGAGGCGACCGGCATCTCCGTGAGCACCCTCTCGCGGCTGGAGTCCGGACTGCGCAAACCCAGCCTGGAACTGCTGCTGCCGATCGCGCAGGCCCACCAGGTGCCGCTGGACGAACTGGTGGGGGCGCCACCGGTCGGCGATCCGCGCATCCGCCCCAAGCCGTTCCAGCACTGCGGACGCACCCACTGGCCGCTCACCCGCCAGCCCGGCGGGCTCCAGGCGTACAAGGTGCTCGAACCGCAGCGCACGTTCGAGCCGGAGCCCCGCACGCACGAGGGTTACGAGTGGCTGTACGTGCTGTCCGGCAAGCTGCGACTGGTCCTGGGTGAGCACGACGTGGTGCTGACGGCGGGGGAGGCGGCGGAGTTCGACACGCGTGTGCCGCACGCCTTCGGGTCGACGGGGGAGGGGCCGGTGGAGTTCCTCAGCCTGTTCGGTCCGCAGGGGGAGCGGATGCACGTACGGGCACGTCCCAAGCGGTCCTGACGGACGAGGCGCCCCTCGGCGGACCGGGGCGCGGAAGGCCGTGACGTACGAGACGGTTCCCTGAAGGCAAGCGACCGCTTAGTATGCGGGGGACCCGGTCAGGCGAACCCGACGTTCACAGTCCCGTGGAGGCTCCGCATGCAGGCATGGCAGGTGCACGAGATCGGCGAGCCGGGCGAGGTGATGAGCCTCGCGGACGTGGAGCGGCCCACGCCCGGTGAGGGCCAGGTCCTGCTGAAGGTGCGTGCCGCGAACATCAACTTCCCGGACGCGCTGATGTGCCGGGGCCAGTACCAGGTCAGGCCGCCGCTGCCGTTCACCCCGGGCGTGGAGATCTGCGGCGAGACCGAGGACGGGCGCCGGGTGCTCGCCAATCCCGCGCTGCCGTACGGCGGTTTCGCCGAGTACGCCGTCGCGGACGCCGCCGGACTGCGCTCCGCCCCGGAAGCACTGGACGACGCCGAGGCCGCGGCCCTGCACATCGGCTACCAGACCGGCTGGTTCGGGCTGCACCGCCGGGCCGGCCTGGAGGCCGGGGAGACGCTGCTCGTGCACGCCGCCGCGGGTGGGGTCGGCAGCGCGGCCGTGCAGCTCGGCAAGGCCGCCGGCGCCACCGTCATCGGCGTGGTCGGCGGCGGGGCGAAGGTCTCCGTCGCCCGCGAACTGGGCTGCGACGTGGTGATCGACCGGCGTGAGCAGGACGTCATCGCCGCGGTGAAGGAGGCCACCGGCGGCCGGGGCGCCGACGTGATCTACGACCCGGTCGGCGGAGAGGCCTACGCCCAGTCCACCAAGGTCGTGGCCTTCGAGGGCCGGATCGTGGTCGTCGGCTTCGCGAGCGGTGCGATTCCCAGCCCGGCGCTGAACCACGCCCTGGTGAAGAACTACTCGGTCCTCGGCCTGCACTGGGGCCTCTACAACACCAGGAACCCGAAGCTGGTCCAGCACTGCCACGAGCAGCTTCTGGAGCTGGCCGCCCGGGGCGCCGTCAAGCCGCTGGTGAGCGAGCGCGTGCCGCTGACCGGTGCCGCCGGCGCCGTGCAGCGGGTCGCGGACGGTGTCACCACCGGACGCGTCGCCGTGCTGCCCGCAGCG
Organism: Streptomyces sp. NPDC085927; assembly: GCF_044540975.1. Classification (NCBI taxonomy): domain Bacteria; kingdom Bacillati; phylum Actinomycetota; class Actinomycetes; order Kitasatosporales; family Streptomycetaceae; genus Streptomyces; species Streptomyces sp. NPDC085927. The sequence continues at coordinate 170,148 of NZ_JBITSN010000004.1, forward strand.
GAGAACGGAGCCGTCGCATGACCGACGCAGCCGAACTGAGGCGGCGCACCCAGGAGTTGCTGGCCGCGCAGCCGCCCGCCGGCACCGCCCGCCTCGACTTCCTGCGGGCCCGCTTCGACGCGGGACTCGCCTGGGTGCACTACCCCGAAGGGCTCGGCGGACTCGGCGCCCCGCGGTCCCTCCAGGCCGTCGTGGACGCCGAACTGGAGGCCGCCGGGGCGCCCGACAACGACCCGCGGCGCATCGGCATCGGCCTGGGCATGGCCGCGCCGACGATCCTGCAGTACGGCACGGAGGAGCAGCGGCGGCGCTTCCTGCGGCCGCTGTGGACCGGCGAGGAGGTCTGGTGCCAGCTGTTCAGCGAGCCGGGCGCCGGATCCGACCTGGCGGCCCTGGGCACCCGGGCGGTCCGTGTGGACGGGGACGGCTGGGTGGTCGACGGGCAGAAGGTGTGGACCTCCAGCGCCCATGCCGCCCGCTGGGCCATCCTCATCGCCCGCACCGACCCGGACGTGCCCAAGCACCGGGGCATCACCTACTTCGTCTGCGACATGACCGACCCCGGCGTCGAGGTACGGCCACTGCGCCAGATCACCGGTGAGGCCGAGTTCAACGAGGTCTTCCTCACCGGCGTCCGCATCCCCGACTCCCACCGGCTCGGCGAGACCGGCGACGGCTGGCGGGTCGCGCAGACCACGCTCAACAACGAACGCGTGGCCATCGGCGGCATGCGGCTGCCCCGGGAGGGCGGCATGATCGGCCCGGTCGCGAGGACCTGGCGCGAACGTCCCGAACTGCGCACCCACGACCTGCACCAGCGCCTGCTCGGGCTCTGGGTGGAGGCCGAGGTCGCCCGGCTCACCGGCGAACGCCTGCGCCAGCAGCTCGTCGCGGGCCAGCCGGGCCCGGAGGGCGCCGGGATGAAACTGGGCTTCGCCCGCCTCAACCAGCAGATCAGCGGCTTGGAGGTGGAACTCCTCGGGTCCGAGGGCCTGTTGTACGACGACTGGACCATGCGGCGCCCCGAACTGGTCGACTTCACCGGTCGCGAGGCCGGCTACCGCTACCTCCGCTCCAAGGGCAACAGCATCGAGGGCGGGACCAGCGAGGTCCTGCTGAACATCGTTGCCGAGCGCGTCCTGGGCCTCCCGGCCGAGCCGCGTACCGACAAGGACGTCGCCTGGAAGGACCTGGCCCGATGAGCACGACGAGCCCGACGAGCCCGACGAACGCCGGCCCGGAGAGTCCGGTGAGCACCCGGCCCGATCTCCTCTACTCGGAGGAGGAAGAGGCGCTGCGCGCCGCCGTCCGGGACCTGCTCACCGACCACTGCGACGCGGCCCGGGTGATCTCCCGCACCGAGTCGGACACCCCGCACGACCTGTCCCTGTGGAAGGCGCTCGCCGACGGCATGGGCCTCGCCGGGCTGCTGGTGCCCGAGGACCGCGGCGGCCAGGGCGCCACGCACCGGGAGGCCGCGGTCGTCCTCGAGGAACTGGGGCGGGCCGTCGCCCCCGTGCCCTACCTGACCAGCGCCGTCGTGGCCACCGAGGCGCTGCTGGCCTGTGCCGACGGGGACGAGGTGCTCGCCTCGCTGGCGTCCGCGCGCCGGATCGGTGCCCTCGCCGTCCCTCTGCACACCGCCCCGGGTACGTCCTTTCCCGCCGTCCGTGCGGCGGACGGCGTCCTGCGCGGCGAGCTGACCGGCATCGCGGACGCGGCCGCGGCCGACGTGCTGCTCGTCCCGGCGGACGACGGCGGGCTGTACGCCGTCGAGGCGGACGCCGCCGGCGTCACCGTCACCGGGCAGACGTCCCTGGACCTGACCCGCCCCCTGGCCCGCGTCACCCTGGACGACGCCCGGGGGCACCGGGCGGGCGACGCCGGACCCGCCGTACGACGCGCTCTGCGCGCGGGTGCCGGACTGCTGGCCTCGGAACAACTCGGGCTGGCCGAATGGTCGTTGACGGAGACCGTCCGCTATCTGAAGGACCGGAGGCAGTTCAACCGGCCGGTGGGCGGTTTCCAGGCGCTCAAGCACCGGCTCGCCCAGCTGTGGCTCGAGGTCGTCAACCTCCGTGCCACGGCCCGCAACGCGGCGGACGCGCTGGCCACCGAGGCGGCGGCCGCGGGTGACGGGGCCGATGCGGCCGTCGCCGTCGCTGTCGCGCAGGCCTACGCGGGCCAGGTCGCCGTCCACGCCGCCGAGGAGGCGCTGCAGCTGCACGGCGGCATCGGGATGACCTGGGAGCACCCGGTCCACCTGTACCTGAAGCGGGCCAAGGCCGACTCGATCGCCTACGGTACGGCGGGCGCCCACCGCGAGGAACTGGCCGAACTCGTCGACCTGCGGTCACCCTGACACCTCGTCACCCGCCTCTCCACACCGTCGAATCAGCCGGGCACGGGTACTCACGCCCGGCCGGACGTCCCACGGGAGAGCCCGCCGTGACGGCGGGCTCTCCCGTGCGTCCGGCTTCCCGCGAGGTGAACGTGCGACGGCGGATCGGCCAACTCGCGTCACAGCCCTGCTCCTTGGGTACGCGCGGACCTCATACTCCAGAGGTCCCCGTACACCATTCCAGGGAGGCGGAGCATGGCCCTCACCACCCGTCGCAGAGCCCTCACCACCCTCGGCACCACCCTCGCGGCCTCGTTCGTCCTGCCGGCCACCCAGGCACTGGCCGGTGAACACGGGTACCGTCCGCGGCCGTTGTGGCGGGCCCACGCCCACAACGACTACGAGCACCCGCGTCCCCTCCTCGACGCCCTCGACCACCGCTTCGGCAGCGTCGAGGCCGACATCCACCTCGTCGGCGGCCGACTCCTCGTCGCCCACGGCCCCGAGGACCTCGACCCGTCCCGCACTCTCGAGTCCCTCTACCTCGACCCGCTCACCGCCCGTGTGCGGGCCCACCGCGGGTCGGTGTACCGGGGGCACCGCACGCCGCTCCAGCTGCTCATCGACATCAAGACCGAGGGCGCGTCCACCTACCTCGAACTCCACCGCCGTCTCCGGCGGTACCGGCACCTGTTCACCACCTACGCGGGCGGCCGGGTGCTGCCCGGTCCGGTCACCGCCGTCGTCTCCGGCGACCGTGCCGCCCGCGCTCCCCTGGAGGCCCAGCGGGTGCGGCACGCCTTCTACGACGGCCGTCTGGCCGACCTCGGCGGCCCGGCCCGCTCTTCCCTGATCCCGCTGATCAGCGACAACTGGACGCTCCACTTCACCTGGCAGGGCGTCGGCGCGTTCCCCGCCGCCGAGCGGCGGAAACTGCACGGCATCGTGGGCACCGCGCACGGACGCGGCCAGGCGGTGCGGTTCTGGGCCACTCCCGACCTGCCGGGCCCCGCCCGGGACGCCCTGTGGGGCGAACTGGTCGCCGCGGACGTCGACCACCTCAACACCGACGACCTCGCAGGGCTGGAATCCTTCCTCGACGCGCACCGCCCGCGGTAAGCCGTAGACACCACACGTTCGGAGGACAGCTCAGCCGCCCGGACGAACCCTCCGCTACGCCACACTTGCGGCCGAACGCCGCGAAGCGGACGTGGCGGAGGAGGTTGACGATGGCCATTTCCATCTCTGTGGTGCTGCTGCTCGCGGTCCTGGCGGTGATCTTCCTGCGCAACGGCGGACTGAAGCTCTCCCACGGGATCGTCTGCCTGCTGCTCGGGTTCTGCCTGGCGGGCTCGGGCATCGCCCCCGCCATCCACAGCGGCCTGACGGTGACGGCGGACATCGTCAGCGGTCTGCGGCCGTGAGGGGGCCACGGGCCGCCGGCGCCGAAGGCTCCTGACCCGGTCCAGGGGCGGGGCCGGGGCGCCTTCTCAGCGTTCGGCCACCGGGTCGCGCGGCAGCACCGTGACCCGGTGGAAATTGCACCCGGAGGCCGTCGGTGCGGGGGAGGGGAGAGGGGCGGTCTGGTGGGCCTTGAGGGCGACGCTCACCAGGGTCAACAGCAGGTCGATGTCGGTGGCGCAGTCCAGATGCACCGTCACCCAGTTCGAGCCCGGGACCAGTTGGATCGCGGTCGAGGCGCTCAGGTCGTAGCGGAAGCGCTGGATGGCGCGGCGGGTCAGGTGGAGGTCGACGTCCCGTCCCGTGTGGAAGTGGACGACCTCGTCGCGGGCGAAACGGAGAGCTTGTCCGGTACCGCACCCCGCCTTGCAGACAGTGAGATCGGGCCAGGCCCGAAGTCGCTCCATGGCTTGCTGCGCCGGTGTCATGGCCTCATAGTGACCTGCTCACCGTGTGGCAACCAGTGGTTGGGCGTTTCGTAATCGATCAGTGAGGCGATGCGCTCACTCGCATATGATCGCATCATGACAGCCAGTCACCTCGAGGCCGTGCACGGAGTCTCCGTCCTCATGTGCGACAGGGACGGATCGAAACTGAGCGACGGGCAGAGCGCCCTCGATCTGATCGGTGACGCCCCGGGGTGTCGGGCCGACATGGTGGCCGTCCCGGTCGAGCGGGTGGCGGACGACTTCTTCGCCCTGCGTTCGGGCGTGGCCGGCGAGGTCGTGCAGAAGTTCGTCAACCACCGCATCCGCCTGGCGGTCATCGGCGACATCACCGCCCACGTGGCCGGCAGTGACGCCCTCCGCGACTTCGTGCGCGAGGCGAACCGGGGCAAGCACCTCTGGTTCGTCCCCGACCGCGCGGAACTCGAGGAGCGGCCGGCGTGAGGGCGGCGGTGGGAAGCCTCCCGGCGGAAGGCCCCGCCGTCCCTCCTCGGGGCCGGTCGCAGGGGACGGACAGAGCATCGGGCACACTTTGCGTGTTGTAGTCCGTCTTGATGAAGGATGACCCGCTCATGATCACGCTTACGAAGGAAGACGGCCCGGCGGACCTGGACGGAGTGACCCACCTGTCCATCGGGGCCTCCTGGGACCCGACCGCCGGCAGCAGCGGTGGGGTGCTGGGCAAGCTGCGCCGCAAGACCGGCACGGACCTCGACCTGATCGCCATCGCCATGCAGGGCGGCGACCCGGTGCGCCTGGCGGGTCTCGACTCGCTCGATCCCCTGGGCAACGGCGCGTTGGTGCACAGCGGCGACAACCAGACCGGGCACGGCGACGGGGACGACGAGACCGTGACCGTCGAGTTCGCCCGGATCCCGTCCAACATCACGGCGATCGTGTTCGCCGCCGCCGCCTACAAGAAGGGCAGTGCCTTCCAGAAGGCGCGCAACATCAGTTTCAAGGTCTACGACGCCACCGGGGGCAGCACCCAGCAGGTCGCCGACATCTGGCCGAGCCTGCTCACCCAGGACAACTGCTGCGCCGTGGCCAAGGCGGTCCGGGCCGGAGGCACCTGGAAGCTCGAGGTGATCAACGTGACGGGCAAGGTCAAGCAGGGTGACGAGCACGCCCTGATGCGGTTCGCTGTCAGCAAGTAACGAGAACGGCCGGCCGGGCCGGCCGTACAGACATGGGGGCGGGGCCGTGGTGAGCCAGGTGCTCTACGGCGAGCGGTCGAGGAATCCACTGGCACGGACCGTGGAACTGACCGGGGACCGGCTGCGCAGGGGCGGCAGGATCACGCCGTTGAGCGAGCTGAACCTCGGCGCCATGGCCGAGGCGTTCCACCGCGGATTCTGGCTCGGAGGCGGCGGGACGGAACGCCCCTTGGAGTGGCTTCCGGACGGAACCGGGGTGGGGGGGGGGGGGGGCGGCCCCCCCCCCCCCCCCCCCGCCGGGGGGGGGGGGGGGGGCCGCCGCGGGCGGCCCCCCCCCCGGGCGCGGGGGGGGGGGGGGGGGGGGGGCGGGCCCCCCGGGGGGGGGGGGGGGGGGGGGGCGGGGGGGGGGGGGGCCGCCCCCCCCCCCCCCCCCCCCCACCACGCCGTTGAAGGTGCGACAGGCCTCGGAGTTCGCCCGCACGCTCGGGGAACTGGCGGTCCGGCGGTGCGGTGGACCCGGCCAGGTGGCCGCTCTGGCGGCCCGGGCCCGTGCCGAGGGGGTGCCGCTGTGGATCGCGCGGCGGTTCGCGCAAGGCCCCGCCGGGCCGGTCACCGTCGCCGTGGACCGACGGCTGGTGCGCGTGGACGTGTGGGGGCCGGGCGCTCCCGTGGTGCGGATCCGGGCGCCACGCGGTTTCCACCCCGACAGCCCCGAACCCGACCAGGGCCTTCGGCTGACCGTCGGCGACGTCGCCGCGGTGCTGGTTCTCCGGAAGAAACTGCGCAAGTCCAGGAGTTCCGTGGAAGTGCGCCTGCCCGACCGGCACTGGGTGCTGTCGAGGAAGAACGCGGAGAGTTCGTGGCTCCTGCGCGACGAACGGCGTGCGGCTCTCCTCACCCGTCCCCCGCGTTGGCCGGCGCCGGAGCCGGACACGGTACTGCTGCCGTTGGCCCCCGTGCGGTACGAGAGCCCCGACCCGCTGGACGCCGTCATGGCGCAGGTCTTCGCCGTCGCCTTCGGGCTCGGGGACACGACCGGCTCGGCCCGGTTCCGGGCGGAGCGCCGCCCGGTGAACGGATACGAGCCGGCCGGCGCCGACGACGCGTCGTGGGACCGTCCCTGGTTCAGCAACCTCGGCAGGGGCAGGGACGACAACGAGCCCGGCGGCGGCGACGGCTGGGGATCGGACGGCGGCGACGGCGGGAGCGGCGACGGCGGCGGCAGTGACAGCGGTGGTGGTGACGGAGGCGGAGGCGGAGGTGGAGGCGGCGGGGATTAGCCGCGAGGCCCCGACCGCGTCGACGTCCCCTTCACCTCACCCCGGTGGCAGCAATCGGCAACCATGCCCCACTGCCCCACTGCCCCACTGCCCCACTGCCCCACTGCCCCGGCCACCGCACCCCACGGCGGACCGAATGGCCGGGACCGGCCGGGCAGTCCGGTTCAAGCCCGCTCGGCGACGGACGCGGGGTCGTCCAGGACTCCCCGGATCACCGAGTGGGCCGCGCCCAGCAGGGGGCCCTCGGGACCCAGGGCGGACACCGAGACCGGGCAGGCCGGGCCCGCCGTGCGCCGGGCCAGTTCCGAGCGGAGCGACGGCAGCAGCCAGGGGGCGAGTCCGGACAGCGCGCCGCCCAGGACGACGCTCTCGGGGTCCAGGAGATTGACCGCCCCGGTCAGCGCGATGCCCAGCGCCGTTCCCGCGTCGTGCAGGGCACGTCGTACGGCGGGGTCGCCCCGCTCGGCGCGGCCCGCGAGCAGGCCCACGCGGTCCTCGCCGGGCTCCAGGCCGGCGGCGCGCAGCACGGCCTCCTCGCCGGCGTACTGCTCCAGGCAGCCGCGGCCGCCGCACGCGCACTCGGGGCCGTCGGGCCGGACCGGCACATGGCCCAACTCGCCCGCGAAGCCCCGGTTTCCGAGCAGCAGTCGCCCGTCCACGACCACCGCGGCGCCGATGCCGATCTCGGCCGACACATGGAGGAAGTCGCGCGGGGTGCCCTCGCCGAGCCAGAGTTCGGCCAGCGCACCGCAGTTGGCCTCGTTGGCCACGGTCAGCGGGATCCGTGCCGGGAGCAGGGCGCCGAGGTCGGTGTCGTGCCAGCCCAGGTTCGGCGCGCGGACGACGGTCCGGGCGTCGCGTGCCACCAGGCCCGGTACGGCCACGGTCAGTCCGGCCGGCCACAGACCCTCGTCCTCGATCGCGCCGACGACCCGCAGCAGCAGTGCGGTCAGCTCCTCGCTCACGGTCCCGGGGGAGCGGCCGCGGTTCGGGACGTGGCGCACGGCCCGCGTCCGGACCTCTCCGCGCAGGTCGACCGCGCAGACCGCGAGATGGTCGACGCCGACCTCGGCGCCGATCCCGGCCGGACCGCCTCCGCTGACGGCGAGTGCCGAGCCGGGCCGGCCCACGCGTCCGGGCCGCTCGGGGCCCAGTTCCTCCAGCAGGCCCGAGCGGACGAGCTCGTCCACCAAGGTGGACACCGCCGCCCTGGTCAGACCGATGTGTGAGGCGACGGCGGCCCGGGACAGCGGGCCCTCGGCGCTGACGGTGTGCATCACCCGCGAGAGATTGCGGCGGCGCATGCCCTGCTGTGTGTCGGGCAGCGCGCGCCGCTCCGGACCGGCCGAGGGCAGTGCCCGCCCCGGGCCGGGCGGGCGGGCCTCGTGCAAGGGTGCGCTCATGCCTCCGTCAGTTCTCGGTCGGGGCCGGGTCGTTCCCGGTCGGTCCTGAATCGGTCGTGAACCGGTTCCGGACCGGCCCGGAGTCTGTTCCCGGCCGTCAGGCGGTGTCCGTGCCGCGCTCCAGGAGCGGGGCCGCGTCGGAGAGTACCCCGGCGATCCTGGCCAGCGTTTTTTCGTCCCGTTCCACCGCCTCCAGCACCGGCCCCGCGGCCGTGTCCCAGCGGCGGGCGACCGCGGCCGGGTCCTCGCCGGTGAGCAGGCCGGCCGCCTGCGCCGCCGCCCCCAGCGCGACCAGCTCCCGCGCCTCGGGCACCTGCACGGGCCGCCCCGACAGCCGCCGTACGGTCTGCTGCCAGGCCGCGCCCCGCGCGCCGCCGCCGATCAGCAGCAGGGGCGCCGACGGGTCCGCGTCCTCGTCGACCACGCGGTCCAGCGCGCCCAGCAGCGAGTGCACGGCACCGTCGTAGGCGGCCTGGAGAAGCTGGCCGCCGGTCGTGTCGTGGCGCAGCCCGTGCAGCAGACCGGACGCGTTCGGAAGGTTCGGGGTGCGCTCGCCGTCCAGGAAGGGCAGGAGCGTGACACCCTCGCCCGGCTCGACGGCCTCGCGGTCCAGGCCCAGCAGCGTCGCGACCCTGTCCACGGCGAGCGTGCAGTTGAGTGTGCAGGCGAGCGGCAGCCAGTCGCCGCGCGCGTCGGCGAAGCCCGCCACGGTGCCGGTCGGGTCGGCGGGCCGCCGCCGCGACACCGCGTACACCGTGCCCGAAGTGCCGAGGCTCATCACCGGCGTGCCGGGCCGTACCCCCAGGCCGAGCGCGGCGGCCGCGTTGTCCCCGGTGCCGCAGGCCACCAGGGTGCCCTTGGAGAACGGCAGGTCATGGCTCTCGCGCACGGTCCCGGCCACCTCGCCGGGGCGCACGACACGGGGGAGCAGCGCCGGGTCCAGCCCCACGTGCGCGAGGATCTCCTCGTCGTACGCCTCGGTCCCGGAGGCCCACCAGCCGGTGCCGGAGGCGTCGCCGCGGTCGGTCGTGCCCTGCCCGGTGAGCCGCTCGGTCAGATAGTCGTGGGGGAGGCGGACGGCCCTGGTGGCGCGGACCGCCTCCGGCTCGTGCTCCGCCAGCCAGGCCCACTTGGTGACCGTGAAGGAGGCGGCCGGCACGCTTCCGGTGCGCTCGGCCCAGAACTTCGTACCGCCCAGCTCCTCGGTCAGCCGGTGGGCCTGGGGCGCGGAGCGCACGTCGTTCCACAGCAGCGCCGGGCGTACCGGCTCGCCGTGGGCGTCCAGGGTGACCAGCCCGTGCTGCTGGCCGCCGATCGACACCGCGGCGGCCTCGTGTGCCGCCCGACCGCACTGGCGCAGGGCTTCCGTCAGGGCGTCCCACCACTGACGCGGATCGCTCTCCCGGCCCGCTCCCGAGGTCACCGTGTGCGGTGCCTGGCCGCTCGCCACGACCCGCCCGGTGGCCGCGTCGACGACCAGCGCCTTGGTGGACTGGGTGGACGTGTCCACGCCGACGACGAGCGGACCCTCGGCTGCTGACATCGTTTTCTCCCTCTAGCGCGGCTCGGCGGGCTGACCATCTTCCCAGAGATGCTGCTGCATACTAATTTGTAAATCGCCATGACGAAATAGCCTCATCGAGCAAGGAGCCGCGGCATGAACTACCAGCCCACCCCCGAGGACAGGTTCACCTTCGGCCTGTGGACCGTCGGCTGGCAGGGACGGGACCCGTTCGGTGACGCCACCCGACGCGCCCTCGACCCGGTCGAGTCGGTGCAGCGCCTGTCCGAGCTGGGCGCCCACGGCGTCACCTTCCACGACGACGACCTGATCCCGTTCGGCTCGAGCGACAGCGAGCGCGAGGGACACATCAAGCGGTTCCGCCAGGCGCTGGACTCCACCGGCATGAAGGTGCCGATGGCGACGACCAACCTGTTCACCCACCCCGTGTTCAAGGACGGCGCCTTCACCGCCAACGACCGCGACGTGCGCCGCTACGCGCTGCGCAAGACCGTCCGCAACATCGACCTCGCGGTCGAGCTCGGCGCCGAGGTGTACGTGGCCTGGGGCGGCCGTGAGGGAGCCGAGTCCGGTGCCGCCAAGGACGTACGGGTCGCCCTGGACCGGATGAAGGAGGCCTTCGACCTGCTCGGCGAGTACGTCACCTCCCAGGGCTACGACATCCGCTTCGCCATCGAGCCCAAGCCGAACGAGCCGCGCGGCGACATCCTGCTGCCGACCGTCGGCCACGCCCTGGCGTTCATCGAGCGCCTGGAGCGGCCCGAGCTGTACGGCGTCAACCCCGAGGTCGGCCACGAGCAGATGGCCGGGCTGAACTTCCCGCACGGCATCGCGCAGGCGCTGTGGGCCGGCAAGCTGTTCCACATCGACCTCAACGGCCAGTCCGGCATCAAGTACGACCAGGACCTCCGGTTCGGCGCCGGTGACCTGCGCGCCGCGTTCTGGCTGGTGGACCTGCTGGAGTCGGCCGGCTACAGCGGTCCGAAGCACTTCGACTTCAAGCCGCCGCGGACCGAGGACCTCGACGGTGTGTGGGCCTCGGCGGCCGGCTGCATGCGCAACTACCTCATCCTCAAGGACCGCGCGGCCGCCTTCCGTTCCGATCCCGAGGTGCAGGAGGCGCTGCGCGCGGCCCGCCTGGACCAGCTGGCCGAGCCCACGGCGGCCGACGGCCTCCAGACCCTGCTCGGTGACCGGTCCGCCTTCGAGGACTTCGACGCCGATGCCGCCGCCGCGCGCGGGATGGGCTTCGAGCGCCTCGACCAGCTGGCGATGGATCACCTGCTGGGCGCCCGGGGCTGAGTTCCCGGCTCCGGGGGTTCCCGGAGGCCCGCCCGGACGTGCGGGAGCAAGGGCGGGCGTGCGGACGCGGCCGGCGCGGTGTTTTCGCGCGTCGGCCGCACTCCACCGCGCGGAGGCCGTCCGGCACCGCGCGGAGACTGGCCAGTCCCCCCGCGGAGACTGTCCGACGCCGGTTTCCGGCTCCGGCACCCGGAATCCGGCGTCCGTCTCCGTGGCGAATTCCGTGCGGGGGTGCTCGCGCGAGGGCGCGTCCGAGGCGACCATGGCCGGTATGGCCACGCCACCGGTACCGCCCCAGCCGCCCGGTTCGCCGGGTGACACGCCGCCCCCGGGCGGCGGCTTCGGACCGCCCTCGTACGGCGGCGCACCGCCGCCGCAGGACCCTCCGCCGCCGGGCCCGCCCGACGGCGGAGAAGGCTCGGGGCGCGGCCCCGGCGGGCGCCGGAATCTCCTGCTCATCGTGCTCGCCGCGCTCGTGGCCGTGGCGGCCGTCACCGTCATCGTGCTGATGGCGTCGGGGGACGACGACGCGCCGGACGACCAGCCCACGGGGAGCCGGACCGACGGCTCGCCGGAGCCGCCCCCGGGCATCCCGTCCGAACTCCCCAGTGATCCGGAGAGCCTGCTGCCGTCCGGCTTCCCCACCGAGCTGCCGTCGGACTTCCCGAGCGAGCTGCCCAGCGGCCTGGAGAGCCTGTTGCCGACCGAGCTGCCGAACCTGCCCACCGACCTGCCGAGCGGCGTGCCCAGCCACCTGCCGAGCGGCCTCGAATCGCTCCCTCCGCCCCAGGGGGAGGCCGCACCGCGCTGAACCGAGCGGGGCGCGTGGGTGGGCGAGGGCCGGCGCGACGGTGCTCCGGGAGGGCTACGTCCCGGAGGGCCGCCCCACCGCCGCGTCCGCGTCCGGCTCCGCGTCCGCCTCCGCGCGTGCCTCCGTTCGCGCCTCCGAGTCCGCTGTGGCCAGGGCCGTTGCCGGGTCCTGGGCGGCGTCTCCGGCCGGGACCCAGCGGCCGCGTTCCTTGCGGTACGGCCACCAGCGGCCGTCGCGCCCGAGCCGCAGCTGGATCCGCCCGCCGTCGAGGGTCCAGCGGTTGGCGCGGGCCCGGAGCACCGGCCGCTCGGCCTCGTCGTTCTCGGCCCAGGCCGACCCGAGGGCGGCACGCGCGCGTGCGAGGGCCTCGGCGTCCACCGTCCACTCCTCGTCGAGCACGGTCAGTGCCTCCGCACCGCCCTGGTGCCAGGCCCGTACCGCCACCGCCAGGCCTTCCCGGCCGCGGCCCGAACCGTCGGCGAGCCGGGCCGTCATGGCGCGCGGGGGCTCACCGGCGGCCAGTCGCACCGCGTCCCGCGCCACCGTCGGTTCCGGCGCCGCCGGGCGCCGCTCATGCCCCTCCCGGAGCGCCTCCGCCAGCAGACGGTGGGCCTGCACGGCGGTCCGCGCGGCCAGGAACTCCAGGGCGGACGGGTCGACTCCGGCAGCGGGCGGCTCGTCCGTGTCCAGGGACGGCGGCACCCCCGGTTCCGCGGGGAGCGGAGGAACGCCGGGCAGCGCGGGCCGGATGCCGCCCGCCGCGAACGCCTCGGCCGCGTCCGCCCCCTCCGGCCGCGGCCGCTTCCCGGAGGCGGAGGACGGCCCGCCACGCGACTGGAGCGCGTCCAGCAGGGCGCGCTCACCGCGTCCCCGCACCAGGAGCAGGACGAACGGGTCCTGGTCCAGCAGCCGGGCCACCTGGTAGCAGAGCGCCGCCGTGTGACCGCAGTGGTCCCACGCTCCGCAGTCGCACTCCGGCTCCAGATCGCCCAGGCCCGGCAGCAGTTCGACCCCGGCCAGCTCCGCATCCTCCATCAGATGCGGCGGCATCTCCCGGTCGAGCAGCGCCGCCACATGCCCGGCCCGCTCGACGGCCATGTCCAGGAAGCGGTCCCACTGCTCGTCGGACAGTTCCTGCAACAGCACGTCCGCGCGGTGCGCCGTGCGGTCACGGTCCTGGACGACGGCCGTGATCCGCCCCGGCCGTACGGACACGGCGCCGACCGCTCCCGCGCGGGCGAGCCGGCGGCCCGCCTTGAGCTGCTGGGAGTCCAGTGCCGTGCCCTCCAGCGCCGTCAGCCAGGACCGGCCCCACCAGGTCTGCGCGAAACCACGTCCCCGCGCGGGAGGCAGCGCGGCGAACGTCCGCTCCGCGCCGGCCCTGCCGCCGGTCCCCTCCGGGCCGGTCCCGTCCACCGGGGCCCCCTCCGGCTCGTACCAGTCGTCGGTGTCTTCCACCTCTGCTCCGTCACCGTCGTACCGGGTCATCGCGGTCCCCCTCGCAGTGCCACCAGATCCGCCAGTTCCGCGTCCGTCAGCTCCGTGAGCGCCGTCTCGCCGGAGCCGAGCACCGCGTCCGCCAGCTCGCGCTTGCGGACCAGCAGTTCGGCGATGCGGTCCTCGATCGTGCCCTCGGCGATCAGCCGGTGCACCTGCACCGGCCGGGTCTGGCCGATGCGGTACGCGCGGTCCGTGGCCTGCGCCTCCACGGCGGGGTTCCACCAGCGGTCGTAGTGCACGACGTGCTCGGCGCGGGTGAGGTTCAGCCCGGTGCCCGCCGCCTTGAGCGACAGCAGGAAGACCGGGACCTCGCCGTCCTGGAAGCGCCGTACCATCGCCTCGCGTTCGGCGACCGGTGTGCCGCCGTGCAGGAACTGCGACGGCACGCCCCGCGCGGCGAGGTGCCGCTCCAGCAGCCGTGCCATCCGCACGTACTGCGTGAAGACCAGCACGCAGGCCTCTTCGGCGAGCACGGTGTCGAGGAGTTCGTCGAGCAGCTCGAGCTTCCCGGACCGCCCCGCGATCGCCGGCCGCTCCTCCTTGAGGAACTGCGCCGGGTGGTTGCAGATCTGCTTCAGTCCGGTCAGGAGCTTCACGATCATTCCCCGCCGTGCCATGCCGTCGGTCCCCGAGGCTCCGGAGGTGCCGGAGGTGCCGGAGATCTCGGCCAGGGCCTCGCGGACCACGGCCTCGTACAGCGCCGTCTGTTCCTGCGTGAGCGACACCGCGTGGTCGGTCTCCGTCTTCGGCGGCAGCTCGGGCGCGATTCCCGGGTCCGACTTGCGGCGGCGCAGCAGGAACGGCCGTACCAGCCGGGCCAGGCGCTCCGCCGCGGCAGGGTCCGTACCGCCCTCCACGGCATCCGCGTACCGCCTGCGGAAGGTGCCGAGCCGGCCCAGCAGTCCGGGAGTCGTCCAGTCGAGGATGGCCCACAGCTCCGAGAGGTTGTTCTCCACCGGCGTGCCGGTGAGCGCCACGCGCGCGCGTGCGCCGATGGACCGCAGCTGCCGGGCCGTCGCCGCGTACGGATTCTTCACGTGCTGCGCCTCGTCGGCGACGACCATCCCCCAGGACACCTCGGCGAGCCGGGGAGCGTCCAGGCGCATGGTGCCGTACGTGGTGAGCACGAACTCGCCGTCGGCCACACCGTCCAGCGAGCGGCGCGCACCGTGGAAGCGGCGCACCGGGGTGCCCGGCGCGAACCGTTCGATCTCCCGCTGCCAGTTGCCCATCAGGGAGGTCGGGCAGACCACGAGGGTGGGCCCGGCGGACGCGGGGTCGGACTGCCGGTGCAGATGCAGGGCGATCAGGGTGATCGTCTTGCCGAGGCCCATGTCGTCGGCGAGGCAGCAGCCCAGGCCCGCGGACGTCATGTGGGCCAGCCAGTTCAGCCCGCGCCGCTGGTAGTCCCGCAGCGTGGCGGCGAGGGCCGCGGGCTGCGGGACGGGCTCCTGGGACTCGGGGTCCGCGAGCCGGTCCCGCAGGGTTGCCAGCCAGCCGGTGGGACGCACCTCGAACCGGCGGCCTTCCACCTCCACCGAGCCGGTCAGGGCCGCGCCGAGCGCGTCGACGGGCGTGACCGCGTGGTCCCGGCGCGCGCGGGCGCGGTGCACCTCCTGGGGGTCGACCAGCACCCACTGGTCGCGCAGTCGCACGACGGGGCGTGTGGTCTCCGCGAGCCGGTCCAGCTCCGCGCGGGTGAGGGTCCGGTCGCCCAGGGCGAACGACCAGTCGAAGGCGAGCAGCGCGTCGGCCGACAGGAAGGACGGTTGCGGGGAGGCGTCCTTGACGCCCGCCCGCCCGGGCGGGCGCTCCTCGTCGGCGGGGCCGATCTCCGCGCGGGTGGTCAGTTCGCGGACGAGCTCCTTGGGCCAGTGCACGTCGACGCCCGCGGCCGCGAGCGCACTCGCGCCCTCTCCGAGGAGCTCGGTGACCTCCTCGTCGGCGAGTTCGACCGCGTCGGGCACGGTCGCCGACAGCAGGGGGGCGAGCGGGGCCCAGGCGCGGGCGGCCCGGCGCAGCGCGAGCAGCGTGTCCATCCGGGCCCGCGGCCCGAAGCCGCCGTCCGGGCCGGCCGAGCCGCCCGAGCCGGCCCGGCTGTCCTGGCCTTCCGCGGCCCCGGCCCACACGTCGGTGGCGTCCGCGACGAGCGCGGGATCGCTCACGCCGTGCACTTGGAGCACGGCCCGGAACGTGACGTCGGTGCCGGCCTCGGTGCTGCCGTCGTCCGTGCCGTCGTCGATGGGGCGGACGACGGGGCCGGAGTGGTCCGGGGCGTCCGGCGCCTCCTGTTTCTCCGGCGCGGCCCAGGTCTCCGGTGCGTCGGTGAGGCCGTGCACTTCGATGCGCAGCGACAGGCGTACGCCCGCGTCGTGGCCCGCGGCCACGTCGGCGGCCCAGTCGCGCAGCGCGGGCAGGTGCTGCGGCTCGGGCACGGCGAAGGCGGGGGAGCCGGTCACCAGGGGGGCGGCGGGGGAGCGGGGCAAGGTGTCGGCGACCGCGTCGAGGAAGGCGCGCAGCAGCCGTTCGGGGTCGGGCAACCGCAGGGGCCCGGGGCCGTCCAGCGGCCGGGCGTGCGCCTCGGGCGGCATCGCGGCGGCGAGCCGGCGCACGGCCTCGATGTCCTCCGCGTCCAGCGGACCCGCGCGCCAGGCGTCGTGACCGGCCGGGGAGAGCCCCGGCAGCAGCAGGCCGCGCGCCACCAGACGCAGCGCGTGCACGGCGGCGGCGCCCCAGAAGACGGCGGCAGGGTGCCCGTCGCCGCCGGCCCGTGCGCGGGTGAGGACGGGCAGGGCGGCGCGCACCGGCAGCAGCACCGCGGGGACGCCCACCGCCCGCACCCCCTCGCCGCCGGGCACGACGACGGTCAGCTCCTCGGCCTGCGCCGTGTTCAGGACGGGGGGAGCGGACCCCTCGGGCCGCCAGAAGGCCATGCGGCCGGTGCGGGCGGGGTCGCCGGGTACGAATACGGCGGAGCAGCGGGCCAGCTCGGTGTACTGGGCGGGGGAGGGGAGCACGGGAGTCGTTTGCGCAGCGCTCACGGAATCCTTGATTCATCAAACTTGACTAGTGCGGTCGGAGTCGCCGAGAGTACAGCACCGTCAGGGCCGCCCGGGTATGCCTGGGATGTGAACTGGGACACCATGGACATGCGGTCGTGCTCCGTCCCGAGGGGCCGGCGAGCCGGGGATCCGGCGAGTCGACGACGCCCCTGGGGGAACCCTAGGGGGCGAACCTCAGGGACGTCTCAGGGTCGCGGTCGGAACCGCCGGGAGCGCGGGGCCGTTTTCACGACAGAGAGCGGCAGTGGCCGCGAAGGAGGCGACACCATGTCGAAGAATGCCAAGATCGCCGCGGGAGGTGTGGCGGCCGGGCTCATCCTGCTCATCTGGCTGCCCTGGTGGGCGGCGCTCCTGATCATCCTGGGAGTCCCGGCCGCCGCGTACCTCACCCTGGACCCCTCGCAGCGGAGCAGGCTGCGCCGCGTTTCGCGCAAGGAGCTGGGCCGCTGAGACGCAGGGGACCGTCCCAAAGGATCGGCCCCCTGCTCGGGCACTGCTACCGCGTCGTCGTCCCGGCACCGTCCAGCGTGCAGGAGTTGACCACGTCACCGTCCGCGGGCCTGTCGATCGTCCGGTCCGCGGGCGGCCTGACTCCGCGCTCCACCCATGCGGTCAGGGTGTCGAACGCCGACCGGTAGCAGGGCAGGATCGGCCGCAGCCGGTCCGGATGGGTGTCGTACAGCCCGTCGACGTGGGTGCCGCCCTGCACCGTGTAGTAGCGGTGCAGCGCCCCCCGGCCCTTCGCGTCGATCATGCGGGCGTACACGTCGGAGTGGGCGGCCTTGGGCAGCAGTGCGTCCAGATCACCGTGCAGCGTGATCAGCGGCCGGCCGATACGCCCGGTCAGTGCCACCCGGGCCGCGGCGCGGTGCACGGAGGCGGGACGCGAGGCGTAGTCGTACGTGGCGTCGGACGCGCACGGCGCCAGGATCTGTTCCACCGTGGTCCCCGCCGAGGGCCCCGGGCAGGCGGGGTCGTAGGCCGGGTCGAACTCGGCGCGGTAGATCTTCTGCGTGACACCCCAGTAGGCCTTCTCGTGGTACGGCCACAGGAACTCGGAGCCCGGTGCGAAGCCCACCGCGTGCAGGTCCTCGTCCCGTGCCGTGCCGGACATCCGGGCCACCGTGACCGGCAGGGTGGTGAACAGGCCGGTCCCGTCGGCGGCCCACAGCGCGCCCTCCCAGTCCACGCCGCCGTCGTACAGCTCCGGGTGGTTCTCCAGCTGCCAGCGGGTGAGATAGCCGCCGTTGGAGATGCCGGTCATGTACGTCCGGCGCGGGGCATGCCCGTAGCGGTGGGCCACCGCGCGCTTGGCCGCCCGGGTGAGCTGCGTGGTCCGGGTGTTCCACTCGGCCACCGCGTCACCGGGCCGGACCCCGTCACGGTAGAAGTCGACGCCGTTGTTTCCCTTGTCCGTCGAGGCGTACGCGTATCCCTGGGCCAGTACCCGGTCGGAGATTGCCTTGTCGGTCGCGTACTGCTTGCGGGTGCCGGGCGCGCCCGTGACGACCAGTCCGCCGTTCCACCGGTCGGGCAGCCGGATCACGAACTGCGCGTCGTGCGCCCAGCCGTGCGTCGTGTTGAAGCGGGAGGAGTCCGGGAAGTATCCGTCGACCTGAATGCCGGGCACTCCGGACGGCGACCGGGTGGCGGCCGCGATCAGCCCCGCCTGGTCCGCCAGGTCGGTGTACGGGGTGCCGGCCAGCCCCGTGGTGGTCAGATCGGCCAGACAGGTGGTGCGCTGGTGGGCCGCACCCGGCACCCGCACACGCTCCTGGCGCGCACAGTGTTCGCCCCCGGCGGTGGCGGTGGTGGCGGCGGCGGCCGGAGCCGGAACGGTGAGGGCTGCCGCCGCGAGGGCGAAAGCGAGCAACGGAACGCCGAGGGACGGGCGCATGACGGCCTCCAGGAAGGACGGGAAGCGGAAGAGGGCACGGTACGGAGCACGAAGCTGCCCCATGGTGCGGCCCCACGCTGCCATCATCGATGGGTCGGCGCCCTACGGAACGGCGTCCGCGCATGGGAGTTCACCCCACATGCGTAGGCGCAGGCGCACCCCTCATACGGAGACGGGCGCCCCCGCCGGACGCGGTTCAGAGCGGCCGTACGGCGATCCTGTCCAGGCCCTCCAGGAGACCCGGCAGTTCCGGTCCCCTGCCCACCGGGAGGACCTCGCCGGGTTCGTCGTCGAGCAGGACGAACGCCATGTCGTCGGTCCTGGCCACCAGGGACCAGCCGGGCCCGTCAGCGCGCAGCGTGCGGGCGTCGCCCGGTGCGAAGGACGAGCGGACCCGGCCGAGCGGCGGCGGCGAGGAGACGTAGGCACGTGCCTCCGCCAGGACCCGCCGAATGCCGCCGTGGCCCGTCTGCCGCCCGTGCGGGGCCCCGGCCGAGGCACCGTCGCCGGCCGGGGCGCCCTCGCTCAACTGCTCCGCGGCCGTGCTCTCGACGGCCGGTTCCCCGCCGGCCGGACTGTCGTCGGCCGAACCGCCACCGGCGGCATCTCCAGCACTGTCGGAGGCCCCCGCGGAGCCGCCCGGAACAAGGAACGCCGAGTCGTCGACCTGGTCCCGCCAGAGCGCCCACCGGAGCGCGATCTCGTCGGCCCCCTGACGCCGCTGCGCCGGCCCCCAGGCGTCGGAGTCGGGCGGCGCCAGCACGGGCCCGTCGGCGACCTCGGGGCCGGGATCGTGCGGCGCGGGAACGTTCGGAGCCGCCACGGCGACCGCGAGGGGCCAGCCGGGCAGCGCTACGACGACCGTGCGCTCCTCCGGCGACAGATCGTGCTCCATGCCGCAGTCCCAGGAAGCGATCGCGACGGCGACCAGTGACACGTCGTCGATCGCGACGGTCCACCGGGCGCCCTCGCCGTCCTGACCGAGCACCAGCCCGTACCCGTCGGCGAGCGGGGGGAGACCGAGCGCCGCGCACGCCTGCGGGTAGTCGTCGCCCAGCACGCTCGGGAACTTCGCCGGCGTCAGCAGCGCCGCCGTCAGCACATGGAGCGCGTCGTCCGCGGCGGCGACGGCTTCCTCGTCCGTCCCGGCCATCCCAGCCTCCCCGTCGGTTTCGTCCACCGGCGCGCACACTAATCCGCCCCCGAGCCCCTTGTCACGACCTCGCAGCCGCACCCGGAGCCGCGGGTCCCGGGCCCGTCGGGACGAACCAGCCACGCACTCCCGGCCGGATCAGGCCGCCGGAAGCCCCAGCAGATCCCGTGCGACCGTCCGCGGAGACGCGCCGCGCTCCCGCGCGAGCGCGATGACCGCCCGGCACGCCAACTCGTTCACCCCGAACGCCAGCGCCTCCGGCGACACCCAGCCGGCCGCCTCGTCGATCCGCTCCTGATCGTCCTCCGCACAGGCCGAGACGTACGTCGCGGCGGCCTCGAACAGATTGTGCGGACGCTCCTCCCGCCCGGTCCTCTCCTCCGCGCGCAGGCTGTCCACCACTTTGCCCCCGATCCTGCGAACCCTGCCCCACATCCGGTCCACCTTCCCCCTGAGCGGTTTCCCTCACCGACCGTTCGTCTCCTGCCACTCAACGTAGAGTTGGAGCGTCCGCGGCAGAAGGGGCAGCGCGGTGGGGCGCTTCGAACGGCTGGAACCGTTCAACCGTCCCTCGAGCTCACGGGTTCGCGGAACCGGGGCTCCACAGCGCACGCGCCCGATGAACCTCCTGCCCGGCCGACCTCGCCGGATGGACCCGTACCCCGATGGGAAGCAAGGAGACGGCACTCCGCCCGGGCGCCGCAGGCTCGCACCGACCGCATTCCGGCCGGTGCGGCACGCGGCCCGAGAGGCCCCGGCACGAGTCCGGGCGCTCAGCCCGCGCGGACGGCCAGCACCAGGAACCGGGCATCCTCGTCGGCGTACGACGTCATGCGCCAGCCCGAACCGGCCAGCAGCGGACGGAGGTTCGGCTCCGCGCGGAGGTCGGCCGGCGTGATCGAGCGGCCCTGGCGCGCGGCGAGCGCCGCCCTGCCGATCGGATGGAACAGCGCGAGCACGCCACCGGGACGCGTCACCCGCGCGAGCTCCCGGAGATTCTCGGCCGGGTGGGGCAGGTGGGCGATCAGGCCCGCCGCGAACACGGCGTCGAGGGATTCCGAGCGCAGCGGCAGCGCGGAGACGTCGGTGAGCAGCAGCGTCCCGTCGTGGCCCCGTCCGGCCCGCGCGGCCTCCCGCAGCATGGCCGGGGTCAGATCTGCCCCGAGGACCGTTCCGGAAGGGCCCACGGCCGCACGCAGCGGCGGCAGGGCCCGCCCGGTGCCGCATCCGGCGTCGAGCACCCGGGCGCCCTCGCGCAGCCCCAGCTCGGCCACCGCCGCCGCATGGGCCGGACCGTCGTCGGGGAACCGGCGTTCCCAGTCGGCGGCACGCGCGGTGAAGAACTCCTGGACACGGGTGTGGTCGTCACTCATGCCCGGCATGATCCCCCACCGGACGGCCCGGGGCCCGGGCCCCAGCACCCGGCGGGCCCCGACGGCGTACCGTCCCACGCGATCGCACACGCCGCCGAGGCGCTGGATCCGGCCACGGCCGCCGCCGGCCGTGGCGCCCCGCGTGAGGCCGCCCGGGCCGCGCCACTCCGTGCCGCGGCCCGGCGCTCAGTCCGCGACACCCTTCTCCGACAGGACCTTCTCGACGGCGACACGGACGAGGAGCTCGCCCGGCACACCGTTGCGCGCCCCGAACTCCTCGGCACGGTCCTGGCCCATGTACCGGGCGGCGATCCGCGTGGCCCAGCGCACCAGGTCCTCGGGATCCTCCGAGATCCGCGCCCGGCCCCGCAGCACCACGAAGGCGAACGGCGGCCGGTCGTCGTCCACGCACAGGGCCACCCGCCCGTCACGGACCAGATTGCGTCCCTTCACCGTCTTCCCGCCGGTGTTGAACACCACGTCGTCCCCGTCGAGCACGAACCAGACCGGCGCCACGTGCGGACTGCCGTCGGCGCGCACGGTCGAAAGTTTGGCGGTGCGGGTTCCGTGCGAGACGAACTCCCGCCATTCCTCGTCGGTCATCCTCTGTCCCATGGCTTCTATCCTCCTTGTCCGGCGCCCGGCCGTGGGGAAGGCTGGCGGAGGGATCCGTACGGGGAAGAGCAAGAAGAGCAAGGGGGAGATGCGCGGCATGACACCAAAACGGGGACTCGACTGGCTGCTGGACGACCTGACCCAGAGAGTCGAGGAGGTACGGCACGCACTGGTCCTGTCCAACGACGGACTGGTGACCGGGACGAGCACGGGGCTTCGGCGCGAGGACGCGGAGTACTTGGCCGCGGTCTCGTCCGGACTGCACAGCCTCGCCAAGGGCTCCGGACAGCATTTCGGCGCGGGCGGAATGCGCCAGACGATGATCGAGTTCGACGACGCGGTGCTCTTCGTCACCGCGGCCGGCAGCGGCAGCTGCCTGTGCGTGCTCAGCGGGGCCGAGGCCGACATCGGCCGGATCGCGTACGAGATGACGCTGCTGGTCAACCGGGTCGGCGAGCACCTGGACGTGGACGCCCGCCGACCGGAACCCGGCGATCCCACAGGTACCTGACCTGCACGTTCGTCGGCTCCCGTGAAGTTGTCCACAGCCTTGTCACGAAGGGTGACGGACCGGCTACGGTTTCCTCCGGGCGGCGCACACGGCGCCGGCCGAGCACACTCCACGGGGGAGACGAGCATGTCCGGAAACACCGCCGCACACGAAGTCACGACCGCCGGTTCCTGGGTCACGGCAGGCCGCGCGGCACGGGAACTCGGCCTCGAACCCAGCGAGTTCGACCTCGCCGCGGACCTCGGCCGGATCCGCACCACCCCCGACGAGCGAGGAGCCGGCCGCCGTGTGGACCGCGCCGAACTCGAACGGCTCCACGCCCGGCCAGGCCACCCGGAAGCCCTGCGCGAGAGCGTCAGGACCGTGGGCACCACGGAGGGTGCGCTGCTCATGGGAGTGACGAAGGACCGGTTCACACGACTGGCCCGGCTGGGGCTGCTGGCCCCCACGAGGTTCCACCTCAACCGCCACCGTGCCGTGGTCTGGCTCTATCTCGCGGAGGAACTGAGGGAGTTCGCGGCCGACGAGAGGAACACCTCGCTGTTGAGGGGCCGTCCGTCCGGCAACCTCGGAGGACAGCTCGACACCGGTCTCGACCTGCGGGCCCGCAACTGGCGCACCCGCCGTCTGGCCATCCTGCTCCGTCGGGCCGCCGACCCGTGGTCGCGCGCGGGAGCCCTCGCTTCCCTGCTCGCCCCGCCGCACATCTGCGAGGTCGTCAAGGACCCCTACGAACGTTCCCACCTCAGCCGGTTCTGCCCCGAGCGGCCCTCCCACGGTGCTCCGGGCTCACCCGGCGCCGTCCTCACGGAGACCCTCGTGACCGCTCAGGACCCCGACGAGATCGCCTGGCTCCGGGCGGAACTCACGGGGCTGCTGGCAGAGGCCCGCGCACACCGGCCGGCGCCCCGCCCGGCTTCCGCCCCTCACCGCCCCGCGCCGGCCGGGCAGGCTCCCCGGGAGCCGGACCGCCCGCACGGGGCGGTCCGCGCGCTGCTCACCCGGTGGCGCGGCAGGAACCGAGGACCGGGCGACCGGCGACCGGCCGCCCGGTGACCGGGCGGCCGCCGACCGAGCCGGCCCGGTGGCTCCGCCCGGTGATCTACAGCGCCCGGAACAGCCCCTCCTGGACGACGGACACCAGCATCCGCCCCTCACGGTCGTAGATCCGCCCCCGGGCCAGACCACGCCCGCCCACGGCGATCGGCGACTCCTGGTCGTACAGGAACCACTCGTCCGCGCGGAACGGGCGGTGGAACCACATCGCGTGGTCCAGCGACGCCATGTCGAAGCCGCGCGGACCCCACAGGGGTTCCACCGGGAGCCGAACGGCGTCCAGCAGGGTCATGTCGCTGGCGTAGGTCAGGGCGCACGTGTGCACCAGCGGGTCGTCGCCGAGCGGGCCCACCGCGCGCATCCACACGGCGCTGCGCGGTTCGGCGTCCTTGACCTCGTCCGGGTCCCAGCGCAGCCGGTCCGCGTAGCGGATGTCGAAGGGCTGACGGCGGGCCATCCGCTCCAACTGCTCCGGCAACTCGCCCAGATGCCCGCGGATCTCCTCCACGACGGTCGGCAGCGACTCCGGATCCGGAACCTCGCGGGCCGGCGGCAGCTGGTGCTCGAAACTCCCCTGTTCAGGTTTGTGGAAGGAGGCGGTGAGAGTGAAGATCGTGCGGCCCTGCTGCACGGCGGTGACCCGGCGGGTCGTGAACGACCGGCCGTCCCGTACCCGTTCGACCTGGTACACGATCGGTACCCCGGGCCGCCCCGGGCGCAGGAAGTACGCGTGCAGCGAGTGCACGGGGCGGTCGCCCTCCGTGGTGCGGCCCGCGGCGACCAGCGCCTGGCCGGCCACCTGGCCGCCGAAGACCCGCTGCAGCGACTCCTGCGGACTGCGGCCACGGAAGATGTCGACCTCGATCTGCTCCAGGTCGAGCAGGGCGACGAGGCTCTCGGTCGGGTTCGTCATGAGTGCTGGTCTCCTGCCGTCACAGCTGTCCGACATCGGTGACCCGGACGACCGCACGGCCCTCCGCGTCGGAGGCGGTGAGGTCCACCTGGGCGCTGATCCCCCAGTCGTGGTCGCCGTTCGGGTCGTCGAAGATCTGCCGGACCCGCCACAGACCGTTGTCCGGCTCCTCGTCGATCAGCAGCAGCTTGGGACCGCGGGCGTCGGGACCGGTGCCGAGTTCCTCGTACTCGTCCCAGTACGCGTCCATCGCCTCCCCCCAGGCGCCGGCGTCCCAGCCCCCCTCGGCGTCCAGCTCGCCCAGCGCGTCCACCTGGTCCAGAGCGGCCAGTTCGACACGGCGGAACATGGCGTTGCGGACCAGGACGCGGAAGGCACGCGCGTTGGCGGTGACCGGCTTGACCTGGTCGGCCTTCTCCTGGGCCTCCTCGGCGGTCATCTCCGCGGGATTGGCCAGCTGCTCCCACTCGTCCAGCAGACTCGAGTCGACCTGACGCACCATCTCGCCCAGCCAGGCGATCAGATCCTGGAGATCCTCGGACTTCAGGTCGTCCGGGACGGTGTGGTCCAGGGCCTTGAAGGCGCTGGCCAGGTACCGCAGCACGATGCCCTCGGTCCGGGCCAGCTCGTAGTGGGACACCAACTCCGTGAAGGACATCGCCCGTTCGTACATGTCCCGCACCACGGACTTCGGCGACAGCGGATGGTCACCGACCCACGGGTGGCTCTTGCGGTAGGTGTCGTAGGCGTGGAAGAGCAGTTCCTCCAGCGGCTTCGGGTACGTGATGTCCTGGAGGCGTTCCATGCGCTCCTCGTACTCGACGCCGTCCGCCTTCATCAGGGCGACCGCCTCGCCACGCGCCTTGTTCTGCTGCGCGGCGAGGATCTGGCGCGGGTCGTCCAGCGTGGACTCCACCACGGACACCATGTCGAGCGCGTAGGACGGCGACTCGGGATCCAGCAGCTCGAACGCGGCCAGCGCGAAGGTGGACAGCGGCTGGTTCAGTGCGAAGTCCTGCTGCAGATCCACGGTGAGCCGCACGATCCGCCCTTCGGAGTCCGGTGTTTCCAGCTTCTCGACGATGCCGCCGTCCAGCAGGGACCGGTAGATCGCGATCGCCCGCCGGATGTGCCGCAGCTGCTGCTTGCGCGGCTCGTGGTTGTCCTCGAGGAGGTGACGCATCGCCGCGAAGGCGTTCCCGGGACGGGCGATCACCGACAGCAGCATCGTGTGCGTCACCCGGAAACGGGAGGTCAGCGGCTCGGGCTCCGACCCGATGAGCTTCTCGAAAGT
Organism: Streptomyces sp. NPDC085927; assembly: GCF_044540975.1. Lineage (NCBI taxonomy): Bacteria > Bacillati > Actinomycetota > Actinomycetes > Kitasatosporales > Streptomycetaceae > Streptomyces > Streptomyces sp. NPDC085927. The sequence goes on from NZ_JBITSN010000004.1 coordinate 195,245, forward strand.
CTGCTCCGACCAGGCGACGAACCCCTCCGGCGCCTTCTTGCGGACGACCTTGCGGCGCTTCTTCGGGTCGTCGCCCGCCTTCGCCAGCGCCTTCTCGTTCTCGACGACGTGCTCGGGGGCCTGCGCGACGACGAACCCCTCGGTGTCGAAGCCGGCCCGCCCGGCCCGGCCCGCGATCTGGTGGAACTCGCGGGCCCGCAGCGTGCGCACCCGGTTCCCGTCGTACTTGGTCAGGGCGGTGAACAGCACCGTGCGGATCGGGACGTTGACCCCCACGCCCAGCGTGTCCGTACCGCAGATGACCTTCAGCAGACCGGCCTGCGCGAGCTTCTCCACCAGCCGCCGGTACTTGGGCAGCATGCCGGCGTGGTGCACACCGATGCCGTGCCGGACGTAACGGGAGAGGTTGCGGCCGAACTTGGTGGTGAAGCGGAAGTTGCCGATCAGGTCGGCGATCCGGTCCTTCTCCTCGCGCGTACACATGTTGATGCTCATCAGCGCCTGCGCCCGCTCCACCGCCTGGGCCTGCGTGAAGTGCACGATGTAGACCGGAGCCTGCCGGGCCGCCAGCAGGTCCGTGAGCGTCTCGGTGAGCGGCGTGTAGCGGTACTCGTAGGACAGCGGGACCGGCCGGGTCGCCGAGCGGACCACCGACGTGGGGCGGCCGGTGCGGCGGGCGAGGTCCTTCTCGAAGAAGGAGACGTCGCCGAGCGTCGCCGACATCAGCACGAACTGCGCCTGCTCCAGTTCCAGCAGCGGAATCTGCCACGCCCAGCCGCGGTCCTGCTCCGCGTAGAAGTGGAACTCGTCCATGACGACCTGGCCGACGTCGGCGTTCCTGCCGTCACGCAACGCGATCGACGCCAGCACCTCGGCGGTGCAGCAGATGACCGGGGCATCGGCGTTCACGGACGCGTCGCCGGTCAGCATGCCGACGTTCTCCGTGCCGAAGATCTTGCACAGCTCGAAGAACTTCTCCGACACCAGCGCCTTGATCGGTGCCGTGTAGAAGGTGACCTCGTTCCGGGCCAGCGCCGCGAAGTGGGCAGCGGCCGCGATCATGCTCTTGCCCGAGCCGGTCGGGGTCGAGACGATCACGTTCGCCCCGGAGACCACCTCGATCATCGCCTCCTCCTGGTGGGGATAGAGCGTGAGACCGCGTTCCCCCGCCCACGACTCGAAGGCTTCGTAGAGGGCGTCGGGGTCGGCGGTCGGCGGCAGCTGATCGATGAGGGTCACGCCCCCATCTTGCCTGCCACCGGGCCCCCCGCGGGAATCGGATTCGGGTATGAAGATCGCGAACGCTACGCTGTGTCGCCGGAGGGGCGTCAACGCACCTGGTCAACTCGACAGCGGCACAACGGGAATGGGCGGGCAACGGGGATGATGGGACCAGCACACTCACTGTCGGGTGCCGCGGCATGGCTCGGTGTGGGCGCGGCGACGACCGCCGCCGGAAAACCGATGCCCTGGCCGGTGCTTCTGGTCGGCGCCCTGATCTGTGCAGGTGCCGCCCTCGCCCCGGACCTGGACCACAAGGCGGCGACGATATCGCGGTCCTTCGGCCCCGTCTCCAAGAGACTGTGCGAGATCGTCGACAAGCTGTCGTACGCCGTCTACAAGGCCACCAGGAAACCGGGCGACCCGCGCCGTTCCGGCGGTCACCGCACCCTCACCCACACCTGGCTGTGGGCGGTCCTGATCGGCGGGGGCGCTTCCGTCCTGGCGATCACGGGCGGCCGGTGGGCGGTGCTGGCCATCCTCTTCGTCCACATGGTGCTGGCCATCGAGGGCCTGCTGTGGCGGGCCACGCGAGGTGCCAGCAGCGACGTGCTGGTGTGGCTGCTCGCCGCGACCAGCTCGTGGATCCTGGCGGACATTCTGGACCAGCCGGGCCACGGCGCCGCCTGGCTGTTCACGGCACCGGGCCAGGAGTACCTGTGGCTGGGACTGCCGATCGTCCTGGGCGCGCTGGTGCACGACATCGGGGACGCCCTGACCGTCTCGGGCTGCCCGATCCTGTGGCCCATACCGGTGGGGCGCAAGCGCTGGTACCCCCTGGGTCCGCCCAAGGCGATGCGGTTCCGGGCGGGCAGCTGGGTGGAGCTGAAGGTACTGATGCCCGTGTTCATGCTGCTCGGCGGAGTGGGCTGCGCGGCGGCGCTCAACGTGATCTGAGAGCCGGACGAGCGGTGGCCGTCGCCGGCGGACGCCCGGCGGCCGCCGTTCTCGGCTCAGCCTGAGCTTTCACCGCCGTAGCGGCGCTGGAAGCGGGCGACGCGTCCTTCCGTGTCCACGGTCCGTGCCCTGCCGGTGTAGAAGGGGTGGCTCTCCGAGGAGATCTCCACCTCCACGACCGGGTAGGTCTCGCCGTCGTCCCACTCGATCGTCTGCTCGCTGGTCGCGGTGGACCGGGTCAGGAAGGCGTATCCGGCGGCCCGGTCGCGGAAGACGACGGGGTGGTAGTCGGGGTGCTTGTCCTGCTGCATGGACGCTCCTCGTACGACGTGGGCGATGCGTGCGGCACGCGATGTGATCGAGCCGGACGGGCTGGACGTTCCGGACGGCCGGAACGGTCCGGGGGACGGCCCCGGAGGCCTGCGCCGTTCGGACGCGCGTGACGGCGTGACGGCTGTGGGACGGCGAGGTCAGCCCGGCAGGGTGTCCTCGTCGACGACATGCATGGCGGCCTCCTCGGCCGAGGCCGCCGCCCCGTCGATGCCGATGTCCGTGGCGACCAGGGCGGTCTCCTCGTCCTCGTGCGCCCCTTCGTCGGGAGCCACGAGCCGGCCGGAGCGCACGGCACCGACCTCGTTGTCCAGGAGCTCGCCGTCGGTGCCCTCGCTGTCACCGAGGTCGTCACCGCCGGCGGCGGCGAGATCGGGCAGCTCCTCGGCGAGCCGCTGGTCCAGGGTCTCGCCCGCCCTGCGCTCCGACGCCGTCACACCGCGGTGCTCCACGGCCCACGGCCGCTCGGGAGGGGACCAGCCCCGGTCGAGGGGATCGTCGACGCCGTCGTTCTCGAGGGTGTCCTCGGCGTCGAGCAGTCCGGCGTCGTCCTGGATCTCGGACCCGTCGGGCTGGTAGACGTCGTCTCCCCAACCGCCGGCTCTGTTCACGGGGACCTCCAGGGGGTGGGGACGGGCCCGGTCCCGCCGTGGCCCGTCGCGGGCCGCACCTGCACGGGGCACCGGCATCACCCGCACCCCGGTTCTCCGGAGCCCCCGGGTGTTCCCCGAGCCGGTGCCTGATTCCACCCTTCCACCCAGGTTCGGCTCCGCGCAACGGCACGGTCCGTCACCGGCGGCGGCCGGTGACGGACCGTGCACAGGGCGCATCCGCCCCAGGGCGTCTCACACCGAGGCCGGGGACCCGCCGGACGCGTCCGGCCGCACAGCCCGCCGCGCCGTCCCCCGCGCGCTCACCCCCACCGCCACCCTCACCCGGGCCCTCACCCGTGCCAGGAGCGCCACAGTGCCGCGTACGCACCGCCCGCGGCGACCAGTTCGTCATGGCTGCCCAGCTCGCTGATGCGGCCGTCCTCGACGACGGCGATGACGTCCGCGTCGTGGGCGGTGTGCAGGCGGTGGGCGATGGCGACGACGGTGCGGCCGTCGAGGACACGGGCCAGCGAGCGTTCCAGGTGCCGGGCCGCGCGGGGGTCCAGCAGCGAGGTCGCCTCGTCCAGCACCAGCGTGTGCGGGTCGGCCAGCACCAGCCGGGCCAGCGCGATCTGCTGCGCCTGGGCCGGGGTGAGCGACAGCCCGCCCGAGCCGACCTCACTGTCGAGGCCGTCGTCGAGCGCACGCGCCCAGCCGTCCGCGTCGACCGCGCCGAGCGCCGTCCACAGTTCGGCGTCCTCGGTATCCGTCCGGGCGAGCCGCAGGTTGTCGCGCAGGGAACCCACGAAGACGTGGTGCTCCTGGTTGACCAGGGCCACCTGGGTACGGACGCGTTCCGCGGTCATCCGGGACAGTTCGGCGCCGCCCAGGGTCACCGTGCCGTCCCGGGGCGCGTAGATCCCGGCGAGCAGCCGTCCCAGGGTGGACTTGCCCGCGCCGGAGGGGCCGACCAGCGCCAGCCTGGTGCCGGGCGCGACCTCCAGCGACACCTTGCGCAGCACGTCGACGCCCTCGTGGTAGCCGAAGTGCACCCGCTCGGCGCGCACATGGCGTCCCTCGGGGTTCAGCGCGGCATCACCGGCGCCGGGCTCGATGTCCCGGACCCCGACCAGCCGGGCCAGTGACACCTGGGCCACCTGCAACTCGTCGTACCAGCGCAGGATCAGCCCCACCGGGTCGACGAGCATCTGTGCCAGCAGCGCACCGGTCGTCAGCTGGCCGACACCGATCCAGCCCTGCAGGACGAAGACGCCACCGATCATCAGCACCGAGCCGAGCACGGTCACATGGGTGATGTTGATGACGGGGAAGAGCACCGACCGCAGCCACAGCGTGTAGCGCTCCCAGGCCGTCCACTCCTTGACCCGCTGGTCCGACAACGCCACCCGGCGCTCGCTGAGGCGGTGCGCCTCGATGGTCCGTCCCGCGTCCACGGTCTCGGCGAGCACCGCGGCCACGGCGGCGTACCCGGCGGCCTCGGAGCGGTACGCGGCCGGTGCCCGCCGGAAGTACCAGCGGCAGCCGGCCACGAGCAGGGGAACGGCGACCAGTACGGCCGGCGCCAGTTCGGGTGCCGTGACGACCAGACCGCCCAGCAGCAGCACCACCCACACCACACCGATGGCGAGCTGGGGCACCGCCTCGCGCATCGCGTTGCCGAGCCGGTCGATGTCGGTCGTGATCCGGGACAGCAGATCCCCCGTCCCGGCCCGCTCCAGCACGCCGGGCGGCAGCCCGACCGACCGCACCAGGAAGTCCTCGCGCAGATCGGCCAGCATCCGCTCGCCGAGCATCGCCCCGCGCAGCCGCACCTGCCGCACGAACACCGCCTGGACGACCAGCGCCGCCACGAACAGTGCGGCGGTGAGCCCCAGGTGGAGCTCCCGCGTACGGTCCGGGACCCGCTCCACCAGGCCGCCCAGCAGATACGGGCCGACCATCGAGGAGATCACCGCGACGGTGTTCACCGTGATCAGGAGCACGAAGGCCCTGCGGTGCCTGCGGAGCAGCTCGCCCACATAGGCACGGACGGTGGCGGGCGCGCCCACGGGCAGGGTGCCGGCCGTGGTCGGGGCCGCCGGGTCGTAGGCCGGTGGCGCCACGCCGATCATGCTGTCTCCTCGATCTCCACGAGCTTGTCCAGGTCGGACAGGTCGTCCGTCCCGACCCCTGTCCCGGCCTTGTCCCCGGTTTTCGCCTCGGCCTCCGTCTCGCGGGTCACCACGGCCCGGTACCGGGGTTCGGTACGCACCAGCTCGCGGTGGCCGCCGACCGCCACGACCGTCTCGCCGTGCAGGAAGACCACCTGGTCCGCCCGGTCCAGCAGCAGCGGCGACGAGGTGAACACGACGGTCGTCCGTCCCGCCCGCAGTTCCCGCACGCCGTCGGCGATACGGGCCTCGGTGTGCGAGTCGACCGCGGAGGTCGGCTCGTCCAGGACGAGGACCTCCGGGTCGGTGACCAGTGACCGGGCCAGCGAGAGCCGCTGCCGCTGGCCACCGGAAAGGGACCGTCCGCGCTCGGTGAGCTGCGCGTCCATCGGGTCCGCGGCGTCGAACGAGCCCTGCACCAGCGCCGCCAGTACGTCCCCGCACTGCGCGGCGCCCAGCGCCTCGCGCGCTTCGACGGCCCCGGACGCGGGGACGTCGAGCAGTTCGCGCAGCGTGCCCGACAGCAGCACCGGATCCTTGTCCTGGACGAGGACGGAGCCGCGGGCGGAGTCCAGCGGCAGCTCGTCGAGCGGCACGCCGCCGAGCAGCACCGAGCCGTTCCGCGCGGCGCCCGGGGTGTGCGTCGCGTGCCCGCCGAGCCGTTCGGCCAGGCGTCCCGCCGCGTCCGGATCACCGCACACCACGGCGGTGAACCGGCCCGCCGGGGCGAGCAGACCGGTCGCCGGGTCGTACAGGTCTCCGGAGGGCCTCTCGGGGCTCGCGGACCCCTTGGGACCGGGCGCCCCGGCGGTGTCCACGTCCCGTTCCAGCGACAGCACACGCGCCGCACGCTTGGCCGACGGCCGGGAGAAGGAGTAGGCCATCGCGATCTCCTCGAAGTGGCGCAGAGGATACGCGAGCAGCATCACCGAGCTGTAGACGGTGACCAGTTCACCCACGGCGATCCGCCCCTGCCGGGCCAGATGAACGCCGTAGCAGACCACCGTGATCAGCAGGATTCCCGGCAGCAACACCTGGATCGCGGCGATCAGGGACCACATCCGGGCGCTGCGCACGGCAGCGTGACGGACTTCCTGGGACGCGCGACGGTAGCGGTCGAGGAACAGCTCCTCGCCGCCGATGCCGCGCAGTACACGCAGTCCGGCGACGGTGTCCGAGGCGAGTTCCGTGGCCCGTCCGGCCTTCTCCCGCTGGACGTCGGCCCGCCGGGTGGCGTGGGGCAGCAGCGGCAGGACCGCGAGCGCCAGCAGGGGCAGGCCCACGACGACGACCACACCGAGCGCGGGCTGGTAGACGAGCAGGCCGACGCAGACCAGCACGATGGTGACCACGGCCGCGGTGAACCGGGACAGTGCCTCGACGAACCAGCCGATCTTCTCGACGTCACCGGTGGAGACGGCCACGACCTCGCCGGCCGCGACGCGCCGGGTCAGCGCGGAACCCAGCGTCGCGGTCCTGCGGGCCAGCAGCTGCTGGACACGGGCGGCCGCGGTGATCCAGTTGGTGACGGCGGCCCGGTGCAGGAAGGTGTCGCCGACCGCGTTGCCCACGCAGGCCAGCGCCATGAGCCCGCCGGCCAGGGCGAGCCCGCTGCCGGAACGGTCGACGGCGGCCTGGACGCCGATGCCCACACAGAACGGGAGCGAGGCGACGGAGGCGAAGTGCAGCAGTCCCCAGGCGAGGGACTTGATCTGGCCCGGGAGCTGATTCCGGAAGAGCCACCGCAGGAATCGGGGACCCGAGCGGGCGTCGGGCACGCCCGGGTCGGGATACGGAAGGTCTTGTATCTGCATGACGTCCCAGTGGCTCGCAAAGGCGGGGCCGCGTGGCGTCCTCGGACGGCGCGCGACAGCAAACCGTGACAGGTTGACGCCGTTGCGTGCCACAAAGCAAACGATTTTCCATGACAGCGCACAGAACCGGCTCGCCCCGCGGGACGGGGACCCCGGGGCACACCGCACGGCCCCGGCGGGCCCGCCGGCCCACGACGGCACGAGGCCACGGCGGCGACTCCGGCGCGGTGCCTCAGCAGGACGCGTCGCGGTGCGGCGGGGTGGCGGCCGTCCCGTCGACCAGCGTGTCCAGCAGCTCGCCGAGAACCTCGCGCTGCTCGTCCGCCAGCGGAGCCAGGATCTCCTCCGCGGCGGCCCTGCGCGCGGCGTGCAGCTCCCGCAGGGCCGCGTGTCCGTCGTCGGTGAGCTCGATCCGGATCACCCGCCGATTGGCCGGATCGGGCACCCGCCGCACCTTGCCGCTCGCCTCCAGCCCGTCGACCAGCGTCGTCACGGCTCGCGGCACCACCTCCAGCCGCTCCGCCAGGTCGGTCATGCGGGGCGGTGAGGCGTAGTGGGCGAGGGTGCGCAGCAGCCGGGACTGGGCGGGGGTGATGCCCAGTTCGCGCCGCACCAGATGGCGCTTCTGGATGCGGTGCACCCGGCGGGTCAGCCGAAGCAGCTGCTCGGCCAGCAGGCCCTCGGGGTCGGGGGTGGTCATGTGCGGAACAATATCAGGACGCCATTCATTGTGAGTGTAGGTAACAATGAGCTAAGCTCCGCTGTCCCGGTGTCCCCGCGGTGTGCCCCTGGCGGTCCCGGATTCCCGCGCCCCGCTCCCGAGCCCTCGAAGGAGACCATGCACCCCGACCACGAACCCGCCTGGAGCGCACCCGCGGGAGCCGAGAAACAACCCCGGCAGGTGCGCCGCATCCTGAGGCTGTTCCGCCCCTACCGGGGCCGCCTCGCGATCGTCGGTCTGCTCGTCGGAGCGGCGTCGCTCGTCTCGGTCGCCACCCCGTTCCTGCTCAAGGCGATCCTCGATGTCGCGATCCCCGAGCGCCGCACCGGACTGCTCAGTCTGCTGGCCCTCGGCATGATCCTCAGCGCCGTCCTCACCAGTGTCTTCGGTGTGCTCCAGACGCTGATCTCCACGACCGTCGGCCAGCGCGTCATGCACGATCTGCGCACCGCCGTCTACGACCGGCTCCAGCGCATGTCGCTCGCCTTCTTCACGCGCACCCGCACCGGCGAGGTCCAGTCCCGCATCGCCAACGACATCGGCGGCATGCAGGCCACCGTGACCTCCACGGCGACCTCCCTGGTCTCCAACCTCACCAGTGTCGTCGCCACCGTCGTCGCGATGCTCGTCCTCGACTGGCGGCTGACCGCCGTCTCGCTGGTCCTGCTGCCGGCCTTCGTGTGGATCAGCCGTCGTGTCGGCAACGAACGCAAGAGGATCACCACCCAGCGGCAGAAGCAGATGGCCTCGATGGCCGCCACGATCACCGAGTCGTTGTCGGTCAGCGGCATCCTCCTCGGCCGCACCATGGGCCGCTCCGACTCCCTGACCAGCGCCTTCGCCGAGGAGTCCGACCGTCTGGTGGACCTGGAGGTACGGTCGAGCATGGCCGGCCGCTGGCGCATGGCCGTCATCACGATCGTCATGGCCGCCATGCCCGCCGTCATCTACTGGACCGCGGGCCTCGCCCTGCGCACGGGCGGCCCCGGGGTCTCCATCGGGACGATCGTCGCCTTCGTCTCGCTCCAGCAGGGCCTGTTCCGGCCGGCCGTGAGCCTGCTGTCGACCGGGGTGCAGATCCAGGCCTCGCTCGCGCTGTTCCAGCGCATCTTCGAGTATCTCGACCTCCCGGTCGACATCACCGAGCGGGCGGACCCGGTCCGCCTCGGCCGGGTCGGCGGCGAGGTCCGGTTCGAGAACGTCACCTTCGGCTACGACGGCAAGGGCGGCCCCGTCCTCGACGGCATCGACATCACCGTCCCCGCCGGCACCAGTCTCGCGGTGGTCGGTTCGACCGGCGCCGGCAAGTCCACGCTGGGCCACCTCGTGCCACGGCTGTACGACGTCACCGGCGGCCGGGTCACCCTCGACGGGGTCGATGTGCGCGACCTCGACTTCGACACCCTGGCGCGCGCCGTCGGCGTCGTCTCCCAGGAGACGTACCTCTTCCACGCCTCCGTGGCCGACAACCTGCGGTTCGCGAAGCCCGACGCCACGGAGGAGGAACTCCACGCGGCGGCACGGGCGGCACAGATCCACGACCACATCGCCGCCCTGCCCGACGGGTACGACACCGTCGTGGGGGAGCGCGGCCACCGCTTCTCCGGCGGTGAGAAGCAGCGCCTGGCGATCGCCCGGACCATTCTGCGCGATCCGCCGGTGCTCGTTCTCGACGAGGCCACCAGCGCGCTCGACACCCGTACCGAGGCCGCCGTCCAGCAGGCCATCGACGCGCTGTCCGCCGACCGCACCACGCTCACCATCGCCCACCGGCTCTCCACCGTCCGCGGTGCCGACCAGATCGTGGTGCTCGACGCGGGACGTGCGGTCGAACGCGGCACGCACGAGGAACTCCTGGAGCGGGACGGGAGATACGCGGCGCTGGTCCGCAGGGACGCCCAACTGGAGCCGACAAGATGAAAATATGCCGGGTTTATGACGATATGCGGGTTACCGTGCCCGCATGCAGACGAACACTCCGTCACGGAACTCGATCCGACTGACGCGCCGGGGGCGGCTCGCCCTCGCCGCGACCGGGGCCGTCGTGGCCGGTACCGCCGTGGCGGTGCCCCTCCTCGTCCTGAGCGACGACGGCGACTCCCGCCCCACGACCCTGGTCGTCCCGGAGGGCCGGCGGGCGAACCAGGTGTACGCGGCCGTCGACAAGGCCCTCGGACTGCCCGCGGGGAGTACGAAGAAGTCCCTCGCGAAGGCCGACCTCAAGCTGCCGGGCGACGCCGACGGGAACCCGGAGGGCTACCTCTTCCCGGCGACGTATCCGCTGAAGGAGAAGGCGACGCCGGAGCAGTTGCTGGCGCTGATGGTCGAGACGGCCAACAAGAAGTTCAACGGAGCCCCGGTCGCCGCCGGCGCGCAGCGCAACGCGATGAACGTCTATCAGGCCGTCACCATCGCGAGCATCGTCCAGGCCGAGGCGTCCTCCAGGGCCGACATGGGCAAGGTCGCCCGGGTGATCTTCAACCGTCTGGAGCGCGGGATGCCGCTGCAGATGGACTCGACGGTCGACTACGCCCTGGGCCGTTCGACGCCCGGCGTCAGGGAGAGGGACATCGAGGCCGACAGCCCCTACAACTCCTATGCGCGCATGGGGCTGCCGCCCACCCCGATCGACAATCCCGGCGAGGAGGCGATGCGTGCGGCGATCAACCCGACGCCGGGCGACTGGCTGTACTTCATCACGGTCAAGCCCGGTGACACCCGCTTCACCGCCGACTACAACGAACACCAGAGCGATCTCGCCGAGTTCAACAGCCGGCAGCAGAAGCAGGAGCAGGAGCGGAAGGAGAAGCAGGCGGAGCCGGGGGAGAAGTGAGTCGGCCCGCACCGGTCGTCGGCGTGGGACCGTGACGCGCTCCTCCGTCGTCGGCGTCAGACCGTGACGCGCTCCTCCGCCAGCAGGCGCCTGATGTCCCGTACGGCAGCGCGTCCGGCGCGGTTGGCGCCGACGGTGCTGGCCGAGGGGCCGTAGCCGACGAGGTGGACGCGGGGGTCGGCGACGGCCCGGGTGTCCTCGACGCGGATGCCGCCACCGGGTTCCCGCAACCGCAGCGGAGTGAGGTGGTCGACGGCCGGACGGAATCCGGTGGCCCACAGGATGACGTCGGCCGCCACCCGTCGCCCGCCCTTCCATTCCACCCCCTCCGGCGTGATCCGGTCGAACATCGGCTGCCGGTCCAGTACGCCGTCGGCGATGCCCCGGCGGATCGCGTCGTTCAGGGGCAGTCCCGTCACCGAGACGACACTGCGCGGCGGCAGTCCCTGCCGCACCCGCTCCTCGACCAGCGCCACGGCCGCCCGTCCCGCCTCCTCGTCGAAGGGGCCCTCGCGGAAGACCGGGGGCCGCCGGGTCACCCAGGTGGTGTCCGCCGCGTACGGGGCGATCTCCAGCAGGTGCTGCGTGGCCGAGGCACCTCCCCCCACCACGACGACCCGCTGCCCGGCGAACGCCTCGGGGCCGGGGTACTGCGCGGTGTGCAACTGCCGCCCCAGGAAGGTTTCCTGCCCCTCGTAGCGCGGCCAGAAGGGCCGGCCCCAGGTGCCGGTGGCGTTGATCAGCGTCCGCGTCGACCAGGTGCCCGCCGAGGTCTCCACGAGCAGCCGTCCGCCGGTGCCCTCCCGTACCGTCCGCACCTTCACCGGCCGCCGTACCCGCAGGTCGAACGTCCGCTCGTAACGGTCGAAGTACTCGGTGATGACCTCGGAGGACGGCCGCGCCGGATCGGCGTCCGTGAGTTCCATGCCGGGCAGCGAGTGCATCCCGTGCACCCTGCCGTACGTGAGCGAGGGCCAGCGGTACCGCCAGGCCCCGCCGGGGCCCGGGTTGTGGTCGAGCACCACGAAGTCGCGCTCCGGCTCGAAACCGGTGCGCCGCAGGTGGTAGGCGCCGGACAGTCCCGCCTGTCCGGCGCCTATGACGACTGCCTGGATCTCGGCCGCCTCGGCCCCGCTGATGTAGTTCACGTTTCTACTAACGCTGCCGGGGGTGCGGATCTTCCCCCGAGCCGTCACCGCCACTCGGGGCTTCCTTCCTCGAAGACCCCCGGCGCATGGGCCAGGATGGAAGCCATGTCAGACGCCTTCACCACCCGGGTCCTCGACGTCGCCACCGGCTCCGCGGAGCGGATCGTCGACCTCACCCGTGACTGTGAGTCCTTCCTGCGGGAGGTGGCGGCCGGCCGCGACGGACTGCTCAACGTCTTCGTGCCGCACGCCACCGCCGGCATTGCCGTCATCGAGACCGGAGCGGGCAGCGACGACGACCTCCTGGCCGCTCTGCACAGCCTGCTGCCGGCCGACGACCGCTGGCAGCACCGCCACGGCAGCCCCGGCCACGGCCGCGACCACGTCCTGCCCGCCCTCGTCCCGCCGCACGCCACCCTGCCCGTACTGGACGGCCGACTGGAGCTGGGCACCTGGCAGTCCGTGTGCCTGGTCGACACGAACAGGGACAATCCCGACCGTCAGGTCCGGCTGTCGTTCCTCGGGTAGCCCGGCAGCAGCCGCAGGAGGGCGTGAACGGGGTGCCGGGCATCCCTGCCGGCGACTTTCCGGAGAGGAACCGGCGGGCCCGGGGCCGGCGTCGGCAACGCCCCTCGGTCACCACCGTTGCCGACCGCAACGTACCTCGCTATGTTAATCGAAAATCACATCCGTGCGACGAGGCGCATCACGCATTGGTCGCACAACCGGCAAGTCTGCGAAGGCACCTGGAACCATCTGGCCCATCAGGGAAGCAGGTAAGTCAATGGATAACCTCAGCAGGCGAAAGGTCCTGTCACTCGGTGCCGCACTCGGCCTCGTGGGTGTGGCGAACCCCGTCCAGGCGTGGGCGTCGACGGGCTCGGTGACAGGGGCCGCCGCGGGGACCGGTCCGGAGTGGATCTGGGACGACGCGGCGGACCCTCTGATGGTTTCGATGCTCGAGAAGGGACATGTTCCGGCGATCAACACCGCATGGGCGTCGTGGGTGAACAACAACGACCCGCTGCCCAGCGGCCTGCCGGCCGAATTCGCCGCATACCTGCGCCAGGTGAACCGGCTTCCCTCCTGGGCAGACCAGACCAAGCTGACCCGCGCCGGTGACTTCAACCGGCGCCGGGACACCTACCTCTTCATGCTGTACGGCCTCGGCAGCGGCATCATGAGCACCGTGATCCCGCGCGAGGCCAAGAGCGTCTACTGGTCCGCGGGCGGCGCCGACATGCAGGACCGCGCGGCCAAGACGTTCACCTTCGGCTACGACCTGTCCGAGCTGGGTGCGTTCAAGCCGACGGGGCAGTTCGTCGTCACCGCGAACAAGACACGCGTGGTGCACGCCGCGGTGCGTCACCTGCTGCCGCAGTCGCCGCACTGGCGGGCGGTCGCCGACGAGACCATCCCGATCAGCGCCGCCGACATCCTGGTCACCTTCCACAGCCTGGGCACCTACGTGCACCGGAAGCTGCTCGACTGGAGGATCCCGTACCCGGCCGCGGACCAGGAGGCGTTCCTGCACTCGTGGCAGGTCGCCGTCCACCTGCTCGGCGTACCCTACGAGCACATTCCCAAGACCTGGGCGGCCGCCGAAGCCCAGGCGGCGCAGGTGCTCACCCCGATCCTCGCCCCGTCCACCGAGGGCATCGAACTGGCCGAGGAACTGCTCGGCCTGACCGCGCAGATCGACCTCGGCGTCACGCGCGGGTTCCTGAACGAGTTCGTCCGCTACGTCCTCAGCGACGAGGTCGGCGACTGGCTGGGACTGAAGCGCGACTACGCGGCGGCGGCCCTGGTCCGTACCGCGTGGCCGGCGTACGTCCTGTTCCGTGAGGGGGTGTCGCCCGTCATGCCCGGAACCTTCTACATGGTCGACCAGTTCGTGCGAGCCCTGGCCATGCTGTTCCTCAACAAGGGCGGCTCCGGGACCACCACCCCCATCACGATCCCCACCGGAAACAGGTCGGCCGGCTGAGCCGCCGGTCCGGTCCCACCCGTGCCCACCCCGCGGCAGATGCGCCGGGGGCGGGCCCCGTGGGACATCCGTGCGAGGTGCTTCACGGCGCGGCGCCCCGCCGCGCGCCCGGTTCCGACGCCCGTTCAGAGACCGAGAGAGCCCATGACCAGAGCGGTCACGGCTTCTCGGTGGTCAGGGCTGTCCCGCCACCGCAGTCTGCGTCCGGCCTCGACCGCCACGCCGAACCCCGCGTGCACCAGCACCCGGGCCTGGCGCGGGTCCAGCTCCGGACGGGCCAGCCGCAACTGCTGTTCCCAGACGGCGATGTGTTCACGCTGTGCGAGGACCACGGACCGCCGCAGGTCGGCCGGCAAGCCGGCGAGCTCGGCTTCGGCAACGCTGTTGAGCGCGGTGTACTCGAAGCTGTAGGCCACGTGCGTCGCCGCCAGCGCGACGACGGCGTCGTGCGGGCCGGACACCTCATGAAGACTCCGCTCCACCCCCTGGGCCAGCAGCGCCGCCGCCTGAAGGCACGCCGCCGCCAGGATGTCGACCTTGCCGGGGTAGTGACGGTAGAGCGCGGACGGGGCCAGTCCCACCGCTTCCGCGATCTGTCCGTTCGTGACACTGGCGAACCCGTCCCGTGCGAACAGCGGGATGGCGGCCGCGAGGATCTCCGCGCCTCGCGTGCGCGGCACCGGCTGGGCGGGCAGCTCGACGGGGCGTGCGCCCCCCTGGGCCGCCGCGGGATCGGTCGCGGCCACGCGCAGCGCGGACGCCAGCAGCAGTTCCTCGGCCCGACGTTGAGCAATCGAGGTGTGATGCATCGTGATGGACCCGATCGCACCGAGGGCTGCCACGGCCCGCAGGCGCTCGTCAGGCAGTGAGTACTCGCGCTGCACCGCCTCGTCGACCCGCCCGACGACGTGCCCGAACTTCGCCCTGAGAAGCCGGCGGTCCTCGCGGTTGAGGTACCGGGCCTCCCATCGGTACACGCCGCCCGACGCGCGGTGCGCGACGGTGGCCCGGGTGACGGCGGTGAGCACGTCCCTCAAGGCCGCCCCGGGCGGCACCTCGTCGACCGCGGCGACAAGCCGGTCCGCCATGACGTCGGCGCACTCGGCGAACAGCGCGTACTTGTTCGGGAAGTGCCGGTACAGGGCCGCCGCGGTGATACCCACGCCTGCGGCGATCTCCTCCATGGAGGCCGTGTGGTAGCCGCGCTCGCTGAAGGCCCGGCCGGCCGCCTCGACGATGAGCTGCTTGCGGTTGCGGGGCCGAGTGGCCGCGGTCGGATCGGCGGTCACGGCCGAACGGGCGGATGCGGAGACGGGGCCATGCGGATGAGTCAATCACACGTCGCTCGAAGGCCTTGGGCTCCCTCGGCGCGGACTGAGTGAACCTGATCCGTACCAGGACACCCGACCGCTGCCCGCACCTGCCAGTGGTCCTGCCGCGGTCGGGGCCGCCTCGACGGAGATCGGTGGACACCAGCCGCGGCAACCCCGACCGCGGGGTCCGGCCGGGCTTTCCCGGAGGCCGGTGGACCGAAGGGCCGGCAGACCGGTGAGCGGACGCCTCACCGTACGGGGCTGTCCGCCGCCCCGGTGGGGAACTCCTCGACGCCGAGCACCCGGAGCAGTTCCAGCCGCTCGCGGGCCTCGGCGTCCGCCGGGGTGAACACGAGCAGCAACTGACCCTGGTCCGGAGTGACCAGGGTCTCGCAGTTCAGCAGCAGACGGCCCACCCGCGGGTGCAGCAGGGTCTTGCGGTCGGCACGGCGGACCGCCACCTCGTGTGCGTCCCAGAGCCGGCGGAACTCGGCGCTCGCGGCCCGCAACCGGTCGACGAGCCCGGCGACTTCGGGATCGCCGGACCGGCGGCCGGCGGTCGCGCGCAGGTCGGCCACGAGCTGGTGGGCGTGGTGCTCGTGGTCCTCGGGCGGGTGGACGGCGCGGGCAGCGGGCTCGGTGAACCAGCGGTGCACGAGGTAGCGCCGGTCGCCGGTGTGGCCCGTGTGATCACCCGTCAGCAGCACGGACGCCCGGTTCTGCGCGAGGACCTCGCCCAGGTCGGACAGCACCAGGGCCGGGGTGTCGCCGAGCAGGTCGAGCATCCGCGTCAGACCGGCGCGCGCCGACCGGGCCGTCCCGTCGGCGGGCGGGGGCCGGTGGCCGGCCAGATGGAACAGGTGGTCGCGCTCGTCGTCGGAGAGGCGCAACGCCCTCGCCAGCGCGCCGAGCAGCTGGGGCGAGGGCTGACTGCTGCGCCCCTGCTCGAGGCGTACGACGTAGTCCACCGACATGCCGGCGAGCATGGCCACCTCCTCCCGGCGCAGGCCGGCGGTGCGGCGACGGGGGCCGCCGGTGATGCCGACCTCCGCCGGGCGGATCGCCTCACGGCGGCGGCGCAGGAAATCGGCGAGCTGGTCGCGTTGCATGCCCCCATGGTCCCTCGCGGCGGGGGAGCCCATCCAGGGAGCGCCGCTCCCATGATGAACGCTCCGCTCCCGTCCGTCGCGGCACGGGTCCAGGGTGGTTGTCGGATCGACGACGAAGGAGAACGCGATGCAGACACGAACCCTCGGCAGCGCCGGCCCGGCCGTTTCCGCGCTGGGTCTGGGTGCGATGGGCATGTCGGGCGCCTACGGCGAGGCCGACCGCGCGGAGAGTGTCGCCACCGTGCACGCCGCGCTGGAGGCCGGCGTCACGCTGATCGACACCGGAGACTTCTACGGGATGGGCCACAACGAGCTGCTGCTCGCCGAGGCGCTGCGCGGCCGGGACCGGGACGGCTATCGGCTGAGCGTCAAGTTCGGCATGCTGGCAGGGCCGGGCTCCGTCTTCGGCGGGGCCGACGGCCGCCCCGAGGCGGTGAAGAACTTCCTCGCCCACTCCCTGACCCGGCTCGGCACCGACCACATCGACATCTACCGCCCCGCCCGGCTCGATCCCGCGGTACCGATCGAGGAGACGGTGGGCGCGATCAAGGAGATGATCGACGCCGGGTACGTGCGACACCTCGGCCTCTCGGAGGTCGACGCGGCGACGATCCGCCGGGCGCACGCCGTCCACCCGGTCGCCGACCTGCAGATCGAGTACTCCCTGATCTCCCGTGCGGTGGAGGCGGAGGTACTGCCCACGCTGCGTGAACTCGGCATCGGCCTGACCGCCTACGGCGTCCTCGGCCGCGGCCTCATCTCCGGGCACTGGTCCGCCGGCCACAGTGGAGGCCCCGGTGACCACCGCGGAGGCAGCCCGCGCTTCTCGGGCGCGAACGTCGAGCACAACCTCGCCCTCGTGGAGGCGCTGCGCAGGGTCGCCGCGGCGAAGGGGTGCACCGTCGCCCAGCTGGCCATCGCCTGGGTGGCCGCCCAGGGTGAGGACATCGTGCCGCTGGCCGGCGCCCGCACCCGCGAGAGGCTGGCCGAGGCGCTGCCCGCGACGGAGCTGGACCTCACCGCGGACGACCTCGTGCAGATCGAGAAGGCGGTGCCCCCGGGCTCGGCACGCGGCGACCGCTATCCGGCCGCGTTCATGCCGGGCCTCGGCGTGGGCAACTGAGCGCGGCTCTCCGGCGGCTTCGGCCCCGAAGCGGGGCGGGGCCCGCCGGAGAGCGCGGAGAGCACGCAGGTCCGGAGAACCCGGAGAACCCGGAGAACCCGGAGAACCCGGAGAACCCGGAGTGTCCGGAGAGAGCGGGACGGGCGGCTTCAGAAGGAAGCGGCGCCGTCCGATTCCACGAACCGGGCGAGATGCGTCAGCGCCCAGCGGGCCCCCGCCTCGTTGTCCGCGGCGGGCACGGCGTCGGGGACGCCCTCGTGGACCACCAGGACGTCGGTGCCGCCGCCGTCGGCGTCCGTGAGGGTGGTCGTCATGGTCATCGTGCCGCGCAGCGCCGGGTCCTCGGCCTCGAACTCGAGGACCTCCACCACCATCTCGCCCGGCACGAGCCGCGCGAAGCTGCCGTGGTAGGTGTCGGTGTGCGCGGCCGACTTGCCGACCGCGTCCGGCGCGTCGTACGTGAGCGACATCCGGAACCTGCCGCCCTCGCGCGCCTCGAACTCGTGAACCTCGCCCCGCATGCCCGGCGGCACCCGCCACCGCGCGATCGCGTCCGAGCTCACCAGCGCCCGGTAGACGGCCGGCCGGGGAGCGTTCACCCGGCCCGAGACCCGCGTCGTGTACATGGACCTATCCTGCCGTCGTCCTGCCGTGCCGTCGAGGGATCACTGCTTGCCACGGACGACGGTGACCGGGCAGTCGGCGTGGTACAGAAGCGCCTGGCTCACCGAACCCAGCAGCATCCCGGCGAATCCCCCGTGCCCCCGTGCCCCCACCACCAGCAGCTGGGCCTGCTTGGCGGCCTCCAGCAGCGCGTGCCGGACCCGGGACCGCTCCAGGAGCGGTTCCACGGACACCTCCGGATGGGCGGCCCGCCACGGAGCCAGAGTCTCCTCCAGCCGGTGGCGGTGCTTCTCGCGGAGCTGGTCCAGGTCGACCACCACGTTCAGCGGGTCGGCGGGGCCCTCGTACGGTGTCGGCTCGCTCCAGGTGTTCCACACGTGCAGGGCGGTCAGCGGGGCTTTCCGCAGCGCCGCCTCGGTGAAGGCGAACTCGCCCGCCGCGGCCCCGGCGGGCGAACCGTCCACGGCGAGGAGTACGGACCCCTGCGGATCGGGGCGCCCCCGCACCGCCATGACCGGGCAGAAACCGTGGGCGGCAAGCTGCACGACCGTCGAGCCCAGCAGCAGGTCCCCGAACCCGCCGCGGCCCCGCCCGCCGACCACCGCCAGCACCGAGTGCCGCGACTCGCTCCACAGCACCGTCAGGGTGTCCCCGGACGCCACGGTCCTGGACACCTCCAGGCCCGGTGCCACGTCGGCGGCCCGCTGCTCCGCCCGGGCCAGGACGCCGTGGATCATCGGGTCCAGGTCGGACGGGCGGCTGAAGGCGTGCACGATCCGCAGCGGTGCGCCGCGCAGCCGCGCCTCACGGGCCGCTACGTCCACAGCGGCGAGACTGGACGGTGATCCGTCCACTCCGACCATCACCGTGTCGTCCACTGTTCACTCCCGTCCCGGCCGCTCCGTCGCGGGTGCGTCCCGGTCACGCCCGTGCGTACCGAAGTACCCGCGGGCGGGGCACCGTACCGGCGCGCAGGCCCCGAAGCGAAGGGAGCGCGGGCTATGCGTCCCCGTCCTTCTCCCCGCCGCCGCCGCGGACGACCGCCACCGGGCAGTGGGCGTGGTGCAGCATCGCCTGGCTGACCGAGCCGAGCAGCAGTCCGGTGAACCCGCCCCGCCCCCGGGCCCCGACCACCAGCAACTGCGCCGTACGACTCGCCTCGATGAGCGCTTCGCGCGTGCCGCCGTGCACGACCTCGTGCCGCACCTTCACCCGGGGGTACCGCTCCTGCTGCCCGGCCAGCGCCTCGGACAGCAGACGCTCCTCGCCCGCCCTCAGTTCGTCGGGCCCGCTCGCGTAGGGGGCCTTCTCGTCCTGCGGCGGGGGCGCCGGCGCGTTCCAGGTGGTCCAGGAGTGCAGCGCGACCAGTTCGGCCCCGCGCAGCGACGCCTCCGCGAAGGCGAAGCCGATCGCCTTCGCGCCCGCCGGGGAACCGTCGACCCCGACCACCACAGGCCCGTCCGGGGCGCCCGTCTCCCGCACGACCAGCACCGGGCACCGCCCGTGACTCGCCAGGTGCACGGCCGTCGAACCCACCAGAAGTCCGACGAAACCTCCCATGCCGCGGGACCCGACGACCACCAGTTCCGCGTCGGGGGACTGCGCCTCCAGCACGGTCAGCGGTTCGCCCGTCACCACGGTGTGCGAGACCTCCACGTCCGGTGCCACGGACTTGGCGTGCTCCACCGCCTCGGCCACCAGCTTCTCGACCATGGTCTGCAGACCGCCCCCGGGAGGCCCCAGCGGTGAGGGGCCCAGCGGCACATGCATGGCCGGCCAGAGGAAGGCGTGCACCACCCGCAGTCCGGCCCCGCGTCGCCGGGCCTCCTCGGCCGCGACCCCCACGGCGGCGAGGCCCGATGCCGAACCGTCGACTCCCACTACGACCAGACCGCTCATCACGCCTCCTGAATCGGTACGTCATACGGATCGTCCCACGGGCACGCCCCGCCGCCAGGGGACCTATGGGCCACACCTCGCGGCCGACCGGACCGGAAGGTCCCCGGAGCCTCCGGTTCCCACCCCGCGCGGGGCAGGGCGCCGGGCACGGCAGGGCGTCGTTTCAGGGCCCCGGCGGATGGCCGACGGCCGTCGCAACCGTTGTCCATCCGTGGCATCACCCCATATCTCCGGGAGATCGCGGGATGACACGATGTCCTCCATGGGGGCCGACCATCAGCGCGATGAGGGACCCCACCCATGGACGGACGACAGAAGAAGAACCGGGAAGGGGACGGGCTGTGCCTGCTCCACGGATGAGTACCACGCCACTGCCGGGCATCGGCGTGAAATACGACCTCACCACGCGTGAGCACCAGCACCTGTCCGTGATCGCGCACCGGGACGGCGCCCGCACGGTCAACGTCTACCGTTCCGACGACCCGGACGCCTGTGCCCAGTCGCTGCGGCTGAACGTCGCCGAATCGGCCGCCCTGATCGACGCGCTGATGCCCGCTCATCACAGCCCGAACGTGCTGCACACGACCGACCTGGGGCTGGTCGCCGAGCGCGTCGAACTGTCCGCCGCCTCGTACTGGAACGGCAGGGTGCTGGGCGAGACCAGGATCCGTACCGACACCGGCGCCTCGATCGTGGCCGTGCTGCGCCGGGCCGAGGCGATCCCGTCCCCGACGCCCGACTTCCGCCTGGCGGGCGGGGACACGCTCATCGTCATCGGAACCCGTGAGGGCATCGAGACCGCCGCCGAGATCCTCGGGCGGGAATGAGCGCATGCACTCTTCCGCAATTTTCCTGATCGAGTTCGGCGCGATCATTCTCGGGCTCGGTCTGCTGGGCCGCCTCGCCGGGCGCCTGCAGTTCTCCCCCATCCCGCTCTACCTGCTGGCGGGTCTGGCCTTCGGCGAGGGCGGGCTGCTGCCGCTCGGCGCGAGCGAGGAGTTCGTCGCGATCGGCGCCGAGATCGGCGTGGTCCTGCTGCTGCTCATGCTCGGCCTGGAGTACACGGCCAGCGACCTGGTCTCCAACCTCAAGACCCAGTACCCGGCCGGTCTGGTCGACATGCTGCTGAACGCCGTGCCCGGCGCGATCCTCGCCCTGCTGCTCGGCTGGGGTCCGGTCGCCGCCGTGGTGCTGGCCGGTGTCACCTGGATCTCCTCATCCGGCGTCATCGCCAAGGTCCTCAACGACCTCGGCCGGCTCGGCAACCGGGAGACCCCGGTGATCCTCAGCATCCTGGTGCTGGAGGACCTGGCGATGGCGGTCTACCTGCCCATCGTCACCGCCCTGCTGGCCGGCGTCGGCCTCGCCGCGGGAAGCGTCACCCTGGCCGTCGCGCTCGGCGTCGCCGGACTCGTCCTGTTCGTCGCCGTCCGCTACGGGCGGGTCATCTCACGCTTCGTCTCCAGTGACGACGCGGAGAAACTGCTGCTGGTGGTCCTCGGCCTGACCCTGCTCGTCGCCGGTATCGCCCAGCAGCTCCAGGTGTCCGCCGCGGTGGGCGCGTTCCTGGTCGGCATCGCCCTGTCCGGGGAGGCCGCCGAGGGCGCGCACAACCTGCTGGCCCCGCTGCGCGACCTGTTCGCCGCGGTGTTCTTCGTCTTCTTCGGACTGCACACCGACCCGCAGTCCATCCCGCCGGTGATCCTGCCCGCCTTCGTGCTCGCCGTCGTCACCGCGCTGACGAAGATCGCCACCGGCTGGTGGGCCGCCCGCCGGGCCGGAATCTCCGGGAAGGGCCGCTGGCGCGCGGGCGGCACGCTGGTCGCCCGGGGCGAGTTCTCCATCGTCATCGCCGGGCTCGCGGTCACCTCCGGCATCGAGCCCCAGCTCGGTCCGCTGGCCACCTCGTACGTCCTGATCCTGGTCATCCTGGGCCCGCTCACCGCCCGCTACACCGAGCCCATAGCCCTTCGCCTGACCAGGAAGAAGTCCTCCGCGGACGGTGTTCCCGCCCCCGACGGGGCCACGCCCGTCCCCGCTTCCGCCATGGCCCCCGCCCTGGAGACGCTGGAACCGGTGGAGGACGGAAAGACCGAACGGCCATAGGGCCGGGCCACCCCCTTCCGCCGCACGGGTCCCGTGCTCCCAGCCCCGACCGGGGCCGTGGAGCACGGGACTTCCGCCGACTCCCTAGCCGTCCAGCCGGACCGGCATCAGCAGGGAGAACGTGTCCTCGTCGTCCGGCCGGCGGATCGCGACGGGCGCCGTGGGGGTGCCGAACTCCAGGACCAGCCGGTCACGGGCCCCGGCATCGAGGGCGTCCAGCAGGAACGCACGGTTGACCCCGACACGGCCGCCGTCCCCGTGCACCCCGCCGTCTCCGTCCGTACCGTCGTCGCAGATCCGCACCGTGCCGTCGGCGCCGGTCCCGATCACACTGACCTCGAAGACCGCCCCGTCCTCCTCGCGCACCTCGCCCGTACGGACGGGACCCTCCTGCACCGCCTCCCGGAAGGCCGCCACGTCGACCACGGCGCGGTGCCCGGCGGGGAGGCCGATCAGACGGAGATAGTCCGGGAAGTCGTGAGCGAGGGACCGGCCGGCCACCTGGCGGCCGCCCCCGGTCTCCAGCGTCACCCGGTCACCGTCCACGGCGAGCCGTGCGGGCTCGGGGCCGCCGGCCAGCGCCCGCATCGCGTCGACGAGGGGCAGCGGCACGACGGCCTGCACGCGGGACCCGCCGTGCCCGGTGACCGGGACCCGCGCGACAGCCAGCCGGTACCGGTCGGTGGCCACGAGGCGCAGTGCGTCGCCCTCGATGTCGAAGAGGACTCCGCCGAGCATCGGCAACTCGGGGTCGGTACCGGCCGCGAAGCGGACCGCGTCCAACGCGGCGGCCAGTTCGGGCGAGGCGAGGGCGGGCCGGGCCGTGGCGGTACGGAGCGGGGTCATGGGTTTCTCCCTGTCGTCGAGTAGGGCTCGGAGCGTGGAGAACTCACCGCGGGCATCGGACAGCCCCCGTTCCAGGCGGCGCAGGTGCGCCTCAAGGAGCTGCTGCACGAGATCGGTGTCCGCGCCGGTCCAGCCGGCCAGCACCAGCCGGATGTCGGCCAGGGGCACGCCGGCCCGCCGCAGCCGCGCCAGCAGCCGGGCCTCGTCCAGCTGCCCGGGGGCATACCAGCGGTAACCGCTCACCGGATCGACCCAGGCGGGTACGAGCACGCCGGCACGGTCGTAGAACCGCAGGGCGCTCACGCTCAGGCCGCTGTCCCGGGCCGTCTCACCAATGCTGCGCATCTCGCTCTCCACACCCCGGACCCTCATGCCTCGACAAGGTCGAGGGTCAACCCCGCGCCTGCTCCCTCCCCGCCCGGCCGGCCGCCAGGTGACGGCGGCGGAGGCGGGTGAAGGCCGTGGGACTGGGCCGGTGCGGGAGGAACTCCTTGATGCGCCGGGCGCACTCGATAGGACTTGCCGTGCCGGTGTCGCACACCAGGTCGTAGTCGCCGTGGGCGTGGACCAGATCGTACTGGTGCGCCGCGAGGCCCGGCGGGCGGTCGCCCCGGGCCAGTTCGCGACGGGCCAGTTCGTCCGGCGGACAGTGGACACCGACGAACAGGACGTCCTCCGGCGGCAACACGGTCAGGCAGTCGAGCAGCCGCCACGGTTCGCTCAGCACATGGTCGACCACGATGTCGTTGCCCACCCCGGCCATGGCCGCGATCGAGCGGTGAAAGCCTTCCCTGGTCCGCCGCAGCGCGGTGTCGAGCTGCTCCGCCCCGAGCTCCCGCCCGGTGCGCATCGCGTTGAAGCCGTCGACGGCCAGGTGGAAGAAGACACCGTCGTCCAGGACGTCCAGAAGCTCGCGGGCGATGCTCGTCTTGCCCGAACTGGAGGTGCCGTTGAGGAAGATGATCCGGCCGGATGTCATACCGACATGATCGCCGGTCACCAGCTCCCCGGCTCCACCCCCGCCGGGGCCAGGACGGCGAGAGTGCCGGTGGCTGTGCGGAGTGCCTGTTCGAGGGGGACGGGGGAGTGCAGGGTGCCGGTACCGTCCGGGGGGACGAGCCATTCCAGGCGGCCGCCGGGCCGGTACGGCGGCGGCACCGCCACCCAGGAGCCCCGGCCGACGTGCCGTACGCCGAACCCGACCCACTCGCTGGCCGGGTCGGGCGGCAGGAAGAAGCCGACGCGGCGGGCCGTGACGTCCACCAGGGTGGGGCCGGGCACCCTCAGCGGATCGTTCCACAGGAGGTCCAGGGCGAGCAGTCCGAGCCGGTCGGGAACGCTGAGCACGTCCCAATAACGTCCCGCCGCCAGCAGTGCCGTCCCCGTGCCGTGGTCCCACTGCCGTTTGCACTCACCGGGGTCCCGGGCCGCGGCGGCCAGCCATTCGACGGCCTGTTTCCATCTGACGCTCTGCATGTCCCACCCCGGGCACGGTCGGCCGCGCCGCCGAGGGCGCGTACTGGTCCGGGCCGACGGCCTCACGGGCGTGCGCGCCGGCCCGGCGTGCCAGCCATGGTGATAGATATTTCTATGTGCCGGAAGGGGTGCTGCAGGCTTGCGTTCCCTCGTTCCGCGCCATGCGGCGCTCCACCCGAACGAGAACACCCCCGAAGGGAAAGCCCGTTCGGGGGTGTTCGACGCCAGGGGGGCGTGAGGCGAGGAGGGGGGAGCGGCGGGTGCGCCGTGGTCAGCTGTCGCGCTTCGCGCGCTCCGCGTTCCGCTGCTTGATGCGCTCCGCCTCCTTGCGGACCTCGGCCTGAGTGGCCTGCTCACGCTCCAGCCACTCGGGGCGTTCCTCCCTGAGGGCGTCGATCTGTTCCGTGGTGAGCGGCTCGGTGATCCCGCCGCGCGCGAGACCGGCGATGGAGACGCCCAGCCTCGACGCCACCACGGGGCGGGGGTGCGGGCCGTTGCGCCGCAGCTCCTGCAGCCACGGGGGCGGGTCGGCCTGGAGCGCGTTCAGCTCGGCGCGTGAGACGACACCCTCCCGGAACTCGGCGGGGGTGGCCTCGAGGTACACACCCAGTTTCTTCGCCGCGGTCGCGGGCTTCATCGTCTGGGTGTTTTGGTGCGACGTCATGGTGTCCAGGGTATCGACCGTACGCGCGACCGCCGACCACCGGCGACGGCCACAGCCCCTCGGCATGATCGCCGACCGGAACCGGTGACCGTGAACGGCTGCCGTGACCGGCGGTCCCGGCCCGTGGCCACGGACGGTAACCTGGCCGGGTGACAGGCTCGGATGTATCCCCGTCGTTCCGGCTCGTGTACGCGCCCGGGGTGATGCCCGGCAAGTGGGTGCGCGTCTGGAACGAGCGGCTGCCCGGTGTCCCGCTGACCCTCACCCAGGTGCCCGCCGCGGAGACGGGCGGCCTGCTGCTGGCCGGGGACGCCGACGCGGGACTCGTCCGGCTGCCCGTCGACCGGACGGTGCTCAGCGCGATCCCCCTCTACACCGAACAGACGGTCGTCGTGGTGCCCAAGGACCACCTCGTGACGGCGGTCGACGAGGTGTCCCCGGAGGACCTGGCCGACGAGATCGTGCTGCACCCCCTCGACGACGTCCTCGCCTGGGAGACCCTGCCCGGCAGGCCCGCCCTCGAACGTCCCGCGACCACCGCCGACGCCGTCGAGCTCGTCGCGGCAGGGATCGGCGTGCTCGTCGTACCGCTGTCCCTGGCGCGGCTGCACCACCGCAAGGACCTCACCCACCGGCCGCTCAAGGACGCCCCCGAGTCCAGTGTGGCGCTGGCGTGGCCCGAGGCCGCGACCACCGACCTGGTGGAGGACTTCATCGGGATCGTCCGCGGCCGGACCGTCAACAGCACCCGGGGCCGCACCCAGCCCCGCTCCTCCTCGCAGGAGAAGCGGGAGAAACAGGAGAAGCCCGGGCGCGCCGCCGGGAAGGGCACTGCCCGGCGGCAGCAGCCGGCGGGCGGGCCGGCCGGCCGCGGGCGGCGGAAGGGCACCGGCGGCACACCGAAGAACCCGCGCCGGGGCAAACCCCGCCGCGGGTCCTGACGTCCGGCTCCCGGTGGCCGGGACTCCTACTTCACCGTCTCGGCCGGTGTCGGCGCCGGAGAGACCGTGTTGAGGTCCTTCAGTTCTTCGGGGATCTCGAGCACCAGCACCGGGGCCCCCGCCGGCGGGGCCGGCGGCGTCACCTGCTCCCGGGGCATCTTGGGCGGGCTGGTCTGCTGGAAGTTGACCTGTTCGTGGTTGACCAGTCCGGTCTTCTCCAGGACCGTGATGTGGTCGAGCACGGTGTCGTTGGCCTGGTCCGCCAGTTGCCGCACCAGGGTGTTCCTGGTGTTGGCCCGGACCTTGGCGATCGCTGGGAAGATCTGACCGTGGGTCACCCGCATGATGTTCACCGCCGTGGTGTCGAACTCCTTGTCGGTAGTGGCCTTGATGGTCTCCACGAACTGTTCCTGCTGGGGCGAGGCCTGGTTGGGCAGGGTGATTCCCAGTTCGAGGGAGAGCTTGCGGCAGCTCTCGTCGAGCCGTCCGTGCCCGACGACCAGGTGCTCGCCCGCCTCCTTCATCTCGGGCGTCGTACCCCGCTCCATCGCCAGCAGGCCCAGGGGGTGCTCCCACAACCCGGCCGCGCGCACCTTGACCACGAAGTCACGGTCGGACTCGGTCAGCTGGCCGTACTGCGTGTTGGCGACCACCCGGTCCGGGGTGCTCGATGTGGTCTGCACGCCCAGCATGGTGGGGTAGGCGAGTGCGGAGAGGGTGAGAACCATGGCTCCGCCCACGAACGCGGTTCCTGCCGTGCTGCGCGAGATGCGCATCGTTCCTCCTGGTGTATCAACAGCCCAACACCAGTGAGTACGGATGGGAGCGGCAGGACAATCACCGTTCCGGAAGAAATCTTCTGCCGGGACGCGGCGGCGTTCCCGCCGGTGCTTCCGCGGGGCGCCCGACGGCGACGACCGGTGCGGCCTGCGGCATCGGGTGCCCCTTTTCGCGAACTCAGGGCGCGTACGAGGCGTTCCGTGCCGTACGCACGACCTTGTCACCGTCCGCTCCGCTCAGCAGGCCGGCGGCCACCCAGTCGCCGACCGTCGCCCGCACCCGCGTGACCAGCGCGCTCGGGTGTAGTCCCGCACGTGACCGGGCGTCAGGCCGATGAAGTAGGTGACGAGCGGCTTCTCCGCGTCCGGCCGGTCCTGCCTGGAACCGAGGACCTGGTTGTACAGGGCCCGTTCGTAGTAGTCCATGTACGCCGGGTCCTGCTCGTGGAAGAACAGCGTCCGGCTCAGCTTGAGCATGTTGTACGCGCAGCAGGTCTCGGCCGTGGTGGCACCGACCGTGCCGGCGATGACATCGCGCGCCCGCCAGAACTCGCCGCTGCTGGTGCCGCCGATCCCGTACGTGCGGTGCGGCACGACCATGTGCCAGAAGTTCTTCGCGGCCGTGAGGTAGCGCTCCTCGCCCGTCTCGTCGTGCAGCCGTACCAGGCCGGTGAAGATCGGAATGTGCTGGTTGGCGTGCAGCCCGTCGAGGACGTCGGTGTTCGCGGCGCACGCGTCGATGAGCCGGTCCAGGTCGAACAGGCGGGCCAGGGCGAGGTGTTCGGCCCTTCCGGTGAGGGTGTGCAGGTCGCAGACCGCCTCCACGATGCCGCCGAACTCCCCGCTGGAGAACAGCCCCCACATCCGCTGGAGCGTGGCCGCCGGCAGCGCGGACAGCCGTGCGTGCATCCAGTCGCACAGGCCGGACGCCAGATCGAGCGCGCGGTCGTCCCCGGTGGCGAGATACGCGTCCAGCAACCCCCGGAGGATCTTGTGCGCGGTGTAGTACGGCGCCCACACCCGGGTGTAGTCGCTGCCGGTCATCGACTCGAGCTCGATGAACTGCGTCTCCGGGTGCGCGGCGAGGAACCCCGGATGGCTCGGCCCGCCCCAGGTGCGGCGCAGGGTCGCGCCGAGTCCGCGGCCGGAGGCGTCGGCGAAGGTCCCCCCGGACGTCTCGTCGAAGGCGTACGAGGCCAGGTCGCCCCGGCCGGGCGCCGGTCAGGCCGCCCGGGCGGAGCGCGTCAGCCACTCGTGCGCGGCCCGTGCCGTGAACTCCCGCTGCCCGCCGCGCAGCAGCAGCGCGGCGGTGGCGAACTCCGGGGCGTCGGCCTGCGCCGCGACGTACGGAATCGCGATGCAGCGCATGCCCGCGGCGTGCGCCGCGGCGACACCCGGGACGGCGTCCTCCAGCACCACACAGTCGGCGGGGTCCGCCCCGAGCCGACGGGCCGCCTCCAGGAAGACGTCGGGAGCGGGCTTGCCGCGCGGCACCTCCTCCGCCGAGACGACCGTACGCAGATGGGCGTCCAGGCGCGTCCCGGCCAGGATCGCCTCGAGCGCCTCGGGCGAGGAACCGGAGGCCACGGCCATCGGTACGCCCTCGGCGGCCAGCAGTTCCACGAACCGGCGCATCTCGGGGTACACCTGCGTCGAGGCGCGGGCCAGCCGGAGGTAGTGGCCGTTCTTGACCTCCAGCAGGTCCTCCACCGAGGCCCGGAGCCCGTACCGCTCCCGCCAGTCGGTGATCGTCTCCCGGGTGCTGATCCCCACGTAGCGCTCGTGCTCGGCCCAGGAGAAGTCCGGCACGCCGTGCTCGGCGAGGGTCAGCCGGCCCGCCTCGTAGTAGTTCGGCTCGCTGTCCACGAGCGTTCCGTCGAGATCGAAGACGACCGAGAGTGCGTCCGAAGTGCTCATGGGGCCCAGGATGCCAAGCTCCGGACGGCAGAAGGACGTCAGGGGGCGAGGAGTCCGGAAGCGGGCAAGGGCTCTAGGGACGAGCCGTTCGGCCGATCGACTCCACCAGCGGCAGCAGCCGGTGCGGGACGCGCTCGCGCAGGGCCACCTCGGTGCGGGTGCGGACCACGCCGGGCAGGTTGATCAGTTTCTGGACCACGTCCTCGAGATGGGCGTTGTCACGCGCCACGACCCGGGTCAGCAGATCCCCGTCACCGGTGATCGAGAACGCCTCGACGATCTCCGGCACGGCGGCCAGTTCGTCGCCGACCTCGTCCAGATGCCCCTGCGTGACCTCGATGTGCACGAACGCCAGCACCGGATGCCCCAGCGCGGCGGGGGAGAGGGCCGGACCCGTCCCGGTGATCACTCCCTCGCGCTCCATCCGGTCGAGGCGGGCCTGGAGAGTGCCGCGCGCGATCCCGAGGACTCGGGCGTACTCCCGCACGCTGGTGCGCGGCTGCTCCAGCAGGAGCCGCAGGATGCGGGTGTCCAGCTCGTCCACGGCCATGGCGCCCGGCCTCCTGTCCTGCGGGTTCGCCGCTCGGCTTCCGCGGGCTCACCACTCGTCGCGCAGGTCCCGCCGACCACTGATCGGTGATCGTTTCCGACTGTACCAATGGCCGGTCGCCGGCCGGACCGTTGAGCCGCCCGCCGTCGGCCGTTGGCACTCCGTCGGTCTCTCGCCGACGACTCGTGCTGGGCCATTGGCTCAGCCTTGAGGAGGTGAGTTGAGCCAGTGGCGGCCAAGGTGCTGAAATGAATGCATCGATGGCGCTGCGGACTCCGCGGCGCCTTTCTCGTGCGAGGGCGCGACCGCGCCCACCATGAATCCGAGGGGCGGTCGACAGTGCTGAAGAGGGTGTTCACAGCCCCGGACCCGGGCCGGGTACGGCTGCGCTTCGCCACGCGGGCCGTGCTCGGCATCGCTCTGGCGGTCGTCGTGTGCGGCCTGGCCGGATACTCGCTCACCGGTGTCGTCACCGGCGGACTCGCCGCC
Organism: Streptomyces sp. NPDC085927; assembly: GCF_044540975.1. Taxonomy (NCBI): domain Bacteria; kingdom Bacillati; phylum Actinomycetota; class Actinomycetes; order Kitasatosporales; family Streptomycetaceae; genus Streptomyces; species Streptomyces sp. NPDC085927. The sequence goes on from NZ_JBITSN010000004.1 coordinate 224,856, forward strand.
CTCCTGGCCCTCTTCACCGTCACCGACGCCACCGTCCGGGGGCAGGCGCTCACCACCGCCCTGCTGCCCGTCGTCGGACTGCCCGTACTCACCGTCGCGGCCGGGCTGCACGGCCACCCGGTGGTCCGGGACCTCGCCGTCCTCGCCGTGGTCGGACTGGGTGTGTACGCGCGGCGCTGGGGCCCGCGCGGGCACAGCCTCGGCGTGTTCGCGTTCATGACCTGCTTCGCGGCGCAGTTCCTGCGGGCGACCGCGGACCAGCTGCCCGAGCTGTACGCCTCCGTCCTGCTGTCCGTGCTCGCCGCCGCCGCGGTGCGCTTCGGGCTGTGGTGCTACGAGACCCGCCTGCCGCCCGCGGTGGTGCCCGCCGCGCCCGGCGGCACCGGCCTGGCCCGCGTCACCACCCGCCAGGCCGTCCAGGCGACGGCCGGTGCCGGCTTCGCGCTCGTCGTGGGCCAGCTGGTGTCCGGCGAACGCTGGTACTGGGCCGTCGGCGCCACCTGGTGGGTCTTCGTCAACACCACCTCGCGCGGCGAGACCCTGGTCCGGAGCTTCCGGCGGGTCCTGGGCACGGTCCTCGGCATCGGCCTCGGCCTGCTCGTCGCGGTCCCCGCCCAGGGCGACGGCCCCACCACGGCGCTGGTCGTCCTGGTGTCCGTCTTCGGCATCTTCTACACGGCCGCCGTGTCCTACACCTGGATGATGCTCTGGGTGACGCTGCTCGCCGCCATGCTCTACGGCCTTCTGGGCGTGCTCGACCCCGGGCTGCTGGTCCTGCGGGCGGCGGAGACCGGTGTCGGAGCACTCGGCGCCGTCCTGGCCGTGGCACTCATCCTGCCCGTCACCACGCACGACGTCACCGGCGCCTGGATCCAGCGGGCCCTGCGGTGCGTTCACGCGTGCACCGCGCAGGCGGCCGCGCGGCTTGCGGGGGCCGAAGGCGCCGACCCGGCGCCGAAGGTGGCCGAGCTGGAACAGCTGCTCGCCCGGGTGCGGCTCTCGGTCGCCCCGCTCGTCCACCCGCTGAACCCCCTGCTCGGCCGCAAGCGGCGCGCCCGCGCGGTGCTGGCGCTGCTCGACGACTGCGTCCGGGAGATCCGGGGCCTCGTGCTCGTCGCCGCCGACCCGGAGGCCTCCCACGACGACCGCCTGGCCGCCGCGTGCCGGCGCGTGGAGAGGGCGGTCGAGGCGCTCACCGACGGCAGGGACGACATCGCCGTGCGGACGCCCCCGGCGGCGACGGAGCCGGCCCTGGCCCATCTCCACGGCCTGGAGCGCGCCCTCGCCGAACTCGCCGCGCCCCTGCGGGCACCGTCCGGGTCTCCGCTGGCCGGAGCCTGAGGGTGATGGCCCGAGGGGCCGGGCGGGTCATCTCTTCCGGTCCAGACCTTTAGGGAGTGCCTGCTAGCGTCACCCCGGTGGGCGGGAAGCGGGAGGGGATCAGGCGTGAGCGTGGGGGACCTGGGCGTGACGGACGGCAGACGGCGGGCGTTCATAGGATCGTTCACGACGGCGGGCGGTCCGGGCGTCGTCACCGCCGCCCTCACTCCCGACGACGGCGCCCTGACCGTGCTGAGCACCGTGAACGGCCTGCCCGACCCCTCCTGCCTGGCGCTCTCCCCCGACGGACGGACGCTCTACGCGGTCAGTGAGACGGCCGAAGGGGCCGTGGCCGCGTTCCGGGTGCCCGGCGCCGGGGACGCGGGGGACGCGCCGGAACAGGCCGGACCCGCGGTGCCGGTCCACGGGGACGGGCCGACCCACCTCTGCCTCTTCGCCGGACACGTCCTCACCGCCAACTACGGTTCGGGCAGCGTCACCGCCGTCCCCGTCCGCGCCGACGGAAGTCTGGCGCGCTCCGCGTCCGGGGTGTTCCCGCCCCCCGGCCCGGGCTCCCACCCGCACCGCCGGCGGCCGCACGCCCATCAGGTGCAGCCCGACCCGAGCGGCCGCTGGGCGGTCGGCGTCGACCTCGGCACGGACTCGGTACGGGTGTACACCCTGGCCGACGGGGCTCCCGCGCGGCACCGGGAGGTGGCGCTGCGCCCCGGTTCGGGCCCCCGCCACCTGGCCTTCCACCCCGACGGCACGCGCGCGTACCTCCTCAACGAACTCAGCCCCACCCTGACCGTCTGCCGCTGGGACGCCGCCGGGGGCACGCTGCGGCCGCTCACCGAGATCCCCGTCCTGCCCGGTGTCCCGTCCGGCGACGCCTACCCGTCGGGCGTCGCCGTCTCGCCCGACGGCCGCTTCGTGTGGACCGCGACCCGCGGGGAGGACGTCCTGTCGGTGTTCGCGGTCGAGCAGGGCGTGGACCGCGCGGTCCACGCCGCCCACCCGGCCGGAAGCGACGGGGCGGCCGGGACGGGCGGGGCGGCCGGGCTGCGGCTGATCGCCACCGTCCCCTGCGGCGGCCACTGGCCCCGCGCGCTCATCGAGTCCCGCGGCTTCCTGTACGTGGCGAACGAGCGCTCCGGGGACGTGACCTGGTTCGCGGTCGACCCGGACACCGGAATGCCCCGGCGCCGCGGCTCGATCCCGGTGACGGCGGCGTCCTGCGTGGTCGTCGGCTGAGCGATTCCCCCGGCCGTACACGCCGAAAGGCCCGCCCCGGTGGCCGGGGCGGGCCTGTTCGGCGCCTGCGTCGTGGAGCGGATGAGCCCGCCCGGGGTCAGTTCGCCGGAGTGCCCTGCGCCTGCTGCGGGCTGATACCCAGCGCGGAGGTGTACTTGGCCAGGGCGAGCTTGCCGATCGCCGGGTAGGGGCCCAGCGCCTCGGCGGCGGAGCAGCCCACCTCCCTCGCGGCCTCCTCGACCAGGCTCGCGTCGATCTCGGGGCCGATCAGGTACGGCGCGAGCGCCAGCTGCTGCGAACCGGAGGCGCGCAGCTGCTCGGCCACCGCCGCGATCGAGCCCTCCTCGTCCAGGGCCGCCGCCATCACCGGCACGGCAAGGCGCGCGGCGAGCAGCATGCCGGTGATCCCGGCCGCCTGTACGGCTTCGTCACCGCCCACGGAGGCGAGGATGATGCCGTCCGCGGCGGTCGCCACGGTGAACAGGCGGGCGCGGTCGGCGCGAGCCAGTCCGGCCTCGGACAGCCGTACGTGCAGCGCCTCCGCGAGCAGCGGGTGCGGGCCGAGCACGTCGGTCAGCTCGGCGGCGACACGGCTGTCCATCAGGGCCTGACGGACCTGGCGCAGCAGCGCGCTGTCCGGACCGGCGAGCAGCGGCACGACGACGGCGACGGGGCCGTCCGGCTCCTTGGCGTCCAGGCCGGCCGCGCGCGCCTGCTCGAAACGGGCGGTGCGCTCCTCGGCGGCGTGCGCCAGTACCGACTGCAGCGTGGGAAACTCCGCGTCGTCCCCGTCGAGGTAACCGGTCCGGGCGTCCAGACCCGGCAGCTCGGAACGGGCGATGCTGATGACCTCGTCGGCGAGGGAGCGGGTGGCACTGCTGGGAGTACCCGGCACGGCGAGGACGAGCGCGGGCGCGCCCTCGGGAGCCACCAGAGGCTCGGGACGGCGGTGCCGTCCGGGCTGGCGAGGGCGCGGCATTCGTACGGGCAGGCCGGACGCGGGCCCAGTGGGGGTGCTCATGGAGCGGAATGTTAGTGGTTTCCTGGGCTCCCCTGTTCGGGGAGGGTGCGCCTGCGCGGACTACGTCCGTTTTTGTCTGAAGTGTCATGTATGGGCATCGGGCGCACCGGCGCCCCCTTCACCTGCCGGGCTCGTCACGCACAGCATCTTCTCGTCACCCGGAAGGGTGAACGAATCGGTCGCGAGGTCGGTGGCGATACGCACCGCCCCGTGCAACGGATCTCCTTCCGCCGCCACCCGCCGTGCCCACGGCAGCCGTTTCGCCAGCTCCTCGTCCAGGGGCACGAGGAGGGGGTCGCCCAGGTGGAGCAGACCACCGGTGAACGCCACCAGCGGCTGGTCCGCGTCCCCGTCCGGGCCCCCGCCCGGAGCCGACCCCGCCCCGCCCCGCCCCGGGTCCGTCTCCGGGCAGACGGCCGCCGCCGAGTCCGCCATGTGCCGGGCGGCCGCCCGCAGAATGCCCGCGGCGACGGCGTCACCGTCGGCGCACTCGGCCACCCGGGGTGCGAAGGAGGCGAGGACGGCCGCCCGGTCGGTACGCGGATACAGGCGGCCGGGAAGCAACACCACCGGCCCGAACATCTCCTCGGCGAGTTCCAGCAGGCGGACGGAGCCGCCGTCCCGTCCGTCATGGGCGCGCAGCGCCGCCTCCAGGCCGGCCCGCCCGATCCAGGCCCCGCCGCCGCAGTCGCCGAGCAGATGTCCCCAGCCGTCCGCCCGGCGCCAGCCGGCCAGATCGGTGCCGACGGCGATCAGACCCGTGCCGGCGGCGACCACGGCACCCGGCCGCGGCCCCAGGGCGCCGACGTAGGCGGTGACGGCGTCGGCGGCCAGAGCGACACGGCGCACCCCCAGTTCCCGGGCCAGCGCTGCCGGCAGCTCGGCGCGCAGCGCGTCCCCGAGGCTGGCCAGCCCCGCCGCACCGACGACCGCCGTGTCCAGCCGCCCGACGCCGGCCTCGGCGGCCAGTCCCCGGGCCATGGGCACCAGTTGTTCCATCAGGTGTCCGGGATCGATCCCCCGGGAGCCGGTCCGTACCGGCTCCCCGGAGGCACTCCGGGCGAGCGGACCGCCTCCGGCGGTACCGGCGACGACCCGCAGCCCCGAGCCCCCGGAGTCCACGGCGATGAAGCCGGGCCCGGCGGCCGCCGGGCCGGTCGCCGCCGCCCCCTGCCGGGGCGGCGGACCGCCGACCGGGGGACCACTCGTCGGCGGACCGCTCGTCGGCGGACCGTTGTCGGACGGACGCAACGGGCTCCCCTCTCTTCCCGGACCTCGACCTCGACGGGGAGGAAGGGTAGCGCCCCCAGGACGCCCCCGAGGCGTGAAGCGGGCTGCCGGGCCAGGGGTGTCGGTGTGAGCCAGTAGAGTGATCCGCCGTGGCACCACGACCCTTGCACGAACTTGTTGAGCCCGGCTGGGCAAAGGCCCTGGAACCGGTGGCCGGACGCGTCGCGGCCATGGGGGACTTCCTGCGCGCGGAGGTCGCGGCCGGCCGGACGTACCTCCCGGCGGGAGCGAACGTCCTGCGGGCGTTCCAGCAACCCTTCGACGACGTAAGGGTGCTGATCGTCGGTCAGGACCCTTACCCGACACCGGGAATGGCGATCGGACTGAGCTTCGCGGTATCGCCGGACGTGCGGTCGCTGCCGGGCAGCCTCGAGAACATCTACCGGGAGCTGAACACCGACCTGGGCCTGCCCAGGCCCGTCAACGGTGATCTGACCCCGTGGACCGAGCAGGGCGTCCTGCTGCTCAACCGGGCGCTCACCACCGCCCCGCGCAAGCCCGCCGCGCACCGGGGCAAGGGCTGGGAGGAGGTCACCGAGCAGGCCATCCGCGCCCTTGCCGCGCGGGGCGGACCGCTGGTGTCGATCCTGTGGGGGAGGGACGCGCGTAACCTGCGCCCGCTCCTCGGGGATTATCCGGCGATCGAGTCGGCGCATCCCTCACCCATGTCGGCGGACCGCGGCTTCTTCGGCTCGCGCCCGTTCAGCCGGGCCAACGACTACCTGGTCCGGCAGGGCGCCGCCCCCGTGGACTGGCGGCTGCCGTCCGCCCAGGAGGCGAACGCACCGGCCGGGTAGCACGGCCGGAGCGAGAGGGCCCGGCCCGGCTCCGGGCCCCGACGCGCCGACGCCCTTGGGCCCCGGACGCCGTGAGCCCCGGTGCAGCGGGCGGCTGCACCCTCGGGGCCGGTGGGTCCGGTCCTTCGGGCTTCAGCCGATTCGTTTCACGGGAGAACCGCGGCCCGGACGCACAGGACGTCCGGCAGATGCGCGGCGAGCTGCTGCCAGCTGTCGCCGTCGTCGGCCGACGCGTACACCTCGCCGTTGCGGTTCCCGAAGTACACGCCCGCCGGGTCGGCGCCGTCGTGGCACATCGCGTCGCGCAGCACCGTGCCGTAGTGGTCGCCCTGCGGCAGGCCCGCGTCGAGCGGCTCCCAGCTCCGGCCCGCGTCCGTCGTGCGGTAGACGCGGCAGCGCCGGCCGGCCGGTACGCGGTCGGAGTCGGCGTTGATCGGGAACACGTACGCCGTGTCACCCCGATGCGGATGGGCCACGACCGCGAAGCCGAACGTCGACGGCAGCCCGGTACCGATGTCGGTCCAGTGCGCGCCCGCGTCGTCGCTGCGGTACACACCCCAGTGGTTCTGCAGGTACAGCCGGTCCGGTGCCACCGCGTCCCGGGCCACCTTGTGCACGCACTGGCCGAACTCCGGGTCCGGATCCGGCAGGAACACCGCGGAGACCCCGGAGTTGGACGGGGCCCAGCTCGAACCGCCGTCCAGCGTGCGGAACACGCCCGCCGTGGACACGGCGACCGTCACCGCCCGCGGATCCCGCTCGTCGGTCAGTACGGTGTGCAGGCCCTCGCCGCCGCCGCCCGGCACCCATGCGGAGCGGGTCGGATGCTCCCACAGCGGCCGGACCAGGTCGAAGGACTCCCCGCGGTCCTCCGAGCGGTAGAGCGCGGCCGGTTCCGTGCCCGCGTACACCACGTCCGGCTCCGCGGCCGCCGGATGGAGCTGCCAGACCCGCTCCAGCGACGCCCCCGTGTCCTTGGGGAACTTGACGGCGGGCCGTGCCGGTTCGGTCCAGGTCCGGCCCAGGTCGTCGGAGTGGAACACGGACGGGCCCCAGTGCGCGCTGTCACCGCCGGCCAGCAGCCTCGGTACCGGACCACGGGTGTCGACGGCGACCGAGTACACCGCCTGGGCGTTGAAGTAAGGGCTTTCGTCGAACTCCCAGTCGGTGCCCCGCCGACGCCCGATGAACAGACCTTTGCGGGTGCCCACGGCGAGCAGTACCTCGGACATGCCGATCACCTCCGTGACGTCTTCGTCGACGCCCTTGTTACGGACGTCCGCCAGTCTGCACCCCACCACTGACAGTCACCTCCGGATCGGACGCCGACGCAGGTCGGAGCGGTGGGGCGGAGCACGAGGCAGGTGCGGCGGATCGCGCACGGCCCGGACGGGGGACGGACGGTGGACGGGTGCGGGCCGGCCTCCGGACACGGACGGCGGCCGTGCACTGCGCCGCGCGGGCACCGTGCACGGCCGCCGCCCTCACCGTGGGGGGCTGTTGCCGGCGGTCCTACTGGTAGGTGATGTCGGACGACGCGTACTTGCAGTAAGTACCGTCGGCGCCCGATCCGTTGCTGCTGGGCTCGGAACCGTTGTTGTTGCCGATGTACTTCTGGCAGGGGATGATCTTCTTGCTGCTGTCCCCGACGATCTTGATGTTGCGCAGGGTCACGCTGTCGCCGTAGTTGGTGTTGATGCCGGCGATCCTGCTCCCCTTCCAGCTCACCTCGATGGTGTTGAGGTTGATCGTGCGCTTGTACTGCGTCGAACAGTTGCCGCAGGAGCGCACGAAGGTGCCGAAGTTCTTGACCGCGAAGTTCGACACGTTCAGCGTGCCGGCGCCGTTGAACTGGAACACCTTGTCGCTGGCTTCCTTGGCCCCGCCGCCGCTGACGGTGTAGACCGAGGACGACGACTTGCCCTTGAACGTGGCCGCGTCCTCGCCGACGTCCTCCCACCACACGTTCTGCAGCGTGCAGGAGCCCTTGCAGTGGACGCCGTCGGCCGCGGGGGCGCCGAGGATGACGTTCTTCAGGACCGCGCCGTCCGCCAGCTCCAGGATCGGGCCCTGGTCCTCGTCCTGGCCGCCCGAGCCCAGGTCGCCCGTGCCGTAGAGGCGTTTCATCCCGTAGTCCTTGGTGCCGGACACCGAGATGGTGGAGGAGACGCCCTCGCTGCCGTTGGGGGCCGGCCAGGTGGCGGCGCTCGCCGAGGACGCTCCGGTGGTCATGATCATGCCAACCGAGAGGCCGAGGGTGGCCAGCGCTCCGGTCAGTGCACGCCCGCGGGCGCGTGGTCGTGTCGCGGAAGTCATGTCCCGGTTCCTTCTCTCGTGGTGGGGGGGATGTGGCGATGCGGAGGGCGCGGAGGCGCCGTGCCGCCCGGCCTCGTTCACATCGCTGAACGGAACGTAGAGGGTAAGCGCTTTCTGGTCAACGCCTTGGACGGCCATATTCGGCCGTCCGGTACGAGCGGGAATATCGGGTGCCGAGCGGGACGCGGCGGCAGCACAGTGGCCCCGCGGGCCTTCACCCTCGACGGTGCGGAGTGCGCGAGGGGGAGCGATTTTCACGGTTCCGGCGGCATCCGCTGCGCTGACAGGGTGCCGTCCGCCGACCGGAGTGCGTGTTCGCCCGTACGGCAAGTGACCACGTGATTACGTGGCGCGCGTGCTTGAGGAATCTTTTCTCCATCTTTCCGATCGTTCCCCGGCGGACGGGGCGGTGTCCGTGTGGCCCGCCTGGGAGGTGCGGGAGGGCGAGCACGCGACGCGCTGGTTCCATGTGCGGCTCGTCTTCGCGGACGGGGCCGGTGTCGAGGCGCTCGCCCTGGTGTCCGGGCTCTGCGTCTGCGTCGAGGACGTACGGGCCCGGCCCGCACTGTCACTGGAGGACCTGGCGCTGTTCGCCGACTGGATCGAGGGACCGCTCGCGCGGGCGTGCGGCGCCGATGACGGGCCGGGCCGCGAGGGCGGGCCAGGTCACGACGACGGGACGGCCGGCGACGGACCGGGCACCGGCGGACGTGGCGCCACGTGCGCCCCGGCCGCCGGCACCGAACCGGCTGCCGAGGGCGAGCCGGTGGCCGACGGCGAACCGGTCCCCGGTGGCGGGCCGGACTCCGAGGGCGGCTCCGCCGTCCGGGCCCGGCCGCCCGGGGCGGGGGAGCGCCGAAGCCGTGCGGTCCGGCCGCGGGAGCCCGTGGGGAGACGCCTCGTGGCGCGGGAGTACCGCGCGGCCCAGGAGGAGGGCACCGACCCGGTCCTCGCCGTGATGTGCGCGACCGGATACAGCCGGCGCGGAGCGCTCAGGGTCATCGGACGGGCGCGTGACGCGGGCCTGCTGACTCCGCGTCACGCCCGGCGGACGTCAGAGTAGGGAGCGCATCCGGGTGATCTCGCTCGTCTGCTGGGCGACCACGTCGTCGGCCATCTCCTCGACCTGGATGTTGTTGCCCTGCGCCTTCACGTCCGTGGCCATGGTGATCGCCCCCTCGTGATGGGTGATCATCAGCGTGAGGAAGAGCTGGTCGAAGGCCTTCCCCTCGGCCGCGCGCAGGTTCTTGAGCTGGGCCGGGGTCGCCATCCCGGGCATCGTCGCGTGGTCGTGTCCGTGGTCGTGCCCGCCGGCCTTCCCGGACTTGCCGTGCTTCGCCAGCCAGCCCTCCATCATCTTGATCTCCGGCTGCTGGGACGCGGCGATCCGCTCGGCCAGCTTGACGATCTTCTTCGACTCGGCGCGGTCCGCGACGAGTCCGGTCATCTCCAGTGCCTGCGAGTGATGCTCGATCATCATGCGGGTGTAGGAGACGTCCGCCGAGTTGGGGGAGTCGTCCTCGACGCGCCGCTCCGCCGCCTCCTCGGCCGACAAGGTCCGGTTCGGTCCTCCGGGCTCGCCCGGCGCGATCACCGAAGGGCCGCTCGCCGAGGCAGACTTGGCGTCGTCCGTATCGGAATCGCAGCCCGTGAGCCCGAGGGCGGCCAGGGCGATCAGCCCGGTCGCGGCGACGGACGCGCGTGACGCACGGCGGTGGAACACGGGACCTCCTGTGGCAGGCGGGTGGCACGACACCTCGTGAGTGCTGACGACTGTCCTAGCACGCTTCCGCGCGGCAGTGATCAAAAAACTTCGTTGCGAGTGTGTTGCCCACTGTTGATATGCGCATGCTCAGGACCATACTGCCGGAGCAGAACCCGTTCCGAGCCGAACGGGACAAGGGAGGAAAACAGTGATCCTGTTGAATGTTCCCCGAACCCGGCGCAGACGCCTGGGAGTTGCCGCAGCGGCCGGCGGGCTGCTCGCCGCGCTCCTGACCGCCGCGCCGGCCGTGGCGACCCCTGACCCCGGGGACGCGCCGCCCGCTCCGAAGGAGATATCGAAGAGCGCGCAGGCCGAGGCGCGCGAGGCCATCACGCAGGGCGAGATACCCGCCCAGGACGAGATCGTCCACTCCGCCAACATCCGCCATGTCGCCCACGTCCCCAAGGACGCGCTGACCGGCACCAATTCGGACCTGGCCTTCCAGGGCCGGTACGCCTTCGCCGGAAACTACGACGGCTTCACCGTCTACGACATCAGCAACCCGAAGTCGCCGAAGACGGTGTCCCAGGTGCTGTGTCCCGGCTCCCAGAACGACATCTCCGTCTCCGGTGATCTGCTGTTCCTCTCCACCGACTCCTCGCGCAGCGACAGCAGTTGCAACAGCACCACGCAGCCGGTGACCGAGAAGTCGTCGTGGGAGGGCATGAAGGTCTTCGACATCAGCGACAAGCGCAACCCGCGCTACGTCGCCGCCGTCGAGACCGCCTGCGGCTCGCACACCCACACGCTGGTGCCCGAGGGCAAGAACGTCTACGTCTACGTCTCCTCGTACTCGCCGAACGCCGCCTACCCCGACTGCCAGCCGCCGCACGACGGCATCTCCGTCATCAAGGTGCCGCGCAAGGCCCCGCACAAGGCGGCCGTGGTCGGATTCCCGGTGCTGTTCCCCGGTGAGGGCCCCGACGGCGGCGGCAACCCGGGCGGGCCCACCAACCCGGGTGTCTCCAAGACCACGGGCTGCCACGACATCACCGTGCTGCCCTCCAAGGACCTGGCCGCCGGTGCCTGCATGGGCGACGGCATCCTGTTCTCCATCAAGAACCCCGAGCGCCCCAAGGTGATCGACCGGGTGCAGGACAACGTCAACTTCGCCTTCTGGCACTCCGCGACCTTCAACCAGAAGGCCAGCAAGATCGTCTTCACCGACGAGCTGGGCGGCGGCGGCGCCGCCACCTGCAACGCGGAGATCGGGCCGAACCGCGGGGCGAACGGCATCTACGACGTCGTCGGCAAGGGCGACAGGAGCAAGCTCGTCTTCCGCAGCTACTACAAGATCCCGCGTCACCAGGCCGACACCGAGAACTGTGTCGCCCACAACGGCTCGCTGATCCCGGTCAAGGGCAAGGACCTCATGGTCCAGGCCTGGTACCAGGGCGGCGTCTCCGTCTGGGACTTCACCAACTCCTCGAAGCCGAAGGAGATCGCCTACTTCGAGCGGGGACCGCTGAGCACCGACCGGCTCGTCACCGGCGGTTCGTGGTCGGCGTACTACTACAACGGCTACATCTACTCGAACGACATGGCCAAGGGCTTCGACGTCCTGAAGATCGACGACCGGCGCACGGACCCGGCCCGCGGGATCCATCTGCGTGAGCTCAACGTGCAGACGCAGCCGGACTACTTCGACTGAGCGTCCGGACCGGGCCGACGGGCGGGCGCCGCGGACTCCGGTGCCGCCCCGGTCGCGAAGAACCGTGACACATCCGTCCGGTCCGGCGCGTCCGTGCCACCCGTACCTTCCGAGCCGGCCGTTCCGTTCGAGTGGTTCGATCCGTCCGGCCGTTCCGTGTCGCCGGAACGGCCCGACGGGCCGCTCGCACCCGTCCCGCCGGGCACCTGGGTGCCCGGCGGGACACCCAGTCGCCGGTCGAGCCGGTACCGCTCGAACAGCTCCTCGCGCAGCACCGCGACGGGCATCGGCACACCCGGCACCAGGGCCGAGTACACGGCGCCCATCAGCAGGGCGCGCAGCATCGGATAGTCGCTGTCGACCTGCGTCGAGCCGTACCGGGCGACGGTGTCGCTCAGCAGTTCCGCCAGACGCCGCTGCTCGGGGCAGGGCAGGAAACCCTCGGTCTGCAGCAGCCCGGCCATGTGCTGGCGCATCAGTACGGGACGGTCCCTGGCCAGGCCCAGGATCGCGTCGATGGCCCGCGCCATCCGCTCCTGCCCGTCGTCGGTTCGCGGTTCGCGCTCCAGCGCCTCGTCGAGCGTGCGGTGCATCAGGCGGTGCACGGCGGACTGCACCAGCTGGCGTTTCCCCGGGAAGTAGTACGACACCAGGCCCCGTGCGGAACCCGCGCGGTCGGCGATGTCGCCGAGCGTCGTCGCCTCGTATCCGCGCTCGCTCACCAGCTCGACTGCGGCCTGGAGAAGCCGCTCCTTCGAACGTCTCCGCAACTCTTCATTGACCGAGGCGCTGCGCGGGGACATGCTGGACTCCTGCGTTGACTGGCCGACAGCCAACTATACTCAGCGCATCCGGTCGGACCCCGTGCGGGTCCATTCCGGGCTGCCGTCCTCCTCGGGCGGCGCGGGGGATCGCCCGAGGAGAACGGCGCAGCCGCCGGCGCGGGCCCGCTCGTCCGGGCTGCCGGGGTTTCGGCCCGGCGGGACGCCGGGCCACCGGGGCCTCTCGCGGTCAGGAGCGGCGGCTCCCATGAATGCGTACGGCCACGGCCACGGTCACGATGCCGAGGAGCCAGCCGCCGAGCACGTCCGTGGGCCAGTGGACGCCGAGCCAGACGCGGGTGAGACCGACGCCGGTGACGGAGAGTGCTGCCAGGGCCACGGCCCAGCCCCACAGGGCCCGGCCCACCCCGTGCCGGTGCAGCAGCCAGAGCAGGAGGCCGCAGGTGAGGGCGGCGGTCATGGCGTGCCCCGAAGGGAACGCCGCGTAGTGGGCCGTGTCCACCGGGTCCGGCCACACGGGGCGGGCGCGGTCCACCGCCGCTTTCAGAACCTGCTGCACCATGGCCCCCACGGCGCACGTCACCACCAGCCACACCGCGGTCCACCGGGCCGCGTACCGGTACCACAGCAGCAGCGCGACCACCCCGCACAGCAGGCGCATGGTCCATGGGTCCCAGACCCAGTCCGTCAGGATGCGGGCCGTCTGCGTCAGCCCCGGTTCATCGACCGCCCAGCGGTGGACGGTCGAGGCGATGTCATGGTCCAGGCCGGTCAGCGGACGCCACTTCGCGGCGACCAGGATCAGCAGAAGGACCGAACACGCGGCCGGAACGCCGAGGAGCGCGGCGGACGGGCGGTGCTCAGGTGGACGGGGCGGTGGCTCGAGGCCGACGGGAGAGATGTGGGGGGGCGGCATACGGCGATCCTCTCCGACCTCTGGGGCTCGAAGCCAGTCCCCGCGCCTTCCGCCGGCCCCGTGAACCCGCCGGCCTCGCCTCCTCCGTCCCGATGCCCGCGCACCCGGGGCCCCGCCGCGGCCCGGGGCCCGTGAGCCCGGCATGATCCGGACGGCCGGGCCTAGCCCAGCGCCCGCAGCCCCGGTACGAACGCCACCAGCACCGGGATCACCGGCACCAGCGACGCCACGGCCGTCAGTCGCAGCCGGTGCCACGCCGGCAGCCGGTTCGGGGGAGTCAGCAGCCGGTGCACCCGGGCCGGAACCTGGCCCTGCGGGGACGGGCAGGGGCCGAACACCCCGCGGTGCTCGTTGAGCTCGACCAGCGCCAGGGCGGTGGTCAGCCGGCCGAAGCGGCGGGAGGCCGTGTCGTCGGCGGCGAGTTCGACCAGCCGGTGCATCTCGTCGCGGAACGCGGCGAACACCGGCACCTGCGGAAAGCCGTCGGCGAGCGCCGAGGAGCAGTGCTGCAGCCAGTCGTGCCGGGCCTGCGCGTGTCCCCGCTCGTGCGCGAGGACGGCGTCCAGGCGGCGGCCCTTCAGCCGGCGCAGCGCGGCCGTGGTGACGACCAGCCGGGGCGGGGTGCCGGGCAGCCACCAGGCATCGGGGTGCTCGCCCTCCAGTACCACCAGCCGGCCGGCGCCGGGCTCCTCGCCGGGCAGCAGCGGCGCCCGCACCAGCAGTTCGGCCCGGCGGGCCCGCCGCCGGGCACGGGCCCGTACGACCTCGCGGACCAGCATCGTCGCGGTCCACAGCCCGCCGCACGCCAGCGCGACCGCGGTGGTCGCCGCCAGGGGCCCGGCCGTGCCCAGGGCGTAGGCCTCCACGACGCCGCGCGGTGCCGTCGCGAACACGGGACGGCCGACCACGTCCGAGGCGGCCGCCGCGCTGAACGTCATCGACAGGGCGCAGCACAGCAGCACCGCGGCGACCACGCACTGCCACACCCACAGGGCCACCACCGGCTCACGGTCCGCCCAGTCGGCCCGCGCCAGCAACCGGGGGCCGGTGACGGCGATCAGGACACCGAGCAGCAACAGCGCCGCGGGGAGCATCATGCGTTCAGCCTATGAGCGCACACCACTCCCGGGTACGGCTCATCGGAGCAAAGTGACGTAGGCAACGGCCTTGCCCGCCGGCCGCCGCCTGCCCGCCTCACATCGTCAACAGCATCGCCACCATGGCGATGCCCATGGACAGCCGGCACGCCCGCGCCAGCTCCGGCCGGTCGCCCCAGCCCGAGGCCTCACCGGCCCCCGGCGCCGGGTTCCCCGCCACGGCGGTCACCGGCACCAGCCGTACGCCTGTCACCAGTACGTACCCGGTGAAGTAGAGCAGCAGCACGCCGGTCAGCAGGGGTACGCCCGAGCTCCCGTGCGTGTGCCCCTGCCCCGCTCCGGGGGAGACGGCCATCGCCACCGCCATGTAGACCATGGCCCCGGCGCCCAGCGGATGGTGCAGATGGCGGGCGCCCGCGCGGGTCGCCCACAGGGCGTGCAGCCCCGCCGCGCCGAACACCACCGCGTAGACGGGCCACGCCCACGAGGGCGGTGTGAAGGCCGCCGCCGGTACGGCCATCGCGGCCATGCCGAAGCCCATCAGCGCCTCGCCGCCCGCGGTATGGCGCTGTTCCTCGACGCTGCTGCGCATCCGCAGCAGGCAGTAGACGCCGGTCGCCGCGCAGAGCGCGACCAGCAGCCAGCCGGACGCCGTCGGTCCGTGCACACGAACCTCCCCCCTGGGCCCGCCCCCGCCGCACGGGCGGTCCCGCTCCACGGTCGGTCAAGGCATGCCCGCGCTCGAAGGCGTGCACGCGAGCGCACAGGGGTACACGGGGGCATTCGGGGGAGCACCGCAGGTCATAAATATATTTTACGAGTAAAAGACCTGGTAGTCTTATACGTCATGAGCAGTGCGCCCCCCCGTCCCACCCCCGCCCCCGAAACAGAGCCGGCGCCGAAGCCCCGGCGGTTCCCGCTGGCCGACGTGCTGCGTGTCGGGCGGCCCTCCAACATCTGGTTCAAACCCGCCTTCAGCGTGGTGGCCGCGGTCGCACCTCCCAGCCTGATCCTGGTCGCCCTCGGCCGGCTCGACCTCGCGGTCTACACCATGGCCGGTTCCCTGTGCGCCCTCTACGCCCACAACCGTCCGTACGCCGCCCGCGCCAAGGCGCTCGCGGGAGTGGTGCTCGGCATGGTGGGGGGCCTCGCCATCGCTTTGGCCGCCGCCTCGCTCACCGGCAACGCCGCGATCCTGGTCGGCATCGGCGCCCTGCTGGCCGCCGTGCAGAAGGTGCTGTGCGACGTCACGCGCATCGGCCCGCCCGGCAACGTGATCCTGACCTTCGTCAGCTCCGCCTCGCTGTTCGTTCCCCAGACCCTCGGACAGGTCCCCGGCCATGTCGCACTGGCCGCGGTGGCCGGGGTCTGGGCCTGGCTGGTCGGCATGGCGCCCGCACTGGTCCGGCCGCACGGCCCCGAGCGCCGCGCCACCGCGGACGCCCTGAACGCCACCGCCGCGTACGTCGACACCGGCGGCACCGGCGACGGACACGCGCGGGCCCGTGCCTCCGCCTACGCCGCCGTGCAGGCCGCCTGGCAGTGTCTGCTCCTCACCGGCTCCCGCTCCGTCGCCACCCGCCGGGCCCTCGAACGGCTGGTCGTCCGCGCCGAGATCGCGCTCGCCGCGCCGGCCGACGCCGACCCCGCGCGGCTGCGCGCCCAGGCCGGTGAGTTGCGCGGCACAGGCCGTATCCCGGGCGCCGACGACCCCCGCTCGGAGGCCGACGAACTCCTCGGTGTGGCCGCCGAGCGCGCCCTCCCCCACCGCTCGCCGTGGTCCCGGCTGGGGCCGCTCGCCCCCATCGCCGTACGCACCGCCCTCGGCTGCGGCCTCGCCGGATACGCCTCCCTCGCCCTCGGCGTCGGGCGGCCCTACTGGGCCCTGACCACAGCCGCCGCGCTCTACCAGGCCAACATCACCCTCACCTGGAGCAGGACCGTGCAGCGGGTCGTCGGCAACCTCGTCGGCGTGCTGCTCTTCGCGGCCGTCGCCCCGGTCGCCCACCTCGGACCGCTCGCCCTCGTCCTGTGCTGCCTCCTGTTCAACTTCGGCGCCGAGGCGCTCATCGGCCGCAACTACTGGCTCGGCAGCGTCTGCGTCACCCCGCTCGCCCTGCTCGTCACCGAGTTCCCCGGCTACCAGGGAACCGGCTCCCTGGTCACCGACCGTGTGGTGGACACCCTGGTCGGCGCGCTGGTCGGCTTCGGCGCGGCCCTGGTCGTCACCAACCGGCGGGCGGGCAACCGCGTCGCGACGGCGCTCACCACGGTGGGCCTCCGGTGCGAACACGCGGCCCGGCTCCTGGCCGACCCGCAGACCGACCCCACCGCCCTGGAGACCGCCCGGCGCGGCCTGGCCGCCGCTCTCGTCGACCTGCGGGCCACCGCCGACGCCGCCGCGGGCGAATGGTGGCTCCGCACGCTGCCGCAGGAGCGGGTCGTGCTCGCCGAGCAGGCGGGACACCGTACGCTCGCGGCGATGGTACGACGCCAGGGGCCGGCGGCCGGCTCCGGCGCGGAGACGAACCGGAGCGCGGTCACCGGCACGAAACCGGGCACGGGCACGGGTCCGGACACCGGCCCGGGCACCGGCACCGGCAAGGGCATGAACGACGACACGGGCAACGACACGGAGGACGTACGGCCATGAGAGCGACCGAAGGCCTTCCGGTCGACGGAGGACGTCCCGTCGAAGGAGCCCACCGGGCCGACGACGGAACCCCGGCGGACGAGGCTCTCCCGGCCGGCCCGGGAGCCCCCGCCGGCGAGGGCGCACCGGTGTCCGGCCAGGACACCGTCGCAGAGGTGGTCCGGCAGTGGCGGGCGGTGTATCCCGGCCTCGACACCGGGCCCATGGAGATCATCGGGCGTATCAACCGCTGTGCCGCCCTGTTCCAGCAGGCCGAGGACGCCCCGCTCGGCCGGGCCGGACTGACCCGCCCCGAGTTCGACCTGCTCGGCGCGCTGCGCCGCACCGGCCGCGAACTGACCCCGGGTGAACTGGCGCGCGAGACCTTCTCCTCGGGCGCCGCCGTCACCAAGCGCCTCAAGCAGCTCAGCGCGCGCGGCCTGGTGGAGCGCCGCGGCGACTCCCGCGACCGCCGAGTGGCCCGGGTCCGCCTGACCGACGCCGGGCAGGACACGGTCGACGGGGTCATCCCCGCGCAGCTCGCCTACGAGAGCGCCGTGCTGTCCGGCATGGACGGACCGGCGCTCGGTGAGCTGGCCCCGCTGCTCGCCGAGCTGCTGGGCCGGCTGGAAGGACGCCTGGGCCCCCCGCGGACGTGACGAACCCCGGCCGCCGGGCTCGCCGTACCCGGTCTCAGATCCCCGGCCGGTACCGCAGTGGATGGTCGGCCGGGATCTCCACGAGGACGATCGGCGTGCCGTCCGGGTCGGCGACCCACATCTCGATCAGGCCCCACGGCTCCTTCACCGGCGGCCGGACGATCTCGACGTCCTTGCCCTTCAGCTCCTCGTGGGCTGCCGTCACGTCCGCGACCTGGAGCCACAGCCTCGTCGCGGGGTCCGCCGTGTCCGCCGGGGTGTCGGACCGGCCGGACAGCTCCAGGAAACCGCCGCCGAGGAAGTAGACCGTGCCGCGCTCCGGGCCGGTGGCGAACTCGCGGTACACCGCGAGGCCCAACTGCTCGCCGTAGAAGACGCGGGAGCGCTCGGGATCGGTGGGACGGAGGAGGATCCGGCTGCCCAGTACGTGCACCATGCGGCCGAGCGTAGCGGCCGGGATAACCTCGTCCGTGGCCGAGCCACGCCGACAACCGGTACAGCCGATGTGTGCGGACCGCGGACTGGGACTGTGTGCCGCGGCCCGTGGACTGTGGCCTGCGTGCCGCGGCCCGCGGACGACCTGAGTGAAGAACCTGAGCGAAGAAGCGGAGAAGCGCCCCATGGAATCCGTCACCGAGAGCGCACTCACCTTCCGTGACGCCACCGACACCGATGTGGACGGCCTCGTCGCGCTGATCGAGTCGGCGTACCGGGGCGACTCCAGCCGGGCCGGGTGGACCACCGAGGCCGACATCCTCCAGGGGCAGCGGACCGACCCGGAAGGCGTGCGGGAGGTCGTCAAGTCGCCGGACAGCCGGCTGCTGACGGTGGAGCGCGAGGGCCGGATCGTCGCCTGCTGCCAGCTCGAGCACCGCGGTGACCACGCCTACTTCGGCATGTTCGCGGTCAGCCCCGGGCTCCAGGGCGCCGGACTCGGAAAGGCGATCATCGCTCACGCCGAGCGGCAGGTGCGGGAGACCTGGGGCGTGCGCGAGATGCACATGACCGTGATCACGGTGCGCGAGGACCTGATCGCCTGGTACGAGCGGCGCGGTTACCGCCGTACGGGCAGGACGACTCCCTTCCCGTACGGCGACGAGCGGTTCGGGATTCCGCTCCGCGCCGACCTGCGCTTCGAGCTGCTGGTCAAGGAACTGTCCTGACGGCCGGACACACGGTCCCGGCCGCCGCAGGGCACGGCCCCGGACGGAGCCGGCCCGGCCGTCACGCGGTGAAGCGGCCGGTGCGTTTGATCTCCGGGTAGTCGGTGGTCGCGCCGTCGAGCCCGAGGGCCCGGACCAGTCTGAGGTGGTCCTGCGTGTTCACCACCCAGCCGATGATCCGCAGGTCCGCCTTGCGGGCCTGTTCGACGATCTCCAGGGTGAGGCGGCGGATGTTCAGGCAGACGGTCGACGCGCCGGCGCCGACCGCCCGCTCCACCACGTCCGGGCTGATGGGGGTCCCCCCGCTCGAGCACATTCGAGAGTGGGGGAAGCTCGCGACGAGGGCGGTGCGTACCCCGGGCACCAGACGGGCGATCTCGGCGATCGCGTCGTCGTGGAACGAGGACACCTCGACCCGGCCCGCCAGATTCCGCCGGTTCATCACCTCGGCCAGCGTCCTGGCCGCCTGCACGTCCTTGATCTCGGCCTGCAACGGGGCGTGGACGGCGTCCAGCACCTCCTCGAAGACGGGGATGCGCTCGCCGCGTCCGGCGTCCAGGGAGCGCAGTTCGGCGACGGTCCGGTCGGCGATCGGGCCCGTGCCGTCCGTCGTGCGGTCCAGGTCCGTGTCGTGCATGACGACGAGCGCGCCGTCCTTGCTCAGGTGCAGATCGAGTTCGATGACGTCGAGACCGGCCTCTTGGGCGGCGACGAAGGACCGGAGGGTGTTCTCGGGCTCGACACCCATGACTCCGCGGTGACCGATGGTGAGGAAGTTCAAGATGCGACTCGCTTCCGTCGACGGCGACGCGGGACCGCGTCCCTGCGGCCCTCCTGGACCGTATCGCCTGTGCCCGCCCCGTCCAGATGCTGAACAGTGAAGTCGAGGAGTGTCACCCACTCGCGTGACAGGCAGGAAAAAGTGCGGTGAGGGCCGGGGTGACGCAGGATAATTTACGGAGGTGTCCCTTGCTGGGAGAAACCTCGTATGTATACGGTCGGCGTACGCAGTTTCTTCGCTGGAGGATGGGATATGACGGAAATTCTTGTGCAGGTGGGTACGGAGGGGCACGTTCCTTCGACGGCCAGGGTGGTCGAGCACCCGGCGTGGCCCGTGCTCAAGGATGCCGTGGAGCGGATCAGGCCCTGGCAGGCGAAGGACGGATCGATCGACCTCGACGCCGAGGGAGCCCCGGCCCGCGCCGAGGCCGAGCTCGAGGTGCGCCGGGTGGTCGACGCGCTCGACGAGCTGTCCCCGCTGCTCCCGCACGACCGCGCCTACCACGAGGCCCTGGCGAAGGACCTGACCCGCTGGGCCGAGGGCGGCTTCGAGGTTCCCGACTTCCTGGACTCGCTGCTGGCCTTCCACCCGGCCGCGCACCGCGAGGACGGCCTCCAGCACCTGGTCGTCTTCCCGATGTACACGCAGAACGGCAACCCGGACCGCAACCTCGAGGCGGTCGTGCTGCGCATGGTCTGGCCCGACTGGCTGGCCGAGCTCGAGCGCACCCGCTACGACAACCCGCTGTTCTGCGGCATCTCCTTCGAGGACTTCACCGCGGGCTACGACACCAACTCCGCGGTGCTCTTCCCCGAGACCATCGCCGTGCGCGAGGCCCCCGAGCGGTTCACCTGGGGCGGAATCTTCTGCGACCGCGAGGCCGCCCGCTTCCGCCGGGTGTCCGCCGCCGCCGTCGACCTCCTGGGCCTCGAGCTGCCCGACGACGTCGCCGCGCTGGTGCGCGACCAGAAGCGCGCCGAGGAGGCGTTCGTCCTGTGGGACATGGTGCACGACCGCACCCACAGCCACGGCGACCTGCCCTTCGACCCGTTCATGATCAAGCAGCGCCAGCCGTTCTGGATGTACGGCCTGGAGGAGCTGCGCTGCGACCTCACCGCCTTCAAGGAGGCCGTGAAGCTCGCCGGCGAAGGCATCCCGCAGGCACGTGACGTACAGGTCGCGGTGCTGTTCGACCGCATGTTCCGCTTCCCGGTCACCGGCGAGCGGGTCCGCAACTACGACGGCCTCGGCGGCCAGCTGCTCTTCGCCTACCTGCACAAGCACGACGTCGTCCGCTGGACCGACAACAAGCTCACCATCGACTGGGACCGCGCCCCGCAGGTCACCAACCAGCTGTGCGCCGAGATCGAGACGCTGTACCGCGACGGCATCGACCGCCCCAAGCTCGTCCACTGGTTCGCCGGGTACGAGCTGGTCTCCCGCTATCTCTCCCCGCACCCGGGATCCAAGTGGGCCAAGGGTCCCGACGCCCTGGACCTGACGCAGCCGCCGCGGAAACTCGTCGATGACGTGCTTCCGGACGAGTTTCCGCTGAGCATGTTCTATGAGGCACTGTCCAAGAAGCTGAAGAGCGTGATCGCCTCGACCCGGGGCATCACGGCGGACAGCGCCGAGCGGATCGCCGCGTGAGCGATCTGGTTCGCAGCACTGCTCAGGAGGCGAGGACCATGGGGAACGGGGCGCTCGACGGCGCGGTGATCGCGGTGGCCGGCGCGGGGGGACCCGCGGGGCGGGCGACGCTGCTCAGGCTGGCCGAGGCGGGGGCGACCGTCATCGGCTCCGACAACGACCCGGAGCGGCTGGCGGAGGCCGTGGACGCGGCGCGCTACGCGCACGGCGGCTCCACCGTCACCGGTGACACGGTCGACCTGCTCGACCCGGACTCCACCCGTGAGTGGGCCGCGCACACCGAGGAGGAGTTCGGCCGGATCGACGGCCTGGTCCATCTCGTCGGCGGCTGGCGCGGCAGCGAGACCTTCACCAAGACCAGCGTGGACGACTGGGACCTGCTGGAGATGCTGCTGGTCCGCACCGTGCTGCACACCTCCCTCGCCTTCCACGAAGGGCTGCAGCGCAGCGACCGCGGCCGGTACGTCCTGATCAGCGCGGCCGGCGCCAGCAAGCCCACCGCGGGCAACGCCGCCTACGCCGCCGCCAAGGCCGCCGCCGAGGCGTGGACGCTGGCCATGGGCGACTACTTCCGCAAGGCGGGGGGCGCACAGGGGCCGACAGCGGCGGCTGTGATCCTGGTGGTGAAGGCGTTGGTGCACGACGCGATGCGCGCCGACCGCCCCAACGCGAAGTTCGCGGGCTTCACGGACGTCAAGGACCTCGCCGAGGCGATCGTCGGCGTCTGGGACAAGCCCGCCGCGGAGTTGAACGGAAACCGTCTGTGGCTGACCGAGAAGCCGTGAACCCACCCCGGACCGACGCGCGCCGCCATCACGACCCGGACGTCCGCGGTTTCGCCAGCGACAACTATGCCGGGGCCCACCCGGAGGTGCTCGCCGCCCTGGCCCTGGCCAACGGCGGGCACCAGGTCGCGTACGGCGAGGACGCGTACACGGAGAACCTCCAGCAGGTGATCCGCAGCCACTTCGGCCCCACCGCCGAGGCATTCCCGGTCTTCAACGGCACCGGCGCCAACGTCGTCGCGCTCCAGGCGGTCACCGACCGCTGGGGCGCCGTGATCTGCGCCGAGAGCGCGCACATCAACGTCGACGAGGGAGGGGCGCCGGAGCGCGTCGGCGGGATCAAGCTCCTCACCGTGCCCACCCCCGACGGCAAGCTCACCCCCGAGCTGATCGACCGGCAGGCGTACGGCTGGGAGGACGAGCACCGTGCGATGCCGCAGGTGGTGTCCATCGCCCAGGCCACCGAGCTGGGCACGGTGTACACGCCGGACGAGATGCGCGCCCTCTGCGAGCACGCGCACGCCCACGGGATGAAGGTGCACGTGGACGGCTCCCGGCTGGCCAACGCCGCCGCTGCCCTGGACGTGCCGATGCGCACCTTCACCAACGCGGCCGGCGTCGACCTGCTCTCCCTGGGCGGCACCAAGAACGGTGCCCTGTTCGGCGAGGCGGTCGTGGTGCTGAACCAGGACGCCGTCAGCCACATGAAGCACCTGCGCAAGCTGTCCATGCAGCTCGCGTCCAAGATGCGCTTCGTCTCGGTGCAGCTGGAGGCCCTGCTCGCGCGGGACCTGTGGCTGCGCAACGCCCGGCACGCCAATGAGATGGCCCAGCGTCTCGCCGAGGGCGTGCGCGCCGTGCACGGCGTGGAGATCCTCCACCCGGTCCAGGCCAACGCCGTCTTCGCCCGCCTGCCGCACGCCGTGACCGAGCGCCTGCAGAAGCGCTTCCGCTTCTACTTCTGGGACGAGGCCGCGGGCGACGTCCGCTGGATGTGCGCCTTCGACACCACCGAGGACGACGTGGACACGTTCCTGGCGGCCCTCAAGGAGGAGATGGCCCGCTAGCGGCCGTCGCGCGGTCGACGTCCTCGCAGGGGTATGCACCCGACCGGAAATGTATTGATCTTCGGTCGGGTGCATCTCTGTGCTCCCGTGGTGTGCGGACCCTCCAGGAAACCCCGGATCTCTCCGCCTGTCCGGCCGCGGACGAGGCGATCGACCACCACCACGACCTGGTCCGCCGGACTGCCGCCGGGCTCGCGGCCGAAGTGGCCGACTCGTACGAGGATGCGCGGGCGGCCTTCGAGTTCGTGCGCGACACCATTCCGCACTCGCAGGACTCCGGTGACCCCCGCGTCACCTGGCGCGCCTCCGACGTCCTGGAGCGGCGCACCGGGATCTGCTACGCCGAGGCCCACGCGCCGGCCGCACCGCTGCGGGCCGAGGGCATCCCGACGGCGCTGTGCTACCAGAACCTCGGGGTGGTGCACGGTCTGGTCGCCGTGCGGTTCGACGGTGCCTGGCACCGGCAGGACCCCCGGGGCGACGGACCGGGGGTCGACGCCCGCTTCTCCCCGGACGGCGGGCGGCTGGCCTTCACGCCCGGTCCGGCCGCCGGTGAGAGGGACCACCCGCTCCTGTACGCCGCATCGCATCCCGTCGTGCTGGACGTGCTCAAGGCCGCGCGGGACCGCACGCACCTGTGGCGGACGCTCCCCACCGCGCTGCCGGACCACGCCGGATCATGACGCACACGCCGGCGGCGGTTCAGCGCGCCTCGGCCTCGCGGACCTGCTCCGGGGTCGGCGCCGTGCCGCCGAGGTGGGCCGGCATCCACCAGGTGTCGTCCGGGCCCTTGGGGCGCACCGGGTAGGCGCGCTGCGCGGCCTCCAGCAGTTCCTGCACCCGCCCCCGCAGCTGCCGGGTGATCGCGCCCGCGTACTTGTCCTTGGACGCCTCGATCGCCTCGCCGACGCGCATGGTGATCGGGGTGTGGCTGCGCTTGAAGTTGCGGGGGTGTCCCTTGGTCCACAGCCGCTGGGTGCCCCACACCGCCATCGGGATCAGCGGCACGCCCGCCTCCTGCGCCATGCGCGCGGCACCCGACTTGAAGCTCTTCAGCGTGAAGGACTGGGAGATCGTCGCCTCCGGGAAGACGCCCACGATCTCGCCCGACCGCAGTGAGGCGAGCGCGTGCGCGTACGCCGCGTCGCCCTGCTCGCGGTCCACGGGGATGTGCTTCATCCCGCGCATCAGCGGACCCGAGATCCTGTGCCGGAACACGGCGTCCTTCGCCATGAAGCGCACGAGCCGCTTCTGCGGCAGCGCCGCGAGGCCGTTGAAGACGAAGTCCAGGTAGCTGATGTGGTTGCTCACCAGTACGGCGCCGCCCGTACGCGGGATGTTCTCCGAACCCCGGCAGTCGATCTTGAGGTCCCACGCCTTGAACAGAGTCTGGGCGAAACCGATCACGGGACGGTAGACGAGTTCTGCCATGGGTGTGGTGGAACCCTTCCTGCTCTGCCTGGGAAGGGGGACTCCCAGTCGAAGTTACGCAGCCGTAGGTTTACGGCTTGTCGCTGATGGTGCCCCAAGAACGACCGCCGAACCAGCCCTGATGCCTGCCTGCGGCGAGATTCTTGTCACGTCCACTCCCTTGATCCACCTCGGGCTTTTGCGTCGCCATTACCCGCGAGTACCGGCGTCCGCCGCAGGAGCAGGTGCATCTCGCACTCCGGGCAGTAACCGGACACGGCGTTGAGTAAGGCCGCCGCGAACGCGGCGCCGGTCCGATCCGGGGCCACAGGACACGCCGGAACAATCAGCCGTACGGCGGCGGCCGTCCCGTCCGCCGCGCCGCGGGCGAACGCCGGCGTCCGCCGGGCCGGCAGCCACACGTTCCCGGTGACCAGCACGACGGCCGGCACCACGGTCGGCACGGCGGCCCCTCTCGCGTCGAGGTCCGTGGAATCGAGCGTTCCGCGCGGGAAATCCCTGCGGGTGCCGGGAATCTTTGCGGTCTCGTGAATGCTTCGACGGATGATGACCGGGCTCACGGGGTGGGTGCCGGTGCTCGCGGCGGCGAGCGCCTTCGGAGTGCTGCAGCGGCGGCGGAGCGGGAGAGTACGGGTGCGAGGGCGGGACGACGACAAGCGGCTGAGGGCGGAGGAACTCGGCGCCGACCTCGGTGAACGGGCCACCCTCGTCCAGTTCTCCAGCGCGTTCTGCGCGCCCTGCCGAGCGACCCGGAGGGTGCTCGGCGAGGTGGCCGGTCTGGTTCCCGGCGTGGCCCACGTGGAGATCGACGCCGAGGCGCACCTGGACCTCGTGCGCCGGCTGGACATCCTCAAGACGCCCACCGTGCTGGTCCTCGACGCCGACGGCGTTGTCGTCCGGCGCGCCACCGGCCAGCCGCGCAAGGCCGATGTGATCGCCGCGCTCGGCGAGGCCGTATGACGGGGTGGGCCGCCCTCCCCTCCTTCGCCGCCGGGGACGTGTCCACGCACCGCGTCACCGGCCCCCGGGGCGACCGCTGCTGCGTGCCGGTCGAGTTCCGGTTACGCTGCGTTGCGAAGGTCACAGTTCAAAGCGCTTGCTCAGCGGGAATGAACTGGGTGTACTGGCGAGTAATATTTCGCTCGGAACCGTGGACCGCCCCGATCGGGAACGGCCGTTTGAGGCGCCTATGCTGCCTGAAGGCAGGCAGCCAGAAATGACGATTGCAGTAGGAGAGCCGGCGTGAGCTTGAGGATCGTTGTCACCGTGAAGTACGTGCCCGACGCCACCGGCGACCGGCACTTCGCCGATGACCTGACCGTCGACCGGGACGATGTGGACGGTCTGCTCTCCGAGCTGGACGAGTACGCGGTCGAACAGGCGCTGCAGATCTCCGAGAACTCGGACGACGACGTGGAGATCACCGTGCTGACGGTGGGCCCCGAGGACGCCAAGGACGCGCTGCGCAAGGCGCTGTCCATGGGCGCCGACAAGGCGATCCACGTCGAGGACGACGACCTGCACGGCAGTGACGCCATCGGCACCTCCCTGGTTTTGGCCAAGGCGATCGAGAAGGCCGGCTACGACCTGGTCGTCTCCGGCATGGCCTCCACCGACGGCGTCATGGGTGTCGTACCGGCGCTGCTCGCGGAGCGCCTGGGCGTGCCGCAGGTCACCCTGCTCTCGGAGGTCTCGGTCGAGGACGGCACGGTCAAGGGCCGCCGTGACGGCGACGCCGCGTCCGAGCAGCTCGAGGCGTCCCTGCCGGCGGTCGTGTCGGTCACCGACCAGTCGGGCGAGGCGCGCTACCCGTCCTTCAAGGGCATCATGGCGGCCAAGAAGAAGCCGGTCGCCTCCTGGGACCTGTCCGACCTCGGCCTCGAGGCCGACGAGGTCGGCCTGGAGGGCGCCTGGACGAAGGTCGACTCCGCGACCGAGCGCCCGGCGCGTACCGCGGGCACGATCGTCAAGGACGAGGGCGAGGGCGGCAAGCAGCTCGCCGAGTTCCTCGCGAGCCAGAAGTTCATCTGAGCCCGAGGGCTCCACTCGCTTCCCGCCCCTCATCTTTCGCAAGCAGGAGAGAAGAAGTCCCATGGCTGAAGTTCTCGTCTACGTCGACCACGCGGACGGCGCCGTCCGCAAGCCGACCCTGGAGCTGCTGACGCTGGCCCGCCGCATCGGCGAGCCGGTCGCCGTCGCGCTGGGCAACGGCGCCGCCGACACCGCCGCCACCCTGGCCGAGCACGGCGCGGTGAAGGTCCTGACCCACGAGGCCGCCGAGTACGCCGACTACCTGGTCGTGCCCAAGGTGGACGCCCTGCAGGCCGCGGTCGAGCAGGTGTCCCCGGCCGCCGTTCTCGTCCCGTCCTCCGCCGAGGGCAAGGAGATCGCCGCCCGCCTGGCGCTGCGCCTGGGCTCCGGCATCATCACCGACGCCGTCGACCTCGAGGCCGGCGACGAGGGCCCGGTGGCCACCCAGTCGGTGTTCGCCGCCGCCTACACCACCAAGTCCCGCGTCTCCAAGGGCACCCCGGTCATCACGGTCAAGCCGAACAGCGCGGCCGTGGAGGCGGCCCCGGCCGCCGGCGCGGTCGAGGCCCTGAACGTGTCCTTCTCCGCGCAGGCGACCGGCACCAAGGTCACCGGCCGCACCCCGCGCGAGTCGAGTGGCCGCCCGGAGCTGACCGAGGCCGCGATCGTGGTCTCCGGTGGCCGCGGCGTCAACGGCGCGGAGAACTTCGCGGTCATCGAGGCGCTCGCCGACTCGCTCGGCGCGGCCGTCGGTGCCTCGCGTGCCGCGGTGGACGCCGGCTGGTATCCGCACACCAACCAGGTCGGCCAGACCGGCAAGTCCGTCTCGCCGCAGCTGTACATCGCCTCCGGCATCTCCGGTGCGATCCAGCACCGGGCGGGCATGCAGACCTCGAAGACGATCGTGGCGGTCAACAAGGACGCCGAGGCGCCGATCTTCGACCTCGTCGACTACGGCGTCGTCGGCGACCTCTTCGACGTCGTCCCGCAGCTCACCGAGGAGATCAAGACCCGCAAGGGCTGACCCCCTCAGGGCCGTACGGGCCCGGGGCCCCCACGACCGCGCCCGGCGCGGCCGTGGGGGCCTTCGTCCGTTCCGGAACGGGGCCGCCCCGGCTGTCCCGGGGTGAGCGACGCCTGCACCGGCAGATGGTCGCTCGGGAACCGGCCTCCCGGGGCGTAGGTGTTGACCGAAGCGCGGTGCACCGTGACGTCGGGCGTGGCCAGAACCCAGTCGATACGGGCACCGCCCGGCACCAGCGGCCCGTACCCGTGGAACGTCCCGTACGCCTCGCCCCGCTCGGCCGCCGCGTCCCAGGTGTCGACGAGACCGGCGCCCAGCACCGTGTCGTACACCGGGTTCCCGTGGGCGGCGACGTTGAAGTCCCCCGTCACGATCACGGGCAGGGAGCGGGCCAGCCCGGTGACGCGCTCGGCCACCAGGGCCGCGGCCCGCTCGCGCGCGTACTGGCTCGCGTTGTCCAGGTGGGTGTTGAGCACGTAGAACTCCCGGTCACCGGCGTGCAGATCGCGGAAGCGGACCCAGGTGACCATGCGGATGTGGGCGTTGCCCCAGGTGTTCGAGGCGATCAGGTACGGCGTGTCGGAGAGCCAGAAGTGGTCGTACTCCAAGGGAGCGAGCCGGCGGGTGTCGTAGAGAACCGCCATGAACTCGTCGCGGCTGCCGCCCGCCCGGCCGGTGCCGATCCAGTCGTAGGACGGTCCCAGGTCCGCCTCGATGTCGCGCAGCTGCTGGTGGAGGCCCTCCTGGGTACCGATGACGTGCGGCTGCCCGCGGCGCAGCAGCCGGCGCATCACGGGTCTGCGGGCGGCCCAGCTGTGGGGCTCCGCGGTACCGGCGAAGCGCAGGTTGAACGACATGACCTCGAGCGGCCCGCCCTGGCCTTCCTGGCGTTCCCGGTCTTCCTCGGCCGAGGCGGGCCCGGGAGGCAGCGCTGTACTGGAGAGCGGAAGGGCGACGGAGGCGGCGAGCGCGGTCTTCAGGCCCAGGCGGCGCGTGACTCGGCTGTGGTTCGGCACAGGAGCTCCTTCGCTGGTGCTGCGCGGCGGTGTCGGGGAGAGGCGGGCGTACGTCGGTGTGCGGGCGGGGCGGGGTGGTGCGGTGCCGGGCGGTGCGCGGTCCCGTGTCAGACGGTGTCAGATGGATGTGAACACGCCGAGAGGGCGGAGGGAATCGGGATGCGGGAGAGGCGTGAAGCGGTGTTGACCGGCGCGAAGGCCGCCCGATAACTTCATTCAACAGATTGTTGATTTCGCATCGCGGAAAGTGCGGGTCGTGCGTGCCCCGGGTGCATGAAGGATCTGGAGGGCGTGGATGAGCCAGGGCCGGCAGGAGCGGGTGGCCACGAGTATCGCGGGTGCCGTCGGCGCGGAGATCGGCGCCTTCCTGGCGCCGGTCGACGCCGAGCTGGAGCGCCGCTACCCCGGGGACCCCGGCACCCGTCAGCCCGTCCACACCGTCTACGTCCCCGGCGACGCCTTCACCGCCGGCACCCTCCGCTCCTGGGGCGACCAGGCCCTGGCCGCCCTCGACGAACACGCTCCGGACGCCGCCTCGTTCGCCTCCGCCGTCGGAATGGACCCCGCTCTGGCCGAGGCGGTCCACGACCGCGTCCGCGCCAAGCTGGAGCGCGAACCCGTGGAGGACCTGCGCGTCGACTTCGAGGACGGGTACGGCAACCGCCCCGACGCCGAGGAGGACGAGGCCGCCGCCCGCGCCGCGCGGCTGATCGCCGAGGCGCACCGGGACGGCACGGCGGCCCCGTACGCGGGCATCCGGATGAAGTGCATGGAGGCCGCGGTGCGCGACCGGGGCATCCGCACCCTCGACATCTTCCTCACCGGCCTGGCCGAGGCCGGCCCGCTGCCCGGAGGGCTGGTGCTGACGCTGCCCAAGGTCACCTGTCCCGAGCAGGTCACCGCCATGGTGCGGCTCCTCGAGGCATTCGAGGGGGCGCGCGGGCTGGAAGCCGGCCGGCTCGGCTTCGAGATCCAGATCGAGACCAGCCAGGCCGTTCTCGCCGCCGACGGCACCGCCACCGTCGCCCGGATGATCCAGGCCGCCGAAGGGCGTGCCACAGGGCTGCACTACGGCACCTTCGACTACAGCGCCTGCCTCGGCATCTCCGCCGCGTACCAGGCCAGTGACCACCCGGCCGCCGACCATGCCAAGGCCGTCATGCAGGTCGCCGCCGCGGGCACCGGCGTACGCGTCTCGGACGGCTCCACCAACGTCCTGCCCGTCGGCCCGACCGCACAGGTCCACGCCGCCTGGCGGCTGCACCACGGCCTCACCCGCCGGGCCCTGGCCCGCGCCTACTACCAGGGCTGGGACATGCACCCCGGCCATCTGCCCACCCGCTACGCGGCCGTCTTCGCCTTCTACCGCGAGAGTTTCGAACGCACCGCCGCCCGGCTCGCCCGGTACGCCGCCCGGACCGCCGGTGACGTCATGGACGAGCCCGCCACCGCCAAGGCCCTCGCCGGCCACCTGCTGCGCGGCCTGGACTGCGGCGCCCTGGACCACGCCGAGGTGGTGCGGGCGACCGGTCTCGCCCGCGCCGACCTGGAGGGTTTCGCATTCCCGCACCGCGGTGACCCGACGGCCTCCGCACCGTAGCCCTCGCCTCTGCGCGACAGCCGTGCGGGAGCCGCGTTCCGCAACGCTCCATGGTGAGCGGCGCGTTCGCGTCGTCTACGTGAGGGGCGGCGGCAGCGACGGGCCGGTGCCCGGACTTTCCGTCCGCCGGGACCGTACGTGCCGCTCCAGACCCGACGCCGTCACCAGACGCTCCTCGGCGAGCACCCGTGTGCCCCGCGCGCAGAGCGCCGGGTCGGCGCGGGCCCGCGCACTGAACTGGTCGGCGGAGACGCCGAACATTTCCCGCAACGCCCTTGAATGCAACAGGAGTTCGGTGAGCAGGGGACGCTGGCCGGGGTGGCCGCGCGGGGCCCGGGTGCCGTCGTGGAGGACGCCGTGCCGGTTGACGTACGCATGGGCACCGGGGAGCGCGGTACCGTCGGGGAGCTCGATGCGGACGTCGGCCGGGGGCAGCCGGACGCGGTCGTAGTTGCCGTCCGGCAGAGGGACGCCCTCGCTCGCGTCGATCACCGCGAGCTGCTCGGCGTCGAGCCAGATGACGAACAACTCCCGTACCGCCCCCGGGGCCTCGACCGGTGACGCGGACACATACCCCATGCGGCTCACATGCGCCGAGACCCCCACGTCGACACCGGTCACCCGGGTCCGCACCATGGGGATGGGCGAGGAGATCCCGAACTGGTCCATCTTGTACCGCAGCTGGCCGGGGGAGGCGTTGGACCCGACGGCCAGGACGGGCACCCGGTCCTCGTGGACCAGGCGGTCCAGCGGCCGCAGCCGGTCCCCGTCCAGCAGCCCCGACTCCCGCGGCCACGCACCCGGGTACCGCAACGGGTGCTCGCGCGGCGCCTCGGCCAGACCCAGCGCCCGCAGCGTACGGTCCGCGTCCGGTGTGCGGTGTGCGCGGTCGCTCGAGCCCCGGGGGCGGTCATCCGAGCGGCGTGCGCCGACCTTTCGGATCCTCGCGGACACGGGTGCTCAGTCCGCCGGGGGCAGCTCGCCCGAGCCGCGGGTGATCAGCTTGGTCGGCAGTTCGATCCGCTCGGGGGCGAGCAGGGTGCCGTCCAGCTGCCGGAAGAGGCGTTCGGCGGCGGTCCGGCCGAGGGCCGCGGAGTCCTGGGCGACGACCGTGAGCCCCGGGCGGAGCAGATCGGCGAGCTCGATGTCGTCGAAGCCCACGAGCGCGACAGGACGGGACCGCTCGCTCAGGACCCGGATCACGGTGACCGTCACCCGGTTGTTGCCCGTGAAGACAGCCGTGACCGGATCCGGGCGGGACAGCATCTCCTCGGTGGCCCGGCGCACCCGCTCGGGGTCGGTGACCCCCAGGGACATCCAGGCGTCCTCCACCGGTATGCCCGCGTCCTCCATGGCGGCGCGGTAGCCGCGCAGCCGCTCGGACGCGGTGTGGATGCCGGGCATGTCACCGATGAAACCGATCCTGCGGTGCCCGTGGGCGATGAGGTGGGCCACGCCGTCACGGGCGCCGCCGTAGTTGTCCGACACGACGACGTCGGCCTCTATCCGGCCTGCCGGCCGGTCCACGAAGACCGTGGCGACGCCCGCCCTGAGCTCCGGCTCGAGATAACGGTGGTCGTCACCTGCCGGAATCACCACCAGACCGTCCACCCGGCGGGCGCACAGGGCCAGCACCAGTTCCTGCTCGCGGTCGGCGTCCTCCGCGCTGGAACCGTTGATCAGCAGCGCGCCGTGTGCGCGGGCGACCTCCTCGACCGCCCGGCTCAGCGGACCGTAGAACGGGTCCGCGAGATCCTCCAGCACCAGGCCCACACTGGCGGTACGGCCCTTGCGCAGCACCCGCGCGCTGTCGTTGCGGCGGAAACCGAGGGCCTCGATGGACTCCTGCACCCGGCGCTCCGTCTCCGGCGTGACCCCGGGTTCGCCGTTGACCACCCGCGAGACCGTCTTCAGGCCGACTCCGGCACGGGCCGCCACGTCCTTCATGGTCGGGCGGTTGCCGTAACGGGACCCTGAGAGGCGGTGGGTGCGGCGGGGTGTCTCCGGCACGGTGCGGTGTCCTGTCTGTCGACCACGGGCTGCGTGGATCCATGGGGTTGTATGAGGATGTGGCGTCGAGCATAGAGCCTGGACAACGTTGTCAGGCTCAGGGACACTGTCCACCGCGCATCCCGGCCCGCGAGTGATCGCTGCACCCGGGGTGCGACTCGCCCCGTGTGTCGCTTCATGGCCGCACACGGGCTGTTTCAGCGCCTTTCTCATGGTTGACGGGGAGAACCGAGACTGATGCACACCGACCTCGTGGCAGCGCTCGACATCGGCGGCACCAAGATCGCCGGTGCGCTGGTGGACGGGCAGGGCCGGATACTGGTCCGTGCCCAGCGGCCGACGCCGGCCGAGGCGGACGGCGACACCGTGATGCGGTCGGTCGAGGCGGTGCTGGGCGAACTCACCGCGTCCCCGCTGTGGGGGCGCGCGAGCGCTGTCGGCATCGGCAGCGCGGGCCCCGTGGACGCCTCCGCGGGCACGGTGAGTCCGGTGAACGTACCCGGCTGGCGTGACTATCCGCTGGTCGCCGGGGTCCGGGCGGCGACCGGTGGACTGCCCGTGGAGCTGATCGGCGACGGTGTGGCGATCACGGCGGCCGAACACTGGCAGGGCGCCGCCCGCGGCCACGACAACGCGCTGTGCATGGTCGTCTCGACCGGGGTCGGCGGCGGACTCGTGCTGGGGGGCCGGCTGCACCCCGGGCCGACCGGCAACACGGGGCACATCGGCCACATCAGCGTGGACCTCGACGGCGACCCGTGCCCGTGCGGCTCGCGCGGCTGCGTGGAGCGCATCGCGAGCGGGCCCAACATCGCCCGCCGGGCCCTGGCGAACGGCTGGCTCCCCGGACCGGACGGCGACACCTCCGCCGCCGCGGTGGCCACCGCCGCCCGTGCCGGGGACCCGGTGGCCGTGGCGTCGTTCGCGCGGGCCGCGCG
Organism: Streptomyces sp. NPDC085927; assembly: GCF_044540975.1. Classification (NCBI taxonomy): domain Bacteria; kingdom Bacillati; phylum Actinomycetota; class Actinomycetes; order Kitasatosporales; family Streptomycetaceae; genus Streptomyces; species Streptomyces sp. NPDC085927. The sequence continues at coordinate 257,852 of NZ_JBITSN010000004.1, forward strand.
GGCGCTGGCCGCCGGAATCGCGGCCACCGCGACGCTCGTCGAGATCGACATCGCCGTGGTCGGCGGAGGGGTGGGCAAGGCGGGCGAGGTCCTCTTCGCCCCCCTGCGCCAGGCCCTGACCGAGTACGCGACGCTGTCGTTCGTCCGGCGTCTCGTGGTGACGCCGGCGCGGATGGGCACCGACGCCGGGCTGGTGGGCGCCGCGGCGGCGGCCCTGACACTGCGGACGGATCCGGCCGCGGCGGGCGTCTGACCGCGGCCGGGGCACGGATGCCCGCAGGAGCGCTCGCACTCGTCGTACAGGTTCGTGCGTGTCCGTACCTGTCCGTGCGTGACCCCGGGGCGGCTTCGGCCGTTGAGCCCGGCATGAAGAAGCGCAGCATGCTCGCCATCGCCTCCCTGGCCACCGGTTTCGTCGTCGCGGCGGTCACTCCGTCGCACGCGCTCGGTGAGGGCCTCGAGGGCCTCCCCGTCGGTGACGCCCTCAGCACCCTCGACCACACCGTCACCGACGACGGCCCGGCCGACGCGGCCGACGGCGACCGGAAGGCCAAGGGCTGACAGGCCCCGCAAAACCGCCCGACGGCGCCGGTGCTCCTCCCGGGAGGAGCACCGGCGCCGTCGGTGTGCGTTCTCAACTGGGGCTGGTTTCCGTGGCAGGGTGGAGCGGGCAAGCCACAGGGGGCCCAACAGAAGAGGGGGAACCGTGATCGTCTGGATCAACGGTGCGTTCGGTGCGGGGAAGACCACGACCGCACGGGAACTGATCGAACTGATCCCGAACAGCGCGCTCTTCGACCCCGAGGTCATCGGCGGGGCGCTCAGTCATCTGCTTCCGCCCAAACGCCTGGCCGAGGTCGGCGACTTCCAGGACCTTCCCATCTGGCGCCGGCTCGTGATCGACACGGCGGCGGCGATGCTCGCCGAACTCGGCGGGACCCTGGTCGTTCCCATGACCCTGCTGAGACAGGACTACCGCGACGAGATCTTCGGCGGCCTCGCGGCCCGCCGCATTCCGGTCCGGCATGTCCTCCTCGCTCCGGCGGAAACGATCCTGCGTGAGCGAATAGCGGGGCGGGAGGTTCCGCCGGACCTCCCGGACGGCGAGATACGGATCCGGCAGTGGTCCTACGACCACATCGAACCGTACAAAACCGCCCTGGCCTCCTGGCTCACCGCCGACGCCTATCCGGTCGGCACCGCCTCGCTGAGCCCGTACGACACCGCCGTCCGGATCGCCGAGGCGGTCGGCAGCGGCGAGGCACCCGCCTGCGACATCGTGCAGACGCCCGAGCCGACGGCCGAGACCGTCGCCGCCGGTGTCCTCCTCTTCGACGAGCGGGACAGGGTGCTGCTCGTCGATCCGACCTACAAGCCGGGCTGGGAATTCCCCGGCGGGGTCGTCGAACCCGGTGAGGCGCCCGCGCGCGCGGGCATGCGCGAAGTCGCGGAGGAGACCGGCATCCGCCTCGACGAGGCGCCGTCCCTGCTCGTCGTCGACTGGGAACCGCCCGCGCCGCCCGCCTACGGCGGCCTGCGCCTGCTCTTCGACGGCGGCCGTCTCCACGCCGCCGACGCCGCGCGGCTGCTGCTGCCCGGCCCCGAACTCCGCGACTGGCGCTTCGTCTCCGAAACGGAGGCCGCCGGCATGCTGCCCCCGGTGCGCTACGAACGGCTCCGCCGCGCCCTGCGGGCACGGGAACGCGGGAAGGCGATGTATCTGGAAGCGGGGGTGCCGGTCGGCTGACGCCCGGAACCCGGCCGGACCTCGCGCGGCCTGTTCGCGGTGCGAGGCCCGGCCCGGTGGGCGGTCTCCCGGCCGGGCCTCGCACCGCAGCCGTGCCGTGCGGGCGGGATCAGTCCGTGGACTCGGCCGCGGACGCGTAATTGCGCAGGAACAGCGCCTCCGTGACCGACAGCCGCTCCAGTTCGTCGGGTGAGACGCTCTCGTTCACCGCGTGGATCTGCGCCTCCGGCTCGCTCAGGCCGATGAGCAGGATCTCCGCCTGCGGGTAGAGGGCCGCGAGGGTGTTGCACAGCGGGATGGATCCGCCCTGCCCCGCGTAACTCATCTCCTGGCCCGGGTACGCGACCGCCATCGCGTCGGCCATGGCCCGGTAGGCCGGGCTGGTGGTGTCGGCGCGGAACGCCTGCCCCTGTCCGATGTGCTCGGTGCTCACCCGCGCGCCCCACGGCGTGTGCGTCTCCAGGTGCGCCCGGAGCAGCTCGGTGGCCTCGGCCGCGTCGACACCCGGCGGCACGCGCAGGCTGATCAGCGCGCGGGCACTCGCCTGCACGGACGGGGTCGCGCCGACGACCGGCGGGCAGTCGATGCCGAGGACGGTGACGGCCGGGCGGGCCCAGATGCGGTCGGCGATCGTGCCGGAGCCGATCAGCTCCACGCCGTCGAGGACCTTGGCGTCCTTGCGGAACTGCCCGTCGTCGTACTGCAGCCCGTCCCAGGCGCTGTCGCCGGCCAGCCCGTCGACGGTGGTGCTGCCGTCCTCGGCGCGCAGCGAGTCCAGGACACGGACCAGGGCGGCCAGGGCGTCGGGCGCGGCGCCGCCGAACTGGCCGGAGTGCAGGTTGCCTTCGAGGGTGTCGACACGCAGCCGTACCAGCGTCATACCGCGGAGGGTGGAGGTCACCGTCGGCAGACCGGCGCGGAAATTGCCGCTGTCGCCGATGACGATGGTGTCGGCGGCCAGCAGTTCGGGGTGCTGCTCGGCGTACCGCTCCAGGCCGCCGGTGCCCTGTTCCTCCGAACCCTCGGCGATCACCTTGACGTTGACCGGAACACCGCCGTCGGCCTTGAGCGCGCGCAGCGCCAGCAGGTGCATGATCACACCGCCCTTGCAGTCGGCGGCCCCGCGCCCGTACCAGCGGCCGTCCCGCTCGGTGAGCTCGAACGGCGGGGTGTCCCAGCCGGCCTCGTCCAGGGGCGGCTGCACGTCGTAGTGGGCGTACAGGAGCACCGTCCTGGCGCCCTCGGGGCCGGGAAGGAAGCCGTACACCGACTGGGTGCCGTCGGGGGTGTCGAGGAGGGCCACGTCCTGGAACCCCTCGGCCGTGAGCGCGTCCGCGACCCAGCGGGCGGCGCCTTCGCTCTCGCTGCGCGGGAACTGGGCGAAGTCCGCCACCGACTTGAAGGCCACCAGTTCGGCGAGCTCCTCCTTCGCCCTGGGCATCAGCGAGGCGACGGTCGCGGCGACCGGATTCGACGACATGGGCACGCTCCTTGTGGGTGCGACGTTGTACGTGTGCGTACGTTCGTGAGCGAGACGACCGTGGAGCACGGGTGAGATCCGGTGTACGGGGCACCCATGCCGCACGATCCTCCCACAGCGGCTTCGAGTGATCGTCGCCGTAGTATGCGGTGGACAGATGGGGTACCCCCTGCTCGAGTGAAGCCGAGAGCACGGGGGAGGCAGGCGGCTGGATCGGGAGCAGTAGACCATCGTGAGCAGCGAGAACTCTTCGGCGGACGACGCGCGGCAGGTATGGGACGTCGTCGTGGTGGGCGCGGGACCCGCGGGGGCGTCGGCCGCCTACGCGGCAGCGGTCGCGGGACGGCGCGTGCTGTTGCTGGAGAAGGCGGAGCTGCCCCGCTACAAGACGTGCGGGGGCGGCATCATCGGCCCGTCGCGGGACTCCCTGCCTCCCGGCTTCGAGCTTCCGCTGAAGGACCGGGTGCACGCGGTGACGTTCTCGGTCAACGGCCGCTTCACCCGTACCCGCCGGTCCCGGCAGATGCTGTTCGGACTGATCAACCGGCCCGAGTTCGACCACCAGCTGGTGGAGCACGCGCAGAAGGCCGGTGCCGAGGTACGCACCGGTGCCGCCGTGCAGCGGGTCGAGCAGCACGGCTCGGCGGTACCGGACCGCCGCACGGTCGCCCTCGTCCTGCAGGGCGGCGAGACCGTGCTCGCGCGGGCCGTGGTCGGCGCGGACGGCAGCGCCGGCCGCATAGGAGCACACGTCGGAGTCAAGGTGGACCAGGTCGACCTCGGCCTGGAGGCGGAGATCCCGGTACCGGACACCGTCGCCGAGGACTGGAAAGGGCGGGTCCTCATCGACTGGGGCCCGATGCCCGGCAGTTACGGCTGGGTCTTCCCCAAGGGAGACACGCTCACCGTCGGTGTGATCTCCCGGCGCGGTGAAGGCGCTGCGACCAAGCGGTACTTGGAGGACTTCATCGGGCGGCTCGGTCTCGCCGGCTTCGAACCGAGCATCTCCTCCGGCCACTTGACCCGGTGCCGGGCGGACGACTCTCCGCTGTCGCGCGGACGGGTGCTCGTGTGCGGGGACGCCGCCGGTCTCCTGGAACCGTGGACCCGCGAGGGTATCTCCTTCGCGCTGCGCTCGGGCCGGCTGGCGGGGGAGTGGGCGGTGCGCATCGCCGAGGCCCACGATGCCGTGGACACACGCCGGCAGGCGCTGAACTACGCCTTCGCGGTCAAGGCGGGGCTCGGTACCGAGATGAGCGTGGGCAAGCGGATGCTGGCCGCGTTCGAGCGGCGTCCCGGAGTGTTCCACGCCGTCCTCAGCGGCTTCCGTCCCGCCTGGAAGGCCTTCCGGGACATCACCCGCGGTTCGACGACGCTCGGCGAGCTGGTCCGTACCCATCCGCTGGCCCACCGCGCCATGATCGCGCTGGAGCGGCGTCCCTCGGGCGGTGGCTCCGGTGCCGCGGACAGGTCCGGTGCCGGGGACGGGACCGGAAGCGGGTCCGAGGCCGGGGGCGCGTCCGTCAGTTCGTGACCGTGATCCGGAAGACCGGGTGGTCGGGGGCGATGCGGCGCAGCTCCTCGTCGGAGGAGTCCGGGCCCACTCCGCCGAAGAAGACACCGACCTCCGCCTTCCAGCGCTTGAGGTAGGCACGCAGCAGCGGTGGCTTGTCGTCGTCGGCGACCTCGGTCGCGGTGAAGGATTCGACGTTCTTCCCGAGGTGCAGCTCGCCGCCGCCGGCCGCCCGCATGTTGTGCGTCCACTGGACGTGGCCCCGGGGTGCGACGAGGTACTGAGCGCCGTCCACGGTCATCAGATTGACCGGGGTGGTCCGCCACTGGCCGCTCTTGCGTCCGCGGACCGCAAGCACCCTGGACCCCCAGACGCTCAGTCCGCGGCGGGTCAGCCACGCCACGAGGCGGTTGACGACGTTGACGGTGAACCAGCCGGGCTTCTTGACGTGCGTGGACATGAGGACCCCAGGTGAGAACGAGTCGGGTCGCCGGAGTGGCGCGGCGAAGGAGACGCGGAACGGAGGAGAGCGCCGCTCCCTTCTGTGAGCGCTGCTCTCTGTTTGTTGACGCAAGTCTGCACGGCCTGGTTCCGTTGCGCAAGAGCGGTGCTCTCTTTTTTGTCCGCTGCTCTCATTTGTGTGCAGCGCTCTGATTTCATGGAAGACTGATTCCATGAGCACCGCACACGGCGCCCGTGCACGGGCCAGGATCGAAGTCACCGCGGCGATCAAGGAGGAGGCCCGCAGACAGCTCGCGGCGGAAGGCGCCGCCAAGCTCTCGCTGCGAGCCGTGGCCCGTGAACTCGGCATGGCGTCCTCCGCCCTGTACCGGTACTTCCCCAGCCGCGACGAGCTGCTGACCGCTCTCATCATCGACGCCTACGACTCCCTCGGCGAGGCCGCGGAAACGGCCCACGCCGAGGCCGCCCACACCCCGCCGGCCCGGCGCTGGACCGTGGTGTGCGAGAGCGCGCGTACCTGGGCGCTCGGGCACCCGCACGAGTACGCGCTGATCTACGGTTCGCCGGTCCCCGGCTACAAGGCGCCCGACACCACCGTGCCGGCCGCCTCCCGCCTGGCCTTCCTCGTCTTCGACATCCTGCGGGACGCACACCGCTGCTCCGCTCTGGCGCTGCCGCCCCTGTCGGCCGGCCTGCGGCCGGAGGCCGAGCGGATGGCCGCCGACCTCGCACCCGACCTCCCCCCGGAGGTGGTGGTGGCGATGGTGGCGGCCTGGGCCGAGCTGTTCGGACTGGTCGGGTTCGAACTGTTCGGACAGTTCCACCGGGTCGTGGAGGACCGCGAGAGGTTCTTCCGGCACGCGGTGGACCGCCTCGCCCGTTCGGTCGGCCTGCCGACGGCGCCCTGACCGCGGCCCTCTCACCCCCCACCGTTCCGCCACCCGTGCCGAAGCGTACTTCCGGGGGAGTACGCGTGATCACCTCGCCGGGGTGACGCCGCCCCCGGCATCAGGCGTCTAGCGTGACGGACATGGACGAGCAGCGCGGGCACGGCGGGCCGCCGGGCAGTCGGCGGCCCGGCCCTCCCGGCTGGTGGCGGTACGGCCCGCCCGGGAGGAGCCGCTGGGCCGACGAGGGCGACGGAACCGACGGGGCCGACGGGACCGAGGGGGACGGCGCCAGGAACCGGCATTCTTGGTGGCCCTGGCCCTCCACCCTGCTGCTCACCGCCTTCGTGCTGGCCGGCTCCACCTTCGCGGAGCACTCCCAGGAGGGCGAGCGCGTCGCCCTCGACCCCTTCGCACGCCTGTTGCTGTTCGCGGCCGGAGCGGTGCTGCTGTGGCGGCAGCGGCATCCGGTGCCGGTGGTGTTCGCCACCGTGGCCGCCGTGCTGCTCTATCTGGGAGCCGGCTACCCGTACGGGCCGGTGTTCCTGACCGTCGCCGTAGCCTGCTTCAGCGCCGTCGTCACCGGTCATCGCCGGGCGGCGTGGGCGGCGATGGGAACACTCTGGGCAGGGCACCTGCTGCTCGCCCATCTGTTCCACCGGTGGCTGCCGCCGGCCGGCGACGCGGCTGCCTCCTGGAGTGAGGAGATCGTGGTCGCCACCTGGGTGGTGGCCGTCGTGGCGGTGGCGGAACTGGCCAGGGCCCGCCGCGAGCAGTGGGCACGGGAACGCGCCGAACGCGCCCAGGCGGTACGGCGGCGCGCGGACGAGGAACGGCTCAGGATCGCCCGCGAACTGCACGACGTGCTCGCGCACAGCATCTCCGTCATCAACGTGCAGGCGGGCGTCGGACTCGCGCTCCTCGACAGCGACCCCGAGCAGGCGCGCACCGCGCTCACCACCATCAAGGACCAGAGCAAGGAGGCACTGGGGGAGGTACGCCAAGTGCTCGACACACTGCGTGCCCCCGGTGACGCGCCGCGCGCCCCGGCCCCCGGCCTGGACCGCCTGCCCGAGCTGGTGGAACAGGCGGCGGGCGCGGGCCTCGCCGTCACCGTCGAGGGGGAGCCGCCGAAGCTTCCGCCCGGCGCGGACCTGGCCGCCTTCCGGATCCTCCAGGAGGCCCTCACCAACGTAGTGCGGCACTCCGGGTCGCGGCACGCGCGCGTACACATCGACCAGGACGCGGGAAGGTTGTGTCTGCGTGTCGACGACGACGGACCCGCCACCGGTGCCGACGCGGGCGGCAGCGGCAACGGGCTCGCCGGGATGCGGGAGCGGGCCGCTGCCCTCGGTGGCACCATCGAGGCGGGCCCGCGTCCCGACGGCGGCTTCCGGGTGCTCGCCGTGCTGCCGCTCGACGCCGAGGAGGACCGGTGATCCGTGTAGTGCTCGCCGACGACCAGGCACTGGTCCGGGCAGGCTTCCGGGCTCTGCTGGACGCGCAGCAGGACATCGAGGTGACGGGAGAGGCGTCCGACGGAGCCGAAGCAGTGCGGTTGCTCCGCGAACTACGGCCCGACGTCGTGCTGATGGACATCCGCATGCCCGTGCTCGACGGGCTCGCCGCCACCCGCCGGATCACCGGGGACGCCGATCTGGCGGACGTGAAGGTGGTCATGCTCACCACCTTCGAGCTGGACGAATACGTTTTCGAGGCGATCCGCTCGGGCGCCTCGGGCTTTCTGGTGAAGGACACCGAACCGGACGAACTCCTGCGCGCGGTACGGGCGGTGGTTTCCGGCGACGCACTGCTCTCGCCGGGGGTGACCCGGCGCCTGATCGCCGAGTTCGCGGCCCGGTCCAAGGAACCGGCCGCCGCCGACACGCTGTCCGGCCTCACCGAGCGGGAACGGGAGGTGATGGCCCTGGTCGGCATCGGCCTGACCAACGAGGAGATCGCCCGACGTCTGGTCGTCAGCCCGCTCACCGCCAAGACCCACGTCAGCCGCACCATGGTCAAACTCGGTGCCCGCGACCGAGCGCAACTGGTCGTCCTGGCCTACGAGTCGGGTCTGGTCCGACCGGGCTGGCTCGGCTGACCCGCCGGCCGGAACCGCCTCAGCACACTGACCACCCGAACCAGGAAGAGGACCGGCGCAAGCGCCGCCCCGGCGCCGAACAGCAGTTCCTCGACGGCACCCGGGAGGGTGAAGAGCAGCGCCGGACCCGCCGCGGCACCGAAGACGACCGCAGCCGCGAACGCCGCGCTGCACAGCGCGTAACCGATCTCGACGGTGATCGCATCCCGCTCGGCCTGAGTCCGCCGCACCCGCAACCCCCCGCCCGAGTCACCCGCTTGACCTTTTGAAGTCAAACAGCCCGGGGCCGGAAGGGCAAGGAGCCCGAAGCGCGTACGTGGTCGGACGGTGCGCCTGCTACGGTGCGGCCATGGCGGCGAAGCAGGCCGAACAGGCGCTCGTGCAACAGTGGCGGGACATATTGGCCCTGCATGCCCGCACGCAGTGCGAACTCGACCGTGCACTGCACGAACACGGCCTGTGCGGCAGCGACTTCGAAGTCCTGGACATCCTCGCGGGCGCGGTGCGCGGCTGTTCCTACCGTGTCCAGGAGATCGCCGAGCGTGTCCACCTGAGCCAGAGCGCGCTGTCCCGGCTGATCGCCCGCCTGGAGCGGGAAGGGCTCGCCGAACGGGGCACGTGCGCGGAGGACCGGCGGGGCGTTCGGGTCTCGCTGACGGCGAAGGGGCGCGCGCTGCACGGCGAAGTGCTTCCCGTTCAGCGCGCGGTGCTCACCCGGATGCTCACGCGCCCCTGAGCGGGGTGCCTCGGGGCGGGAACCTAGACCACGGCGGACGCGTCCCGCCAGAGCGTGGCGAGAGCCGGGTCGCCCGATATCGCCGGCACCGGCAGTCGGTTCCACAACGCGAGATACAACTGCTCGGCCGGACCGGCCAGTTCGCATTCCGCTTCCCCGTCCTCGTCCCGCGTGGTCACGGGCGGCTCCGGGGACAGGCGTACGGTCCACACCGCGTCGGCATCGGTGGCCCGCACCCGCAGGACGCGTGGCACCTCGGTACGGATCCGGCTCCTGCGGCGTGCGTGGAAGCCGCGCAGCAGCTCGTCGATGCCGTCCACCGCGAAGTCCGTCGCGACCGGGGCCGGAGCACCGCCGCGCGCCGACTCCGCGTCGAACCGGTGCACCGCCGTCTCGTGCGCCTGGCGGCGGGACCAGAAGGCAAGAGCCGAGGGCGGTCCGGGCAGAAAGGTGAAGCACTCCACGTCGGGGGCCGCGCCCGACAGGGTGCCGACGAGCCCGTGGTGCCCTTCGCGGTACCAGGCCAGGAGCTCGGGGCCGTCCAGCTCGGGAGGGTCGCCCATGGGGCGGGGCGGGACATACCCGTCAGCGACGAAGGCGGCGGCCCACCGGTGCACCACCCCGGTGTGCCGGACCAGGTCGCGCACCCGCCACCCGGGGCAGGTCGGCACCTCGGCGTCCGGACCGGCCTTCTCGGCGGCTTCGGCCAGCAGCCGGCCCTCTTCGTCCAGGATCCCCACGAACCAGGAAACGTCCATGGGGAGGAGTCTGCCGCACGCCACCGGGCCGGTGGGGTGCATACCGGCAAGCCGCCTCCCGGTCGGGCCGGGGCCGCCTTGCGGGTCGCGCACCCGATCACCGTGGCCACCGCCGCGAGCGCCGCCACGCCGGTGAGGGCAGCCGGAAGGCTGAACCGGTCCGCCATGAACCCGACCGCCGGCGGACCGAGGAGCATGCCGCCGTACCCCAGGGCCCCCTCGCCGTAGGCGGTGCAGAGCGCGATCAGCCCGAAGACGGTCACCGGCGTGCGAGTACGGCCGTCCAGTCGGGGCGGGCCGCCCCGCGCGGTCGCCCCGCGTGAGCCGGCCCCGCGGCACCGGTCGTTACGCCCCCGGTCATGGCCCGGCGGTCACACCCGTTCATGGATCCGGCATGCTCCGCGTCAGCGAGGGCCCCGACCGCCCGCCCACTTCAGGAGCAGCAGCTCGCGCTCCTCCCGGCCCGGAGTGGCGGCGGTGCCATGGTCGCGGCGCCAGGTGAGGAGGTCGTCGAGGCCGGTGCCGCCGCCGTCCACGAGCCGCCGCAGGAGGGTGAGGGAGAGCTCGTACTCCGTAGGCCCGTAGATTCCGCCCGTGATGGCTGCGAAAGGGCTCGTCCCGACCGTTCCGTCGCCGGTCGTCACGCGGACGGTGAAGAAGGGCGGCTGCTCCGGGTCCTGGCCCAGCATGGCGCTCACCACGTCGAACGCGATGGAGGCGTGCCGCCGAACCGTCCGCCGGACGGTGACGTCGGCGACCTCGATCCCGTGGACCTCGCCCCAGCTCCAGAAGCCCGCCTGCTCGCGGCCCAGCAACTCGACGCCGTCCTTGGTGAGCCGTACCCCCGAGGTACTCCCCTCCGGTTCGGCCCCCACGTACACGGAGTCCTCGGTGATCCAGAACAGGCCGACCATGGCCATGCGCGCCTCCAGCGGCATCGTGCGGCGTCGAGAGGCGGCAGTCGATCCGCCTCTCCGGCGGTGACGATTCCCCCACGCCCTTCCGCTTCCCCAGACGCGGAGCGCTGTCAAAGGGTTCCGCGCCCAGGGACCGACCCGGTCCGTGCGGCGGCGGACGAGCCGTCGATACCGCCGTAGGGGTGGCTTCGTAACCCATGTGAACGCCTCGAATGGTGAGAGCCGGACATATGGCTGACGGTAAATCACGTCGGGGCCCGGTCAAGCGTGCTGACGCGGAGTCGGCAGCCGGGGTCACCGACGGAAGGACAATTCGGATGCGCTCTGCCCGCATGCTGCTCGCCACCGCGACGGCCACCGCGGCCCTCGCGGTCTCGGCGCCCACAGCCTTCGCCGCCACGGTGGGCGACTGGGATCACGACAAGTCTTCCTACAGCAAGGAGCACGACAAGGACAGCAGCCACGACAAGCCGCACGGCGGAATCCACACGGGTGGCGGTGCCCTGACCACTGGGGACGGGGACGACTGGAGCGGCAAGCACGACAAGGACGAGTCCAAGGACGAGTACGGAGACAAGGACGAGTCGAAGGACGAGTACAAGGACAAGGACGAGTACAAGGACAAGGACGAGTCCAAGGACGAGTACGGAGACAAGGACGAGTCCAAGGACGAGTACAAGGACAAGGACGAGTACAAGGACAAGGACGAGTCCAAGGACGAGTACGGAGACAAGGACGAGTCCAAGGACGAGGACAAGGACGAGGACAAGGACAAGGACTCGGAGCACGGCAAGCCCAGCGGCGGTGTGCACACCGGCGGCGGTGCCCTGACCACTGGGGACGGGGACGACTGGAGCGGCAAGCACGACAAGGACGAGTCCAAGGACGAGTACAAGGACAAGGACGAGTCGAAGGACGAGTACAAGGACGAGGACAAGGACAAGGACGAGTACGGAGACAAGGACGAGTCGAAGGACGAGGACAAGGACGAGGACAAGGACAAGGACAAGGACTCGGAGCACGGCAAGCCCAGCGGCGGTGTGCACACCGGCGGCGGCGCCCTGGCCGCTGTCAACGAGGACGGCTGGAGCGGCAAGCACGACAAGGAAGAGTCCAAGGACGAGTACAAGGGCGAGTACAAGGACGAGTCGAAGGACGAGTACAAGGACGAGTCCAAGGACGAGTACGGAGACAAGAAGGACTGGGAGCACGAGAAGCCGAGCGGCGGTGTGCACACCGGTGGTGGCGGGCTTTCCGACCCGAGTGTCTCCGGCGGCGGCCTGGCCGCGCTGGCCGTTCTCGGCGCCGGCGCCTACGCGCTGCGACGCAAGAAGGCGTCCGGAAGCGTGGCCTGATCCATGCCTGGCGTCATAGCAGCCGGGGCCGCCATGACACGCGTCGCGTGTCATGGCGGCCCTGCTCGCCCTTTCGCCTCCCGTGTGTTCGCTGCCGTGTCCGAATGAGGTGGTCCCCCAATGGCAGCCCGCCCCCCTTCCTCCGTCCACACAGAACCAGCCCCGGCGCGGCGGAGGCTGCGCGCCGTCATGACGGCAATCTTCTGGGGCACGGCAACCCTGGTGCTGGCGGTGAGCCTGCTCGGCGGCAGAGGAGATCCCCCTGCCGACGCCCTCGGCTCGCACGCTCCTCCCGCGACGTCCGCCACTGCCACTGCCACTGCCACTGCCCCCGCTTCCGCCTCCGCCACCAGTCCCGCGGCCAGTGGTTCCGCCGAGGCCCGGCCGGCCGGCAAGTATCTGCCGCGGTCCGCCCCGACCCGGTTGCGCATCCCCGACATCGACGTCGACGCGCCCTTCACCGATCTAGCCATCGCCGCTTCGGGCGAGCTCGAGGCACCGCCCCCGGACGACACCAACCTGGTCGGCTGGTTCGCCGACGGAGCGTCCCCGGGGGAGCACGGAACATCGATCATCGCCGGACACGTGGACACGAAGACCTCGGCCGCGGTGTTCGCCCGGCTCTCCGAACTCGAGAAGGGCGACCGCTTCGAGGTGAAGCGGGCCGACGGGAGCAAGGCGGAGTTCGTGGTCGACCATGCGGAGTCGTTCGCCAAGAAGGACTTCCCCGACGAGCGTGTCTACGCCGACAGGGACGACGCCCAGATCCGGCTGATCACCTGCGCCGGGGCCTACGACCGCAAGGCCAAGGACTACACAGAGAATCTGGTGGTCTTCGCCCACCTGGTCTGACCCGTACGGAACGGTCGGACCGATCCGTACGGAACGGTCCGACCGACTCGAATGGATCGCTGCCCGGAGGGGGACCAGGACACCCTTCCGGGCAGCGCGTTCATCAGGCCGCGGAGCAGACGGTCCCGTTGAGGGCGAACGCCGCCGGGCTGGGGTTGCCGTCCGTCGTGGTGGCGGTGAAACCGAGGGTGACGGAACCCGCCGCAGGGATCGACGCGGTGTAGGAGACCGAGGTGACACCGACCTCGGAACCGTTCTGAACAGGGGTGCCACCCCACATGTTGGTGATGCGCTGGGCACCGGGGAAGGTCCAGTTCAGGGTCCAGCCGTCGACCCCCGAGCTGCCGGTGTTGCGGATGACGACCTCGCCCTGGAAGCCTCCGGGCCACTGGTTCGTCACCCGGTAGGCGACCGCGCAGGAGTCCTGGCTCCCGCCGGGGGACGTGGTGACCGTCACCGTGCCGGAGCGCGGCGAGCGGTTGCCGGCCGCGTCCCGGGCGTACACGGCGAACGTGTAGGAGGTCTCGGGGGAGAGGCCGGTGAGGGCGGCGGAGGTGCTTGCGGTCGTGGTGGCGACCGTCTCCTCGCCGTTGCTGATCCGGACGACGTCGTAGCCCGTCACTCCGTTCTCGTCGGTGGCCGCCGCCCAGGAGAGCGTGGCCGACGACGAGGTCACCGAGGAGGCGACCGGCGTACTGGGGGAGGTCGGGGCCGTGGTGTCGCCGCCTGATCCGGACGAGTAGATCTCGGCCTCCTCGGAGGTCGCGGCGATGCCGTTGGCGCCGTTGAAGAGGCGCTGCCCCCAGCCGGTCAGCCGGTCCGGGTCGAAGTTCGTGACCATGTCCAGGTACTCGACCCCACCGCCGTTGCCGCTCCAGGACCAGCCGAGGTAGCCGAGGCCGAGCTGCTGGGTGACGGTCAGGATGGCGTCCTCGTCGGGGTTCCCGTCCGAGTGGTCGTGGCCGAACTCGCCGACCACGATCGGGAGCCGCGCGGAGACGAAGCGGCCCAGGTAGTCGCTGACCTCGGCGGCGGTGTCGAAGACGCCGTACATGTGGATGGAGAACACCGTGTTGGCGTCCGGGTCGGCGGCGAACACCGAGGCGGCGTTGTCACGCATGGTGAACGCCCAGTCCTGGCCCCAGTTGGGGGCGTCGACCATCAGCGTGTGGTCGAAGCCCGCGTTGCGCAGCTTCTGGACGGCGGCCTTGGTGTCGGCCGTCCAGTTCGCATAATTGGTGTTGCCGTAGGGCTCGTTGCCGATGTTGACGATGACATGGTCCTCCTGGCCCGTCAGCGCGCTCCGGACGCCGATCCAGTAGTCGGCGGCGCGGGAGAGGGTGACCGCTCCGCTCTGCTCGCCGTAACCGGTGGTGTCGTGCACCTCCAGGACACAGATCAGCCGGTTCTGCTTGCACTGCGCGACGACGTTCGCCACGTCGGCGGCGTTGTTGGCGGTCCACCGGTCGCCGCTGGAGAGGACCACGCGCACGGTGTTGGCGCCCTTGGCCTTGATGTGCGCGAGGGAACTGATCCGGTCCGCGTACCAGGTGTGGGCGTGGTTGACCCCGCGCATCACGAAGTCGTTCCCGGAGGCCTCCAGCAGCCGGCCGTTCTCGACACGGAAGCCGGTGGGTGCCGCGTGCGCCGGGGTGCCGAAGGCGAGCAGGGGGAGGAGGAGACCCAGGAGGGCGGCGATCAGACCGGCTGAGCGGGGGAGTGCGGTGGTGCGGGTGGAAGGCGGGGCGGGTGTGGGGGATCTCATGGCGGCTCCAGAGGGGCGATTCGGGTGATACGGGAGTGGGTCCCGGATCCGGTTCTGGTGCGTGTCCGTGCCGTGGTTCATGAGGGTGCGTTATTCGTGCGGCGGCGGTGCGGCGGCGGTGCGGCGGCTGTGCGGGGACCGCTGTGCGCGCGCCGTGGGTCAGAAGGTCGCCGTGGCCGTGCAGTCGACGGTTGCCGCCGGAGCCCCGGACGTTGCCGGGGTGCTCGCGATGAAGCCGAAGGAAGTGCTCGTGCCGGGAGCCAGGGCGCCGTTCCACCCCGCGTGGGTGACGGTCGCCGTGCCACCGTCGGCGGTGCCGAGCGTGCCGCCCCATACCTGGGTCAGCTGCGCGCCGTCGGCCGGTGCGACCGTCACGGTCCAGCCGGTGAGCGCGACGGTGGAGGTGTTCCGTACCGTCACCTCGGCCTGATAGCCGCCCTGCCAGGCCGAACCGGCCCGGAACGACGCGGTGCAGGTGGGGCCGTCGCCGGGATCGCCCGGATCACCGGGGCCGCCGGGATCACCTGGGACGCCCTGATCGAGAACGTCTGCCAGGGCCGGGTACCAGCGGGCGGCGATCTTCTCGTTGCCGGCGTCGCCCGGGTGCACGCCGTCGTAGGTGTCGGTGGCGGTGTCGAAGCCCGTCCACTGGTCCACCACGGTCACCGGGGAACGGGTGGTGCTCGTCTCCGCGGCCCACCCGGGAATCCGCGCGTTGAAGTCGACGACGCGCTGGGCGCAGCCGGTGCAGCCGGCGGGGTTCATCGGGATGATCCGGGCGACCAGGAGCCGCGTGTCCGGGTTGGCCGCCCGCATCTGAGTCACCAGCTTGGTGTAGGCGGCGAGGATGCGGTCGGGGGAGACGCTGCTCCAGACGTCGTTCGTACCGAAGTGCATGACAACGATGTCCGGACGAGTCGCCGCCAGCCGTCCGGGCAGCAGGCCCTGGTCGGCGAGGTGGGTCACCAGTTCGCCGCCGTGCCCCTCGTTGTCGCCGTCGTACGCCACGCCGCAGCCCTGGCCGGGCAGGGTGCCGACGAAGTCGATGTCCGTGTGGCCGGCGTCCAGCAACCGGTTCCACAGCAGGGCCCGCCAGCAGCCCGGTGAGCCGGTGATCGAGTCGCCCAGCGGCATGACGCGGACCGGGGTCGCGTCCGGCGCGGCGGCCGCGCGGGGCGCGAAGGGGGGAGTGAAAGTGAGGCCGAGCGGGAGGAGCAGAGCGGTCAGTACGAGTAGGGCCCGTAGGGGTAAGGGGTCGATGACGCGCATGGTGTTCCCTTCCCTGGACAAGGTGGGAGCGCTCCCATAGGGATATCAAGCCACCCTTGTCAGTTACGCGTCAAGGGGTGGGAGCGAGGAGTGCCGGGTGGGGTGGTGTCCGTACGGCCGGCCCGGTGTGCGTACGGCCGGCCCGGTGGCGTGCGTACGGTCGCTCCGTCGGGTGTCGTGCGGTTGGTCCCCATGGTTTCCATGTGCCTCATGGGCGTGGCGCACATGTGCGCCACGCCCATGACCTGCTCTCAGGGAGAACTCCGCGACCGGGATCAGTGCTCGGCGCGCCGGCGGGGCACCACCTTCTTCAGCAGCGGCCAGGCCAGCAGCAGCACGATGATCGCGTACACGGTGACCGAGAAGGGTGTGTTGACCAGGCCCGAGACGCTGCCGTCACTGATCTGCAGTGTGCGGCGGAGCTGTTGCTCGGCCGCCGGGCCGAGGATGACGGCGATGATGGCGGGCAGGACCGGCAGGCCGTACCGCCGCATGCCGAAGCCGATCAGACCGATGACCAGCAGGATCACCAGATCGATCACCTCGCCACCGACCGCGTACGCACCGATCGCCGCGAAGAACAGGATGCCGGCGTAGAGGTAGGGCCGCGGGATGTGCAGCAGCTTCGCCCACACCGGTGCCAGGGGCAGGTTGAGGGCGAGCAGCAGCACCATGCCGACGAACAGCGAGGCGATGAGACCCCACACCAGGTCGGGCTCCCGTTCGAAGAGCAGTGGGCCCGGCTGGATGCCGTACTGCTGGAAGGCGGCCAGCATCACCGCCGCGACCGCGGTGGTCGGCAGGCCCAGTGTCAGCATGGCCACCAGCGTGCCGGCCGCCGAGGCGGACGCCGCCGACTCCGGCCCCGCCACGCCCTCGATGGCGCCCTTGCCCCACTCGTCCTTGTGCTTGGAGAGCCGTTTTTCCGTGACGTACGACAGGAATGTGGGGATCTCCGCGCCACCCGCCGGGATCGCGCCGAACGGGAAGCCGATGAACGGGCCGCGCGCCCAGGCCTTCCATGTGCGCCGCACGTCGTCGCGGCCCAGCCACGGCAGGCCCACCGGTATCGGCTCGGGCGGCCTGCGCCGCAGATGCGCGGCGACCCACAGCGCCTCACCGATGGCGAACAGTCCCACCGCGACGATCACCACGTCGATGCCGTCGGCCAGTTGGAGGGAGCCGAAGGTCAGCCGCTGCTGGCCGGTCATCTGGTCCAGGCCCACCAGGCCGATCGTCAGGCCGATCAGCAGCGAGGCCAGCCCCCGGATCCGCGAGGAACCCAGCACCGACGTCACGGCGATGAACGCCAGCACCATGATGGCGAAGTAGTCCGGAGCACCGATGTCCACGGCGAGTGAGGCGACCGCCGGCGCCAGCGCGACCAGCAGGATCGTGCCGACCATGCCGCCCGTGAAGTGACCGATCGCGGCGGCCGCCAGCGCCTGCGCGCCACGGCCCGACTTGGCCATGGGATTGCCCTCCATGGCCGCGACCACGGCGGCGCTCTCCCCCGGCGTGTTCAACAGGATCGAGGTGGTCGAACCACCGAACATCGCGCCGTAGTAGATCCCCGCGAACATGATGAACGCGCCGATCGGGTCGAGTCCGTACGTCACCGGCAGCAGCAACGCCACCGCCATCGCCGGGCCGATGCCGGGCAGCACACCGATCGCGGTGCCCAGCAGCACACCGATCGCGGCCCACAGCAGGTTGATCGGGGTCAGGGCGGTACCGAAGCCGTCCAGAAGGGAGGTGAGGGCGTTCACGTCACAGCACTCCCATCAGCGGACCACCGGGCAGCGGCACTCCGAGCAGGTTGTTGAACACGGTGTAGGCGACGAGGGAGACGGCCGCGGCGATCAGCGGGTCGCGGTCGAATCTGCGGCTGCCGAGGGCGAAGGCCGCGCCCCAGAAGAGCAGCGCGCCGGCGACGGGGAAGCCGAGCGGTTCGATGAGCACGGCCGAACCGAGGAACACCCCGGTGAGCAGCAGCACCGTGCGCCAGTCGGCGGGTTCGGACAGGTCGACGTCCTCGCCGGTCTCGGCCTGGCCCCGCCCGCCGCGCATCACGTCCACCGCGAGCAGGGCGGCGACGACGAGGAGTCCGGCGCCGACCACGACGGGTACCGTCTTCGGTCCGACGGGGCCGCGCTGGGTGATGTCGACGTCCATGGTGAGGGCGTCGGTCAGGACGAGCACGCCGAGCACCAGCAGCAGTACGCACACTCCGAGTTCCGAGTGGTCGCGCAGCCAGGAGCGCCGTCCGGCGGGTGCGGGGGGCAGGTCGGTGGTCGGTGTCGTCACAGCCCGAGCTCCTTCAGAACGGACACCACGCGCTTGTCCTCGGCGTCCAGGAAGTCGCCGAACTCCTCACCCGTCAGGAAGGCGTCGTCCCAGCCGTTCTGCTTCAAGGACGCGCGCCATTCGTCCGAGTTGTGCAACTCCTCCACCAGAGCGATGAGTTGATCGCGCTCGGCGTCGGTCAGACCGGGAGGGGCCACGATGCCCCGCCAGTTGGTGAAGTTCACGTCGTATCCCGCCTCCTGCAGTGTGGGCGCGTCCAGCCCGGGAACCCGCTCCGGTCCGGTGACCGCGAGCAGGCGCAGCTCGCCCGCCTTGATCTGGTCGAGGTACTCGCCCACGCCGGACACGCCGAACCCGACCTTGTTGCCGAGGATCGAGGCGAGCAGTTCGCCACCGCCGTCGAACGGGATGTAGTTGACCTGCTTCGGGGCGATCCCGGCGGCACGCGCCATCAGCATCGGTGCCAGATGGTCGGGTCCGCCGGGCGAGGAACCGCCGCCCACCGGCACCTTGCCGGGGTTCTCCTTCCAGGCGCCGATCAGGTCGTCGATCGTCTTGTACGGGGAGTTCCTGGCGACCACGACGACGTCCTGCTCCTCGGTGAGCCGGGCGACGGGGGTGGTGTCGGCGAGGGTCTTCGGGGCGTCGTTGGACCGGGCGGCGCCGACGACACCGAGGCCCATCGACATGGCGAGCTTGCCGTTGCCGTGCTCGCTCACCAGCCTGCTGAGACCGACGGTGCCACCGGCGCCGGGCAGGTTGAACACCTCGATGTTGTGGGTGAGCCCGGCGTCCTCGGCGTTCTTCGCGGCCGTACGGGCCGTGATGTCGTAGCCGCCACCGGGCGTGTTGGGAACCATGAGGCGCAGGCCCGGGATCTGTGTGCCGGTCTCGGTGCCGCTGCCGGTCGTGAGCAGCGGTGGGCCAACGAGTACCAGCACGGCGGCCCCGAGCAGGGCGAGGGGGGTGCGCAGGCGCACGAATGCCACCACCTGTCGGTCGGTCGTCTGGGGTCACGCAGAGCCCTGTGGGATGGGTGACGTGCGCCACATGGTGCACGTGCGCCGCCCGGCTGTCTCGCTTGCGGAACCAACGGAGGTTTTGGTCATTGCGTCAGCGCCTCAGCGGGTCATTGCGCCGGCGGGTCGCCGGGTGCTCCGGTGTCCGCCCGCGCACGTTCACCTGGGCACATCCCTTCCCGAGAGACACGGGTGGGCGCCATGATGGGGCACCCGCCACCCGCGCCGCACCTCGTCGTGCCCACCGGGCACGGGTGCATCGCCGGCCGGAGAGTCCGTCGGCGAGGAGAGCCCGCCGGCCGGTGGGCCCGCCGACAGGAAAGATCGAGTACGTCGTGGCCGTCACCTTCCGTCGTCAGACCCTCGCGGGCGAGATGCTGGTGCTCCAGCTCGCCATCGTCGTGATGGTGCTGCTGGCGGTCGCCGCGGTCTCCCTGGCGCAGTCGGAGGCGACCTTCAACCGGGTCGAGGGCCGCCGGGTCGGCGCGCTCGCCGAACAGCTGGCCGCGAACCCCCTGGTGCGCAACAGGCTGGTGCGGCCGGTGCCCGGGGAGGCCCTGGCCGCGCTGGTGAACTCCACCCAGACCCAGTCCGGGGTCACCTCGGTGACCGTGGCCGGGCCGGACGGCCGGATCGTCGCCTCCACGAACCCCACGGTGATCGGCGACCGGCTGCCTCCGGGCGACGGCGCCGTGCGCGGTCGCGGCTGGTCGGGCCCGCTGACGCTCGACGGCAGCCGTGAACGGGTCGCCCAGGTGCCGGTCCTGGGCGCGACCCAGGACAATCTGGGGCACCACCTCGGCACGGTGATGATCGGCGCGGCCGACCCGACGGTGTGGCAGCGGCTCAGTGGCGCCTCCTCGTATCTGCTGGCCTACCTGGGGATCGCCAGCGGGCTCGGGGTGGCCGGCTCCTGGCTGCTCGCGCGACGCGTCAAGCGGCAGAGCCTCGGCCTCGAGCCGCGCGAGATCGCGGGACTCGCCGAACACCGTGAGGCCATGCTGTACGGCATCGCCGAGGGCGTGATCGCCCTTGACCCGCAGCACCGGCTCACCCTCGTCAACGAGATGGGCCGCCGTCTGCTGGCCCTGCCCGAGGACTGCGTGGGCCGGAGCCTGGACGCCCTCGGTATCGACGGGCGGCTGCGGGACGTCCTCGCCGGGACGCAGCACGAAGCGGGAGGCCGGCCACCACGCCGGGCAGGCGATCGGCCGCAGGAGCGGGGCGGCGACCGGCCGCAGGAACGGGAGGGCGACCGGCCGCGGTCCCGAGCGGACGACCGGCCGCCGCACGAGGCGGGCCGGCGACGCGACGAGGTCGTCGTCCGGAACGGCCGGGTGCTGGTGATGAACCGGATGACCGTCACCAAGGACGGCCGCCCCCTCGGCTCGGTCACCACCCTGCGGGACCGTACCGAACTCGCCCGGCTGGAAAGGGAGATCGGGTCCTTCCGCAGCTCCTCCGAGCTGCTGCGCGCCCAGGCCCACGAGTTCGCCAACCAACTGCACACGATCTCCGGGCTCATCCAGATCGGTGAACAGGACGAGGTCGTGCGCTACATCCGGGCCTTGAGCCGGCGCCGCCAGTCCCTCGACGTCACGCTGAGCCGGCGGGTGCGGGACACCGCCCTCGCCGCCCTGCTGACGGCGAAGGCCTCGCTCGCCGCCGAACGCAGGGTGACCCTGCGCATCTCCGACAGCACCGCCCTGGACCGGCTCGCCCCCGAGGACGCCGCCGACGTGGCGACGGTCGTGGGAA
The DNA here is from genome assembly GCF_044540975.1 of Streptomyces sp. NPDC085927. Taxonomy (NCBI): domain Bacteria; kingdom Bacillati; phylum Actinomycetota; class Actinomycetes; order Kitasatosporales; family Streptomycetaceae; genus Streptomyces; species Streptomyces sp. NPDC085927. The sequence continues at coordinate 278,778 of NZ_JBITSN010000004.1, forward strand.
ACCTCGTGGACAACGCGGTGGACGCGGCGGCGGCCACCGCGGGTGACCCCGGCGCCGGCGCCGGCACCGGCGCCGGGGACGACGGGCACGGGGCCTGGGTCGAGGTCGAGCTGCGCCACGACGCCGCCAGCGTGGAGATCGTCGTCCGTGACTCCGGCCCCGGCGTCGCCCCCGAACTGGCCCGTGAGGTCTTCCAGCACGGCTTCACCACCAAGGCCGCCCAGGAGGGCGAGCGCGGTATCGGCCTGGCGCTCACCCGCCTCGTCTGCGAACGTCACGGCGGTGAGATCTCGGTGACCAACACCCCGGAGGGGGCGATGTTCACCGCCCGCATGACCGTCAGCCACTTCGCCGACGCGGTGGCGGAAGGAGCCGGCCGATGACCAGCACACACGGCGAGCACGCAGGGCCCGCGAGCGCCGACGCGATCGACGTGCTCGTGGTCGACGACGACTTCATGGTGGCCCGGGTGCACCGTGCCTTCGTCGAACGCGTCGAGGGATTCCGGGTCGTCGGCGTCGCGAACACCGGCGAGCAGGCGGTCGCCGCGGTGGACGGACTCCGTCCCGACCTGGTCCTGCTCGACCTGTACCTGCCGGACCTGTTCGGCCTCGACGTGATTCCCCGGCTGCGCAGCGCCGGCCACGACTGCGACGTGATGGTCATCAGCGCCGCGCGGGAGGCCGGCACGGTGCGCGGTGCGGTCCGGCAGGGGGTCGTCGACTATCTGCTGAAGCCGTTCGAGTCCGAGGACCTGCGGGCACGGCTGGAGCGGTACGCCGTCCGGCGCGGCCGGCTGCTCGGCGCGGTCGTGCGGGGCCAGGCCGACGTCGACCGGGTCCTGGCCGGAGCGACGGCACCGGTGGCCACGGCGCCGGCGCTGCCCAAGGGCATGAGTGTGGAGACCGCCGAACTCGTCGAGCGCGTCCTGCGCGAGGCCGACGGCACGCTGTCGGCCACCGAGTGCGCCGCCCTCACCGGCGTCTCCAGGGTCAGCGCCCGCCGCTACCTGGAGCACTTCCACACCGTGGGCAGGGCCGAGGTCTCCCTGCGGTACGGGGCGGCAGGGCGGCCGGAACGCCGCTACCGGTTCCTGGGACTGCCGAAGGACCGGCCCGACCGGGGGACCCGGCGGCAGCCCGAACCGCAGATCGGCGGACAGGCCGGCGGGCGGGCCGGGGGACAGGCCGACGGGCTCCGGTGGGGTGGCGGGGCGCAGGCGTAGAGGTACGGACCGGCACCCCGGCGCGCCCTCGTGCGGGGCGAACTCGCCCACGGCGCGGGGTTGTCCCCGTCCGCGCCCGGATCTAGGGTCGAGCAGCGGCTGCAAGCGCTTTCTCAATGCTCGGCGAGGACTCTCCGGGAGTCCGTCGGCAGCGTGGGCCCGTCGACCGTCCGGAGGAGTGCCGATGTCCCTGCCCCCCGTCCGCCGCCGCGTCGCCGTCGTGGGCACCGGCGCCATCGTTGCCGACAGCCACCTGCCGGCGCTGCGGGCCCACGCCGGCCGCACCGAACTCGTGGCCGCCGTCGATGTGGACCCGGGCAGGCTCGACGCCTTCCGCGCGCTGGCCGGCGAGCAGGTCGCCGGGTACGCCTCGGTGGACGTGATGCTCGACGCGGTACGCCCCGACCTGGTGCTGATCGGAACGCCGCCGTCGCTGCACCGGGAGCAGACGGTGGCCTCGCTCCGGGCCGGCGCCTGGGTGCTGTGCGAGAAACCGCTGTGCCTGTCGCTCGCCGAGTACGACGAGATCGCGGAGGCGGAGGACGCGTCGGGCGCGTACGCCTCCGTGATCTTCCAGCACCGCTACGGTTCGGGCTCCGTCCACGCCCGGGAGCTGATCGCGAGCGGTGCGCTGGGCGCCCCGCTGGTCGCGCACTGCCAGACCACCTGGCACCGGGACGCCGCGTACTACGCCGTCCCCTGGCGCGGGCGGTGGGCCACCGAGGGCGGCGGGCCGACGATGGGGCACGGCATCCACCAGTACGACCTGCTGCTCCATCTTCTCGGCCCGTGGGAGGAGATACGGGCCATGGCGGGCCGGCTCGTCCACGACACCGAGAGCGAGGACGTCTCCACCGCCCTGGTCCGCTTCCGCGGCGGCGCCCTCGCCACCGTCGTCAACAGCGTGCTCTCGCCGGACGAGGTGAGCCGCGTCCGCGTGGACTGCGCCGACGCCACGGTCGAGCTCACCCACCTGTACGGGCACCGCAACGACGACTGGTCGTACACCCCGGCGCGGCACGTCCCCGCCGCACGCGCTGCTGCCTGGCGCACGCCGCCGTACGACGTACCCAGCTCGCACACGGCTCAGCTCGGCGCGCTCCTCGACGCCCACGACGCCGGGGTCCGGCCGCCGGGCAGCGGCCAGGAGGCCCGGGACACCCTGGAGTTCGCGGCCGCCCTGTACAAGTCCGCGTTCACCGGCCGCCCGGTGCGGGCCGGTGAGATCACGGCCGGCGACCCCTTCCACACGGCCATGCACGGCGACCACCCCGACTGGGCCCCGAAGGAGTACGCGTGAGCGCCCGCGCGGAGCACGCCGAGCACGCGGTGAGGCCGCCACGGTCACTTCCGTAGGGGCACGGAGATCCCGCGCCACGTCCACCGCCCCGATTCCGAGATCTTCGAGTCCCGCAAGCCGTACGAGTGAACGACCGGACCTTCAGCGGCAGCCCCCGGGGCGCACGCCGGTCACCGCCCCCGCGCCGGCCTCGAGTTCCCGTACGAGTGGGGGAGGCGGGCCGATGCCACGGCGAGAGCGGTGGCCGCGCTCGCGATGCCGAGAACCGCGCCGGCGGCGACGTCACCCGGGTAGTGCACGCCGGTATGGATGCGTGAGTAGCCGACCGCGCCGGCCAGTGCGCCGAGCGGGACGGAGGCGGCGGGCAGGACCGTACCGACGGCGGTGGCGAAAGCGACCGCCGACGCGGTGTGCCCGGACGGGAAGGAGGCCGAGGTCGGCATCGGGACGTGCCGGTCCACGGTCACCCGGGCGGCCTCCCGGTCCGGCCGGTCCCTGCGGACGAGGCGCTTGCCGAGGATGTTGGCCGACGCCGACGCCACCGCTATGGCCCCGACCCCGACGAGCGCGGCCCGGCGCGACCGCGACCCGCCCAGGGCGAGGGCACCGGCGATGGCGAACGAGATCTTCGAGTGGTCGGCGGCGTGCGAGAGGCGGCGCAGCGCCCGGTCGAGGGTGGGGGTGGGAGTGGCGGCCACCGCCGCGTACAGGGCGCCGTCGACGGACCTGAGATCACTGAGGACGGCGGACACCACCCGGCGGAGACCGTCGGCAGGGGGTACGGGTGTCGTGAGCGGGCGGGCTCCGCCCTGGTCGGTGGTGGTCGGCTCGCTCATTCGTCTCTCCCGCGGTGGTGTGGTGGAGCAGGGTCCGCGCGTCCGGGGCCCGCTGGGCACACCCGCACCGCGGACCGGGAATCACCAGGTGCCCACGGTACGCGTGGTCAGCCCCATACGTTCGCGCACCCCCGTCGCCATGCCCGCCGCCACGCCCGGCGGCCGCGCCGCACCGGCCTGCCCGGAGCGGCGCGGACAGGCACCGTACGGCCGTACGCGCGAGCTTCCGGACCCGGCCCTACGGGAGACCCGTCCGGACCCGGCCGTACGGGAGACCCGCGCCTGCCCGAGTTCCCCAGTGCGCAGCTCGCCCCCGCTCGTCGGCAGCTCCCCGTCAGCCCGCCCGGAAGGTGCGCAGGCGGAGGGAGTTGCCGACCACGAAGACCGAGGAGAAGGCCATGGCGGCCCCCGCGATCATCGGGTTGAGCAGTCCGGCCGCGGCCAGCGGCAGCGCGGCGACGTTGTAGGCGAAGGCCCAGAACAGATTGGTCCGGATCGTGCCGAGGGTGCGGCGGGCGAGCCGGATCGCGTCCGCGGCGGCCCGCAGGTCGCCCCGTACGAGGGTCAGGTCGCCGGCCTCGATCGCCGCGTCCGTACCGGTGCCCATGGCCAGCCCGAGGTCGGCCCGGGCCAGCGCGGCGGCGTCGTTGACCCCGTCGCCGACCATCGCGACCGAACGGCCCTCCGCCTGAAGGCGCTTGATCACCTCCACCTTGTCCTGCGGCAGCACCTCCGGGACCACGTCCTCCGGCGCGATCCCGACCTCGTGGGCGACGGACCGGGCCACCGCCTCGTTGTCACCGGTCAGCAGGACGGGCCGCAGCCCGAGCGTGCGCAGCCGGCGTACCGCCTCGGGGCTGGTCTCCTTCACGGCGTCGGCGATCTCCAGCACGGCGCGCGCCTCACCGTCCCAGGCCACCAGGACGGCGGTGCGCCCGGCCGCCTCGGCGGCCTTCCGGGCCCGCCCCAGGTCCGCCGACGGCTTCATCTCCCACTCCTCCAGCAGCCGCTCCCGGCCGACGAGCACCGCGTGGCCGTCCACGACCCCCTGGACGCCGCGTCCCGGCACGTTGGCGAAGTCGTCCGGAGCGGGCAGGGCGCCCAGCTTCTCCAGCGCCCCGTCGGCGACCGCGCGGGCGATCGGGTGTTCGGAGGCGTGCTCCAGGGCGCCCGCCAGTCGCAGTACTTCGGCCTCGTCGGTGCCGTGGGCGGTGTGGACCTGCCGGAGGGTCATCCGGCCGGTGGTGACCGTGCCGGTCTTGTCGAGGACGACGGTGTCGACGCGGCGGGTGGACTCCAGGACCTCGGGGCCCTTGATGAGGATGCCGAGCTGCGCGCCGCGCCCGGTGCCGACCATGAGCGCGGTCGGGGTGGCCAGTCCGAGGGCGCACGGGCAGGCGATGATCAGCACCGCGACGGCCGCGGTGAAGGCGGCGGTGAGTCCGGCACCGTTGCCCAGCCAGAAGCCCAGCGTGCCCAGCGCCAGCGCGATCACCGCCGGCACGAAGACCGCGGAGATCCGGTCCGCGAGCCGCTGCGCCGAGGCCTTCCCGTTCTGCGCGTCCTCCACCAGCCGTGCCATCCTGGCCAGCTGGGTGTCGGAGCCGACCCGGGTGGCCTCCACGACAAGACGTCCGCCCGCGTTCAGCGTGGCCCCGGTGACCGCGTCCCCGGCACCCACTTCGACGGGGACGGACTCGCCGGTGAGCAGGGAGGCGTCCACCGCCGAGGTGCCCTCGAGGACGGTACCGTCGGTCGCGATCTTCTCGCCCGGACGCACCAGGAAACGGTCGCCCACCGTCAATTCCCCGACGGGAACCTTCTCCTCGCGTCCGTCCGGGCGCAGCACGGTGACGTCCTTCGCGCCGAGGTCCAGCAGTGCCCGCAGCGCCGCGCCCGCCTTCCGCTTGGCGCGTGCCTCGAAGTACCGCCCGGCCAGGAGGAAGGCGGTGACCCCTGCGGCGGCCTCCAGATAGATGTTCCCGGCGCCGTCCGAACGGGTGATGGTCAGCTCGAAGGGGTGGGTCATGCCCGGGGTGCCCGCGGTGCCGAAGAAGAGTGCCCACAGTGACCACAGGAACGCCGCCGAGGTGCCCACCGAGATCAGCGTGTCCATGGTGGCCGCGCCGTGCCGCGCGTTGGTGAAGGCGGCCCGGTGGAAGGGCCAGGCCGCGTAGGTCACGACGGGTGCCGCGAGCGTCAGGGACAGCCACTGCCAGTACTCGAACTGCAGGGCCGGAATCATCGCCATCGCCACGACGGGCACCGACAGCACCACGGCCGTTATCAAGCGCTCCCGCAGTGACCGGAGTTCGTCGGGGGCGTCCGGAGCCGGAGCGTCCGTGCCCGCGGGCGGTGCGGGCGGTGGGGGCTCCTGCGCCGTGTAGCCGGTCGCCTCCACGGTGGCGATCAGGTCCTGCACGGTGGTGCCTTCGCCGTGCGACACCCGGGCCTTCTCGGTGGCGTAGTTGACGGTGGCGGTGACCCCGTCCATCCGGTTGAGCTTCTTCTCGACCCGCGCCGCGCACGATGCGCAGGTCATCCCGCCGATGACCAGCTCCAGCTGTCCCCCGGCGGCCCCGGCACCGGTCTCTTCACCGTGGCCGGCTGTATGGACGGTCATGGGCGCTCCTGAAGACGAGGGCCGGCCGGGACGTACCCGACAGCGGCCGCGGTATACGGGGCGGGGGTATCCCCTCCCGTGTGTTCAGGTATACCCCCCGGAGGTATATGATTCAAGGGTCGTCCAGTCTTGACTCGGTACCCCCCGGGGGTATGGTGAAGTGTGTGGACGCCGACCCGGAGCCGGGCCGGACGCGCTGTTCCCGAGGAGAGACGGCCATGCAGACCGGACTGAAGATCACCGCATTCGCCGCAGCCCTGGCCGCGACGTTCGGCGCGGCGTACGGCGTCGGACAGGTACTGGACCCGGTCGTCGAGGACGGCGCGCCCGCCTCCGCGCACGACGAGCGGCACGCCCCCGGGTCGTCCGCGCCGCACGAGCAGGACGGTCACGGCGGGCACGAGACCGCCCCGGCGGGCGGCCTGCAGATCTCCGAGAACGGCTACACCCTGGACCTGAGGACCCCGAGGGTCGAGGCCGGCCACCGGACCGACCTGCGATTCACCGTCCGGGACGAGAGCGGGCGGGCGGTCACCGAGTACCAGCGCGAGCACGACAAGGAACTCCATCTCATCGTGGCCTCGCGCGACCTGCTCACCTACCGCCATCTGCACCCCGCGCGCGCCGCCGACGGCACCTGGAGCACCCCGGTCGACCTGCCGAAGGCGGGCGGTTACCGGGTCTTCGCCGACTTCACCCCGGCGAAGAAGGGTGCCGGGAACCTCACCCTCGGCGCGGACCTCGCCGCCTCCGGCCCCCACCGGCCGCAGCAGCTGCCCGAACCCCGCGACACGGCCCGCGTCGACGGCTACGAGGTCCGGCTGGACGGGACACTGCGGCCGGGACGGGGAAGCGAACTGGACCTGACCGTCTCCCGCGACGGCAAGCCGGTCACCGACCTCCAGCCCTACCTCGGCGCCTACGGCCACTTGGTGGCCCTGCGCTCCGGGGACCTCGCCTACCTGCACGTCCACCCGAGCGGCGAACCCGGCGACGGCAGGACCGAGCCCGGCCCGACGGTCTCGTTCGCGGCCACGGCGCCCAGCGTCGGCAGCTACCGGCTGTTCCTGGACTTCAAGCACGACGGAGTCGTCCGCACCGCGGCGTTCACGGTCCGGGCGGGCACGGAGGCGGGCACGGGCACGGAGACGAGCACTCCCGCACCGGACGCATCGGACTCCGGCACCCCGGGGCACGCGGATCCCGGCACCGGCGACGGTGCCGACGGCCACGACGGCCGGGGCGGGGACGGTCACGGCCACTGAGCCGCAGGCTCCGCCCGTCGGTCACGGCCTCAGCGGCAGTCCGTGGTGCGCGGCTCAGGCCACCACGACGCGCAGCCCCGCCTCCTCGAACCGGCGCACCGTCTCCGGGGTCACCGCCGAGTCGGTGACCAAGGTGTCCACCGACCCGGCCGGGCAGATCCGGGCGAACGCCCGCCGGCCCAGTTTGCTGGAGTCGGCGGCCACGATCACCCGCTCCGCCCGCTCGCACAGCAGCCGGTTGATCGCCGCCTCCGCCTCGTCGTGCGCCGCCGCGCCGTGCGTGACATCGAAGGCCACGACACCGAGCACCGCCACGTCGAGCGTGATCTGCTCCAGCACACCGTCCGCGAGCGGCCCGACCAGTTCGTACGACTGGGCCCGCGCCACGCCGCCCGTCACCACGATCTTGAACTGCGGCCGCACGGCGAGCTCACCCGCGATGTTGAGCGCGTTCGTCACCACCGTCAGCGCGGGCGACCCGGACGCGAGATCACCGCGCACCGCCAGCGCACGCGCCACCTCCGTGGTGGTCGTGCCGCCGGTCAGCCCGACCGCCTCGCCCGCTGCGAGCAGATCTGCCACGGCCCGGGCGATGCGCTGCTTCTCGGAGGCGCGGCGCGCGGTCTTGTAGCGCAACGGCAGCTCGTACGACACCCCGTGCGCCACCGCCCCGCCCCGGGTGCGCACCAGCATCTGCTGCCCGGCGAGCTGGTCGAAGTCCCGGCGGATCGTCGCGGCCGACACCTCCAGCTCGGCGGCGGTCTCGTCGACGTCCAGCCGGCCCCGCTCCACGAGCAGTTCCAGCAGCGCCTGCCAGCGGGCGTCCCGCGACATCCGGCCTCCCGTCGTGCGGTTCCCGTCGTCCCCGGACCTCGGGCCTCCGGGCGTTCCGGGTCGTCCCGGGTATCCCGGGTCCTCTCCGGATCTACGGCGACCCTAGCGCACCCCACTTCTGTTCAAATGCTTGATTGTGCTCGAAACTCCGCTCTATCTTGCAAGAACAATCACCGAGCAGGGTGGGGGCGGTCATGACGTATGTCGAGGACGAGCTGAGGAGTCAGCCCGAGTGCTGGACACGTGCCGCGGCGCAGGCCGGTGAGCACATCCGGGTGCTCCCGACGCCGGGGGAGCGGGTCGCGATCGTCGGCTGCGGCACCTCGTACTTCATGGCCCAGTCGGTGGCGGCCCTGCGCGAGGACGCGGGCCAGGGGGAGACGGACGCCTTCGCCGCCTCGGAGTTCCCGTACGGGCGCGCCTACGACCATGTCGTCGCCCTCACCCGTTCCGGCACCACCACCGAAGTCCTCGGCCTGCTCGACCGGTTGAAGGGCGGCACCCGCACCACCGCCCTGACCGCCGACCCGGAGACCCCCGTGATGACGGCGGCGGACGAGGCCGTCGTACTCGACTACGCGGACGAACGCTCCGTCGTGCAGACCCGGTTCGCGACCACGGCACTCACCCTGCTCCGCGCCCATCTCGGCCTGCACAGCGACACGGCCGTCGAGGACGCGCGCACCGCGCTCGCGCGGCCGTTGCCCGAAGGGCTCGTGCACCGGACCCAGTTCACCTTCCTCGGCCGCGGCTGGACCGTGGGCCTCGCCCACGAGGCCGCGCTGAAGATGCGGGAGGCGGCGCTGGCGTGGACGGAGGCCTACCCGGCGATGGAGTACCGGCACGGTCCCATCAGCGTCACCACCCGCTCCACGGCCACCTGGATGCTGGGCGACGCACCGGAGGGCCTCGCCCAGCAGGTGCGGGACACCGGCGGGTCGTGGATCCAGGGCACCCTCGACCCGCTGGCCGAACTCGTCCGCGCCCAGCGCCTGGCCGTCGCCGTGGCCGCGGCCCGCGGCCTGGACCCCGACCGTCCCCGCCACCTCACCCGCTCCATCGTCCTCGACTCCTGACACCGACCGCCGGAAGGACAGGCCGTGCCCCTCACCACCACCGGCGAACTCGTCGGCCGCGCCGCCACGGCCGGATCGGCGGTCGCCTCGTTCAACGTCATCACGCTGGAGCACATCGAAGCCGTCATCGCCGGCGCCGAGTCGGTGAACGCCCCCGTCGTCCTCCAGATCAGCGAGAACGCCGTCAAGTTCCGCTACGGCCGGCTGCTGCCGCTGGCCCGCGCCGCCGTCGCCGCCGCCGAACGCGCCGCCGTACCCGTCGCGTTGCACCTCGACCACGTCCAGAGCGACGCCCTGCTGCGCCAGGCCCCGGACGCCGGCTTCGGCTCCGTCATGTACGACGCGGCCCGGCTGCCCTACGCCGAGAACCTGGCCGCGACCCGGGCGGCCGTCGACTGGGCGCACGCCCGGGGCCTGTGGATCGAGGCGGAGCTGGGGGAGATCGGCGGCAAGGGCGGCAGGCCTCCGCTGGACGCCCACGCGCCCGGCGCCCGCACCGACCCCGACCAGGCCCGCGCCTTCGTCGCCGACTCGGGCGTGGACGCGCTCGCCGTCGCCGTCGGCACCACGCACGCGATGACCACCCGCACCGCCGCCCTCGACCACGCCCTCCTCGGACGCCTGTCCGCCACCCTGGACGTCCCCCTCGTCCTGCACGGCTCCTCCGGCCTCCCGGACACCGAACTCACCGCTGCCGTCGGATCGGGCATCGCCAAGGTGAACATCGGCACGGCGCTGAACATCGCCATGACCGGCGCCATCCGGGACTTCCTCGCCGCCCACCCCGAAGCGGTCGACTCCCGCGGCTACCTGACGGTGGGCCGCGAGGCGATGACCCGCGCGGTGGCGGACATCATCGGGACCCTCACGCCGCCCTGAGACCACCGGGACCACCGGGGTCATCCTCCAGGCCCCGCCCGCCCCCGCCCGGACCGTGGCGGTCACCCGCCCCACCGTGGCCGCTCCGGCCCGGAGCAAGCGGTGGACGTCCCGGTCCGGCCGGACACGTCCCGGCCCCGGCCCCGAGGGAATGCCGTGCTACCGCTTCACGGCCCTCAGCACGACGAACTTCCGGTCGCTCGCGACCACTTCGCTGTTCCCGAACAACCGCCGAAGCTTCACGTGGTAGCCCAGATGCCGGTTGCCGACCACCCGCAGCTCACCACCCGGCCGCAGGGCGCGCAGGGCACCGCTGAACATGCGCCAGGCGGTGGCGTCGCTGGTCGCCTGGTGGGAGTGGAACGGCGGGTTGTTGAGCACCAGGTCGACACTGGAGTCCGGCACACCCGTCAGACCGTCGCCCACCCGGAACTCGGCATGCCCCGGTACGTCGTTGGCCCGGTACGTGGCCTGGGCGGACGCCACCGCCTGGAACGACTCGTCCACGAACAGCACCTCGGCCCGCGGGTCGGCCAGCGCCACCGCCGTACCGACGACGCCGTTGCCGCACCCGAGGTCCACCACCCGAAGGCCCGGCCGTTTCGACGGCGGCTGCGGCAGATGCCGGAGGAAGAACCGGGTGCCGATGTCGAGCCGGTCCGCGCAGAAGACCCCCGCGTGGTTGACGACGGTCCGGCCGGAGACCGCGCCGATGCCGTCGGGCAGCCGGTAGCTGTACGGCCAGGGGGCGGCGGGACGCGCCAGTGCCGGGTCCGGTGTGCAGAGGATCAGCCGCGCCTTCTTCTCGGCGAGGGAGGTCCGGGTGGGGCCGATGATCCGATCGAAGAGGTTCAGCGTCGAGGTGTGGATCTCCTTCACCATGCCGGTGCCGACGACGACCGTGCCGGCGTGCACCGAGGGCGCCAGCCGCAGCAGCTGGTCCTCCAGCAGCGCCAGGCTCTTGGGCACCCGCACCAGCAGCACGTCGATCCGGCCCGGCGGCGGGTCCTGCGTGGTGAGCAGCGGGACCGTACCCGGCTCGACACCGGCCCGTGCCAGGTTCGCGCGGGTGGCCTCCTGACCCAGCCAGGAGTCGGTGATCTGCGTCGGCCGGTACTCGGCCAGCGCCGTGACGAGCGCCCCCCACCGGTCGCCGACGACCACCACCGTGCCGTCCAGCGGCACCTCTTCCCGGTCGAGGTGCCCGAGCAGGTACTCGTCGGAGGCGTCCCAGGCGCGCAGCCTGTCGCGGGGATCCTCGGGGAAGCGGGCCAGGACCGGCGCACCCCACGCAGTCGTCATACGGTCGTTCATCGTGCGACCAGGCTAGCCGAGCCCCGGCTCGGACCGTGCCGGGCGGAAGGAGCCGTGGGGCAGGATGGATTCCATGGACGGCGAGCTCTTCCCCCGGCCCCGTGCCGAGGTCGCGCCCGGCGCGGTGCACGTGCCGGACTGGCTGGACACCCGGACACAGCGCACCCTGCTCGACGCGTGCCGCGCGTGGGCCCGCCCGCCCGCCGGACTGCGCACGGTCCGCACACCGGGCGGCGGCACGATGACCGCCCGGCAGGTGTGCCTGGGCTGGCACTGGTACCCGTACGGCTACGCGCGCACGGTCGTCGACGGCGACGGCGCCCCGGTCAAGCCGTTCCCCGCCCGCCTCGGCGAACTGGGCCACCGCGCGGTGACCGACGCGCTCGGCGCGGACGCGGCGCCGGCGGGGACCGCGTACGACATCGCCCTGATCAACTTCTACGACGGCGACGCCCGCATGGGCATGCACCGTGACGGCGACGAGGAGAGCGACGCCCCCGTGGTGTCGCTGAGCCTCGGTGACACCTGCGTCTTCCGCTTCGGCAACCCCGGGATCCGGACCCGTCCCTACACGGACGTCGAGCTGCGCAGCGGTGACCTCTTCGTCTTCGGCGGGCCGTCCCGGTCGGCGTACCACGGGGTCCCGCGCGTCCACGCGGGCACGGCACCACCGGAACTGGGGCTGACAGGGAGGCTGAACATCACACTCCGGGTCAGCGGCCGGTAACCGGACGCGGTCGCGATCATGGGAGACTCGCCCTCATGAGAGGGAAGGCGGACCCCCGGCCGACGGGGGAAGGGACCACCTCGAGGACGCGGCTGGACCGGGGGCGCGGTGCGCTCGGGCCCGCGTTGGAGCTCGTGCACACCGGGCGTGCGCCGACCCGCGCGGTGCTCACCGCGGAGCTGGGCGTGACGCGGGCGACGGCCGGCGCGGTCGCCGCCGAACTCGAGGCGCTCGGCCTGATCCGGGTCGACGCCCGGCCCGGCGCGGCGGCCGGCTCGCAGGGCCGTCCCTCGCACCGGCTCTCGGTCGCCGAGGACGGTCCGGTGGCGTTGGCCGCGCAGGTGCACGCCGACGGCTTCCGGGCCGCCCTGGTCGGCCTCGGCGGCCGGATCGTGGCCACCGCCCCCGGCAGCGAGGTCATCGACGCCGACCCGGCGAAGGTGCTCGGCTCCGTCGTCGCGGCCGGCGCCGACCTGCTCCGGGAGACCGGACGCCGATGTGTCGGAGCGGGGCTCGCCGTGCCGTCCGCGATGGCCGAACCCGAAGGGCTGGCCCTCAACCCGATGCACCTGGCGTGGCCCGAGGGCGCCCCGGTCCGGGAGATCTTCGCCGGACAGGTGCGCGCCGCCGGCCTCGACGTCCCGGCGTTCGCGGGGAACGACGTCAACCTCGCCGCCCTCGCGGAACACCGGCACGGCGCCGGGCGCGGCGCGCGCGACCTGCTGTGCGTGGCCACCGGTCACCGGGGTGTCGGCGGCGCGCTGGTGCTCGACGGCCGTCTGCACACCGGCAGTTCCGGCCTCGCCCTGGAGGTCGGCCACGTCCCCGTCAACCCCGGCGGCCGCCCCTGCCACTGCGGCAGCCGGGGCTGTCTGGACGTGGAGGCGGACCCGCTGGCCTTCCTCACCGCGGCCGGACGCGAACCCGGCCCCGAGGTGTCCCTCCTGAAACAGGCCGACACGCTGATCCGCGAGCACTACGACGACCCTGCCGTCCGCTCCGCCGTCGCCGCCCTGGTCGACCGTCTGGGGCTGGGCCTCGCCGGCCTGGTGAACATCCTCAACCCGGACAGGATCATCCTCGGCGGCCTGCACGGCGCCCTCCTGGACGCCGCCCCCGACCGGCTGCGCGCCGTCGTCGCCGACCGCAGTCTGTGGGGCCGCAGCGGTGGCGTCCCCCTCCTGGCGTGCACGCTGGCTCACAACAGCCTGGTCGGCGCCGCCGAACTCGCCTGGCAGCCGGTCCTGGACGACCCGCTGGGGACCCTGGCCTAGAACCTGTCCGGCGGATGCCCGCGCCGACAGGCGCGCTCCGCGCCGACCGGCGCACAATGACCCACGACGTACGAACGGGCCGCACGCGCGGCTCCGGTGCGGGCGCTGAAGCGGCGGGCCGTGCGAACGGGTTGTGCGTACACGAACGGGTTGTACGTATGGGCCGTGCGAACGGGTGGTACGCGAGGACCGTACGCGCGGGCCGCGGGAACGGATTGTGCGAACCGGCCCAGGGGGTGCGTCCCGGACCGACCGACCGACAGAAAGCCGAGGTCATGACCGACAAGCTCACCGTGAGCGTCCTGGGCACCGGCATCATGGGTGCGGCGATGGCCCGCAACCTCGCCCGTGCCGGCCACACCGTCCGCGTCTGGAACCGCACCCGCGCCAAGGCCGACCCGCTCGTGGCCGACGGCGCGCACATCGCCGGCACCCCCGCCGAGGCGGTCGAGTCCGCCGACGTCGTCCTGACCATGCTCTATGACGGTCCCGCCACCCTGGAGACGATGCGGCTGGCCGCACCCGCGCTGCGGCGCGGAAGCGTCTGGGCGCAGTCCACCACCGCCGGCCTCGAGGGGGTCGCCGAGCTGGCCGGCTTCGCGCGCGAGCACGGCCTGCTCTTCTACGACGCCCCGGTGCTGGGCACCCGTCAGCCGGCCGAGGCCGGACAGCTGACCGTGCTCGCCGCCGGACCGGCCGAGGGCCGGGACACGGTGACGCCGGTGTTCGACGCCGTCGGCGCCCGCACCGTGTGGACCGGGGAGGACGGAGCGGCCGGCAGCGCCACCCGCCTCAAGCTGGTGGCCAACAGCTGGGTCCTCGCGGCCACGTCGGCGGTGGGTGAGACCCTCGCCCTGGCCAAGGCGCTGGACGTCGAGCCCGACGGCTTCTTCGACCTCATCGCAGGTGGTCCGCTCGACATGGGCTACCTGCGGGCCAAGGCGGGGCTGATCCTCGACGGGCCGCTGTCCCCGGCCCAGTTCGCCGTGAACACCGCCGCCAAGGACGCCCGTCTGATCGTCCGGGCCGGCGAACAGCACGGTGTACGTCTGGACGTGGCCGCGGCCGGCGCCGAACGCATGGAACGCGCCGCCGCCCAGGGCCACGGCGACGAGGACATGGCAGCCGCCTACTACGCGAGCTTCGACGAGCCACCCGCCTGAACGGCCGCCCCGGCCGCCCGCACCCCTGCCCCCGGCGGCCGCCGCACCCCCTCCCGAGCACCCGTACGAGACACCGTCCGGGGACCTGTCCGACGACCCTCCGAGGAGACCGTATGTCCAAGCCCCCGCTGCCCCCCGAGGCCGACGCCCTGCTGGGCCGCCCCAACCCCTGTGTCATGGCCACCCTCCGCTCCGACGGCACACCCGTCTCCACGCCCACCTGGTACGTGTGGGAGGACGGTCGCGTACTGATTAGCATGGACGAGGGCCGGGTGCGGCTGAAGCACCTGCGCCGCGATCCGCGCGTCACCCTCACGGTGCTGGCCGACGACGACTGGTACACCCACGTCACCCTCATCGGCCGCGCCGTCGAACTGAACGACGACGAGGGCCTGACCGACATCGACCGTCTCTCCCGGCACTACACCGGCAACCCGTACCCGGACCGGGTACGGGCGCGGGTCAGCGCCTGGATCGAGGTCGACCGCTGGCACGGCTGGGGCGCGATGAAGGACAGCTCCCAGGCGTCCACCTGAGCCTCGGCCGCCCGGAGCGGAACGGGCTCACCCCAGGGCTGTCCCATGACGTCCCCGGGAGCGCCGGTTCCGCCCCCGGGGGCCGCCCGGGCGGACAGCCGCTGCGCTGTACGTACCAGTGGGCACAGCACTGAGGGCGGACGGAAGCAGGCGCCGCCGTCCGGCGTACTCCCCCTGAAGCAGGCACGGTGCCGCCGGCCGTACGACGACCCGGCACCCCCTCGGGGGCGACTCTCGGAAGCGAAGCAGCACGACGACGCGTCACGACGCTTCGCACGACGGCAGGACGTCGGCACGCGCATCCGAGGAGTTGAACGACCATGCAGACCCTGGCGCACTTCGGCGACGGCGGGCCCGGCCCGTGGATCCTGCTCTTCCCCCTGATCTGGGCCCTGGTCATCGGCGGCGGCATCGCCCTGCTGCGCCGCACGGTGTGGCGCGGACGCCGCGGCCCCGGACACGGCCCTGGCGGGCCCGCGGTGGCGGACAACTCGCCCATCGCGGTGCTCGGTCACCGCTTCGCCTCCGGCGAGATCGACGAGGAGGAGTACTGGCGGAGGCTGTCCGTCCTGGACGAGGAGTTCGGCCGGCACGGCAAGGGCGGTGCGGCATGACACCGGGAAAGACCACGACCCCGCCTCCGGACCGTACCGGTATCGGGGCACGGACCTCGGGGGGCGGCGCGGCGGAGACCGTCCGGCGCCCTCCCCGGTCCACGCACCGCCGGCGACGGACGGTGCGTCACGTCCTGGGCACGGCCGGCACGCCGGCCCCGGCGGTCCGCGTTCCCGCCCACCGACGGGTCCCGCTCCGGGCCGTCGGCCGGACCGGGGCCACCGGGTGGGGCACCGCGTACGGGAGGCGGGCACCGCCCGGTCAGCCGACAACGGCGGACCGGGCGGGAGCGGGTTCGGACAGGCGGCCCTCGACGGCGTGCTCGACGAGCGTGACCTCCGCGAACCGGCGCACGGCGTGCTCACCGGTGGTGATCCGCGGATAGTGGTCCCAGTCCGCGACGGGAGCCGCGGACGGCGCCGGCAGCGTGAACCACACGACCTTGCCGGACTCGCCGTCCGGCAGGGCGCCCCAGCTCTCGCTCATCGCGGCCACCATCGCGAGCCCGCGCCCACAGGTGGCGAGCGGAGCGGCGTCCCCGACGACCGGCAGCCGCGGGTCGTGGTCGCGCACCGAGACCTTGAGCCGGTCGAGCAGCACCTCCAGCTCGACCGTGCAGGTCTTGTCGGGCTGCGCGTGCCGGTGGACGTTGGACAACAGCTCCGTCACACCGAGCGAGGCTCGGTCTATCAAGGTGTCCATATGCCAGTAGCGCAATTGCGCAGATACGATTCTGCGGACCTGGCCGATCCGCGCCGGCAGAGCCTGGAGCTCCACCGTGCAATGTCTGCTTGGGCGAGTGATCACAGCTGCGACTCCCCGGTGTCAGGCCCGGACGGGCGTCCGGAAGAACACGGAGTACGGATCCAGCAGGGTGCCTGCGTGACACGGCCGCCTGCTGTCGTGGCCGGCGGGCTGGTTCGCAGCGTTATCGCCGGTAAACCCAGAGTGACGTGAGAACAGCGTGACGCAGGGCCTGGGGCGGCGCAACTCGCGGGCACCTCAGGCGCCGCGCCCCGATGCCCGGCGTACGGCCTCGATGAAACGGCGCGCCGCGGGCGGCCCCGGCTCGCCCGGCGCCGGGTCGTGGTCGCCCAGGGTCAGCAGGTACCGGTGGCCGTTGAGGTCGGCCAGGGCGCGGCCCCCCGGGACGAACCAGGGCCGGGAGGCGCGCACGGCCTGCACCGGCGCGCTGTCGATCTCGCTTCCGTAGCTGGTGAGCAGCTCGAGCCTGCCGTTGCTGATCCGGACCTGTCCGGCCCGGGTGAGCGACCGCAGCCGTCTGCCGATCCGCACGCCCCTGGCCGTGAACTCCAGCTCGGCCATGCCACCTGCCCCCTTGTGCGCGTCGGTGTGCCGGACCGTGCTCCGCGGGCCGGCTCGTGTCCTGGTCCAGTGTGCTCCCGTCCGGGACCTTGCTCCGCGGGAAGTCTGCCCGCCCCCGCCGTTGAGCACCAGTACGCACGTTCCTCTTCCGGGGGCGTCCGAAGCACTCGCGCGAATGCGCCCCCCACGGCCGCGTGCCGGATGCCGGAAGGTGGCGCCGAGGTGGGCTCCAGGGCTTCCTTTGAGTCTCCCAAAGAGACGTTTATGCAGGTGAGGGGTGGTCCACAGGGTTCTATGATCGGGGTGTCGGCCGCGCGGGACGCCGTCGGCGCGCTCAGCGTAAGGAGCCCTGTCGTGAGCATTTCCCAGCAGTCCCCACAGCCCCGGCAAGCCTTGGAGGGCACCACCCTCGACGCCGACCACAGCGACCCCGGCTACCGCGACTGGCTGAAAGAAGCCGTGCGCAGGGTCCAGGCCGACGCCAACCGGTCGGCCGACACCCACCTGCTGCGCTTCCCGTTGCCCGAGCGGTGGGGCGTGCACCTCTATCTCAAGGACGAGTCGACGCACCCGACCGGCAGCCTCAAGCACCGGCTCGCCCGCTCGCTCTTCCTCTACGGACTGTGCAATGGCTGGATCCGTCCGGGCCGCCCGGTGATCGAAGCCTCCAGTGGATCGACCGCCGTGTCCGAGGCGTACTTCGCGAAGCTGATCGGGGTGCCCTTCATCGCCGTCATGCCGCGCACGACGAGCGCCGAGAAGTGCCGCCTGATCGAGTTCCACGGCGGCCGGTGCCACTTCGTGGACGACCCGCGCACCCTGTACGAGGCGTCGGTCGCCCTCGCGGCGGAGACCGGCGGCCACTACATGGACCAGTTCACCTACGCCGAACGCGCCACGGACTGGCGGGGAAACAACAACATCGCCGAATCCACCTTCCGTCAGCTGAAGCTGGAGCCCCATCCGGAACCCGCCTGGATCGTCGCCACGGCCGGCACCGGCGGCACCTCGGCGACCTTCGCCCGCTACGTCCACTACATGCAGTACGACACCCGCATCTGCGTCGCCGACCCCGAGAACTCGTGCTTCTTCGAGGGCTGGACCACCGGCGATCCGGACGTCACCTGCGACCGGGGCTCCCGCATCGAGGGCATCGGCCGGCCCCGGATGGAACCGAGCTTCGTGCCCGGCGCGATCGACCGGATGATGAAGATCCCCGACGCGGCCGCCGTCGCCGCCGTACGGTCCCTGGAGCGGGCGATCGGCCGCAAGGCGGGCGGCTCCACCGGCACCGGGCTGTGGAGCGCGCTGAAGATCGTCGCGGAGATGGTGGCCGAGGGACGGCAGGGGAGTGTGGTGACGCTGCTGTGCGACCCGGGGGACCGCTACCTCGACAAGTACTACTCGGACGCCTGGCTGGCCGACCAGGGCCTGGACATCGCTCCGTACACGGCGACGATCGAGACGCTGCTGCGGACAGGGGTCTGGCCGGACTGACGGCGATCGCCGCGCGCGTACGGTCCCGTGGTGCCGGAGCCCGGGTTCCCGGGGCCGGTCAGGCGTCCGAGGGTTCCGCCGGCTCCTCGGGCCCGCCCGCCACGACCAGCCGCGACAGGTGCTCGGAGATCTCGTCGCGGGCCTCGGCCGGCAGCCCGGAGTCCGTCACCAGCGTGTCCACCTGGTCCAGGGACGCGAACGAACTCAGGCCCACCGTGCCCCATTTGGTGTGGTCGGCGACCACGACCACCCGGCGCGCCGACTGCACCAGGCGCCGGTTCGTCTCGGCCTCGGCGAGGTTCGGCGTCGACAGCCCGGCCTCGATCGATATCCCGTGCACACCGAGGAACAGCAGATCGAAGTGGAGCACCGCGATCGCCTGGTCGGCCACCGGCCCCACCAGTGAGTCGGACGGCGTGCGCACACCGCCGGTCAGGACGACCGTGGCCGCGCCCTGACGGGGGTCCGAGACGCGCTGCGCCGCGTGGAAGACGTCCGCCACCCGTACCGAGTTGGTGACCACGGTGAGGTCGGGCACGTCGAGCAGCCGACCGGCCAGCGCGTACGTCGTCGTACCGCCCGAGAGGGCGATCGCCGCGCCCGGCGGGACCAGTTCGGCCGCCGCGCGCGCGATGTCGTCCTTCGCGCTCAGTTCCAGACCGGACTTGGCCTCGAAGCCGGGCTCATGGGTGCTGGCCTCGACCAGCGGGACCGCGCCGCCGTGCACCTTCTCCAGTACGCCCTGCCGGGCGAGGGCGTCGAGGTCGCGGCGGACCGTCATGTCCGACACGCCGAGCTTGCGGGTCAGTTCGTTGACCCGGACCCCGCCGCGGCGCCGGACCTCGTCGAGGATCAGGGTGCGCCGCTGCTCCGCGAGGAGGTTCTGATTCTCGCTCACGTACGCTCCGGTCCTTTCGCCACCAAGCCGTCCGACACGCCCCGCGCACCCGGTCCGACTGGCACGTTCCTCCCGCCGCCGGTGCGTCGGCGTCCCATCCTCGCATGCCGGGGCAAGGGCGGCGCCCTCCGGCCTTCATCGCGTACATGTCATTGTTGTCCCATGGGTTGCCCGTTCGTCACCCGGATCGGGGAGATTGCGTGAGGAGAGGTGCCGGCCGCTCCGGCAGGGGAGATCCTGTTGCCCGCACGGACGGATCCGACGGCGTGTCACGGGGGAAGTGCGTAGCAGTGGAACGTGTGCAGGAAGGCAGATCGACCGAGCGGGCCGAGCGGGCCGAGCCCATGGACGCTCCCGCCGGACGGCCGAGGGACTCGGGGACCGCCCTGGAACTCCTGGTCCACGGGGTGGGCGGCGCCACCCCACAGGACATGCTGAACGATCCGCGCACCGTGCGGATCGCCGGCGACGACGTCGCCGCCATATTCCGGCGCGCCGACGACGTCGGGGCGGAGCGCCTGCCCGCCGGCCACCGGGACGGACCGGTCCCCGAGGCCTACGTCTGGTGCAACCTCACCTCCGGGAACGGCACCCGCGCCCTGTGGCTGTTGCTGCTGCCCTTCATGGTGGTCAACCTCGCCCACTGGATGCGCCCGGCGGCCCGGGGCCGCAGACGCCTCGTCCGGCTGTACGGACTGCTGGTGCGGCTGGCCGGACTGAGCCTGACGGTGCTGCTCGTCGCGGCGGCGTGCGAGGTCGCCCTCGACCTGACGGCCTGGCAGTGCGCGGGCACGCAGGCGTGCGCCGACCGGCACTCCTGGCTCGGCTTCCTCTCGCCCGAGGCGTCGGGCGACGGCTGGTGGAGCGAGCCGGGCCGCCGGCTCGGCCTCGCCGCCCTGGTGCCCACCGCCCTGACCGGGCTGCTGTGGTACCTGTCCCTGCGCACCTGGAGCGCGTACGAGTCCCAGCAGCCGATGGCCCACGAGCCCGAGGACGGCGGCCCCACCGCCCTGGGCCGGCCCGGTTTCTGGTACGGCCGTCGCCTGGTCGCCCGGCTTCGTGCCGCGCACACCGCCGCCGGACTGCTCACCGTCGCCTTCGCGGTCGCCCTCGCGGCCGCCCGGCACGACCGCGCACCGGGCGGATCCGCGGCACTGGCCCTCCTCGGTCCCCTCGTGCAAGCGGCCCTGCTCGCCGCCGGGGCCGTCGTGGTGTGGGTGGTCTGCCGCCGCGGCCGCACCGACCGCTGTCTGGACGACGCCCTCGACACCCGCCTGCTGCGCCTGCTGCCCCTGGCCGCGCTCCTCCTGCTCGCCCTCACCCTGGTGTACGCCGGATGGCGACGCCCCGGCTGGGAATCGGCGGGCCGGCTGCCCGGCGACATGACCTTCGGCGCGCTCTCCCTCGTCCAGGGCCTCCTCGTGATCGTCCTCGCCGGCGTCGCCCACGCCCTGCACCGCAGCGCCCCCGACCTGCGCGCCGCCATGCGGGGCCTGGCCGGACCGGCCGTCGTGATGCTGGCCTGCGCGCTGGGCGGCGTGATGTCCGGCGGAGTGGCCCAGCGCGTCTCCGACTGGCTGGACGGCACCGGGACGTCGATCCCCGGGCCGCCGGTGGTCCTGACCTGGCAGGCGGCCGTGATCCCGCCGCTGCTCGTCCTGCTCCTCGGACTCTGCTGCTGGCTGGCCCGGCGGGCCTGGCACATCGCCCGCGACGAGCGCGCCGCCGTGGCACGCGAGTTCCCGGGGGAGACCGGCGACCCCGCCCGCACCCGGCGGATCGCCAACGCCCGCGCCATGGCCTCCCTCACCGACCGGGGGCCCCGCATCCTCGCCGTCACCTCCGCCGCGACCCTGCTGCTGGGCGCGGGCGCCCTCGTCGGCGCCCTGACCACCGACCGCACACCCGGCGAGGCCGCCCAGGGAACCTACGCCGTCGTCCACGGCGCCGCCGCGACGGCGCAGGCGCTGGGCTCCTGGCTGATCGGACTCGGCTTCGTACTGTTCGTCACCTGGGGCCGGCGCGCCTACAAGGACGCCTCCGCGCGGCGCACGATCGGCATCCTGTGGGACGTCGGCACCTTCTGGCCGCGCGCCGCCCACCCCTTCGCCCCGCCCTGCTACGCCGAACGCGCCGTGCCCGACCTGACCTGGCGGATCGAGACCTGGACGCGGACCACCGGCGGACGTCTGGTGCTCTCCGGCCACTCCCAGGGCAGCGTCCTCGCCGCCGCCGCGGCCTGGCAGCTCACCCCGTCCACCCGGGGGCGCGTCGCCCTGCTCACCTACGGGTCCCCGCTGGAGCGGCTGTACGGCCGCTGGTTCCCCGCCCACTTCGGACCGGACGCGCTCGGCGCGCTGCACCAGGACGTCGACTGCTGGCGCAACCTCCACCGCCGCACCGACCCCATCGGCGGCCCGGTGCGGCTGCCCGGCGACTGCGGCCCCGAGGTGGACCGTCCCCCGCTCAAGGACCCGCTGGCGTACGGCCGCACCGAGAGCCATCCCCTGCCCGCGCCGATCCTCGGCCACTCCGACTACCAGGCGGACCCGGCCTTCGCCGAGGAACGCCGGCGGCTGCTCGCCCGGCTGCGGCCGGACGTCCCGGCACCACGCTGCACGGGAGACCCCGACGACGGCGTCCGCACCGGCAGGCAGGCACCCACCGGGTGAGGGGCGGGTCGCGCCGCGTGCGGTGCCGTCCGGGTCAGGGCAGCTCGGGGAGATCGTCGGCGAAGAGCAGGGTCAGGTCGTCCGTGCTCGGCTCCGGCAGCTGGGCGACCCGGCTCGCGTGCCGCTCCACCATCGCCTCGAACGTCTGCCGCGCCGTACGGCCGTTGCCGAAGGCGGGGCCCTTGGGCATCTCCGTGAAGTACTTCAGCAGGCCCTCCGAGGCACCCGGCGCCAGCCGGTACTCGTGCTCCTCGGCCTGCTGCTCCACGATCCGCAACAGCTCACCGGCCCCGTAGTCGCCGAAGGTGATGGTCCGTGAGAAGCGGGACGCCACACCCGGGTTGACGGACAGGAACCGCTCCATCTCGGCCGTGTACCCCGCGACGATCACCACGACCGCGTCCCGGTGATCCTCCATCAGCTTCACGAGCGTGTCGATGGCCTCCTTGCCGAAGTCACGCCCGGAGTCCTCGGGGGAGAGCGCGTACGCCTCGTCGATGAACAGCACGCCCCCGCGCGCCTTCTCGAACGCCTCCTGGGTACGGATCGCCGTCGAGCCGATGTGCTCGCCGACCAGATCGACGCGCGAGACCTCGACCAGATGCCCCTTCTCCAGCACGTCGAGGGAGGCGAGGATCTCGCCGTACAGCCGCGCGACCGTGGTCTTGCCGGTGCCCGGGGAACCCGTGAAGACCAGGTGACGCTTGACGGACGCGGCCTTCAGCCCGGCCTGCTGCCGGCGCCGGCCCACCTCGATCATGTCGGTGAGGGCCCGCACCTCCCGCTTGACGCTCTCCAGTCCCACCAGCGCGTCGAGTTCGCCGAGCACGGTCTTCGGCGGGCGCAGCTCCTTCTCCGGTCCGGGCACCGATGCGGACGGCGTCCGCTCGGCCGGCTGCCCGGGGACGGTGCCGAGCAGGCCCGGGGAATGCCCCGTGGTCTGCACGGCCGGCTCCGGGGCCGCCGGCGACGCGAGGCTGCCGCTCTCGTCGGTGGTGCAGTCCTCCATCACCGGGCCCCCCGTACCGGGAGTCGCGCCGCTCTCGGCGAACTCGTACCCACCGCGCGCGCAGCGTTCCGTGCGGCACTTCCGCAGCGTCGTCCGGCTGCCGTCTATCACATGGAAACCGTAGCCGCCGCTGCCCGTGACCCGGCAGCCGAGGAAGCTGCCGCGACCGCCGGCCGAGACGTAGACCCCGGCCTCGGCGGGGGAGTCGATGGTGCAGCGCTCCACGGTCGGGTCGGCGCCCTTGGTGACGATCACGCCGGTCTGCACCCCGTCCAGGGTGCAGTTGTTGAGGGTGCCGCCACTGCCGTGGTCCCGGAACCAGGCGCCCGTGGCCGCCTCCCGGATCCGGCAGTCGTCGAGCTGGGCGGTGGCGCCGTCGCTCACCGACACGGCGGTGTTGCGCACCTGCGACAGATCGCTGTCGACCACGTCCGCGCGTGAACCGCGGTCGAGGACGAACAGGGCGTCCGGCACGTCGTGCACCCGGCAGGAGTCCAGGACGACGGTGGCGCCGTCGCTCACCCACACCGCCGGATAGTCACCGGTGCTGTCGAAGATCTCGCACTGGTTGGCGTCCACGCGGGTGCCCGGGTCCCACACCGACAGGCCGTTGCGGCCGAACTGCCGCACGGTGGTGCGGGTCATGGTGAGCACGGAGCGGGACCGCAGGTCGACCGCGTTCTCCGGGATGTCGTGGATACGGCAGTCGGCCAGCGTCAGCACGGCGTCGGTGTCGAGCGTGACCCCGTCGCCGGTGGTGCGGTGCACATCGCAGTCGGTGAGGTGCGCGGTCGCCCGGCCGGTCACCTGGACACCGCTGCCCCGCACCTCGTAGACCTCGCAGCCCACCGCCTCGAGCGCCGAGTTCTCCCCGGTCGCGGTCAGGCCCGAGCCCGCGGCATGGTGCACGCGGCAGCGCTCGAGGCGGGGACGGGCGCCCCCGCGCACCGCGATGCCCGCCTGCCCCGCGGCGACGACCTCGCACTCCTCGAACACTCCGCCCCCGCCGTCGAGTACGGCTATGCCGATCCCCGCCGGATTGTCGACCGTGCAACGGCGGACCGTCGGCCGGCCGCTGCCGCGCACCTCGATGCCGGCCGCGGACCGGGTGACCACCCGTATGTCCCGCAGCTCCGGGGTGCCGTCCTCGACCAGCAGGGCGGGCGCCGCAGCGTCCTGTCCCTCCACATGCAGGTCCTGGACCACCGCCGAAGCGCGTACGGTCAGCGGAACCCCGTCCAGGGGCGCGATGCGCACCGACCCGGGCGAGCCCTCGGGACCGCGCAGGGTCACCGCCCGCTCCACGACGAGATTCTCCCGGTAGGTGCCCGGAGCGACGGTGAGGACGTCACCTTCGGCCGCGGCCTCCAGGGCGGCGGCGAGTGACGCGTACTCACCTGTGCGGCGCCGCCACCGCGATGTGCCGGTGTGCGTCACCTGGACCGTGCCCTGTGCCATGGCGTAGCTGTGCCCCCACCTTGTCGTACGCGGGTTCGTCGTCGATTCCTTCGGCCGGACCACCGTAGCGTGCGCACGGCTGCCGGATTGACCAGAGGCGGAAGGCGGTCAGCTTCCGGTGCCGGTCCTGCCCCAGTCGGGGCCCGCTTTGTCCCATGCCCGGTCCAGGACGGCGTACCGGTGCCGGACCATGCGCCGGACCATCAGCCGTCTCGCGCCCTCGACCAGGGCCGCCGTGAGCAGGGCCGCGCCGAAGCCCGCGAGCACGGCGTGTGTCGTCGCCGTCGCGGTGTCCAGCGGGGGGGCCGTCGTGCGGCCCCCCTGGTCGGTCCACAGGGGGAAGTGCCCGCCCGGCCGCGGGTCCTTCAGGCGCACCAGGAGCGGGCGCCGGTGCCCGGTGCCGTCCGGGGCGGTCCAGCGGGCCATGACCCGGGTGCGCAGGGCCTGGCCGGACGAACCCTCCGGGTCGATCTCCGGACGGGCGGACCCGAGGACCCGCACCACCGTGGCCCGCACCTGGTGCCGCGCCTCGTGCTGTTCGCGCACGGAACGCTGAAGGGCGTCCTCGGCGGCACTCCCGACGAGGGCGCCGACGAGCGGAGCGGCGACGAGAACGAGCAGCAGCGCCACGAGCGCCAGCAGGCCCTCGGCCAGGTCGGTCGGGCGGCACAGCGGATTGTGCCGCCAGCGCCAGAGCCCGCTGATCACCCGCACCGGCCGCACCCCCTTCCCCCATCCGTGATAACCCGGCGGTGGAGCCGTTCCCCCGAGAATCCGCCGAAGAGAGAGGGACGTCACCCCCGAAGCCCTCTCGTCGGCTCCCCGGAAAGGCCAACGGGCGGGCCCGGGACGCGGTTCCCGCACACGCCCGGGAAATCGGGCGGGGACGGAGGAGGACTGACACGGCGTCGGCCGGGCGAGGCGGTCCACGGAACCCGCCGGGAGGGGACCACGGCGGGTCCGTCCGGCGGGTCTGCACCGCGTCCGTCAGGCGAGGACCGTGACCGGATCGCCGACCCGGACCGTACCGGGCGCGAGCGGCACCAGGTTCTGCCCGAACACCAGCCGGCCGCCGAACCTGCGGTGCCTGCCGAGCGAATGCAGGGGTTCTCGGCCGCGCTCGGCGGTGCGCTGGTCGGTGGTCGTCACCACACACCGTCCGCTGGGCTTGGCGACACGGAAGGCGACCTCGCCGACCATGATGCGCGACCAGGTGTCCTCGGCCCAGGCGGTGGTGCCCTCGACGACCAGGTTCGGCCGGAAGCGGTTCATGGGCAGGGGCCCTTCGTCCGCGTGATCGCCCCCGGCGACCAGGGTGTTGAGGGCGTCGAGGGACGCGGTCGTGGTGAGCAGCAGGGGATAGCCGTCGGCGAGGCTGACCGTCTCACCCGGCAGCGCGAACTCGGGATCGACCGGCCGGCGCGTGGCGGGGTCGTCCAGGTGCACCAGACGTACGTCGGTGCCGAGGAAGGCGCTGCACCAGGCGTGCACGGCGCCGCCCTCGGCCGGCACCACGTCGATCCTGTCGCGGAAGATCTCCACCCGCTCGGTGCGGCCGTCCGGCGCGGGCACGGGCACCGTCGCCGGGCCCCTGCCGGGTGCGGACAGCCGTAGACCGCCGCCGGGCAACAGCTCGGCAGCGGCCAGTGCCAGGCGCGGATGCCTGCGTTGTGTGACGACCCTTCCCCCATCGTCGATCAGCATCCAGCGCCGGTCTCCGGTCGGTCCCCAGGGCTCCACGACGACCTCCCGGAGAGGCAGGCTCCGGAAGGCCTTGACCGGATGTACGTGGATCGAGTGCAGCAGCGCGTTCCCCATGGAGCCATCGTGCCAGCCGGCGACGACGGCTCCGGGGGTCCGCGGCCCGCGGGACGGCTCAGGGCCCGGGGCTCACTGCCTCGAACGGCTCAGTACCCGGCGAGTGCCGGGGTACTGCTCAGTACCCGCGGTACTGCTGGTTGTTGTACGGGTCCTGGTACGGAGCCGGCGTCGGGCGCGGGGCCGCGGGGCGCATGGCCTCGTAACCCGCACCGGGAGCGGCCGGACGCGGCTGCTGCGGCTGGGGTCCGGGGTAACCGCGCGGCGTGGTGGCCTGCTGCGGAATGTACGGCGCGTGCGCCTGCTGGAGCGGGGCCGGCTGCTGCGCCTGCGGATAGCCGTAGACGGGCTGGGAGGGGGCCGCGGGGAGCGCGGGCAACGCCGAGGGAAGCGCGGGCAGATGACTGGCCGGCACGTCGTAGGCGGAGGGGACCCGGATCGGGGCGATCTGCGGGGTGCCCCGCTCGGCCACGAGGGAGTCGTAGATCGGGGTGTCCGGGAAGGAGGCGGAGTAGTAGCCGCCGCCATAAGTGGAGCGGGGGGAGGTCATGGCCATAAGTTAAGCCCACGATGTGCTGGTTGGGGAGACCGATAAGAGGGTTGTTTTCCGTGCCCGACGTGCCCTGGGATAGCTAATTCGGGCGAAGTTGGATGAAACGGCTGTACGCCCTGGTGACCATCTGGTAAAAGCCGAGTTCCGGTGGGGTTACCCGAGGTGATCGGCCTCTCCGCGCATGCCCCATGGGAGTTCCCGCGCGCGGGTATTAGGTTGTGCGGACGGAGCACGACGCATGCCGGGCCTCGCCCGGCGAGGTGACACGTGATGGGGGCGGACATGTCAATGTCGAAGGGATCGAACACGCCGGTGCCGACCACGGCACTCCGGGTGGAGCTGGGGTGGCGCACCGGCCCCGGGGTCCCCGACGCGGACGCCTCCGCGCTCCTGCTGGCCGGCGGGAAGGTCCGCTCCGACGGCGACTTCGTCTTCTACAACCAGCCCGCCCACTCCTCCGGAGCCGTCCGGTACGAGGGCAAGCGGAACGCCGGCGGGCAGGTCACCGACACCGTCCTCGTCGACCTCGCGCGCGTGGAGCCCGGCATCGAGACGGTGATCCTCGCGGCCTCCTCCGACGGCGGCACCTTCGGCCGGATCCCGGGCCTGTACATCGAGGTCAAGGACGCCGTACAGGGCACCGTCGCGGCCCGCTTCGACAGCGCGGGCGCGACCAGCGAGAGCGCCTTCGTGCTCGGCGAGTTCTACCGCCGCCAGGGCGCCTGGAAGTTCCGCGCCGTCGGACAGGGCTACAGCAGCGGACTCGAGGGCCTGGCCACCGACTACGGCATCACCGTGGACGAGCCGCAGCACACCGCTCCCGCCGCCCCGGCGACGGCTCCGCCGGCCGCCCCGGCACCCCCGGTCACCCCACCGCCCCCGGCGGCCCGGCCGGCCGCCCCGCCCCCGTCGGCCGCACCTCCCACCGCGTCGCAGGTCCGGCTCACCAAGGTGACACTCACCAAGGCCGCTCCCTCCGTCTCGCTGACCAAACAGGGCGGAACCTCGGGCGCGCTGCGGGTGAACCTCAACTGGCAGGTGCGCAAGCAGTTCTCCGGCTGGGCGGGCAAGCTGGGCCGCCCGGTCGCCATGCACTCCGACCTCGACCTCGACCTGTGCGCCCTGTTCGAACTCAGCGACGGCAGCAAGGGAGTCGTCCAGGCCCTCGGGAACGCGTACGGGTCACTGCAGCGGCCCCCCTTCATCCACCTCGACGGCGACGACCGCACCGGCGCCGTGGACTCCGGCGAGAACCTCACCGTCAGCCTCGACCACAAGCAGTACTTCCGCCGCATCCTCGTCTTCGTCACCATCTACGAGGGCGCCCGCTCCTTCGCCGACCTGCACGCCACGGTCACCCTCCAGCCGCAGCACGGCGCCCCGGTCGACTTCTCGCTCGACGAGTGCGGCGTTCCCTCCACGGTGTGCGCCCTCGCCCTCATCACCAACACCGGCGACGACCTCGTCGTCCAGCGCGAGGCCCGCTACCTGGTGCCCGACCGGGGCGTCAGCCCGCAGCGCACCGTCGACCGCGCCTACGGCTGGGGCATGAACTGGACCCCCGGCCGCAAGTGACCCCCGGCCCCGGGCGGCTCCGGCAGCGCATGGTCCCCCTCGTCATGACGCCCGACGGGCCCCCGGTTCAGCCCTCGTCGGGCACGGCACCCGGACGCGTGTAGGTGCGGCCCTTCCAGGCCGCCCCCCGCCCCCGGTAGTGCCGCACCGCCGAGTCGACCGTCATCAGGAGGTACAGGAACGCGGTGAACGGCAGCAGGGGAGCGAGCCACAGCGGCTGCCGGTAGTAACGCAGCATCGGAACGTACGTCCCCGTCATCACCAGCCAGGCCGCCGCACCGGCGGCCGCGGCCGGCGTGCTCCCCGCCGCCGGTCCCGCGACCACGGCCACCGGCGGCACCAGATACACCAGCGCGAGACCCGCGACCGTACCCGCCAGCAGTACCGGGCTGTGCCGCAGCTGC
This sequence comes from Streptomyces sp. NPDC085927, assembly GCF_044540975.1. Taxonomy (NCBI): domain Bacteria; kingdom Bacillati; phylum Actinomycetota; class Actinomycetes; order Kitasatosporales; family Streptomycetaceae; genus Streptomyces; species Streptomyces sp. NPDC085927. Next base: position 307,655 of record NZ_JBITSN010000004.1, read on the forward strand.
GCGTACGCGCTGCGCGACACCATGCGCCACAGGTCGGCCAGCCGCGGGTACGGGCGCACACTGTCCACTCCGTCCGCCAGCCCCAGCCAGACCCGTCCGCCGCCGGCCTTGACCGCCCGAGCGAGCGCCACGTCGTCGATGACGGCCTGCCGGATGGCGTCCGGGATCCGCGCCCGCTCGGCCGCCTCCGCGCGCAGCAGCACACAGCCCCCGGCCGCCGCGGCCGTCCGCGACCCGCCCCGCCCGATCCGGCGGAACGGATACAACTGCGCGAAGAAGTACACGAACGCCGGTACGACCATCCGCTCCCAGACGCTCTCCACGCGCAGCCGCGCCATCTGCGAGACGACGTCGAACCCGCCGGTGCGGGCCGCCGCGACCAGCCGGCGCAGGCTGTCGGGCGCGTGCGCGATGTCGGCGTCCGTGAGCAGCAGGTACTCGGGCGCACGCGCGCGGGCCAGGCCGATGCCGTGCCGCAACGCCCAGAGCTTGCCGGTCCAGCCGGCCGGCGGCTCGCCGGGCGAATCCACGGTCAGGGGCAGTCCGCCGTGCCGGTCCGCCAGCTCCCGCGCGAGCCGCCCGGTGCCGTCCGTACTGCCGTCGTCGACGAGGAAGACCTCCGCCCGCCCGGGATAGTCCTGGGCGAGCAGCGCCGGCAGGCTCACAGGCAGCACCGCCGCCTCGTCCCGTGCGGGAACGACCACGCACACCGACGGCCACGGCTCCGGCTCCCGAAGGGGCGGAAGCCGGACGTCCGTACGCCAGAAGAAGCCCTGGCCGAGCAGCAGCCACAGCCAGGAGGCGAGGGAGGCGACGGCGGTCCACACAAGGGCGCTCACGTGCGCATTCTGCCCCGGACGAGCGGCCGGACACGGCCCATCGACTATCGTGACCGGGTGAAGATCGCGCTCATGGACTCCGGAATCGGCCTGCTGGCGGCCACCGCAGCGGTACGGCGCCTCCGCCCCGACGCCGATCTCGTCCTCTCCCTCGACCCCGACGGCATGCCCTGGGGACCCAGGACCCCGCAGGACCTCACCGCCCGTGCCCTCGCCGTCGCCGAAGCGGCTGCCGCGCGCCGCCCCGACGCCCTGATCGTCGGCTGCAACACCGCGACCGTGCACGCGCTCACCGCCCTGCGCGCCCGCCTCGAACCGGCCCTGCCCGTCGTCGGCACCGTCCCGGCGATCAAGCCGGCGGCGGCCGGGGGCGGACCGCTGGCGATCTGGGCGACCCCGGCCACGACCGGCAGCCCGTACCAGCGGAACCTGATCCAGGACTTCGCCGGTGGCGTCGACGTCACCGAGGTGCCGTGCTGGGGGCTCGCGGAGGCCGTGGAACGCGCGGACGAGGGCGCGATCGCCGCCGCCGTCGACGCCGCCGCCGAACTCACCCCGGACGATGTGACGGCCGTTGTCCTGGGCTGCACCCACTACGAACTGGTCGCCGAACGCATCCGGGCCGCCGTGCAGCGCCCCGGCCTGCCGCCGCTCGTCCTGCACGGCTCCGCCGGAGCGGTCGCCGCCCAGGTCATGCGCCGCCTCGGTGAGCGACCGGCCCCCGAGGCCCCGGCGACCGGCACCCTCACCGTGCTGCTGAGCGGACGCGAGGGCGCGCTGCCCCCGCCCGCCCTCACCTACGCGGAGGGCCGGCTCCTCCAGCAGGTCACCCCCGCGGTGTGAGCCCCCGGCCCTCCGCGCCCCGGCCCTCCGCGCCCCGGCCCTTCGCACCCCGGTCGGCGCAGTGGAGCCGGGCACCGCGGGACCCGCGGAGCGAAACGTGAGTAACCTCGAAGGCATGAGGGACCACCCCCACGGCGCCCAGACCCCGTACCCCGACGTCTGGACCGGTCGCGCGACCAACCGGATGCAGTGGCTGCTGGCGCTGATCGGTGCCGCCTGCATGGCGCTCGGCATCGTGCTGGCCGTCGACTCGGCCTGGTCGAGCGGCATCGCGCCGCTGGTCATGGCCGTCGTCGGGTGCATCGCGGCCGGGCTGCTGGTCCTGTTCGGCACGCTCGCCTTCGTGCACGTCGCCCTGCGGGTCGACGAGGACCACCTGGAAGTGCGCTGCGGCCACATCGGAGTGCCGCGCCGCCGCATCCCGCTGTCGCACGTCGCCGGAGCCGAGTTCGTCCCGAACGTCACTCCGCGGCACTGGGGCGGCTGGGGCTACCGCTGGAGGCCCGAGAAGGGCACCGCGGTCGTCGTGCGCCGTGGCGAGGGCATCGCCCTGAGCCTGTGGGACGGACACACCTTCACGATCACCGTGGACGACGCGGAGGCGGCGGTGACCGCCATCCGCGACCGTCTCCACCCGCACCGGCCGGACCCGGCGGGCTGAGCGACCGCGCCGGACCCGGCATGCTGAGCCGCCGCGCAGGGAGCGGTCACGGTGTGCGCCGGGCCCCGCGGACGGGAGTGTCCGCCGGCCGTTCCGGTGCACCGGATGTGAGCGGACGGGCCGTCGCGAGTCCCGCGAGCAGGCCCGCCCCCACCGATACCGCGGTGAAGCTCAGCGCGTTGCCCACCGCGGCGACCGCCGCGACGGCCGTCAGCGCCACACCCGCCGAGAGCACCACGGGCGTGGCCCGCGGACTGCGCCACAGCGCGCACAGCACCCAGCCGAAGGCCAACGCCAGCAGGGCCACCCCGACGACACCCTGTTCGGCCGCCAGCTGAAACGGGGCGGAGTGGGGCCTGCCGTCGGACAGCACGGTCCGGCCGGTCGCGGTGCTCAGCTCCCCGAAGCGCCCCGGCCCCACTCCCAGCCCCGCGTCGTGACGCACCATCCCGAGCGCGTCGCGCCACAGTTCCACACGGTGCGGGGTCAGCCGGCCCTCCAGCGCGTCGGTGAGCCCGGCCGGTACGGCGTTCCCGGCGACCGCCCAGGTCAGTCCCGTCACCCCGGCGACGGCCGCCGCCAGCGCGGCGACGGCCGGCCCACGGCGTCGCACCCGGCCGGCGGCGAGGGAACACAGCAGTACGACGACCCCGGCGACGCACCCGGCGGCCGACCCCAGGACGGCCGCGGCCACCGCGATCCCGGCGGCCAGCAGACGCAGCGCGAACCGCAGCACCGGTGACGAGGCCGCCCAGGCCGCGCAGCAGGCGGCACCGGCCGACAGAGCCAGCACGGCGGCGAGCGCCCCGGCGTGGCCCAGAGGCGTCGTGATCTGCGGTCCCGGCGCCAGCCGCGGCACGGCCACCACCAGGCCGAGGCCGGCCAGGGCCCCGGCGCACGGTGCGGCCACCGGCAGGAGTGCCCCGCCGATCCGGCCCGCGGCATATCCCGCGGCCACGGCCAGCACCGCGAGCAGCACCCCCTCGGGCCGGCCGTCCCCGGCCGCCGCCGTGATCAGCGACCAGGCCGCGCACGCCCCGAGCACCACGATGCCCGCCGTGTCCAGACCGCTCCGTCTTCCGCCGTCCGCATCCGGACCGGCCACAACCGTCCCCGTGGAACCCACCCCGCACCCCGCACCGCGTCGCCCCCGACCTGTGACGGACCCCGGCCGCCGGCACCGCGACGGGCCGGCACGACAGAGGCACCGGCACACGGTAACGGCTGGTGGGCGGTTTGGGGATGTGCGGGAACGGGTTGTGACGGGCCAGGTCCGGGGACACCGCCTCCGCCCGCGGCCCGCCCTCTCCGCGGCCGCCCGCCCGCCCGGCCGGCACGGTCGGTGCCCGGCCCGGCCGCCGTAGACTCGCCGAGTGACCGTCACCGCAACCTCCGTCGGCGAGTCGGACCCGATGCCCCCGCAGGCCGCGCCCAGCGCGTGGCGCCGGTGGCTCCTGCGCCTCGTTCCGGCCGTAGCGGCAGCACTCTCCGGACTGCTCCTCTACGTCAGCTTCCCGCCGCGCACCCTGTGGTGGCTGGCACTGCCCGCCTTCGCCGTCTTCGGCCTGCTGCTGCGCGGGCGGAGCTGGAAGGCGGGGCTCGGCCTCGGCTATCTCTTCGGCCTGGGCTTCCTGCTGCCGCTGCTGGTGTGGACCGGTGTGGAGGTCGGCCCCGGCCCGTGGATCGCCCTCGCCGCGATCGAGGCGGTCTTCGTCGCGCTGGTCGGCGCGGGCGTCGCCGCGGTCTCGAAGCTGCCCGGATGGCCGGTGTGGGCCGCCGCGCTCTGGACGGCGGGGGAGGCGGCACGCGCGCGGGTGCCGTTCAGCGGTTTCCCCTGGGGCAAGGTCGCGTTCGGACAGGCGGACGGCGTGTTCCTGCCGCTCGCCGCACTGGGCGGCACCCCCGTGCTCGGCTTCGCGGTCGTCCTGTGCGGCTTCGGCCTGTACGAGATCGCACGCGTGTCCCTGGACGCCCGCCGCACCGGGACCGTGCGGCGCGTCGCGGCGGCCGTCGGCGCCCTGAGCGTGGCGGCGCCCCTCGTGGCCGCGGTCGCCGCCCGGCCGCTGGTGAACGACACGGCCGAGGACGGCACGGCGACCGTCGCGGTCGTCCAGGGCAACGTGCCGCGGCTGGGGCTCGACTTCAACTCCCAGCGGCGTGCCGTCCTCGACTACCACGCGCGCGAGACGGAGCGCCTGGCCGCCGCCGTCGACGCGGGCAGGGCCGAACGGCCCGACATCGTGCTGTGGCCGGAGAACTCCTCCGACATCGACCCCTTCACCAACGCCGACGCGCGTGCCGTCATCGACCGCGCGGCCCGGGCGATCGGAGCCCCGGTCTCGGTCGGCGCCGTGGTAAGCAAGGACGGCAAGCTGCTCAACGAGCAGGTCCTCTGGGACCCTGCGAAGGGCCCCGTCGACACCTACGACAAGCGGCAGATCCAGCCCTTCGGCGAGTACCTCCCGCTGCGCTCCCTGGTCGGGGCGATCAACGACGAGTGGACGTCGATGGTCCGCCAGGACTTCAGCAGGGGCACCGAACCCGGCGTGTTCACCATGGCCGGCACCGGGGTGGGACTCGTCACCTGCTACGAGGCGGCCTTCGACTGGGCGGTGCGCGACACGGTCACCGACGGCGCCCAGCTGATCTCCGTACCCAGCAACAACGCGACCTTCGGCCGCAGCGAGATGACCCACCAGCAGCTCGCCATGTCCAGGGTCCGCGCCGTCGAGCACAGCCGCACCGTCACCGTCCCGGTGACCAGCGGTGTCAGTGCGATCATCATGCCGGACGGGACGGTCAGCCGGAAGACCGGCATGTTCGTCGCCGACTCCCTGGTGCAGGAGGTGCCGCTGCGCTCCTCCCGGACCCCCGCCACCCGCCTCGGCGTCCTCCCCGAGATCGGCCTCGTCCTGGTCGCCGCGGGCGGCCTGGGACGGGCCGTCGGCGCCGGTGTGCGCGGGCGGGCGCGCCGGTGACGCGCGGTCGTACGGAGGACGCACGCCCCCTGAAGCGCCGTGGGGCGGCCCGACCTGCCCGTTAAGGTCGGGGGCATGGCTACTCCTGATTTCATCAGCACCCTGCGCGCCTCCGCCGGTCACCAGTTGCTCTGGCTTCCCGGAGTCACCGCCGTCGTCTTCGACGACGAGGGCAGAGTGCTGCTGAACCGCCGGTCCGACACCCGCAAGTGGTCGGTGCTCGGCGGCATTCCCGACCCGGGGGAACAGCCCGCGGCCTGCGCGGTGCGCGAGGTCGAGGAGGAGACCGCGGTGCGCTGCGTCGTCGAGCGGGTCGTGCTGGTCCAGGCGCTGAACCCGGTGACGTACGGCAATGGCGACATCTGCCAGTACATGGACATCACCTTCCGCTGCCGTGCCGTCGGCGGTGAGGCCCGGGTCAACGACGACGAATCACTGGACGTCGCCTGGTTCGCCGTGGACGCGCTGCCGGAGCTGAACGAGTTCGGGCGCTTCCGCATCAAGCAAGCCATGGCTGACTCACCCACATGGTTCGACCCCACTACTTCTGGCTGAACTGTGGGGGGCGACCACATGGGGCGGGGTAGGGGCGCTGCCCAGGGTCGGGACATGACCGCGCCCCACGCCCTCTCCACCCCTCTGGCCCCCCTGCTCGACCTCGGTGGCCGTACCGCCCTCGTCACCGGCGCCGCCGGCGGCATCGGCCGCGCCTGCGCGCTGCGGCTCGCGGCCGCCGGCGCCAAGGTGAGAGCCGTCGACCGGGACGCCGCCGGTCTGGAGGCGCTGGCCGAGCAGGCCCGGGACCTCGGCGGCGGCATCGAGCCGCATGTGCTCGACCTCATGGACCTGGACGCCGCCGAACTCGCCGCCGCGGGCACGGACGTACTGGTCAACAACGCCGGGCTGCAACTGGTCCGCCCCATCGAGGACTTCCCGCCCGCCGTCTTCAGAACAACCGCTCTCACAAGCGGGTTCGCGCCCGCGTCGGGGACACCTTCGCCCGGATGAAGTGCTGGAAGAGCCTGCGCGATTGCCGCCTCAACGGCGACGGCGTCCACCACGCGCTGCTCGGCATCGCACGCCTGCACGACCTCGCCCTCGCTGGATGGGCGACGAGTTCGTACCGCCCCCGACCTCGTCCACACCCCTCACCCATAACGGGGCAACGCACCAAGGGGCACACCAGTTGGGGGACAACCTCTATTTTCACCAATGAACCTTGGTCTTATTAAGGGAAGGCGTCAAGACACACAGGCCACAGGGCTACAAAAACACTTGTGCCCACGCAGATGAGAGTTACCGTGGTCTTGTGGCTTCCGATCGGACAGCGCAGGCCGGCGCGGCCGGCAGCGCCATCGACTCCGTCAGCGTCCTGAGCGAGGACTCACGGCGGCGCATGTTCACCTTCATCCGCCGCGCGGGCCGCGCCGTCACCCGCGACGAGGCCGCCGCCAGCGTCGGCATATCCCGTAAGCTCGCGGCCTTCCACCTCGACAAGCTCGTCGACGCAGGCCTGCTGCGCGCCCGGTACGAGACGCCCGGTGGGATGCGCAAGGTCGGCAGACGGCCGAAGGTGTACGAGCCCACCGACGCCCAGATCACCGTGAGCATCCCCGACCGGCGCCACGAACTCCTGGCGGACCTTCTCCTGGACGCCGTCCTGACCGAGGCGGCCGACGAAAACGCTGCGCAGGCGGCGGTGCGGACCGCCGAACAGCGCGGCCGGCAGATGGGCGAAGCCGCGCGGGAGGAAATCCGTCCAGGGCGCCTGGGCCCCGAGCGGGGACTGACCGCCTGCGAGCGGCTGCTGGACAGGTACGGCTACGAGCCCGTCCGGGAAGGCCCGACCCAGCTCCGGCTGCGCAACTGCCCGTTCCATCCGCTGGCCGCGAAGGCCCCCGACCTGGTGTGCGGCATGAACCAGGCCTTCCTCAGCGGCTACCTCACCGGCCTGCAGGTCAACGGGGTCCAGGCCGTCCTGGCCCCCGAGCCCGGCGAATGCTGCGTGCGACTGGGCCCGAACAGCACCGATCGCGATGACCAGATGCTCCAGGACCACTGACGCGACACCGGCCGCCTGGCCTCGCGGGCCACCGCCCGGATCAACGCTGCCCGCAGCGAAAGGGCCGGACGAGGAGGGGGCTCGCCCGCGACACCACGCGGGACTCATCCATCACCGGTGCTCGACGTTCGGTCGAGCTGGGGGAAACGCCCGTTCTGGCGTTCCAACCGGAGCATTGCCATGTTGACCAAACTCATCCTGAACCCTCCTGTTTCTTCCACGAAACCGGTGGCGCATCGCACCACCGCGCCCATGACGACCGCCGCCGACTTCGGCCTGCTGCTCATCAGGCTGACTTTCGGCCTGCTGATGGCCGCACATGGGGCTCAGAAAGTCTTCGGACTCTTCGGAGGCCAGGGCCTGACGGCGACCGGCAAGGGGTTCGCGGCCCTGGGCTACCACCCGGGAGAGCTCTTCGCCGTGATCGGGGGTATGTCCGAGTTGCTCGGTGGCCTCGGTCTGGCCCTCGGCCTGCTGACGCCGCTGGCGGCTGCCGCCCTGATCGGCGTCATGATCAATGCGATGGCTACGGTCACCGGCGCCCACGGCCTGTGGGAGACGGACGGCGGCGTGGAATACAGCGTCTGTATTGCTGTCGTCGCGCTGGCCGTCACTGCCATCGGTCCGGGCCGGCTGGCTGCCGACCGCCCATTCCGCTGGGGCAAGGGCGGCTGGAAAGAGGCAGCTTTCGCCCTCGGCCTGGGCGGCATTGCCGCCGCGATCACGCTCATCCTGTAGGCACAAAGCGCCCACCCGTGGCTCCCGCTGCGCGTCGTCGAGGGCCGCGCGCCAGGCGCTCCTGTGCTCGGCCATGCCGTTTCCGCTGATGAGCAGGCCACCGGGACACTGCGCCTGTATTGATCGCGAGCGTTGTTGACACTGGCCGGGCCTGATCATGGCGAAGACCTCCGGTGTGGTGGAGGTGTCGAGTCTTCACCGCACGGAGGTCTTCGTGTCCCACCCCAATGCCCGGCTGACCGTTCACGGGAGGCGACTGCTCGTCACGCGTGTCAGCTCTGGCCGGCCGGTTGCGCATGTCGCGGCCGAGACGGGTATCTCGCGCGCCACCGCTCACCAGCGGATCCGCCGCTGGCGAGCGGAGGGCGGGGCGGGGCCGCACGACCACTCCGGCCGGCCCCGCAGGACGCCGCACCGGACCCCGGCGGCGGTGGAGAGCCGGGTCTGCCGCCTGCGGCGGGAGCGCAGGCTGGGCCCGGCCCGCCTCGGGCCGATCCTGGGCCTGCCCAGCTCGACGGTGCACCGCATCCTGGCCCGACACGACCTGAACCGGCTGGCGTTGAGGTCTCGCAGCGGAAGGAGGTGAAGGTCGGCAGGTCGTGCTGGGCGGCATTATGAGGTGCTCGGCGGCCTTGGGGAACGGTCGGCAACATCTCCGACGAGGACATCGAGCGCACTGTCGGCTTCTGCACCCAGCTGTGTGCCACCGGCGGAACGCTCGTGTGGACCCGGCATCGTAAGCAGCCGGACGTGTTCCCGAAGATCTGCGACTGGCATGAGAAGCGCGGTTTCGTGAGGGAACGGCTGTCGGCGCCGGACGCCGGGTTCGGCGTCGGCATGCACCGTCTCGCGAGCGACCTGCCCCCCTCACCGTAGGGGCCCGCATGTTCACGTTCGCCGGATACGACGTGCCGGCGCAGGTCGCCCGTGAGCGCTGAAGAGGACCCCGTGCGCGAAAAAACTTGCCGAACCGCCATCCCATAAGGGAGATCGCACGTATGTCCTAGTGAACTGTGCGAGATGAAAGGAAAGATCATGTCGCTCTTCAGTCACCTGGCACCCGCCAAGAGGCACTCCAAGGGCAAGAGGACCACGACCACCGGGAAGGGAAGGACGTCCCACAACCGCAAACACCGTCGTCGTACCTCCAGCACCGGCATGCACAAGTGACACCGGTGCCCCTCGGCGGCCGGCGGACATGATCTCCCGGTCGCCGGGGGACGACGTCTGGTAAGTCGCGGTTCCGTGAACCTTCGCCGTCACGCCGTCCGCAGCGCCGCCCCGGTCGCGGCGCTGCGGCGGTTGCTCTCTGTCGCCGAGCCGGAGGGCGAACAGGTCGTCGCTGCCGCGCCGGCACTGCCGGTGCGACAGATCTTCCGGCGGTTCTGGCCGTACACGCGCGGCGGGCGGAGGTGGCTGCTGCCGCTCGTGGCGTTCTGTGTCGTCGGCCCCGCCATCGACGCGGCCGAGATATGGCTGTTCAAGGTGGTGGTGGACGAGGTGCTCGTCCAGCGCGATCTCAGCCCGTTCCTGCCGATCGCCCTGGCCTATGTCGGGCTCAGCTTCGCTTCGGGCATCGTGTCGTTCGCCGACGACGTGACCTCCACCTGGGTCGGTGAGCGATTCCTGCTCGCGCTGCGGGCGGACGTCTTCCGGCACGTGCAGCGTCTCTCCCTCGGGTTCTTCGAACGGCGCCGGCTCGGTGATGTGCTGGCCCGGGTCACCGGTGACGTCGACGCGGTCGAGACGTTCCTGCTCTCGGGCGTGGCCCAGGCGCTGTGGTACGTGATGCGGCTGGGCATCTTCCTGGGCATGCTCTTCTACCTGAGCTGGGACCTGACGCTGTTCGCCCTCGTCATCGTGCCGCTGTTCTGGTGCGCGGCCCGGTACTTCTCCCGGCTGGTGAAGGCCGCTTCCCGGGAGCGCCGCCGGCGCAGCGGTTCGGTCAGCGCGGTCGCCGAGGAGGCGCTGGGCAACATCGCCCTGGTACAGGCATACAACCGCCAGGAGTGGGAGCAGGGCAGGTTCCAGCGCGAGATCCTCGGACGGTACCGCGCCACCATGGCCTCGACCAGGATCCGTGCCGTCTTCGGGCCGCTGGTCGACCTCGTCGAGCTGAGCGGGGCCCTCCTGGTGATGGGCCTGGGCACCTGGCAACTGGCCCGCGGCCGTCTCACCCTGGGCGAGCTGCTGGTCTTCCTGGCCCTGCTGAGCAAGCTCTACAGCCCGATCCGGGGTATGTCCCAGCTGACCAGCACCTTCTACGCGGCCTCCGCCGCCGCGGAGCGGATCGTCGAGCTGCTCGACCAGCGCCCGCAGGTGAATGAGGCCCCCTCTCCCGTCCGGCTCGGGCGCGCCCGCGGGCAGGTGGAGTTCGATGGTGTCGGCTTCACCTATCCGGGGACCGACCGGGCCGCGCTGTGCGACGTGTCGTTGCGTGTGGAGCCCGGGCAGAGCTTGGCGCTGGTCGGGCCCAGTGGCGCGGGGAAGTCCACCGTCGCCAAACTCCTGCTGCGCTTCTACGACCCCGAGCACGGCGCCGTCCGGCTGGACGGCGCGGACCTGAGGACCCTGCGGCTCGCCGACGTCCGTGACAACGTGGCCGTGGTGCTCCAGGAGACGCTCGTCCTGCACGGCACCGTGCGCGAGAACATCCTCTACGGCCGTCCGGACGCCAGTGAGCGGGAGGTCGTCGCGGCGGCCCGCGCCGCGGACGCGCACGACTTCGTCACCGCTCTGCCGGAGGGTTACGACACCGTCGTGGGCCAGCGCGGCAGGCTGCTGTCCGGAGGTCAGCGCCAGCGCCTGGCGATCGCCCGGGCCATGATCCGCGATGCGCCCGTGCTCATCCTGGACGAGCCGACCACCGGCCTGGACGCCGAGTCGGGCCAACGTGTCATGGAGCCACTGCGCCGGCTGATGGCCGGACACACCACGATCGTCATCTCCCACAACCTGCTCACTGTCCGCGACGCCACCCGGATCCTGGTGCTGGACCACGGCCGGGTCGTCGAGCAGGGCGCCCACCACGACCTGCTGCTGAGCGGCGAGACCTATGCCCGACTGCACCGGTTCCACGCCCCTGCGGACCCCGCTGCCACGGCTTCCGCGATCAAGGCCTTCCCATGAGCCGTCCGAACCTTCCCTCGCCGCGAGTGGTCCCCCGACACCGGACCGCCCCTCCGGCCCCGCCCCTGCCGCCGGGGGCGACCCCAATCGCCGGCTACGAGGTCCTGGCCCATCTGACCAGGACCGGATGGCTCGACGTGTACGACGCCTGGAGCTACGAGAGGGACTGCCGCTGCCTGGTGAAGACGCTGCGTCCGGACCGCCGGCACGAACCACGGCTGCGCGAACGGCTCCTGTGCGAGGGCCGCTGGCTGCAGGAGTTCAGCCACCCGCATCTGGTCCGCGCGTACGAGACCGTCGAGATGCCCGAGCCCCTCGTCGTCCTGGAGACACTGACCGGCGAGACCGTCACCCACCTCATCGGCCGCCTGCGGCACCGGCTCGCCGCCCACGACGTGGCCTTCCTGGGCCTGCACCTGTGCTCCGCACTGCACTACCTGCACGGCCGGGGCCTGCTGCACCTGGACGTGAAGTCCTCGAACGTGATCATCGACTGCCGGCGCGCCAAACTCCTCGACCTCAGCGTCGCCCGCCCGCCGGGGCCCGCGCCCGCAGGTATCGGCACCCGCTGCTACCTCGCCCCCGAGCAGGCACGCGGCGGCAGCCTGTCCGCCGCCGCGGATGCGTGGGGGGTGGGCATCACCCTGTACGAGGCCGCCACCGGTGACCTCCCGTTCCCCGAGGTCACCTCCACCACGACGGACGGAGAGGCGGCCGGTGACTCCTGCGCCCTGTCGGCGTCCGCGAGCCTCGGCGACACCTGCAGCCGACAGCACCGGTACCCGCAGCTGGAGGGCAGGGCCGCGCCCGTGGGCACCCGGCGCCGCCTGCCGCGTGCGCTCGCCACCGCGATCGACGCGTGCCTGGAACCGGACCCCGCCGCCCGGCCGAGGATCGATTCCCTCGCCGCGGCGTTCGACGCGCTGCTGCCCTTCCACCGCAGGGATGTGGAACCACCGGCGCCCGAGCCGACCCTCGGACAATCCCTCCGCGATGATGCTACGTATTAGGAATATGCACCATGTGGGGCTTTCTCTGGAGCGGATGCCCGATGACGCGCTGCTGGCGGGACTGACGACCGACGACCCCGAGTTCGCGGTGGCGTTCGTCCGCCGGTTCCAGCACAAGGTCTTCGGGGTGGCCATGACGGTCACCGGCGACGCCCAGCTCGCGGAGGACGTGGCCCAGCAGACCTTCGAACAGGCCTGGCGCCACGCCCAGGTCTACGACTCGCGCCGCGGATCGGTCCGTACCTGGTTGGCGGCCATCGCCCACAACCTGGCGATCGACGCCGTGCGCTCCCGCAGAACTGTCCCCGTGGACCCCACCCGGATGGCGCCGCTGCTGGAAGCGACCACCGACACCCCCGAGCGGCTGGCGGTGGCCGACGAGGAGTCGGCCGAGTTGCGGCGGGCCATCGCGGAGCTGCCGCCGGGCCAGGCCCGCGCCATCGTCATGGCCGGCATCTACGGAATGACCGCGCAGCAAGTGGCGGACCTGGAGCAGATACCCCTCGGCACCGCCAAGACCCGGATCAGGACGGCGCTGGCCAAGCTGCGCGAGACTCTGACGCACAGGCAGGACACGACATCATGACCGGCGACGACACGTTTGCGTGCCCACGACTGCGGGACATCGCCGCCGAAGTGGCACTGGGAGTACTGCCCGCCCAGGAGCGCGCCGCGGCCCTGGCCCACCTGCAGCGCTGCCCCGCCTGCCGGGAGAACGTCCGGGAGCTGGCGCGCACGGCCGACGAACTGCTCCACCTGATCCCCGGACGCGAGCCGCCGGAGGGGTTCGAAACCCGCGTGCTCCAGCGCATCGGGCTGTCCCCCCGACGCCGTCGCCGGACACTGCGCCAACGGTTCGCCCTCGGCCTCGCAGCCGCTGTGGCAGCCGCGGCGCTGGCCGTGGGCGGATGGGCGATCGGTGTCACCTCCGCGTCCTCGCCGTCCGACACCGGCCCCGCCCGGCCCGACCGGCTGCTCAGCGCCGACCTCACCTCCCACAGCCAGGACGTCGGACGCGTCTTCGCCTACACGGGCCGGCCGCACTGGGTGTACATGTCGGTGGACGCCGACGACCTCCCCGCACGCGCCCGGGCGGCCCTTCACGGCACACTCACCTGCCAGATCGAACGGGCGGACGGCTCCACCACCACCATCGGCACCTTCTCCCTGGCCGCCGGCTACGCCCAATGGGTCGCTTCCTACCCCGCCGGCTCGCCGCCCGTGACCGAGGTGCACCTGCTCGCGGCCGACAACTCGGTCGTGGCCAGCGCCGCCCTCCATCCGTCCGACTGAGCTGCGCCGGCCAGGGCCCTGCCCGGCCCCGCGGCCCACCTGCAATCGGGTTGAAGAAGCGGGTTGAACAACAGCTGAAGTTCCCCCTTGATCGTGGACAGCGGATGGTTGCGCTGCGGGGGCGAGGCCTTGCGCTGTCAGAGTCCTGGTCTCGGCCGGGGTGATGAAGCCCGGCGGTACGCGGTGCGCAGGTGATCGGGGCATGGGGGGCCGGTTCGTCCGCGGGCCGGTGGGATCAGCCCGTGGCGGCCCGCTCGATCAGATCCGCGGCTGTGTGCAGCCCGTCGCGCGCCCGGATCGTCTCACCGGTCTCGGTGAGGGTGCGCCGCAGAGCCGTATCGCCGAGCAGACGGCCGATCGCGCCGTGGAGTTGGGCGTCGGTGAAGCGGTACGGGTCGAGCCGGACGCCGTAACCCAGTTCGGCCATGCGCTGGGCGTTGTCGTACTGGTCCCAGAACAGCGGCAGCAGGATCATGGGCTTGCCGAAGTGGAGGGCCTCGGTGGTCGTGTTGTTGCCGCCATGTGTGATGACGAGGTCGACCAGCGGGAGGATCCGGGTCTGCGGCAGGAACTCCTTGCCCCACATGTTCGGCGGCAGCTCGATTTCCCCGTGCAGCGGGCCTTTGGAGACGATGTAGCGGTGCGGGGTGCGGGCCAGCGAGGCGATGACCCTGCGCATGAGGTCCACGTCGGCCGAGCCGAGCGATCCGAGGCTGAAATAGATCAGCGCGCCACCGTCGGCCAGGCCGGGCGGCAGCGTGAACCTCTCCTGCGTCTCACGGACCGAGGAGTCCAGCCGGTGCCAGGTGGGGCCCAGCGGACGGGCGTCCGTGTAGTCGGCCGGCTCGGGATAGATGTACAGGTTCAGATCGCCCTCGTGGATGAACTCCAGGTCGGGCAGCGGACGCGCGCCCTGCTCGGTCACCCAGGCGCTGAAGTCGCTCCACAGGCTCCGGTGCGTGCGGTCGTACTCGGCGCGGAACTCGTCCCACTCGCTCCGGTCCCCGGCCGGATACCCGGAGAACGGCGGTGGAACGCGCTCACCCTTCATCTCCAGCGGGTTGCAGGAAACGATCCGCACGAAAGGAACGCCCGCCGTGGTCAACGCCGGGAAGCACACGACGTTGTCCTCGACGATCACATCCGGCCGGACCCGGTCGATGATCTCCTTCACCTGCGGCTCGCAGTACCGGGCGCCGGAGACCAACTCCTCCCACACCGGCTTGATCCAGGTGCCCAGCTGCTCGATGGTCGGCTTCCGGAACTCGGGTGCGGTGTTGTGTACGAAGTCTTTCCAGAACTGGCCCGCGTCCTGGGGCTGTTCGGGCGGCGGAGCCAGATCGACCAGCTCCTCCTCGAAACCGAGCGGCGCGAGGCGGCCCTTCCAGGACGCCTCCGCGGCGAACACCACACGGTGCCCCCGGCGGCGCAGGACATCCCCGATCCCTACGCAGTTGTTCGTCGGCCCGTAGGCGCTCTCCGGTGCGAAGAGGATGGTCAGGGGCCGTAACGCTCTTCCCGTAGGTGACAAGCCCAACTCCTCTACCAGTGAAGGCGGTTCCGAAGTCTCGCACCGGATCCGAACGCCGGGCAAGACCGCCGGGACCGTCGCCCCCGGGCCGCCGCTCGTAGCCGCGGGCCGGGCGGCGTGAGTGCAACAGCCAGGCGGTTGGACCGGCCGCGCGGCGGGGTGCTCGCTGTGGGGCGAGTCCTGTTCCGCACGGCCTCCCGCCGAACCGGACATGACGGTTTCCCGGTCATCCGGCTCTCCAGCGACTATCGCGTGAGTGGTCTGGCCGGCCGTTCCGAGTGGATGCGGTCGTGGCAGATGTCGCAGGCCACGACGGTTTTGCGTCGTCGGTGAACAACCTCACGCTGCTGCGTGGTGAAGGACGAGGACGGTCTTCATGGGGTCGGGTCTGCGTGATACCGGCTACCGCAGACGGCTGAGGAAAGCCGCATGACTTGCCGACCTGACCAAGGAGGGAAAGCGATGCCTCCGCCTGCTCCCTTGGCGAGCCGCGAGCCGTTCCTCCGAGACGGTCAGTGCAATGAGCGCGATCCGGTTGTTCCGGACCTGGATCGGCCGGAGCCAGGAGGAGAGCGAACAGGCCCGCAGGGACTGGATGGAAGGCACGGGGTTCGGAGGAGTGAAGGGGTACGACGGCGCTCCGCTGCCCGCCCCCGAGCTGCCGGCGGTGCCGCTGAAACCCCGGGGAAGGATTCGCTGACCTGCGAAAATGACGGATTCCGGACGGCGGGTGGGTGGCTTGCCGCCGGATGCGGCGTCCCACCCGACGGCCCGACCGACCTCGACGTGGCTCAGGGCCTCACCCGGCTCGTGCATGCCGGGCTAGAGGGGTACGGCACAAGCACAGCTGTCCGGAGGGACTTGAGCACGGGAGCGGGCGCGGCGCCGGTCAAGGTGAGGCGCCACATCCGGCCGGAGACGGGTGTCTCGTAGGCGGCGAAGGTCCAAGCCGTCCCACGGGGATCTGTTTCGTGGACGAGTTCGGCCCGCAAGGTCTGTGACTCGTGGATGAGGTGGGTGGCGTCGTCCGGCCAGATACGCCGCTTCTCCCAGTCGTCGTGTTCGGCGACGAATTCGTCGAGAGCGGCGTCATGGTCCGCCGGGCTTGCGGCGTAGGCGGGAACCATCTCGGTCCGCCGGGCGGCCGGCTCGGGGTCCAGCGGGCCGGCAACGGCGCCGGCCTGCGATCCGATCAAGATCATTCTCAGCGTCAACCGCTGCACTCCTGCTGCTCGACCGCGCCTCCCCAGGAGTGAGGTTTAGGGTGGCCGTACGGCATCGATGGGGTCGCAGGGGATGGTGCCCGACGGGCGGCAGTGACGCGACGACGGCCCCTGCTCACCTGGAGCAGGGGCGGGTACACGGTGGTCGGTGTGCAGAGGCGTGTGGGGCGCAGCGGTCTGAGGAGTGCGGCCGGACAGTCGACGACGGTTGCCGGGCCGGCCGAGCGGGCCACGGCTGCCGAGGCGGCGCGGGGGCGGGGTGAAGCGCGTCGGCGGGAGTTGGCGGTGCTTTCCGTGATCGCCGTCGGTGGGGCGGTGGGGGCGGGCGCCCGCTATGAGGCGGGGCAGCTGTGGCCCACGGACAGCAGCGCGTTCCCGTGGACGACGCTGGGTGTCAACGCGGTCGGCTGCCTGATCATCGGGGTGTTTCTGGTGGCGGTCACCGAGGTGTGGTCGGCGCGCCCTCTGCTGCGGCCGTTCTTCGGCACGGGGGTGCTGGGCGGATTCACCACCTTCTCCACGTACTGCGCCGACATCGAACGTCTGGTCGCCCAGGAGCGGGCCGGTATTGGGCTGGCCTACCTGGCGATGACCGTTGTGGCCGCGATGGCCGCGGTGACGATCGGCGTGGCGGCGGCGCGCCGCGCCCTGGTCGGAAGGAGACAGTGATGGAGCTCATGGGTCGCGCACTGCGCATGACGGTCTTCGTGGACGACACCGACACCTGGCATCACAGGCCGCTGTACACGGAGATCGTGCACCGGGCTCACGCGGCGGGACTGGCGGGAGCGTCGGTCTTCCGTGGGGTGGAGGGGTTCGGGGCGTCCTCGATCGTGCACACCACCCGGTTGCTGTCGATGGCGGACGACCTGCCGACCGCGGTTGTCATCGTGGACGAGGAGGAGCGGATCCGTGCCTTCCTGCCGCAGCTGGACGAGTTGGCCATCGAGGGGCTGGTGACCCTGGAGGAGGTTCAGGTGGTGCACTACGTGGGGCGGGAGGCCGTGAGCCGATGAGACTGCTGCTGGTGCTGCTCGGCGGCGCGATCGGGGCCCCGCTGCGGTATCTGACCGACCGGGCGGTCCAGGCGCGTCACGACACGGTCTTCCCGTGGGGCACCTTCGCCGCCAACGTCACCGGCTCGATGATTCTCGGCGTGCTGACGGGGGCGGCGCTGTCCGGTGCCGCGTCGAAGGACGTGCAGTTGTTCTTGGGGACCGGGCTGTGCGGGGCGCTGACCACGTACTCGACGTTCTCCTATGAAACGCTGAGCCTGGCCGCGGCCGGCGCGAGGTTCCTGGCGTTCGTCAACGTGGTGGCCTCGGTCATCGCAGGGCTCGGAGCGGTGTTCATCGGCTTGGCCGTGGCCAAGGCGGTCTTCGGATAGGCCCCGGCCCTCACTGTCCGGACCGGACCGCGGCCGGCTCCCCACCCATCACACCCGGTCAACAACACACCCGATCAAACGGACACGCCACCGGTGAGTGAACCTGACCAAGCAACCAGGCCTGTCCGGACGATCGTGTGACTGTCCCACTGCCGGGCCGGGCCGGGCCCGGCCTCCGGGTGGCTTGTGCCGATCGGAGTCAGGGCCCGGTGGTGCCGGATCCCGGTCAGGGGGATCGGTCGGCTTCAGGTGGTC
Organism: Streptomyces sp. NPDC085927; assembly: GCF_044540975.1. Classification (NCBI taxonomy): domain Bacteria; kingdom Bacillati; phylum Actinomycetota; class Actinomycetes; order Kitasatosporales; family Streptomycetaceae; genus Streptomyces; species Streptomyces sp. NPDC085927. Next base: position 325,604 of record NZ_JBITSN010000004.1, read on the forward strand.
ACCGCGCACTGACCGCGGTCTGCGGCCTTCGGTCCCTCCGCAGTGGGACGGATATCGAAGTCGAAGATCCCGGTCGGGAGGTAGAGGGAGCAGCAGGCGTTGGGGATGTCGACGATCCCGCTGATGCGTCCCTCGATAGGGGCCGCACCGAGGAGCAAGTATGCCTGCTCTCCGGTGTAACCGAACCTCTTCAGGTACTCGACGGCGTTGAGGCAGGCGCGGCGATAGGCGACCGTCGCGTCCAGGTAGTAGTTGGTGTCGGTGTCGTGGTCCACGGAGATCCCGATGAAGGAGATGAAATCCGAGTACCGCGGCTCGACGTTGCCCGGCATGAAGAGGGGGTTGGTGGTGACACCGTACTTCTCCATGCCACCCTTGAGCAGATCGACGTGGAAGTCGATGTAGCCGCCCATCTCGATGGCGCCACAGAAGGTGATCTCACCGTCTCCCTGGCTGAAGTGAAGATCACCGCCTGACAGCTTGGCGTCCGCAACATGGACCGGGTAGAAGACGCGGGATCCACGAGTGAAGTTCTTGATGTCGTGGTTGCCGCCATTCTCCCGTGCGGGGACGGTGCGGGCCCCTTCCTGGGCGATACGTCCGGCATCCGATCCGGTCGCCTGGCCGGCGAGAGCCTGAGCGGGGTCGGGCGCGAGTCCGAGTGGCGGGATCCGGTTGGGGTCGGTGTCGATCAGGGCCTGCTCACGCCTGTTCCACCGCTGCAGCAGTTCCTCGGACGGCGCGGTGCCGAAGAGGCCCGGGTGGGTGATGCCGGTGAAGCGGACACCGGGTAGGTGCCTGGAGGTCGCCACCTGCCCATGGAAGTCCCATATCGCCTTGTAGGCATCGGGGAAGTAGTCCGTCAGGAAGCCTCCACCGTTGGCCTTGGCGAAGACGCCGGTGTATCCCCAGGCTTCACCCGGTGCGTCTCCGACCTGCTGCGGTACCGGCCCGAGATCCAGGATGTCCACGACGAGCAGGTCGCCCGGCTCCGCGCCTTCGACGCCTATCGGCCCGCTGAGCATGTGGCAGCGCATCAGGTCGACGTCGCGGATGTCGTTGGCGGAGTCGTTGTTGCCGATCTGCGCGTCGGTCCATTCGCGGCATTCGACGCGGAACTCGTCCCCCGGGCGGACCATCGCGGCGACCGGAACATCCGGATGCCACCTATTATGTCCAGGTACATCCTGGTCACGCATCGACCGGGATTGGTCGACGCTGAAGATTACGTCAGGCATGTGAACTCCGTGATCTGTTCTGTACGGGTGAGCGGGTGCGGCGCGTGGCCCGGGGTGCTCTGACCACCCCTCACGCCGCTTCTGCCGTCTTCGTTTCTCGCGTTTCAACCACCTCCCGGCGCTCCCATCGAGGAGTCGGCGGCGATCATCGGCAGGCCGCTAGCCGGGGCTGCCGGCCGGGTAGCCCGGGGCGCTGTACTCCTCCACGGGCCTGCCGGGCCGCCTCCGGCGAAGTACGACCCACAGCGCGGCGAAGGTCAGGACGCCGAACGCGCCCAGCGCGATCGCCGTTTCAAAGAAGTTCTCGGTAACCCAGTAACCGGCCAGCAGCAGGAATGCCGGTATGACGCCGGTTACCCAGCCTTCGATCGCTGTCACCCAGCCGACATAAGACGTCAAAGTCTCCATTTTCAGTCCCAGTAGCAGGAAGAAAAGGAACCAGAGGAACGCCCAGTAGAGCCATATCACTCCGAACGGCTGATCGTCGAACAGCCGGAAGTTGACGAAGGAATAACCCAGAGCCACGATGGCCACGAACAGTGAGTAATAGCCCACGCCTGTCGTGTCGAGCCCCATGAGTAGTCCGATTCCTACATACAGATATGTGAAACCGAAGAGGAAGATGCCCGATGCGAGCACGATTTGGCGGGGGTCCTGATTCGCGGCGATGATGAGATATATGGGTGTGAGGACCTGAAGTCCGCCCACGAACAGATTGAATACGGCGGCTGCTCGGCTGTCGACCTTTCCCAGCAGCATCAACCCGTTCAGGAAGAGCACCGCGCCTACGAAGAGAAGTCCGACGTTGGCCAAGGGGGACACCTCCCGAGATTTCGCTCCGCGAGCGATGGGCCCGCCGGGCGGTCATGCGACCGAGATGCTGTTGTGCGCACCCCGTGCCTCTGGCGAGGCGGCAGGGATCGAGAACGCCCCACGTCCCCTTCTCCGAGGGGGTGTTGGACTGATTCCGCCGGTCCGCGACTTCCTCTCAGGGCCGGGGGAGCCGGGCGAGGGCCGGATGGGCCGGCCTCGGCGCAGCCTGCTCGGGAGGCACCCGCGTGACCACCGCGGGATTCTCCCGAGACTTTTCCTCCTGCTCGCGCAGGCCCGCGACGGCAGGCGGGGTGAACGCGGTCGCGGGGGATGAGTACACACGTTGAGCCGTATTCGAGCACTGCGGGCAGGCGTGCGCGGTCGGCGCTGTGCCGATCGGCAGCTTGACGTCGAACGATCCGCAGCGGTTGCAGGAATACTCATATGTCGCCATGAGTCGTCTCCGCCCCGCCGCGCTTCCGGCCTCAGGCCGTGGCGCGGTTCTGGTCGAGCCAATGAACACCGGAGTAGCATCGCCTCTTATTCCAGGCAACGCCTGTGACGACGGCGTGTCAAGGCACGTTGGAGACGCCCCTGGGGTCGCCCTGCGCCGCCGTGCCGAATGAGCGGGTATGACGCGGCGGGCCCCACCGGGTGGCAAGGACGTGACCCCCGCACCGCAGGCTGCTCGGTCGGGCAGGGGCGGGCGCGCTGATCAGCGGGTTTGGGCCCGTTTGTTGTGCGGCAGCCCGGTCACTCGGTAGTGGACAGCAAGGCCGGCCGGAGCGAATGCGCGGCCAGCGGGCCACGCCTGTGCGCCGGCCTTCGTAGGAGTACGGCCATGGCAAAGATTCTCACGGTGCTTTATCCGGATCCCGTTGACGGCTACCCGCCCAGGTATGCCCGAGATGAGATCCCCGTCATCAGCGGCTATCCCGGAGGGCAGACGGCGCCCACCCCCCGGAGTATCGACTTCAGGCCGGGTGAGCTGGTCGGCTGCGTCTCCGGCGAACTCGGTCTGCGTCCGTTCCTGGAGGAACAGGGCCACACCTTGGTCGTCACCTCCGACAAGGAGGGGCCCGACTCCGTGCTGGAACGGGAACTCCCCGACGCCGAGGTGGTGATCTCGCAGCCGTTCTGGCCCGCCTATCTCACCCCTGACCGGATTCGGCGCGCACCGCACTTGAAGTTGTCGATCACAGCCGGGATCGGTTCGGACCACGTGGACCTGCCGAGCGCCATCGAGCACGACGTCACCGTCACGGAGGTCACCTACAGCAACAGCATCAGCGTGTCGGAGCACGCGGTCATGCAGATCCTCGCTCTCGTCCACAACTATCTGCCCGCCCACGAGTGGGTCACCGCCCGCCAAGGGTGGAACGTGGCCGACAGCGTCTCGCGGAACTACGACCTGGAGGGCATGGACGTCGGCGTTTTCGGTGCCGGACGGATCGGCATGGCAGTGCTCCGTCGGCTGAAGCCGTTCGATGTGAAGCTGCACTACAACGATGTGCACAGGGTGCCACCACACCTCGAGCGGGAGCTGGGGCTGACCTGGCATGCGGACGCCCGCTCCCTGGCGGCCGCCGTCGACGTGCTCTCCATCCACGCGCCGCTGCACGCGCAGACGGTGAACCTCTTCGACGACGAGATGCTCGCGACCATGAAGCGAGGGTCGTACATCGTCAACACAGCCCGCGCGCTGATCGTCGACCGGGACGCCGTGGTACGTGCTCTGGAACGAGGCCATCTGGCGGGTTACGCCGGTGACGTCTGGTACCCCGAGCCGCCGGAAGAGGAGCACCCGTGGCGCAGCATGCCGCACGAGGGCATGACACCGCACGTGTCCGGTTCGACGCTCTCCGCGCAGGCCAGGTACGCGGCAGGCGTCCGGGAAATCCTGGAGTGCTGGTTCGACAACCGCCCGATCCGTCAGGAATACCTCATCGTGGAGGGCGGCAGGCTCGCCGGGACCGGGGCCCGCTCGTACACCGTCTGACACACACGGCAGGAGTCGGCGGAGCCGTCACCGCCCGTACACGGACGGCCCGGGACGGCACGCTCCGCTCTCCGTGTTCTCCGGGTCAGGGAGCCCCCGCGATCGCGCAGGCGCGGCACGGGGGCCGGCCGCAGGTGCACTGCAGGATGGCGTCCAGCACCTCATGGTCGTGGTAGAGGCACTTGTCCCGGCAGGTGTGGCGCGGGACGAAGCCCGCCTGGAGCTCGTCCGGCCAGGGCTCCTCGCCCTCCCGGCAGCGCACGAACCGCTCGGGATCCGTGGAATGCAGCCGGTGCATGCTCTCCCGTGCCTCGCCCTCCAGGTCGTGCGTTTGGACGACCATTGCTTTGAGCTGGTCGGCGAGACCGGAGAACCTGGCGTCGCCCGTTCTCACATGGGCTGCGCCCAGCGCCATGACAGCGTTGCCCAGGAACCGACGAGCGTCCTGAAGATCGGTCACGTGATGCAGTTGGATGCCCGTCACGCTTCTGACCCACACAGCGTCTTCACTCACTTGTCCACCTTCCGGGGGCCGCTCGCCCACTGGTAGTGCCGGCGCGGAAGTACGTCGTATCTTCCTCATGCGCCCTGAAGTCCGGTCCGGGCGGCTGCCCGCAAGGTCACTGGTGAACGTCCTGCTTCAGGCCCGGTCCGCCGCACTGCGGAAAAGACTCATAAGGGACGCATGCTCTCAAGAAAGCTAATTCTGCGGTGCGAGCCAGTCCAGCCCTGTATGAGTGAACCGCCTCACAAACGCCGCACCTCTGCTTCCCGGCGGTGGTGAGGTGCCGGGGGATGCGGCGGCGTGCCGGCCGGCCGGGTCCACTCCGGGCATCGAAGGCGGGAGCGGGCGGGGGCTCCTCCATGTCTTTCGCGCCCTCACGGAGCGTGGCGGCCGGCACGCTGATGCGGTGCCGGGCGGGCCGGAGGCGAGTCTGCGTGCGGGTCGTCCCGCGGGCGCGGCATCGACCTGCGCAGACGCAGCTCATCGGCGGGCCCGGGCGCGGGGTGCGAGGGCTCGCCGATCGGCGCGGAAGGCCACGAACCACGACATGGCCCGGTCGGCTCACAGCCGGTTCAGGGAAGCGCACTCGGCCTGCCGGGCCGGCAAGTGCTCGGGTCCGGGCACGCTGTGGAAGACGCCCGGCGTCCCATAGAGCCCGTAACGCGATCTTGCTGGGGCACGCGGTGCGACTGAGCGCTTCAGTTGGCGTTCAAGCAGTTCAGGTGGCACTTTGGGCGCCGGCCTCGCAGCGATGCCCGGCCACAAGAGCGGATATGGACAGGGGCGGCCAGTTGAAGGGGCGGAGAACGTGAGCGCGAGCGAGGAACGGGAGCGCTGGAGCTGCTGCCCGGAACCGGGCTGGGGCCACTGCGGTTCGGGATGAGCCCGGCCGAGGTGGCCGACGCGATGGGGGTCTCTGAGCCACAGAAGCGGGTGGGCGGCCCCTACGGGCAGGAAGACTTCGCCGACGGCGTGAAGGTGTTCCACGACGCGGGCAAGGCGGTGTGCATCGCTCTGGATGCGGTCACGGGTCCGCAGGTCTTGCTTGCGGGCTTTGCGCTGGCCGGCCGCGATCCCGAGCAGGCGCACCAGTTCCTCCTTGATTACGCCGCCGAGCACGGGAGTTGCCTGTTGTACGCCCTCGATGGCTCCCTTGCCCTGACCGATCCGGGGCTTCTTCCGCGTTCACAGGAGGTTGGCGACGTGCGTCTGTCGCGGCCGGTCCTCGTGAGGGAGGAGTGGTGGGAGTCGGAGTATTACCGCGACCGCCTACCGCTGGAGGGCGTCCCGGCTCCAGATCCATCGCCCTGGCCGTCGGGGGCGCGCGTGCCGCTGCCGCAAAAGGGCTGAGCACGTCAGCCGGTGATCGGTGACACCTGAGCTGCTCAGTCACAGCGAGGCGAGCGTGACCGGTGTGACGACTCGGCCGTTCGAGAGGGCGTGAGTGTCCGACCGTGGATCGTGGACGATGACCTCTGGGCGTTGATCGAGTCGTTGCTGCCGCCTTGGCCGCAGCAGGCCCCCGGTCCACAGCCGGTGGACGACCGGCTGTGCCTGCAGGGCATCTTGCACGTGCTCTGTAACGACGCCAGCCGGCAACTGCTGCCGCTGGAACTGGGGTTCGGCTCCGGACAGACCTGTTGGCGCCGCCCGGGCCGGTGGCATGAGGCCGGCGTCTTCGACCTGTTGCACCGCCTGCTGTCGCCGGGATGCACGCGGCCGACGAACTGGACTGGTCGCGGGCCTGCGTGGATGCCTCCCCTATCCGCGCGAAAGAGGGGGCGAGGCCACCGGCCCGTCGCCGGTCGACCGCGGGAAGACGGGCAGTAAGCACCACCTGATCCGCGACGGCATGGGCACCCCGCTCAAGGTCATCACCACCGCGGCCAACGTCAACGACGTCACCCGGATCCTGGCCCTGGCCGACGGCACCCCGCCCGTGTCAGGCAAGCCCGGCCGGCCACGGCACCGATCCGACGCCGTGCTCGGCGACAAGGGATACGACAGCAACTCCAACCGCCGCGAACTGCGCAGGCGCCGCATCCTGCCGGTGATCTCTCGCAAGGGCACCCCGAACATCAAGGGCCTGGGCAAGCCCCGCTACGTCGTCGAGCAGACCTTCTCGCTCCTGCACCACTTCAAGCGCCCGGGCCGTCCGCTGGGAGAGACGCCTCGACCTCCACGACGCCCTCGTCTCCCTGGCCCGCGGCCTCATCTGCTGGAGACGCCTCAAGAAGACCCGCCCATGATCGTGGTACGAGCTTTTTGGGCCGGCAGGCGCTTCGGTCGTGGGAGCGCCGGCACGGAGGGGTGTTGCCTGAGCCATATCGCGCCTCCTGGGGAATCACGGCCTCTCCTCACGTCATGCCTCCGGCCTCGCCCGCTCCGCGTGCTCCCGGGGGCGCAATGCCGGACACTCCTGTGTAGGGGCCGGCGTATTTCGCGCGGGCCGTAGTGTTCGCGCGGGTCATGGTGAGGGTGTTCGGTGTGCTTGAGGTCCCGCTCTGGCTGTGGGGGGCATTCGCCGCGACGGTGGTCGTGTCACTGGCGGTGGACCTGCTGTCCCACCGCACCGCGCACGTCATCCACTTCAAGGAGGCAGCCGCCTGGAGCGGCCTGTGGGTGAGCCTCGCCCTGATCTTCGGCGCGGTCATCTTCCTCGTCCTCGGCACCACTGCCGGCACCGAGTACACGACAGCCTGGCTGCTGGAGAAGAGCCTGTCGGTCGACAACCTGTTCGTCTTCGCGGTGATCTTCGCGTACTTCAAGGTGCCCCGCGCCTACCAGCACCGTGTGCTGTTCTTCGGTGTCATCGGCGCGCTCGTCTTCCGCGGGATCTTCCTCTCCCTCGGCGTTGCCGTGGTCAGCCGTTTCACCGCGGTGCTGTTCGTCTTCGCGGCGGTGCTCTTCTACAGCACCTACAAACTCCTCAAGGACGAGGAGGAGAGCTTCGACCCGGGCAAGAGCTTTGCCGTGCGGATGCTCCGCAAGATCATCCCGGTCCGTGACGACTACGCCGGGACGAAGTTCTTCGTCAGGGAAGCCGGCAAGAGGATGGCGACTCCGCTGCTCGCGGTGGTCGCGGCCATCGAGGCCGCCGACCTGATCTTCGCTGTCGACAGTGTTCCGGCCGTCCTTGCGGTCAGCGACGATGCCTTCATCGTCTACACCAGCAACGCGTTCGCCATCCTCGGCCTGAGGGCCCTCTACTTCATGCTCGCCGGCCTCCTGGACCGCTTCCACTACCTGAGCAAGGGCTTGGCGATCATCCTCGCCTTCATCGGCGTCAAGCTCATCCTTCAGGCATCCCACAAGATGATCAGCTCCAGCATCCCGGAAATCCCCTCACCGATCAGCCTCGCAGTCATCGTCGTCGTCCTGACGGGTTCCGTGGTGCTCAGCCTCAGAAGGCCCGCACCGACAGGCGTCGTGGAGCAGACCGACGAACAGCGGGCCGCCTCCGCGACCACCGAGCAGCCCAGCACACCACCTGTGGTGGATGACCCTGAGCCCCCTACCGGTTCATCGGATCGGGACGCTTGACCCCGCCCGCGCTCACGGCGAGAAAGCAGGTGACTTTCCCGTACGCCAATATGGTCTTATCGTAAAAATATGGTCAAAAGGAAGCGTAAGTCCGAAGCGTACGTGTGTCCGGCCTGCAAGCAATCCGTGCCGGCCGCAGTCCACCGCTACAAGACCCTCGGCGTCTTCGTTCCCGTGTGGGGCCCGGGCGCATGCCAAAACCGCGACTGTCCCGACTTCCGGTTGGACCCCCGGCGCCAGCACGCTCCAGCCCGGTAACGAAATCGACAGCGCGGCGATGGACTGCCGGCCCGGACCGGTGGTGGTCGCCCCTGCCCGTCACGCCAGGTGGCCCACCGGATCCCCGCCGGGACCGTGGCCGGCGCGAACGCGGCCAGGCCGAACTGCCTGTGGGGAAGGAGGAACACCACACCTCCCACTGCAAGGTCCGGGCCCGCGTCGAGCACGTCTTCGCGCGGACGAAGACCTGGAAGATCCTTCGCGACAGCCGTCCGAAGGGGACGGCCTTCACACCGCGATGCTCGGCATCGCCCGCCTGCACAACCTCGCACTGGGTGGATGAGCTGTCCCGAGGGCGGGGCCGCGCTCACCTCAGCGTCAAGTGTGCCGGTCCGGACGACGGGCCGGCCCGCGGTGAGCATCTCGGCCTCGGCGGCGGTGATCCCGAGGTGCCTGAACGGATCGCCGTCCTCGCGCTCCGGGCCGGTGCCGCTCTACAGCGGTGCGGGGGACGAGGCTCCGGCGATCAGCCGCCGTGGGCTCCCCGTACCGTCCGCGGGCACGCTCCACAGGTCGCTGCTGCCGACCTTGCCGTTGGTGGGCAGGGCGTAGGCGACGGTGTCGTCGTCCAGCCAGGTGGCCTGGTCGTCGACGCTGTGGCGTTCGGCGAGCGGTGTCTCGCGCAGGCTGCGCAGATCGAGAACGTACTCGCGCCACAGGTCGGTACGGGACAGCACCCGCTTCTTGAAGGCGACCCGGGTTCCGTCGGGGGAGAGCGAGGGGCACTCCACGTTCTCGGTCAGGGTGGTGACCGAGCGTCCGGAGATCGAACCGCGCACCAGATAGGTCTTGTTGGCGGTGTTGAGGGTGGCGTAGAAGGTGTCGTCGTCGGTCGCGAAGGTGACACCCCAGAAGTTGACGTCCGCGGCGCGGTAGGACTTGCCGTCCAGCACGATGGAGAACGTCTCCAGGCTCGGGATCAGCCGCATGGTGCGGGTGTCCAGGATCGAGGTCCGGGTGGAGAAGAAGGCGGACGCGTAGGACTCGCCGGAGACGAAGACGGTCCAGGCGGCGAAACGGCCGCTGGGCGAGACCCGGGCCCGGCTGGGCGTTCCCGCGAGTGCGAAGGTGCGCTTGGTGCGCAGGCCGGAGTCGAGCAGCAGGGCGCGGTTGCTCTGCTTGAGCACACCGGGGTTGGACTGGAGGCAGACGCCGGTGCCGGCCGCCGCGTAGAAGCGCACGCACTCGAGGTCCGAGGCGGTCCGGCTGCCCCCGGGGTCCGCGGACGGCACCGAGGCGACCGCCTTGCGATGCGGGCCGGCGGCCCCGTTGACGAACACCAGCCGGTCCTTCTGCCGGAGCGTCACCGTGCCCGCGCTCACGGCGGGGTCTCCCGACCGGGGCTGGTTCGCGCGGTCCGCGCGGTCGGCGGCGTGCAGCACCAGGCCGGTCGCCGTGCCCGCGAGCACCAGGACCGCCGCGACGAGTATGAGCAGGCGGCGGCGTAGCGATGTCATGTGGGTCCTTGTTGCTCGTCGGGTTGCGGTGGTGGTCGTCGGATCCGGCGGGCGGGCCGCAGCACCAGGCCGGCGACGGCCGCGCAGCACAGCAGGCCGACTGCCGAACCGGCCAGCGCCGGTCCGTCCCCCCACATCGTCCAGGCGGCACCGAAGCCCAGCGAGCAGCAGAACCGGGCCAGAGCCTGGCTGGTGCCGACGATGGCGAGGCCGCTGGCGCGCAAGTGCTCGGGCACGATGCCGGCCAGCGCGGCCGGGAGCACTCCGTCGGTGGCCGCGTAGAACGTGCCGTGCAGGGCGAGGACGAGCGGGACGAGCAGCGGGGTGGCCGGGGCCCACAGCAGAAGGGCGTAGGCGGTGAGCAGGCCCAGGTGCCCGGCGAGGAACACGATGTGCCGGCCGATCCGGTCGGCCAGCGCGCCCACGGGCACGGCCAGCAGCAGGAACACCACGGCGGTGCCCAGCGGCAGGAGGGTGAACCACTCCTCGCCGATGCCCGCCCGGCGTTGCAGGAGCAGATAGACGAACGCGTCACTGACGGTGGTCAGACCGAGCAGCGCGGCACAGCAGGCGAGGGCCCGCAGCTGCGGCAGGCGCAGCAGTGCCAGCGCCTCGCGTACGCGGACGGGAGGCCTGGCGCCGCTCCCGCCCGCCTCGCCCGCCTCGCCCGTCCCGCCCGCCTCGCCCGTCATGTCCGTCGTGTCCGTGGGCGGGTCCCGCCGTCGGCCGGGCACGAACAGCACCAGCACGATCACGCCGAGCACGGCGACGCACGCGCTCACGCCGAACACGGCGTCGTAGCCGTCGGCCGCCGCGCTGAGGATGAGGAACGCGGCCAGCGGGCCGAGCATCGCGCCGGTGGTGTCCATCGCCCGGTGCACACCGAAGGCCCGGCCCTGGTGCGCGATCGGCGTGGACAGGGAGATCATCGCGTCGCGGGGGGCGGTGCGCAGGCCCTTGCCGGTCCGGTCCAGCGCCAGGACCGTGCCGAGCGTGCCGATGCTGCCGGCCAGCAGGAGCAGCGGCTTGCACAGCGCGGACAGCCCGTACCCGAGTCCCGCGAGCAGCTTGTGGTTGCGCACCCGGTCGGCGAGATGGCCGCCGGTGAGCTGGACCAGCGCGCTGACGCCGTTGTAGACGCCGTCGAGGGTGCCGAACGCCAGCGGACTGAAACCGAGCGTGGTGACGAGGTAGAGCGGGAGGACGGCGGTGACCATTTCCGAGGAGATGTCGGTGATCAGGCTGACCGTGCCGAGGACGAGCACGACCGGCGTGACCCCGGGCCGCAGGCCGCGTCTTCGACCCGGACCGGTGTCCGCCGCCGGCGCTGCGGAGCGGTCGGTGAGGTACATGTGCGGAACTCCAGGTGCGGAGGGCTCAGTTCTGCCGGCTGCTGTCGTCCCGTAGCCAGGTGTCGAAGTCCCGCGCCCGGATGGCCTTTCGGGCCCTGCGGCGGGCGACGACCGCCGCCGCGACGAAGACGGCCACGCCCGCGAGGAGCCCCGGCTCCTCGCGGAGCACGGCCTTGAGATCGGCCACGCTGGTGCGCGCCGAGGCGTCTTCCGGGCCCTGCCGCTGTTCGACCTGGGCGGTGGACACCGCAGCCCGGACGCGCCGCTTGATCAAGTCCCGCCAGGTGCACGGTGGTTGGACCACGACCTCGGCCGCGCCGACCACGAGCCGCTCCTGCGGGGTGAACGCCAGGGACGCGGCCAGGTCGTCCGCCATCAGCGGCGGCAGTGCGGCGATACGGGCGTGTCCGGCCTTGGAGACCGCGATGACACCCCGGCCGAACAGCCCCTCGCGGACGGCGGGCAGGCGTTGCCACACCTGGTAGTACGCCCGCACCCGCCAGGCGCAGGCGGCCAGCGGGATCCGCCGCTCGGGGGCGGTGGCGAGGATGCCGGAGGTGTCGTCGGCCAGGGGTTCGGTCAGGGCTCGTACGCCGGCGCCCGTGACAACGACGTCGGCGTCCACGTAGAGCCGGGGGAAGCCGAGGGCGTGGTCGTCACCCGCTCGCAGGGCGGCGTGTTTGGAGGGGACGGGGATCTCGACGACCCTTACACGCGGGCCGCGTCCGGCGGCGATCCGGGCGGTGTCGTCCGTGCAGCCGTTGCACACGACCACGATGTCGGTCTCGTCCTCGGCGGAGCCGGCCAGCAGTGAATCGAGGAGCCGGCCGATCACACGCGCCTCGTTGTGCGCAGGGATCACGATGCTCGTCACCTGGGCAGTATGCCGTCGGTGTCACCCTTGCGAGGTGTGTTTCGTCCAACTGTTCCCGTGACTGCGGTCAATGGTCTAGATTGACGTCCGCCGGGCCGGTGATGGGGGAGGGGACGTGTCGCTGATGACACGTCAGAGAGAGATCCTGGAAGCCGGTTCGGAAGCACGTAGTAACCAACATGCAAGCGCCATGAGGCGGTTGGGGAATCGCTGACGGCTTTCTCGTATGTCGGTGCCGCTGTGTGGAGGAGACACGTCGGCGCCGATCCAGCCCTGGCTGCGGAATGGTGACCGTACGTACGTCCCGCGTTCTCGCGGTCGGGGGTAGCTGCGCGTGTGGTGGGGGGCCATGACCATTGAGGTCACGCACGAGCCGGCGGATGTGGAACGCAGGCGTCCGGAAGTTCGCCGAAGACCCTGGGATCGAAGGTACCGGACAGTCCTGCTGGTCGCGGACGGCCTCGTGGCCGTTGTCGCGGCCTTATTGATCCACGGGGCGTATGGCCGGTGGGCGGTGGCCCTGGTGCTGCCTCCGACATGGATCGCGATCATGCTCGCTCATCGTTCCTACGACCGCAGTGCGCTGGGTCTGGGGACCGAGGAGTACCGAAGGGTGTTACGCGGTGCCGTGGCGCTGCCGGCTCTGGCCGCGGCCGCGTACTGGCTGTTCACCCGTGATGCGGCTCTCCTTCATGACATGACCATGGCTGCGTTACCGGTCGCCGCGATCGGCTTGCCGGTCCGGTACACGCTGCGCCGCCGACTGCACCGACGATGGGTGCGGGGCCGGGACCGCAGCCCGGCGCTCCTGGTCGGCCCGGCGCGCGGCATCCTGGAGCTGGTCGCCGTGCTGCGGCGCGGAGGCGTCCAGGAGTTACAGGTCGCCGGAGTCCACCTGAGCGATCCGGAGAACGCCACGGAGATACGCAAGGCGGGACTGCCCGTGCTCGGCGGCGTCGGTGACATGAACGACGTGGTACGGGCCATGGGCATCGGCACCGTGGTGGTGCTCCCCGCCCCCGAACTGGACGCCTCCGTCCTGCGCCGGATGTCCTGGACGGCGGCCGCGCAGGGCGTCGACTTCCTGCTGGTCCCCATGCTCTCCGACGTCTCCGCGGCACGGCTGGCGGTCCGTCCCACCAACGGAGTGCCGCTGGTGCGGATCCAGGCGCCCAACCTCTCGCGGGCCGCCCGGCTGCCCAAGGAACTGCTGGATCGTTCCTTCGCTGCCGTGCTCCTGCTGCTGCTGGCGCTTCCCATGCTGCTCATCGCCCTCGTCGTCCGGCTGGACAGCTCCGGGCCGGCGTTCTTCCGCCAGCAGCGCGCGGGCCGCTACGGCGACCACTTCACCATGCTCAAGTTCCGTACGATGCGCCCGGATTCGGAGGCCCTGCGGGCGGAGCTGGCCCATCTCAACCAGAACAGCGACGGTCTGCTGTTCAAGGTGAAGGAAGATCCCCGCATCACTCGCGTCGGATCGTTTCTGCGCCGCAGCTCCCTCGACGAACTCCCGCAGCTGCTCAATGTGGTCCGGGGCGACATGTCGCTCGTCGGCCCCCGCCCGCCGCTGCCCGAGGAGGTCGAGGACTACTCGCCGGACATCAAGCGCCGGCTGCTCGTGAAACCGGGCCTCACCGGACTGTGGCAGGTCAGCGGCCGCTCCGACCTGCCCTGGGACGAGGCCGTCCGGCTCGATCTCGGATACGTGGACAACTGGTCGATGAGCCTCGACCTGTCGATCCTGCTGCGCACCGGGTCCGCGGTGGTGCGAGGAACGGGGGCGTACTGATGGACCGAGGAAAGAGGAGAAGCGTGACACAGCAGCCGTTGGGGGTCGCCGTCGTCGGCGCCGGCTACTGGGGCCCCAACCTCATGCGCAACTTCCAGGCCGGTGAGCGGTTCAGGCTGCGCTGGCTGTGCGACCTCGACGCGGAGCGGGCCCGGCGGGTCCTCGGCGGCTACTCCACCGTCCGGGCCACCGCGGACTACGCGGCCGTCCTTGCCGACCCCGAGGTGGCCGCCGTCGCCGTGGCCACTCCCGCCGGGACCCACCTCGAGATCGCCCTGGCCGCCCTGCGCGCCGGCAAGCACGTCCTCGTGGAGAAGCCGCTCGCGGCGACCTACGCCGACGGGCTGCGCCTGGTGACCGAGGCGCAGGAGCGCGGCCTGACCCTGATGTGCGACCACACCTACTGCTACACACCCGCCGTGGGCCGCATCCGGGAGGCGGTCCGCTCCGGTGAACTCGGCGACATCCACTTCGTCGACTCGGTCCGTATCAACCTCGGGCTCGTCCAGAAGGACATCGACGTCCTGTGGGACCTCGCCCCGCACGACCTGTCGATCCTCGACTTCATCCTCCCCGACAACGTCGAGCCGGTCGCCGTCGCCGCTCACGGCGCCGACCCGATCGGCGCCGGACAGGCCTGTGTCGCCTATCTGACGCTCCAGCTCAACACGGGGGCCATCGCCCACGTGCACGTCAACTGGCTCTCGCCGACCAAGGTCCGCACCACCATGGTGGGCGGCGCCAAACGCACCCTGGTCTGGGACGACCTCAACCCCCTCCAGCGGGTGGCGATCTACGACCGCGGCGTGGACCTCGCCTCGCCCCAGGAGATCGGCGCGGACGAGCGCCGCGACATGCTCGTCTCGTACCGCTCCGGGGACATGGTCGCGCCCGCCATCGGCGAGAAGGAGGCGCTGCGCAGCATGGTCGAGGAGTTCGCCGACGCCATCCGGGAACGCCGGGCGCCGCTGACCGACGGCCGGGCGGGCCTGCGGGTGCTGGACATCCTTGAGGCGGCGTCCCGAAGCCTGGAGTTCAAAGGCGCGGTCGTCGGCCTGCGCGCCGGGCGCTGACGGTTCCACCACACTGGAAGGGCACAGCAGTTGAGCACCGTACGAGGCAAGAAAATCCTGGTCACCGGGGGAGCGGGCACCATCGGCTCCCACCTCGTCGACCTCCTGGCAGAGGGCGGCGCCCGCGAGATCGTGGTGCTGGACAACTTCGTGCGCGGCCGGCGGGCCAATCTCGCCCGGGCCCTGACTGGCGGCGTCGTGGAGATCGTCGAGGGCGACGTCCGGGACGCAGCCACCGTACGGAAGGTCACCGAGGGCGCCGACCTGGTGTTCCACCTCGCCGCGATCCGCATCACCCAGTGCGCGGAGGAACCCCGGCTCGCCAACGAGGTCCTGGTCGACGGCACCTTCAACGTCCTGGAGGCGGCGGCCGAGGCCGGAGTGGCCAAGGTCGTCGCCTCCTCCTCGGCATCCGTCTACGGCATGGCCGAGACCTTCCCCACCACCGAGCGCCACCACCCCTACCACAACGACACCTTCTACGGCGCGGCCAAGGCCTTCAACGAAGGCATGCTGCGCAGCTTCCACGCCATGTACGACCTGGACTACGTGGCGCTGCGCTACTTCAACGTCTACGGACCCCGGATGGACATCCACGGCCTCTACACCGAGGTGCTCATCCGCTGGATGGAACGCATCGAGGCGGGCGAGCCGCCGCTGATCCTCGGCGACGGCACCCAGACCATGGACTTCGTCGACGTCCGCGACATCGCCAGGGCCAACGTCCTGGCCGCCGAGTCGGATCTCACCGACGAGGTGTTCAACATCGCCAGCGGTACGGAGACCTCCCTGAAGGAGCTGGCCGCGGGCCTGCTGGAGGCGATGGGCGCCCAGGGCCTGGAGCCGGAGCACGGGCCGGCCCGCACGGTGAACGGCGTGACACGGCGGCTCGCGGACATCTCGCGAGCGGCCGAGCGACTCGGGTTCACGGCACGGATCGACCTGCGCACCGGACTGCGCGACCTGGTCCAGTGGTGGCGCGCGGAGCGGGAGGCGGCCAAGTGAGCGCCGATCGAATCCCGGTGATGATCCCCTGGCTCGGAGAGGAGGAGGCACGGGCCGCCTCCGACGCCGTGCTGTCCGGATGGGTCGCCCAGGGACCCGGGGTCGCGGCCTTCGAGCGGGCCTTCGCCGAGCGGGTGGGCGCCGAGCACGCCGTCGCGGTCAGCTCCTGCACCACCGCCCTGCACCTGTCGCTCGTCGTGCTCGGCATCGGGCCCGGCGACGAGGTGGTGGTGCCCTCGTTGTCGTTCATCGCCACCGCCAACGCCGTGCGGTACGTGGGCGCGGAGCCCGTGTTCGCCGACGTCGGACTCGCCACCGGCAACCTGACCACGGCGACCGTGGACGCGGTCCGCACCCCCCGCACCAAGGCCGTCCTCGCCGTCCACCAAGGCGGCGTACCGGCCGATGTGCACTCCCTGCGCGCCGCCTGCGCCGACTGGGACCTGCCCCTGGTGGAGGACGCGGCCTGCGCCATCGGCTCCACCGTCGGCGGCAAGCCCGTCGGCCACGGCGCACTGATCGCCGCCTGGTCCTTCCACCCCCGCAAGCTCGTCACCACCGGCGAGGGCGGCATGGTCACCACCGACGACGCCGCGTGGGCGGCCCGGCTGCGCCGGCTGCGCGAGCACGGGATGAACGCATCGGCGGCCCAGCGCCACGCGAGCAGCCGGCCCCTCCTGGAGAGCTATCTGGAGGTCGGATTCAACTACCGGATGACCGACATCCAGGCCGCGGTCGGCCTCGTCCAGCTCGGCAAGCTCGACGCGATGATCGCCCGACGCCGCGAACTGGCCGCCCGCTACGACGAGATGCTGCACGACGTCCCCGGCCTCACCCCGGTGCGCGACCCCGGGCACGGGCAGAGCAACTTCCAGTCCTACTGGGTGCTGCTGGACGAGGACTTCCCCGGCGGACGGGACGGCCTGCTCGGCGCGCTCGCCGACGCCGGCGTCTCCGCCCGGCGCGGAATCATGGCCGCGCACCTCGAACCCGCCTACGCGGACCACCCGGGCGCGCCGCTGCCGATCACCGAACGGATCAGCCGCGACTCGCTGATCCTGCCGCTGTTCCACACCATGACCGGGGCCCAGCAGGACCGGGTCGTGGCGGCGCTGCGCGAACAGGCCCGGAGATGACCGGACTTGTGATCGTCGGCGCGGGAGGATTCGCCCGGGAGACCGCCCGGGCAGCGGGCGACACGGGCGAGTTCGAGCTGCTCGGACACCTCGACGACAACCTCGCCCTGCACGGTACCGAAGTGGACGGCGTGCCCGTCCTCGGCGGCTGCGACCTCGTCAACGCCCTGCCCGAGGCCCGCGTGGTGATCTGTGTGGGCAACCCCCGCGACTACGCGGCCCGCGCCCGCCTGGTCCGCCGGCTGGGCCTGCCCGAGGAGCGCTATGCCACCGTCGTCCATCCGACGGCGGCGGTGTCCGCCACCTCGCGGGTCGGGCCCGGCTCGGTCCTGCTCGCGCACTGCGTGCTGACCGCCGCGGTGCGGGTGGGCGCGCATGTCGCGGTGATGCCGCAGGTCGTGCTCACCCATGACGACGTGGTCGAGGACTTCGCCACGCTCGCCTCCGGTGTCCGCCTGGGCGGGAACGCACGGCTGGAGCGGGGTGCCTACGCGGGGTCCGGGGCCCTGGTCAGGGAAGGCACGACGGTCGGCGCCTGGTCGCTGATCGGCATGGGGAGCAGTGTGCTCGGTGATGTGCCGCCGGGCGAGGTCTGGGTGGGGAGCCCGGCCCGTCGGCTGCGCGCGGCGGACGCACCCGCACTGGCCGAACTCGACACGCGAACAACGGGGGGACCTGTCAGATGAACCGGATTCCGCTGGTGGACCTCAAGGCGGCCCACGAGGAGGTCGCCGACGAGGTACGGGCCGGATTCGAACGGCTCCTGGCCCGCACCGCGTTCGTCGGCGGCGAGGAGGTCCGCCTCTTCGAGCGCGAGTACGCGGACTTCGGCGGTGTCGCGCACTGCGTGGGCGTCGCCAACGGCACCGACGCCGTCGAACTCGCCCTGCGCGCCACCGGGGTGGGCCCGGGCGACGAGGTGGTGGTGCCCGCCAACACCTTCATCGCCACGGCCGGCGCGGTGGCCAGGATCGGAGCCCGCCCGGTCCTGGCGGACTGCCTGCCCGACAGCCACCTCCTCGACCCCGAGGCGGCACTCGAGGCGGTCGGCCCTGCCACCCGCGCGGTCGTCCCCGTCCACCTGTACGGGCAGATGGCCGACGTCACCGGACTGGCCGGCCGACTGCCCGCGCACGTCAGGGTCGTCGAGGACGCGGCGCAGTGCCAGGGTGCGACCCGCGACGGGCGCACGCCGGGCAGCGGAGGTATCGCGGCGACCAGCTTCTACCCGGGCAAGAACCTCGGCGCCTACGGCGACGCGGGCGCCGTGCTGACCGACGACGAGGAACTGGCCGGTCTGGTGCGCGCCACCGCGAACCACGGCGGCGTCGCCAAATACCGCCACGACGTACCCGGGTTCAACAGCCGGCTGGACGGTCTCCAGGCCGTCGTCCTGCGGGCGAAACTGGCCCGGCTGGCGGACGGCAACGCGGCCCGTCGCTCGGCCGCCGCCCGTTACGACGCGCTGCTCGCCGACCTCGCGGCGGCCGGCCGGGCCGTCCTGCCGGTGACGGCACCGGGCAACGAACACGTATGGCACCTGTACGTCGTCCAGGTCACCGGCACGGACCGCGACGACGTCGTCGGCAAGCTCAACGCCGAGGGCATCGGCGCCGGGGTGCACTATCCCGCCCCGGTCCACCTCACGCCGGCGTACCGCCGTCTCGGCCATGCCCGGGGCGACTTCCCGAACGCCGAGAAGGCGGCGGACCGGATGCTGTCCCTGCCGCTCTACCCGCAGATCACCCCCGACCAGCAGCAGCGTGTCGTGGACGTACTCGCCCGCGCGCTCGCCGGCTGACGGTCGCCCTGGCCCCACCGCTTCCCACCGCTTCCCGCCGCTTTGCCCCGGCCGCACGGGCCGGCCCTGCGCAGCACCGCTGAGAGGTACACATGAACAGATGGAGGAGACGGATGCGGGGCGCCCGCCTCGCCGTCGTGGCAGCGTTGATCTGGGCGGTGCTCCCGCAGGCCGGGCCCGCGCAGGCGGCGGCCGATCCGTGCGGCCCGGGCTCGAACCCGGTCGTCTGCGAGAACTCGAAGGCCGGCAGCCCGACGTCCGAGTGGTTCGCGCCGAACGCCTACGGCGACATCAAGGGCTTCTCCACCGAGGAGAGCGTGCAGGCCGGTGACACCGTCCGGTTCAAGATCCAGTCGCCGGTCCCGTACCGCGTGGAGATCTACCGCCTGGGCTGGTACGGCGGCGACGGCGCCCGCCTGATGTCGACCGCCGCCCAGGCGGCGGTGACCTACCCGGCCAACTACACGACGAGCCCCGCCGGTTGTGAGACCAAGAGCAGCACCGGCCTGGTCGACTGCGGGAACTGGCCGGTGACCGTGACCTGGACCGTGCCCGGCGACGCCGTCTCCGGCCTGTACATCGCGAACCTCGCACAGACCGACGGCGACGGCATGATGCCGTACCCGTTCGTCGTCCGCGACGACGACAGCACCTCCGACATCGTGGTGCAGACCAGCGACCAGACCTGGCAGGCGTACAACGACTACGGCGGCCAGGACCTCTACGGCGGCGCCGGACCCGCGCCGGACGGCCGGGCCTACGAGGTCAGCTACAACCGGCCGCTGGACATCGGCGGCGACAACGGCATCTACGGCTCCGAGTTCATGATGCTGTCCTGGCTGGAGCGCAACGGATACGACGTCAGCTACCTGTCCGGCGTGGACGTGTCGGTCGACGGCGGCACCCTGCTGAAGAAACACCAGGTGTACCTGTCCTCCGGCCATGACGAGTACTGGACCCAGAGCCAGTACTCCCACGTCCTGGCGGCCCGGAAGGCCGGCGTGCGGCAGGCCTACTTCAGCGGCAACGAGGTGTTCTGGAAGACCCGGCTCACCCCGAGCATCGACGGCACGAACACCGACGACCGCACCCTGGTCTGCTACAAGATGACCAAGATGGTCCAGAACAACGGCATCGCCGACCCCAGCGGCACCTGGACCGGCACCTGGATGGACCCGGCCAGCACCCGGTACGGACAGGACTACCAGCCGCCGAACATCCTCACCGGCTCCATGTTCACGGTGAACGGCTACCGCAGCGACGCCATCACGGTGCCCGGCTCGTACGGCAGGAACCGGATCTGGCGCGACACCTCCGTCGCCGGCCTGACCGCGAGCCAGACCGCCACGTTCCCGGCCGGCACCCTCGGCTACGAGTGGGACAGCGACATCGACAACAGCACCCGGCCCGCCGGGGCGATCCACGTGTCGTCCACCACCGTGGACATCGACGACGGCAAGCTCCGCATGGACTGGGGCAACGTCTACGGCAACGGCACGGCCACGCACAACCTCGTCGAGTTCCGCGACCAGGACTCCGGGGCCCTGGTGTTCGGGGCGGGGACCGTGCAGTGGGCGTGGGGCCTGACCAACATCCCGACGTACGACCCCGGAGACACCGTGGTCACCGAGGACGCCCGGATGCAGCAGGCGACCGTGAACGTCTTCGCCGACATGGGCGTCCAGCCGCTGACCCTCCAGAGCAACCTCGTCGCCGCCACGGCATCCGCCGACGCCACCGGCCCGGCCGTCACCGTGAGCGCTCCCGCCTCCGGGTCGACCGTCCCGGCACTGAAGCCGGTCACGATCAAGGGCACCGCCACCGACTCCGGCGGCGGCGTGGTGGCCCGCGTGGAGGTCTCCACCGACGGCGGATCGACCTGGAAGGCCGCCACCGGCCTGACGTCCTGGACCTACAGCTGGACCCCGACCAGCCCGGGCCCCGCCTCCCTCGAGGTCCGCGCGGTCGACGACAGTGTCAACATCGGCACCGTCACCACCATCCCGGTGACCGTCGGCCCCCAGGCCTGCCCCTGCACCGTCTGGCCAGCCTCGTCGGTGCCCGGCACCGTCAACGCGGGCGACGGCAGCTCGGTGGAGCTCGGCGTCAAGTTCCGTACCACGGTGGCCGGTTCGATCACCGGCGTGCGCTTCTACAAGTCGCCCGCCAACACCGGCACCCACACCGGCAGCCTGTGGAGCGCCTCCGGCACCCGGCTGGCCACCGGCACCTTCAGCAACGAGACGGCCTCCGGCTGGCAGCAGCTGAACTTCGCCACCCCGGTCACCGTCAAGGCCAACACCACCTACGTGGCCTCCTACTTCGCGCCCAACGGCGGATACTCCTACGACGCCGGGTACTTCTCCGGCAGTGACGCCGGCCTGGCGCCGCTGACCGCCCCGAAGTCCGGCACCGACGGCGGCAACGGCGTCTACCGCTACACCTCGACCAGCGCCTTCCCGTCCACCCAGTCCTCCGGCAGCAACTACTGGGTCGACGTGGTGCTGGACACCTCGACGGCCGGCACCACCCCGCCCACCGTCACCTCCACCTCCCCGGCCTCCGGAGCGGCCGGCACCTCGATCACGGCCTCGGTGTCGGCCGTGCTCAGTGCGGCCGTGGACTCCGACGACCTGACGTTCACCGTGAAGGACCCCGGCGGCAAGACCGTGCCGGGCACGGTGACCGTGCCCGCGGCGAACAAGGCGACCTTCACCCCGTCGACCGAACTGTCGCTGCACACCACCTACACCGCCTCCGTACAGGCCTCCGACGTCTGGGGCAACACCATGGCGGAACCGGTGACCTGGTCGTTCACCACCAGTTCCACGCCGCCCGCGGTCACCTGCCCCTGCACGCTGTGGAGTTCCTCCGCCGTGCCGGCCGTCACGGACATGACCGCCGACACCAACTCCGTGGAGCTGGGCACCCGGTTCACCTCCTCGGCGGACGGCTGGATCACCGGCGTCACCTTCTACAAGGGCACCGGCAACACGGGCACCCACACCGGCAGCCTGTGGTCCGACGGCGGCACGCTGCTCGCCTCCGGCACCTTCGTCAACGAGACGGCCTCCGGATGGCAGACGCTGGTCTTCGCCGGCCCGGTGCCGGTCACCGCCGGTACGGCGTACGTCGCCTCGTACCACGCCCCGAACGGCCGCTACGCGGTGAACGGCGGCTACTTCGCGTCGGCCCACCAGTCCTACCCGCTCACCGCCATCGCCGACACCACCGCCCGCCACAACGGGCTCTACCGGTACGGCGCCGACCCGGCCTTCCCCAACGGCTCCTACGGATCCGCGAACTACTGGGTGGGCCCCGTCTTCACCGCCGACGACCCGAGCGCCTCACCGGCGACGGTCACCTCCTCGGAACCGACCACGTCCACGGTGACGTACACCGCCGACGCGGCGACCCCGCTCGTGGCGACCGTGCCGGCCGGGGCCGGGCTCTCGTCCGTCAGGGCGAACCTGGCCATCCTGCCCGGCGCGCAGGCGGCAGCCGCCAGGAAGCTCCACGTCAAGACCGTCACCCACTACGACCGGGCCACCCACAAGGCGACCGTCCACCTGTCCGCGCCGTTGCCGGACGGCACCCGGTTCAAGGTCACGGTCACGGCGAAGGACCGGCACCGGCACACGGTGGAGTCCCGCAGCTGGACCCTGACCGCCAAGACCGTCCGGCACAAGAAGAACTGACCCGTTCCGACGCACCGGTGGTGGCCCGCGCCGGCCAAGGCAACGACCACCACCGGGGATTGGCTTTCCCACCGATGAGCAGCGTCAGTGTTGTCATCCCCTGCTACAAGTACGGCCATTTCCTCGCCGACTGCCTGAGCAGCGTCCTCGACGAGCAGGACGGCGTCGACGTCCGGGTGCTCATCATCGACGACGCCTCGCCCGACGACTCGGCGGAGGCCGCGCACGAACTGGCCGCCGCCGACCCGCGGATCGAGGTCCGGGTCCACGGGACCAACAAGGGCCACATCGCCACCTACAACGAAGGGCTCCTGGAGTGGGCCGACGGCGACTACGTCGCCCTCCTCTCCGCCGACGACCGGCTGGTGCCGGGCGCCCTGGTCCGGGCGGCCGCGCTCCTCGACGCCCACCCCGAGGCGGGGTTCGCCTACGGACGCCCCCTGCGCTTCCAGCACGGCGGGCCGCTGCCGAAGGCCCGCACGCGGGGTACCGGTTCGGTCGTCTACCCCGGGCAGTGGTGGCTGGAGCGGCGGTTCCGCGAGGGCACCGGCTGCATCACCTCGCCCGAAGTCGTCGTGCGCACCAGTCTCCAGCGTACGGTCGGCGGCTACGACCCGGCCCTTCCGCACGCCGGTGACATCGAGATGTGGATGCGGCTCGCCGCCCACGCCGACGTCGGCTACGTACGCGGTGCGGACCAGGCTTTCTACCGGGTCCACGGCAACAACATGTCGACCACCGACTTCGGCGGCCAGCTCGACGACCTGCGCCAGCGGCTGGTGGCCTTCGACTCGGTGCTCGCCAAGTGCGGCGACCGGCTGCCGCACGCCGGCCGCCTGGCCGACGAGGTGCACACCCGGCTCGCCCGCTTCGCCCTGCGCCGCGCGTACCGGGCCTACGACCGGGGCCGCACGGCGGTCGTCCCGGTCGAGGAGTGCGTGGCGTTCGCCGAGCAGTGCCTGCCCGGATACGCGGCGCTGCCCGAGTACCGCGCGCTGCGGCTGCGCAGACGGATCGGCCCGGAGGCCATGCCGTACCTCCAGCCGCTGGTCTGGTCCGCCGTGGCCGAGCGCGGGCGGGAGTGGCTCTGGTGGGAGTCCTGGAAGCGCCGCGGCATCTGATGGGAGCTCAGTTCGACCCGGTCCGTACCTCAGCGGGCCGCGGGAAGCGGACCGGCGGGCGGACGGCCGTGCGGAGCGGCCGTCCGGCGGCCGAGCAGATACCTGTCGAGCCACAGCGCGCCGAGCACTCCACCGGCCGTGCCCAGCAGGGCCGTGCCCGCCAGAGCACGCCTCTTGTCGCCCTGCACCGGGGCCGCGCTCGGAGACGTCAGCACGGAGGGGGTGATCCGTGCCCCGGCCGGAACGCCCTGTGCCGTCTGGAGCTGTTCCACATGTGCGGCGTAGACGTCGATGATGCGGCGCACCGCCGTCACCGCGGCGTCCGCGTCCGGCGCCTGCGACTGCACCTGGAGGGACGGGATCAGATAGCGGGGCGTCGCGCTGGTGCCGCTGTTGCGCGGAACGAGATGGTAGGTCCCCTGAATGCCAGCCGCCCTCAACTCCTGTGCTCCGGCCGGGGACTGCAGTCGCTGGACGACCGCGTAGGAGACCGCGGCGAGCGGCGGCTGGAGATTGGTGAGCTGATTGGGCTGGTTCTGCGTCACCGGCGGCTTGAGGACGACCACCGCGGACCCGGCGTACCGGGGAGCGGGGCGGACCACCTGATGGGCCCCCGCAGCCGTCAGCAGCAGTGCCACCACCAGGACGTACCAGCGGCGGAGCAGCGCGTCGACGACGTTCCCAGGCGACATTACGAGTTCCTTCCGTCACTCCCGATACTGGCAGGGCGCGCCGCGCGGTGCCGCCGAATGGAGGGGGAGGGTAGGTGAGCCTCGGTGAGATATGGGCCGTCCTGCGCAGACGCTGGTACTTCATGGTGCCCTTCACCGTGCTCGGTCTGCTCGGCGGCACGTACCTGTACGTGACCGTCCCCGTCTCCTACCAGTCGCAGAGCTCGGTCGCGCTCCTCGACTCCTCGGCCGTGGCCCGGCTGGCTCCCACGTTCGGCAACCCCATCTCGAACGCGGGCGGTTCGCTCATCGTCACGGCCGACGTCCTGATCAGAACCCTCGAATCCAGCGACGCCGCGAAGGAGTTGCGCAGCAGGGGCGTCACCGATCCCTACACGGCCGGCTTCGCCCCGGGCAGCGAGAGCCCGCTGCTCCTGCTCAGCGTCACCGGAACCGACCGGGAGAAGGTGCTCGAGGAGACCGACACCCTGACCACCTTCGCCGGCGAGCAGCTGACCGTCCTCCAGGAGGCCGCCGAGGTCCCGCCGGCCTATCTGGTGGAGACCGCGCCCGTCGTGCTGCCGCAGACGCCGGTGGCGGAGTCGAAGAGCCGCTACCAGGGCGTCGCGGCCGTGGTCATCCTCGGTGTGGTCAGCGCGTTCCTGCTGTCGATCCTGATGGAGGGCGTCTCGGTGGTGCGCCGCCGGCGGCGCACCGGCCCGACGCCCCAGGAGACCCGCACCCCGAAGCGGGTCCGGGCGGGACCGCTCGGCCGTGAGGTCGACGCCACCGCGGTCCTCACCGTCTATCTGGTGCTGGCCTTCTTCATCCCGTCCAACCTGGCCCTGCCCGCTCTGGGCGGCGTCGGCACCCCGGCCAACGTCTTCGCCCTGCTCGGGCTGTTGTGGTACGTCGCCACCTGGCTGGGCGGCCGCGTCCTGCCGGCGCCGGGCACCCGCCCCGTACGGGTCGTGATGTGTCTGCTCGGCGTGGCCGTCCTCGCGGCGTACCTCGCCGACGCCCTGCGCGGCAGCTCCCACCAGGAGATCCTCGGGGCCGACCGCGGCCTCATCGGGTTCCTGGTGTGGGTGTCACTGGTCGTCCTGGTGTCCGCGGGGGTGCAGGAGCGCGGACGGCTCGACGTACTGATGCGCCGGATGGTCGTCATGGGGTCCGTCGTCGCCGCGATCGGCTTCTACGACTTCTTCGCCGCCACCAACATCGCCGACTCCCTCCGCGTTCCCGGGCTCCGGACCAGCGTCGCCCAGGTCTCCGTCATGGACCGCGGCTCCTTCACCCGCCCCCGGTCCACCACCGCCCAGCCGCTGGAGTTCGGCGGCATGCTGGCCATCCTCCTGCCCTTCGCGATCCAGCAGGCCTTCGACCCGGTCCGCCGCCATCTGCACGTACTGCGCCGCTGGGGGCCGGTGCTGCTCATCGGCGGCGCGTTGCCCCTGACGGTGTCGCGGACCTCGATCATCGGCTTGCTGCTGGTCGCCCTGGTGATGGTGCCTCGCTGGAAGCCGGCCCGCCGTTGGGCCGCCATCGGTGTGATGACGGCCTCCGTCGCCGTCTTCAAGGTGATCGTGCCGGGACTGATCGGCACGATCACGGCGCTGTTCGCCTCGTTCCTGTCCAACTCCGACAGCAGCACGCAGGCCCGGACCGTCAAGTACAGCGCGATCGTGCCTTACCTGGAGGAACACCCTTTGTTCGGCCGGGGGTTCGGCACCTTCACCCCGGACCTGTACTTCTTCACCGACAACCAGTACATGCTGACCGTGGCCGAAATGGGACTGCTCGGGGCCGCCGCCCTGCTCGCCCTGTTCATCACCGGCATCCACCACGGAGGCGCCGTGCGGCGGCTGGCCCGTACCGAGGCCGACCGGGAACTGGGTCAGGCGTTCTTCGCCTCGTCGCTGGTCGCCCTGGTCATCAGCGCCACCTTCGACTCGCTCAGCTTCCCGATGTTCGCCGGCATCTTCTTCCTGATCCTGGGAGCGGGCGGCAGTTGTCTGGGCTTCGTCCGGCGCGAGGCGGCCACCGCCGGCGCCCCCGGGCCCCGCAGGACCGAAGAGACCGAAGAGACCGAGCTTCCCCGACCAGCGGAGTCCCGATGAGCCCCGTCGCCGTCATCGTCGTCACCTGGAACAGCGCCCCGGTGCTGCCCGGGTTCCTCGCCACGCTGGAGGACGGCATGGCCGGACTCGACTGGCGGCTGGTCGTCGCCGACAACGACTCCGCCGACGACACCGTCGAGGTCCTGCGGACGCTGGCCCCCGGTGCCACCGTCGTGCAGACCGGCCGCAACGCCGGGTACGCCGCCGGCATCAACGCGGCACTGGCCGCGGCCGGTGACTTCGGTGCCGCCCTCGTCTGCAACCCCGACGTGCGGATGCGGCAGGGCTGCGCCGAACGCCTCGTGCACCGGCTCGGCGACGGCACCGGGATCGCCGTTCCCCTGCTGTACGAGGAGGGCCGGGACACGCCCCACCACTCGCTGCGCCGCGAGTCGAGCGTGACCCGGGCCCTCGGCGAGGCCCTCATCGGCAACCGCAGGGCCGGGCGCTTCCCGTGGCTGAGCGAGATCGTCACCGACCCGGCCGCGTACCGGCGGCCCACCCGCGCCGACTGGGCGACCGGGGCGCTCATGGCCGTATCGGCCGACTGCCGGGCCGCCTGCGGTCCATGGGACGAGTCCTTCTTCCTCTACTCGGAGGAGACCGAGTTCTGCCTGCGCGCCCGGGACCTGGGATACGCCACGCGGCTGGAGCCGACGGCGGAGGCGGTGCACCTGGGGGGCGACTCCCGGGTGTCGCCCCGGCTGTGGACCCTGCTCACGCTCAACCGCGTGCGGCTGTACGGGCGGCGCAACGGGGCCCTCGCCACGGCGGGCTTCAGAGCGGCCGTGTTCCTGCGCGAGGTGTCCCGGGCCGCCCTCGGCAGGAAGGCCAGCCGCGCGGCCGCCGCGAGACTGCTGCGGCCGGGCGCGCTGAGGACCACGCCCGGACCGTGACGCTCAGCCGGACCAGGCCGTGTAGAAACTGCCGGGATTCACCAGATAGCGCACGGTGGCGTACGGCACATGGCGCACCCTGTGACCGCGGCTGTAGCGGTGGATGAGCTCCCAGTCCTCCCGCGGCATCACCTCCGGCGTCCGGCGCAGCCGGCTGAAGCGCAGGGAGCCGTTCCGCCGGGCGACGAACGCGTTGGTGTCCAGGAAGGACTCCCGCGCGGCCCGCCGACGGTCGAACGGCACGGACAGGACGTCCCGTTCGGTCCCGTCCGGCAGGACGCGGCGCAGTGCCGTGTAGACGCCGTCGGGCCCGCCGGGCGCCTCCAGGACCGCCAGTGCCCGCTCCAGATGGTCGGGCTCCCACAGGTTGTCGTCGTCCAGGAACGCCACGTACCGCGAGCGCGTGAGCCGGATGCCCACATTGCGCACCACCCCGGCCACCCCGGTGTTGCGGGCCAGCGAGACGGCGAACAGCCGCGGATCCTCGGGGAGGCCGGGGAGCCCGGCGCCGTCGTCGACCACCACGACGACCTGGTCGTGAACGGTCTGCGCCAGGACCGAGCGGACCGCCGCCCGCAGCTCCTCGGGCCGGCGGTGGGTGGCGATGACCGTCGCCACCAGGGCGGCCGGCGGGGGAGCGGAGGCTGCCGCCAGCCGGCGGGTCTCGGCGGTCTCCAGACGGCGGAGCCGCAGCGCGGAGGGAAGGAGCAGGACCTTGTTGCGCAGCTCGAACAGGACGAGCCAGCCGAAGGCGCGCTTGAGCAGCTCCCAGGGAGCGCGGGCGATACGTCGCATGATCCTCTTCCTCAGCCGGCCGGCTCGGGGGTGACCGGAGTGCCGTCGGAGAACCGGTTCCCGCGCCAGACGTTGCCGGAGCCGCCGGCGTTCCAGGCCGCGACCGGTCCGTAGAAACCGCTTCTCGGGTGGTAACGGGTCGAGAAGACGTTGTCGGTGACCGTGATGCCGGTGGCCCCGTCGCCGCCCCCGTACAGGGCGTACGCGCCACCGGCCAGGAGGTTGTTGTCGATCACCGCGTCGGAGACATGGCCGGTGTCGGCGAACAGGCCGACGGCGGCCGACGCTCCGCGGTCCACGGCGACCGGGTTGAGCAGGGTGTTGTGCCGGATCACCAGCTTGCCCCGGTTGCCGCCGCCGCTGATCACCGCGTCGGTGTGCTGCCACTCGCCACCGTTGTTGCGGAACGGGACGAGACCGTGGACGTAGTTGTCGTGGATGTACCCCTGCCCCATGGAGAGGGCGTTGCCGAAGACGGAGATGTCGCACCAGCCGACCTCGATGGAGCTGGTGCCCATGTTGGACACGGCGTAGTTCACTCCGCCGTTGTCGGGGCCCTTGCCGGGGATCGCGGTGATG
This sequence comes from Streptomyces sp. NPDC085927, assembly GCF_044540975.1. NCBI lineage: Bacteria > Bacillati > Actinomycetota > Actinomycetes > Kitasatosporales > Streptomycetaceae > Streptomyces > Streptomyces sp. NPDC085927. Next base: position 354,348 of record NZ_JBITSN010000004.1, read on the forward strand.
GTGCTGTGGAGGACCCGCAGACCGCGGTAGCCGGGGCGCAGGTTGACACCCCACCAGTTGGTCGACGTGATCCGGGAGTCGATGATGGTGACGTCGTTCGCGTAGACGTCGAGCGAGCCGGTGATGTCCTGCCCCCTGATGACCGCCCCGTCGGTCCGGACGCTCATGTCGCCCGTCGGCTTCGGCGTCAGCCGGATGCGGGGGCCGGTGCTGCCCGCGTCGGGGAAACCGGCCTCCCCGGGTGCCGCGGAGGTGCCGGGCGGCGTCACCGGTGAGGAGCCGGTCACCGAGGGGGCCGCGGAGGCGGCGGGCGGCATCCCCTGGGAGGGACTTCGTGCGGGCGGGGAATCGGTCTTTGACGGGCCCGGGGAGCAGGCGGCGGTCAGTAACAGGGCCAGGCCGGCCAGCAGGAGGCGGAGCCTCGTCATACGGTCTCCGGGGTCCGGGAGCCGAGCAGGAAGCGTCGGCCGGGCAGCACGCACACCACGTAGCAGGCCAGGGCGCTCGTGCCGATGACGAACAGGGCAAGGGTGCCGTCGCCGAGCAGACGCCGCTCGACGAGCACCACCAGGGCCATCACCGTGCCCGCCAGGAACGGCCAGGCACAGGCTCGGCCGATGTGGCCGAGGCCGATCCCGGCACGGCCGAGGGCGTACAGGAACACGGGGACGACAAGACCGGCGGCGACCACGAGGTGCCCCTGGGAGACACCGACGATGCCGTCCAGCCGCGCTCCGCCGATGAGGACGGGAATCAGTGCGACCAGCCACAGCCCCTGCACGAGGATGAGGGAACGGCGCTGGCCGGCGGCGATCAGACAGTCGTAGGCGAGTTCGCAGCCGATGCGGATCAGGCCCAGGGCCATCAGCCACGGCAGTGCGGCGGCGGCGGGCACCCAGGTGCTGCCGTACACGAGCTCGACGATGGGGGCGGCGAGGCCGCCGAGCAGCACACACAGCGGCACGGTGCCCGTCACCAGGACTCCCAGCGCACGGCTGAAGCCCTGGGCGAGGGCCTGCGGGGAGTCGGCGAGGCGGGAGAAACCGGCGAAGGAGACCCGCCGGGCCGCCTCCGAGATGATGCGGACCGGCCACCCGGAGATGTTGAACGCCAGCACGTAGAAACCGAGCGAGACCCCGCCGAGAGTGGAGCCGACGACCATGGTGTCCACGTTGACGACGGCCAGGGCGAGCAGGCTCGCACCGGCCAGCGGAAGTCCGAACCTCAGCAGCGCGCGCGCCTGTCGGGGGTCCCAGCCGAACCGCAGCGTCCCCGGGGCGGCCAGGGCGCAGCCGACGAGAGCGGCGATGTTGCCCACCACCGCGCCCCAGGCGAAGCTCATCGCACCCCAGCCGGCGAAGGCCAGCGCCAGGGTCACCGCGGTGCTCAGCACGAAGTTCAGCGCGTCGATCACCATGCGCTTGCCCTGGGCGAACTCCCGGGTCAGGAAGCCGGCCGGCACCTGCGCCACCCCGTCGATCACCAGACACAGGCACATCACCCGCAGCACACCGGTGGCGTCCGGTGAGTCGAGCAGTCCGGCCACCGTCGGTGCCGTGACGAACAGGGCCGCGTACAGCAGAACGCTGGTCGCGGCGGCCAGGGTCAGCACGGTCGGTGCGAAGCGGCGCGGATCGCCGTCCCAGCGGACGATGGCCAGACTGACGCCCAGTTCGTTCGCGGAGAGCAGGACCAGCAGGACCGTCTGGGCGATGCCGTAGACGCCCCACTCCGCCGGACCGAGCGCGAAGCGCGCCAGCACGATGCCGGTGGCGAAGTTGCCGAGGCGCATGACCACGGTGTTGACCAGGCTCCAGCGGGCCGCGGACCGGACCTTCGGGCCGAGGGAGTCCGGAGCGGGGGTGCCGCCCGGCTCAGCGGTCCCGCTGTCCGGTGGGCGAACGCTGTCCATGAGTGGGCTCCTCGTCGAGCGGCCCGGCGGCGGGTGTCACGGCCACGCGCCCCGCCTTCGGCTCCGCTGGGGTCCTGTTCTCGGCGGCCCGGGACCACGCGGGCGGGCGCCGGAGGGCGATCGTCTGTTCCGCGACCGGTTCACCGGTCTCAAGGGCGCTGCCCGGCTCCGCGGCCCGCTCCGGTCGCTGCGGCGCGCGTGCCCGGCGGCGCGCCTCGACGTAGAACACGGCGCCCAGACTCAGCACAAGGCCCAGCCCTCCGGCCATGACCAGGTACTCGAGCCGCGCCTTGGTCTGCGCCACCGGATCCTGCGGGGCCACGATGGTGGTCATACGGATCATGGCCTTCGGGGCGACCGCCTGCTGCTTCTGGAACTCCTCCAGCCGCTCCTCTGCGTACGCGGTCAGGGTCTTGGCGGAGGCCAGCACGGCCTTCTCGTCCGTGCCCGTGACGGTCAGCCACATCAGCGGCCCCTGCGCGTTGTCGGCCAGCTTGGCCTCGAACGCTCCCGTCGCTCCCCGGGCCTTCAGCTCCCGGACGGAGCTGTCGGAGTTGAGGTTCCGGGCCAGGCCGTCCGCCATGCCGGTGAGCGAGGTCTGCGTGCTCAGGAAGGGGTTGCCGTCGTAAGCGACCGTGGCCTTCTGGGAGTTGAGGAGAACCACCGTGCTCTGCGACTGGTACGTCACCGGAACCAGCAGGGCCACGGCGGCCATCAGCCCGGCGGTCAGCAGCAGTCCGGGCAGCAGGACGCGCCAGCGCCTGCGCATGACCCGGAAGATCTCCGCGAGATCCATGGTGGTCCCCCCTGGCGACGCGAGGTGCGACGAGAACGTGTTGCAAGCGGATCATATGGAGGACGCCGGGTCGGTGGGCCCCGGCCGGCCGGTGGGCCGTGGCCGCGTGCGCGCGGTGCCTCCGTGCAGCAGCACATCGGCGATACGGTCGCTCGCCCGGCCGTCCCACAGCTCGGGCCGGCGCGGCGCGGGAGGGGCGTCCAGCACCCTGTTCACGATGCTCACGATGCGTGCCGGATCCCGCCCGGCCAGCACGTTGGTGCCCTCCTCGACGGTGACGGGCCGCTCGGTGTTGTCCCGCAGCGTCACGCACGGCACGCCCAGCGCGGTGGTCTCCTCCTGCACACCGCCCGAGTCGGTCAGCACGACGCTCGCCGCGTCCTGAAGCGCGATGAAGTCCATATATCCCGCGGGCGGCACGAGACGGATGCCTCCGGGGACACCGAGCTCGGTCAGCCGGCCGGCCGCGCGCGGGTGCACCGGCAGCACCAGCGGGCAGCGGCCGGCGATCTCGCCCAGCGCCTTCAGCAGCCCGGCGAGCACCCCGGGGTCGTCCACATTGGCGGGCCGGTGCAGCGTGACCAGGCCGTACCCGCCCCTGGTCAGACCGAACCGGTCGAGGACGTCCGAGGCCCGGGCGCGCTCCAGGCTGGCCAGCAACGTGTCGATCATGACGTTGCCGACCAGGTGGATCTGGTCCTCCCGGTAGCCCTCGGTGCGCAGGTTCTCGGCCGCGTCGGGCGAGGGGGCCAGCAGATAGTCGCTGACCCGGTCGGTCGCAACGCGGTTGACCTCCTCCGGCATGCTCCAGTCACGGCTGCGCAGACCGGCCTCGACATGCGCCAGCAACGGGCCAGCCTTCGCGGTGACCAGGGCACAGGCCAGAGTGGAGTTGATGTCGCCGACCACGACGACGAGGTCCGGGGACACCTCGTCGAGCAACGGCTCGAACGCGGTCATCACCCGGCCGGTCTGCTCGGCGTGGCTGCCGGAGCCGACGCCGAGGAAGCGGTCCGGCGGCCGGATGCCCAGCTCGGCGAAGAACACGTCGTTCATCGCCGGGTCGTAGTGCTGTCCGGTGTGGACGAGGAACACCTCGGCGCCCCGGCGCTCCAGTGCGTCCATCACCGGTTTGATCTTCATGTAGTTGGGGCGCGCCCCGGCGACACAGATGATGCGCGGCATTTCTCAGAGCACCTCGATCGTGGGCCGGGACGGCAGCCGTCGCCGGCAGTCGAGGACGAAGGGAGCGTGTTCGGCGACGAGTTCGTAGTCGAAGGAGTCGTGGTCGGTGAGCAGGACCACCACGTCGGCGGCCGCCAGCTCCTCCGGTTCGAGGTCGACCCGCACCAGCCGGGTGTCCACCGGCAGGCTCTCCACGACATGCGGGTCCGCCGCTCTGACCTGCGCCCCCATGTCGAGGAGCAGTTGGGAGATGCGCAGCGCCGGCGACTCACGGGCGTCGCCGGTGTTCTTCTTGTAGGCGAGCCCGAGCAGCAGGATGCGCGAACCGTTGACGGACCGGCGCCTGGCGTTGAAGAGGTCGCCGATCCGCCGTGTCACGTACTCGGGCATGTGGTTGTTGATGTCGTTGGCGAGCTCCACGAAGCGGAAGCTCTGGCCTAATTCGCGCTGCACCCGCCAGGACAGGTACGAGGGGTCGATCGGCAGGCAGTGGCCGCCGACGCCCGGCCCGGGCGTGAACCTCATGAAGCCGAACGGCTTGCTGGAGGCGGCGTCGATGGCCTGCCAGACGTCGATGTCCAGATGGTGGGCGAACATCGCGATCTCGTTGACCAGCGCGATGTTCACATGACGGAAGGTGTTCTCCAGCAGCTTGGCCAGCTCGGCCTCCTTGGGCGAACCCACCGGCACGGTGATGTCGACGAGTTGCGCGTAGAAGTCCTGAACTGCTCTCAGCGAGGCCTCGTCGACACCGGAGACGACCTTCGGAGTCGCCTTGAAGCCCCACACCGCGTTACCGGGGTCGATCCGTTCCGGGCTGTAGCCGAGCTGGAAGTCGCTGCCCGCGGTGAGACCCGAACCTTCCTCCAGGATCGGCGCGAACAGATCCTGGGTGGTGCCGGGGTAGGTGGTCGACTCCAGGACGACCGTGGCTCCGGGGCGCAGGTAGCGGGCGAGGGTGACCGCCGACTCCTTGATGTACCGCAGGTCGGGGGTGCCCTCGTGGAGCGGGGTCGGCACGGTCACGACGGCGACGTCGAAACCGCCGCAGTCACGCGCCGACTCGCTCGGGCGGTAGGTGCCGTTGTCCAGGGCCGCGCGGACCCGCTCGGAGGAGACGTCCTCCACGAAGGACTCGCCGGCCGCGAGGCTCTTGATCCGCCGGGCGTCGACGTCGTAGCCGATCACCTCGTGTCCGACCTCGGCGGCCCGGATGGCCAGCGGCAGGCCGACGTATCCCTGTCCGACCACGACGACGCGCATCAGTGACTCCTGTTCGCGGGAGTGATCGACGGGGTGAGCCGGATTCGCTCGCGCGCCGTCATGAGGACGAAGGCAGCATTGGTGGTGAGATAGCGCCGGCCCAAGCGGCGCGGTTCCTGGAGGGCCCGGTAGAGCCATTCGAGTCCCCGGCGCTGCCAGGACTCGGGGGCCCGCCGGGTGACCCCGGCCAGGATGTCGAAGGAGCCGCCGACTCCGTGCACGACACGGGCGCCGGTACGCGCGCCGTGGGCGGCGGTGAAGATCTCCTTCTTCGGCGAGGTCATGCCGAGGAAGAGCATCCGGGCGCCGCTGCGGGCTATCGAGTCCGCGACGGCTTCCTGCTCGGAGTCGTCGAAGTAGCCGTGGCGGCTGCCGGCCACCTCCAGACCGGGAAACCGGTCGGCCACCCGGCGCAGCATCTCCTGGAGCACCTCCTGCCTGGCGCCGAGGAAGTACACCGACATGCCCGCCGACTCGGCCTCCGCCAGCAGCCTCAGGAACAGGTCGATACCCGCCACCCGCTCCGGCAGCGGAGCACGCAGTACGCGCCCGGCCCAGACCACGGCCTGCCCGTCGGCGAGGACCAGATCACAGCCGGCCACCGCCTCGGCGAGCCGCGGGTCCCGCCGCATGTTGACCAGCTTCGCCGCGTTGACCACGCCGATCTCCAGCTGCCCGCCGTCCCGTACCGCGGCGAGGCAGCGCTCCACGGTCTGGTCCATGGTCAGCGGGTCCAGCTCGATCCCGAACAGTGACTGCCGCTCGCTCATGTCCGGCCCCCCTGCCAGGCGTAGAGCATCCAGCCGAATTCGTACGGCCGGCATTCGCGGTCCACGGACAGCGGGGGGTACACCCGGTCCAGAGGCTTCAGCCGGAGGCCCGGAACGGCCCGCGTGGACAGTCCGCGGGCGGCGCGTACAGCCTTCTTCGGATCGCCCCGGTAGACCTTGCGCCAGGTGACGCTCAGCTCGTCGAGGATCAACGGCTCCTGAGCGGCAGGGTGTCCGGCCAGTTCCGGCACGTCCGTCATCCAGCGCAGACCCTTGCGGACCGACGCGCCGAAGTCGCTGCCGCCGGCATCGGCGAGATCGAACAGGGCGGTCGGCGCCATCGCGTGCTGATGGACGCTGTAGACCGGATAGCCCTCCACGACACCGCCGGTGCGCGCGTCGTAGTGCCACCACCACTGACCGCCCTCGCCCTGGAGCTCGCAGATACGGGCCGCGCACGCCTCGGACGCGGCCAGCGCCTCGGGATCGCCGTCGCCGCCGGCGTGGGCGCGGGCCAGCGCCTGGAGCGGGTAGGTCTGGTCGGCGAAGCAGCTCACATGCACCCGGTACCAGGGCACCAGGCCGGGGCCGGTGGCGTGCGGGAACAGCGGACTGCTTCCGATCCGGGCCCGCAGCAGACGGTCGCGCGCTGCGGTGAAACGTCTCTCCACATGAGCCGAGTCACGAGCCGCCGCGAGCGCGGACAGCACCCATGCCGCCTCGACGGTGTACTGCGGCCGGTCGTGGTCGTCCAGCGCCTCGACCCGGGCCAGGGCGTCGGAGAGCTTGGGGTGCCCGGTCTCGGCGGCGGCCCAGGCGATGAGCGCCGCGTCGCCGAGGTTGGTCACCGAGGGCAGGGACTCCACCAGCAGGCCGGTGAACTCCTGGGCGGTACGCCCCGCGAGCACCACCCGCTGGCGGTCCTCGGGCAGGTGACGGACCCCGAGAGCGGTGATGGCCGCGTACCGTGTGCTGGTCCCGCGCTGCTCCAAGCTCCAGGAACCGTCGGGCGCTTTCGTCCCGGCCATGGTGAAGGCGAAGGCCTCCTTGCCGGGTAACAGCATCGACGGCAGGCCTGATTCCGCCAAGGAAAGGAGCCGTTGAGCGAGTGGAAGCAGCGACGGTTCGTCACGACCGAGCGTCGCCAGACGTGAAGTGGTCATCTTTCGGACACACCAACCCCCCTGTGGGTCCTGTGCAGAACAGACTGGTGTCCGTCGGGCCGCAACCGGCCGGACGGTAAAAGGCAGACGTCAGGCGCCGCAGCGTCAGGCGCTCCCGGCTTCGGACACAGGTGTCCCCATCACCCCGTAACCCCCCCTGGGCACGACTGGCTTGTGCGCTCATTGTGCTCGGTCTGCACACTTCGCGCACATGCTATGTCGGTAGATGTTTGAGGATTTTCCCTTTGAGAGAAACAGCTGAAAACAGCTGTGAACAACAACCGGTGCCGGACGTCACGCCCGCTCCACGAGTCCGCCGTCCTTCTCGTCGTACAGCATCCCCGTCTCCGGGCACTCCCAGCAGCCCGGCTCGCCCCCGTGCTCGACCAGCCGGACGCCGACCCGGCCGACCCAGCCGATCCGGCGGGCCGGAACGCCTGCCACGAGAGCGAAGTCGGGCACGTCCCGGGTCACCACGGCGCCTGCCGCCACCAGCGCCCAACGGCCGACGCGCACCGGGGCCACACAGACCGAACGGGCCCCCAGGGACGCCCCCTCGTCCACCACGACCGCCACGGCCTCCCAGTCGTCGCCCCGCTTCAGCCGGCCCTCCACGTCCACCGACCGGGGGAAGTAGTCATTGGTGAGCACCGCCGCCGGGCCGACGAACACCCCGTCACCGAGTACCGCCGGTTCGTAGACCAGTGCGTAGTTCTGGAGCTTCACGTTGTCGCCGATCCGCACCCCGGGGCCGACATAGGCTCCCCGTCCCACGATGCAGCTGCTGCCCAGCCGCGCGTCCTCACGGATCTGGGCCAGATCCCAGACCGTCGACCCGGCGCCGATCGTGGCCGACTCGTCGACCTGGGCGGTCGGCTGGACCCTGAAGTTCATCTGGTTGAACCTTTCTGCCAAGTGGCCGCCGCGGACGAGGGGCGTGCGTGGGCCAGGGGGTGGGTGGGTCACAGTACGGCCCGTTCCTTCAGCGGTCCCATGAGAAGCGGTTGTCGCGGTACCACCGGACGGTTTCCGCGAGGCCCCTTGTTCGAAGTTCTTGCGGACGGTGACGTCCGGATCCGTCCCGGTGCGAGGCGGGAGCAGCAGTCGGTGCCGATGGCACTGTGCAGAAGAGAGTTCCGTCCCTGGACTTCCGCGGTGACGGAACAGTTCCGCGTCGAGGACCTGTCACCGGCCTTCGCACCCGAGTCGGTGAAACCGGCGGCCCGCTTCCCCGTCCAGTCCTGGACGAACCACCACCGCAGTGCCCTCGCCCCGTTGGCCGATACCGGGATCGGGCGGAACCGGTTCGACGGGTGACATCGCGTCGCCGCGCCGTTGCCCTCACCACGAGGCACGGACGCGGGAGTATCAACGGGGCTTGATGCTCCACGTCAAGCCCCGTTCACGGTCCTTGTCCTTCCGGACCGGAGCCCGGCTCGTACCGCCGGTCGGCGGTCGGATGCCGCCGGGGTGTATTTCACTGCATGCGCGAACGCGCTGTTCGATACGTTGTGCCGATGCGGAAGTTCGCGGAGACCGAAGACCTGTCGGGACTGGTCCGTGACGGGCTGGGGCCGGGCTGCCGTGCGGTCGCGGTGGACCGGTTGCGCGGGGGCAGTAAGAAGGGGGTGTACCGGGTCCGGGTCGACGGGGCCCCGGTGACGAGTGTGATCGTCTACAGCTGGGCCGAGGAGGAGAATTTCTGGCCGGGCCAGAAGGGGGCCGACGCCAGGGATCCGTTTGCACCCGCCTCAGGTCTGATCCCGTTCCTTGTCGCCCGGCAGCATCTGGACGGCTTGGGCGTAAGGGTTCCGCGGCTCCTCCTGGCGGACGACAGCCGGCACCGCCACCCGGCAGACGTGGCCGTTGTCGAGGACATCTCCGCCGACACCCTCGAAGCACTCCTTGAGAGCGATCCCGCCCGCGCGAGCACGGCCCTGGCCGACCTGGCCGCGATGGTGGGCGTCATGCACGGACACCGCGCCCCGCAGTACGGCCGGATGGATCTGCTGGAGCAGGGCGGCACCGCAGGCGGAGTCTCCTGCGAGCAACGGGTTCTCGACCGGGCCCTGCGCGATCTCGAAGAGGCCTCGGGCAGGGACCGCAGGATCGCCGCAGCGGAAGGTCACGTGCGCGACCGTCTGCACGGCCTCGCCGCGCTGGTGATCCCCCGTGCCGAATACGGGCTGATCCACGGAGAACTGGGCCCCGACCACGTCCTGGTCGACGCCGATGGTCACGCGGTGCTGATCGACATCGAGGGCCTCATGCACTTCGACATCGAATGGGAGCACGTCTTCCTCCGGCTCCGCTTCGGCGAGCACTACCCCGTCCTGTCCCGGCCCGGTCTCGACCCACAGCGGCTGGACCTCTACATGCTCGCGATGCACCTGTCCCTGATCGCCGGCCCGTTGCGCCTGCTCGACGGCGACTATCCCGACCGGGCCGCCATGCTCGGGATCGCCGAGCACAACCTGCGGGAGACCCTGGCACTCCTCCCGTAGCGGGCAGGGCCGGCCGCTACGTGCGGGCAGAGGGCCGGGGGGGGGGGGGGGGGGCCCCCCCCCCCCCCCCGGGGCCGCCCCCCGCCCCCCCCCCGGGGGCCGCCCGCGGGGGGGGGGCCGCCGGGGGGGGCCGGGGGGGGGGGGGCGGGCGGGCGCCCCGCCCCCCCCCCCCCCCCCCCCCCCCCCCCCCCCCCCCCCCCCCCCCCCCCCCCCCCGCGCCGGATCGAACTGCTCGGCGGGTCGCCCGGAGGGCAGGGCCGGGCGTGTTCCGGCCTGCCGCGTGATCCAGGGCCGGTGGTGAGGTGTGGGCGTGGTTCAGTCCTTCGCTCCATCGGCCAGGAAGGCGCTCAGGCTGTCGAGGAGCATGGTGCTGCCCTGTTCGGCCATGTCGCGTTCCTCCGCGGTGTCGCAGGTCTGGCGGAGCACGACCTGCGTGTGGTGGTCGTCCTGCTCGTCGAGTTCCATGGTCATGACCGCGGGCGCGGGCTTGCCGGGTACGTCCATGCCGATCGCCAGGAGGCGGTTCTCGACGACCTCGAGATAGGAGCCGGTCAGCGGGAACTGTCCGCCGTCGGGCGTGACCATCGTGGCCTTCCACGCTCCGCCCGGCCGTACGTCCATCTCGACGGAGCCGGCAGCGGCGTAGGCCCACTGGGCATACTGCCCGGGGGTGGTCCACGCCCGCCACGCCTTCACTGCGGGGGCGTCCAGCGTTCGAGTCAGCTTGTAGGAGAAGCCGCCGGCCGGGGTGGTCTGCTCGGTGCTCATCTTTTCGTCTCCTGGTCTCAGGTTGCTCGGGGCTGTTGCGTCTGTAGACGCCGGCGGGCGCGGGGATTCATCGGTCTGCCGGAACTTTCCTGCGCGCCCGTACCGGTGCGGCACGGGCGCCGCGCCCCGAGAGAGGAACAGGACATGGGCGACGGCGGCAGCGGTCGAAGAATCGGTGGGGCGGCTCTGTGCGGCCAGGCGTCCGCAGCTCGGTGTGGTGGGCGGCTGCCGGGGCGAGTACCAGGCCTCCAGCAGAATGACCGTATGGCTTCTCCTTCCGGAATCGGTGCAGGTGTCGACAGCGGGACGAACCGGATTCGTCTTCTGGCGGCTGGGGCCGCGCCGGCGATCGTGGGCGCGGGGCTGGGTCTCAGGGCCGTGGCGGCGGGAGATGTGGCCAAGTACGGCGGGGACGCCCTGTACACCCTCCTGATCGTCGCCCTCGTCGTCCTGGTGGCACCGCGGGTGACGGCATGGAAAGCCGGCGCGCTCGCGCTGGCCGTCAGCTGGGGGGTCGAGTTCTTTCAGCTCAGCGGGCTGCCGGCAGAGCTCTCCGGGCACAGCACTGCTGCCCGTCTGATCCTCGGTTCCACCTTCAACGCACCGGACCTGTTCTGGTACGCGGTCGGCGCGCTGGCCGGATGGCTTGTCGTAGCCTCGCGAAGGGCGGGCCAGGGGCGGACATCCTCCGTCCCTGTGAGTGACCGTTCGCGGTGATCGGCGGCGCGGCCGGCGGCTCGTGCGGGCGAATTCCTCCCAGCTCTCCACCCGACGGCGGTGCCGATCAGGCTCGCGGCGACGATGCGCTCGAGGTTGCCGAGGGCGCGGGTGCGGACGGTCGATCAGGCGTCCGGGTTGTACGGCGATGAGCGCATTGACCGCGCATCTGCGAGTTGGTTGCATGAAGATGAGCCCTGGCCGCAGGGCCGGGGGAGACGTGCCGACCGGGGGGAAGAATGCGTCTTGGGCGGAGAGCGGCTGCCGTTGCCGCCGTGTCAGCTGTGTGCGCAGTCGTGCAGACGACGCCCGCAGGAGCGTTGGAACTGAAGCCGGGTACGGATTACGTGAACGTCACGGCCGGCGATGCGATGGGGAACGAACAAAGCCAGTACGCCGCGATCAGTGCCAACGGCCGCTATGTGGCCTTCTGGTCACGCGCCTCGAATCTGGCGCCCGGCGACACCGACACCGTCCACGACGTGTACGTGAAGGACCTGCGGACCGGGAGGGTGCACTGGGCCAGCGACCTGACCGACGGCATGGACAAGGGAGGACCGTACGTCGCCCCGTCCATCAGCGCCGACGGTATGCGGGTGGCCTTCCCGACGCTGGACAGGACCCAGGCCCATGTGTACGACGTGCGCACGGGGCGTACCGAACTGGTCAGTGACGGCACCTACGCCCGATTCGGCAACGCCAACGCGCCGGCCATCAGCGGAAACGGAAGGTACGTGACCTTTACGGCCGGCCCGGCGGGGGACACGGGAGGCCGCTCCCTCATCCGCCTGCGCGACCTCGGACGGGGCACGGGCGAGTGGTTCGACCACTCCCCGGCCGGCGAGGAGCAGGGGGTCGCGGCGCCGTCCCTGAGCCATGACGGCCGGCACATCGCCTACCTGGCGTCGGGCCCGGGGACGGACGGACCCGAGGACAGCGGGACGCACGTCTACGCACTCGACCGTCGCACGGACAAACGAGTACGAGTGGACCCCGAGTGCGCGGACGATCCGGCCGAGTACGGGGTCAGCGACCCGGTGATGAGTCCGGACGGCCGCCACGTCGTGTTCCGCTTCAAGTGCCGTACCTTGCACCCCGGAGGCACCAACGACACCGGTGACGTCTTCCTCAAGGACCTGAGGAGCGGAGCGCTGCGCCACATCCTGGGCCCGAAGCCGCAGTTCGCCACGCACACCGGACGCCTGAGCGCGGACGGCCGGCACATCGTCTTCGTGGCGGCCGAGGAGAGGGAGCCTCGCGGCCCGCTCCAGGTGATCTATCTGCTGGACCTCCGCACCGGCCGCACGGACATGGTCACCGCCCGGCCCGACGGCACCGCCAACCAAAGGCCGGCGTCCGGCCCGACTCTCGACGCGCACGGACGCGCGGTGGCGTACGACGCGGTACCGCGTGACCTGCTGGGGGAGTCGTCCACCGCCGGTGACCGGCAGGTCTTCGTCACGCGTCCGCGTTGACGGGCACGGCCGGCGCCCCGCCGAGCCGCGTGATCCTTCGGCGCGCGGAAGCTGTGCCGGCCCGGGACGATGGCCACCGGTGGGCGGTGCGCATCGGTGAGAGCCGAAAAGATTCCGGGCGTGGATGTCGAGAACCCGTGGCCGGCTCCGTCCCCGCAGTGAACGCGACCGGAAGGGGTCGCACCAGCACCGAGGAAAAGCACGATGGCCAAGTACCTGCTGCTGAAGCACTACCGGGGCGCCCCGGCCGCGGTCAACGACGTGCCCATGGACCGGTGGACGCCGGAGGAGATCTCGGCCCACATGCAGTACATGAACGACTTCGCTGCCCGGCTCGAGGGGACCGGCGAGTTCGTCGACGGTCAGGCGCTCGCCCCCGAGGGGACGTTCGTCCGGTACGACGGCGAGGGGCGCCCGCCGGTCACCGACGGCCCGTTCGCCGAGACCAAGGACCTCATCGCCGGCTGGATGGTGATCGACGTCGACAGCTACGAGCGCGCCGTCGAGCTGGCCGGGGAACTGTCGGCCGCCCCCGGGGCGGGCGGGAAGCCGATCCACGAATGGCTCGAGGTACGCCCGTTCCTGACCGCGCCGCCCACCATCACGGAATGACGAAGGACATCACGAAGGACATGATGACGGAATGACGTCCGAGGCGAACGAGATTCTGCTCCGGAGTCTCACGCCGGGCGTGCTCGGGATCCTCGTCCGCCGCGGAGCCGACTTCGCGGCGGCCGAGGACGCCGTGCAGGACGCGCTGGTCGAGGCGGTCCGCGTCTGGCCGGCCCGCCCGCCACGCGACCCGAAGGGCTGGCTGGTCGCCGTGGCCTGGCGCCGTTTCCTCGACGCGGCCCGCGCGGACACCGCCCGCCGCCGGCGTGAGAACCTCGTCGACGAGGAACCGCCCCCCGGACCCGTGCCCGCGGCGGACGACACGCTCCGGCTCTACTTCCTGTGCGCCCACCCGTCGCTGACGCCGTCGTCCGCGGTCGCGCTCACGCTGCGCGCCGTCGGCGGGCTCACCACCCGCCAGATCGCCCAGGCCTACCTGGTGCCCGAGGCGACCATGGCGCAGCGCATCAGCCGGGCCAAGCGCACCGTCTCCGGCAGTGGAGTCTCCCCTGCTCGAGCGAAGTCGAGAGCTCGGGGAAGCTTCGACCGGCCCGGCGACGTCGCCACCGTGCTGCGCGTCCTCTACCTGGTCTTCAACGAGGGCTACTCCGGCGACGTCGACCTCGCCGCCGAGGCCATCCGGCTCACCCGGCAGCTCGCGGCCGCGATCGACCACCCCGAGGTGGCGGGGCTGCTCGCCCTCATGCTGCTCCACCACGCCCGGCGCGCCGCCCGGACCGCGCCCGACGGCAGCCTGGTGCCGCTCGCCGAGCAGGACCGCGGCCGGTGGGACACCGAGTCGATCGCCGAGGGCGTCGGGATCCTGCAGGCGGCCCTCGCCCGCGACCGGCTGGGCGAGTTCCAGGCCCAGGCCGCCATCGCGGCACTCCACGCCGACGCGGCCACGGCCGAAGAGACCGACTGGGTGCAGATCGTCGAGTGGTACGACGAGCTCACACGCCTGACCGACAGCCCGGTCGTCCGGCTCAACCGCGCGGTGGCCGTCGGCGAGGCCGACGGACCCCGCGCCGGCCTGGCGGCGCTCGCGGCACTGGACGACTCACTGCCCCGCCGCACCGCGGTGGCGGCGTACCTCCACGAACGCGACGGCGACCCGGTGACGGCGGCACGCCTGTACGCCGAGGCCGCCCAAAAGGCGCCCAACCTCGCCGAACGCGACCACCTGACACGCCAGGCCGCCCGGCTCAACACCCGCCGGGATCACTGACGGGTCACGTTCGGGCGACGGGACTGCGCGCGGGGTTCTTCTCCTGCTGCACAGTGAATCGATATACAGATCGAATCGGTGTTACCGTCCTTGACGGCCTGCCTCACCGTCGAGGCCCGCGCCTCCTCAGCTCGTCCCCGCAGGTTCGCCCCGTCTCGGGCGGTCGCCGCACTCCCCGAGAGTCACGAACCATGGAACTCCGTACGTCCTCCGCCGTGTCCTCGCCGGCTTCGGCCGTCTCGCGCGACGAGACGGCGCCAGCACGGCGCGGTCCGGCCGGGAGACACTACGCCGGTCACCGGCGCAGAACCCCGTAGCGGGGCTCGTACGGCCGTGTTGTCCCTCACGCTTCCCACTCCGCGCCGTCACGCCGACCGTCCGCGAAGCCGGTCCAGCAGGCCGTCCAGAGACGCACGGCCGGCGCTCGACGCAACCGGCCCCGCCGCTGTTCGGTCCGCCCGGCCGGCGACGCCACTCGTGGTCGGGCCCGGCATCGTCCCCCTCCCCGGCTCCCGGGCCGTTGTCTTCGAAAGGTTTTCTGCACCATGCCGCTGGCTCTGCTGGCCCTGGCTGTCGTCGCGTTCGGCATCGGCACGACCGAGTTCGCCACGATGGGACTGCTGCCCCAGATCGCCGACGGGGTCGGCGTGTCCGTGCCGCACGCCGGCAACCTCGTCTCCGCCTACGCGCTCGGTGTCGTCGTCGGTGCGCCCCTGCTGACGGGCATCGGCGCGCGCATACCCCACAAGCGACTGCTCCTGCTCCTGTCCGGGCTGTTCGTGGTCGGCAACGCCGCGTCCGCGCTCGCTCCCGACTTCGGCCTGCTCTTCGCCGCGCGGTTCCTGGCGGGGCTGCCGCACGGAGCGCTGTTCGGCGTGGGCGCCGTCGTCGCCTCACGCCTGGTCGCCCCGGGGCGTGCGGCACGTGCCGTTTCGAAGGTGTTCCTCGGCCTCACCGTCGCCAACATCGTCGGAGTCCCGGCCAGCACGGCCCTCGGGCAGCAGCTGGGCTGGCGGTCCGCCTACTGGGCGGTCACCGTCATCGGACTCGTCGCCCTCCTCATGCTGGCCTGCTTCGTCCCCCACCAGCCACGGGGCCGGCAGTCCGGCATCCGGACCGAGCTGCGGGCCATGGGCAACAGGCAGGTCGCGATCGGCATGGCCGTCGCCGTGGTCGGGTTCGGCGGGTTCTTCGCCGTCTACAGCTACCTGGTGCCCATGCTGACGAATCTGACGGGCATCTCCGACTCCTCGACCACCCTGGTCCTCGCGCTCTACGGCGTCGGCATGACGCTCGGCACGCTGATCGCCGGCCCGCTCACGGACCGTGCCCTGCGGCCGACGCTGTACGCGGGCCTGGCTGTGCTCGCCGTGGCACTGGTGACGTTCTACTTCACCGTGCACAGCCTCGTGCCCGCCCTGGTGACGATCACCGTCATCGGTGCGATGGGCTCTCTCATCACCACGCCCGTCCAGATGCTGCTCATGGCCAAGGCCAAGAACGCTCCGACGATGGCGGCGGCCTCCAACCACTCGGCGTTCAACCTGGCCAACGCGGGCGGGGCATGGCTCGGCGGCCTGGTCATCTCGGCCGGCTGGGGCTGGGCCGCGCCCAGCCTGGCCGGTGCGGCTCTTGCCCTGGTCGGCCTGGGCCTGGCCTTCACGGGTGGCCTGATGGACCGGGGCGGCCGACGCTCCGAGGTGGTCATGGAAGGTTCGGCCGTGCCCGGTCAAGAGACGCGTACGGTCACGTGACGGCCTGGGAAGAGGGTGAACCGGGCCGGGCCCGTCCGCACTGCGGACGGGCCCGGCCCGGCCCGCTGTCCAGGCGTCGGCGGGCGGCGTCGAGCATGTCCGGATGAGGCGCCTGCGCAGCACCGCGAGGACCGGGCGCGGGTCGGTCGTCCGGTACAGGAACGGGTGAGGGAGGCGGCCGGCCTGTGCCGTTCCTTCGCACCGTGCCTTTCGAGGCCCCCCGCTCGGTCACCGGTCGGGGCTCAGCGAGCGAGCAGGTCCCGCAGGGCCTCGATGACGTCGCCGGGCGCTTCCTCGGCCATGAAGTGGCCGGAAGCGACGGTGGTGTGCCGCAGGCCGGGTGCCCAGGCGCGCCAGACCGCGGCGGCGTCGTAACCCAGCGCCGCGCCCCAGTCCTGCTGGAGCACCGTGACCGGCATGCGCAGCCGGCTCCCGGCGCTCAGGTCGGCCCGGTCGTGTTCGAGGTCGACGCCGGCGGAGGCGCGGTAGTCGGCCACGATCGAAGGAACCGAGGCACGGCAGGCCGCCAGGTACGCGGCGCGGACGTCCGCCGGGATCGCCCGGTCGTCGGTCGTCCAGATGTCGAGGAAATGGCCGAAGAAGGTGTCCGGGTCGGCGGCGATCATGCGCTCCGGCAGGCCCGGCGGCTGAGCCATCAGGTACAGGTGGAAGGCGACGGACGCGGTGACGCCTCGCAGCACCTCCCACATGTCGAGGGTCGGCAGGACGTCGAGGCAGGCCAGGTGGGTGACCGTACCGGGATGGTCGAGCGCGGCGCGGAAGGCCACCAGGGCGCCGCGGTCGTGCCCGGCCAGCGCGAACCGCTCGTGCCCGAGGGCGCGGGCCAGAGCGACGACGTCGTCGGCCATGGTGCGCTTGGCGTAGACCGTGCCGTCGGTGTCCGCCGGCTTGTCACTGGCACCGTAGCCGCGCAGGTCGGGGCAGATCACGGTGTGCTCGGCGGCGAGGCCGACGGCCACGTGACGCCACATGAGGTGGGTCTGCGGGAAGCCATGCAGCAGCACGACGGGAGGGCCCGAGCCGCCTACGGCCGCGTGCAGGAGGACCCCGTCGGCGACGGGAATACGATGATGGTCGAAACCGGCGATGACAGGCGTCATGACCAGGCTCCTTTCCTTGGGGAAGCGGGCTCCTCCATGCTGTGGGCGCCGGATGAGCAGTGGATGAGCAAGGTCGCTCGGCAGCCGGGAATGCCGCCCGGACGGCAACGCGGCATTGCGGCACAACGGCATCGCGGCAGTCCGGCGTGAGGCGACCGCCCGGCGGAAGGAGAGTGGGGAAGAGTGCGTGTCGTCTTCGGTGTGCTCGGTCCCGTGATGGCCTGGGACGCAGACGCAGACGCAGACGCAGACGCAGACGAAACCGCAGGCATCAAAGCCGAAGTGCGTGGCAGGCGCCTCGCTCTCAAGGGCCCCAGACACCGCTCGGTGCTCGCGCGGCTGATCATCGCCCGGGGGCGGGTCGTGCCGGTCCGGCGCCTGGTCGAGGACCTCTGGCCCGATCCGCCCGGCGACGCGGCGGGCTCGGTGCGCACTTTCGTCGCCGCGCTGCGCCGCACCCTGGAACCGGACCGCGCCCCGCGGACTCCGGCCAGGCTGCTGGTCACCGAAGGCCCCGGGTACGCGCTGCGCGCCGCCGCGCACGAGGTGGACGCCTGGCAGTTCGAGCAGGCGGTCACCGCCACCACGGCGCTCCCGCCGAAGGACGCGGCCTCCCGTCTCGAGGAGGCGCTCGGCCGGTGGCGCGGTCCGGCCTACGCGGAGTTCGCGGACCAGTCATGGGCTCGGGCGGAGAGCCGACGCCTGGCCGAACTGCGGCTGCACGCCGTGGAACTGCACGCCGAAGCGCTGCTGGCCCTGGGCCATGCCGAGCGGGTGGCGGCGGATCTGCGGACGCACACGGCGGAGCACCCGGGGCGGGAGCACGCCTGGCGGCTGCTCGCCCTGGCGCTGTACCGTGCCGGCCGTCAGGGCGACGCGCTGGCCGTGCTGCGCCAGGCGCGCACCGTCCTCGCCGAGGAGCTGGGCATCGACCCGGGCCCGGGGCTGCGCGGCCTGGAGACGGACATCCTTCACCAGGCCGGCCGTACCGGCCCCGCCTCCGGCACCGGCGGGTCGACGGGGCAGGTGTGGGAACGGGTCGCCGCCTCGTACGACCGCACCGTGGCCACAGGCGCGCGGGCCCGCCTGGAGTCCACCGTGGGACTGCTGCGCGGGCTCGCGGTGGCCGGCGGTGGCGGTGGTCTGCCGGCCGCCCTCGAGCACCGGGTCTCGGCCATCACGGCGGCCGAGGAACTGGGTGACGCCGAACTCACCGCCCGGGTGATCGGCGACTACGACGTCCCGGCGATCTGGACGCGCCCGGACGACCCGGAGCAGGCGGCACAGGTCGTCAGGGCCGCCGAACGCACCCTCGCCGCCCTGCCCGCCGAGGGCCACGAGGACGCCAGGGCCCGGCTGTTGGCGACGATCGCACTGGAGTCGCGCGGCACCGCCGGACCGCGTGGTCGGCAAACCGCCCGGCAGGCCGAGCAGTTGGCCCGCGGCCTCGGCGACCCGGCACTGCTGGCGTTCACCCTCAACGCCGCCTTCATGCAGTGTTTCCACCGCGCCGGGCTGGCCCCGCGCCGGGACGGGATCGGCACGGAGCTGGTCGACGTCTCCGCCCGGCACGGCCTGGCCACGTTCGAGATCCTCGGTCACCTCGTCCGGCTGCAGGCGCGCAGCGCCCTCGGGGACTTTCCCTCGGCCGACCGGCACGCGGCCGCCGCCGACCGCCTGGCGGACCGTCACGAACGGCCGCTGGTCGCCGTGTTCACCCGTGGATACGCCGCCCTGCGGCTGGACGCGACCGGCCGGGCGCCGGCCCCCGAGGTGGAGGCGGCCTACCGGGACGCCGCGGCCCTGCTGGACGGCTGCGGCATGCCCGGCCTCGCCCGCGGTCTGCCGCCGTTGGCGCTGCTGTGCCTGCGTCTGCGGCACGGCCTGCCCCTGGGCTTCGAGGAGACCGTGGACTGGGGACCGTACGCTCCCTGGGTCCGGCCCCTCGTACTGATCGGACAGGCCCGCCGTGCCGAGGCCGCCGAGGCCCTGCGCGAGACCCCCGACCCGCCGCGCGACCTCCTCCAGGAAGCCCTGTGGTGCCTCACCGCCCGAGCGGCCCTCACCCTCGGCGACCGGGACGGCATGCGACGCGCCCACACCGCGCTCACTCCCGCGGCCGGCGAACTGGCCGGCGCGGGCAGCGGACTCCTCACCCTCGGCCCGGTGTCGGAGCACCTGACCGCCCTCGCGACGGCCCTCGGCCAGGCCTGACGGTTCTCCACCGGCGGGCGGGCGGGCGGCCGAGCCGGTCCGGGAGCTTGCCCGTGGAGGTCGGTGACGGAGGCGGTACCCGTACTCACCCCGCCGGCGTGGCCGTCGCGCCCGCCGCCGCCCGGCGATGGGCTGCGCTTCCCTCGCGGTAGAACACGTATCCGCCGTGGTGCAGCACATCTCCGTCGAACGTCCCGTCCGCCGTGAACCCGGTGTCGCCCACGTACCGGATGCGGTTCCCGTCCACCCGGTACCGGCCGGTGCAGGCGCTTTCGCGATCCCCGCGCGCTTCGTCGTAGCGGCCGTCGGGGAGCAGCTCCTGCCTGATGTGGTGGTCCGCCGTGACCCACATGGCGGCATACGGGTGGGACTCCCCGGGGCTTGCCGTCCCGCCGCCGGACGTCCGGCTGCCGTCGGACGTCCGGCTCTGCGACGGCGGGCGGGTCGGGGGACCGGTCCCACCCGTCCGTCTGCCGGCAGGCGGACGCCGAGAGGACCGTCAGGACCAGTGGCACGAGCACAGGACATGCTGCGTTCTGGGCATACCGTCATCGTGCGAGTCCCTTCCCGGGTCATCCAGGACGTGACACCCCCTGGCGACCGTCGTCCCGGCCTGCCTCGGCGCGCAGGGCCGTGAGCGTGTGCTGCGCGGACGGCCGTCGTTCCGCACTGTCGGCACGCAGTGCGCGGGACAGGCCCAGCGCCGCGGTGCGTACGGCGGGGGCGAGCTGCGCCGGCTGGAAACGGGCGCGCGGTACGGCGACGGACAGGGCGGCGACGGCCGTACCGCTGCCGTCGAAGACGGGAGCGGCGATGCAGCTCACTCCGAGGGCGGCCTCCTGCTCCTCGTAGGCCAGACCGGAGACGTGCGCCTGCTCGATGGCGGTCCGCAGCCGGTCGGGGTCGGAGGTCGAGTAGCGGGTGAGCTGCGGCAGGGGAGTCTCGCCCAGCACCGTCTCCACCAGCTCGGGGCCGGCGAAGGCCAGCAGTGCCTTGCCCACGCCGGTGCAGCTCAGCGGGAGACGTCCGCCCACCCGTGAGGGCAGCGGCAGCCGGTCGTGGCCGTGGATGCGCTCCAGGTAGACCACCTCCCGTCCTTCGCGCACACCGAGGTGCACCGTCTCGTGGGTGGCCTCGTAGAGATCCTGGAGGAAGGGCAGGGCCGTCTCCCGCAGGCCGTGCCGGCGCGGAACCAGACTGCCCAGTTCGAAGAGCCGGCCGCCGAGACGGTAGGCGGTGCCCTCCTTCTCCATCAGCTGGAGGCGGACCAGATCCGCGGTCAGCCGGTGCACCGTGGCCTTCGGCAGCCCCGTACGGTCCGAGAGTTCCGTGAGCCGGAACGATCCGCCGACGCTGTCGAAGCAATTCAGGATGGATACCGCTTTGTCCAGCATGTTGCCCTGGTCATTGTTCCGTGTCACGGAACAATGATTGTCAGAGGTGCGCCCCCCTGTCTATACCGGAAGCTCCGCACCCGCCGGACTCCGGTCCCGAACCTCCGGAACCACCCTTCCGACGCACTCCCCGAGGGCAACATGACCACGCCTCCCCTGTACGACCCGCCGCCCGGTCCCATCCTGAAGGCGGCCGACCTCCTGAAGCAGGCCGCGCAGACGGGCGTGACGTGTCCGCCTGTGCGCACGCTCCTCGGCGCCGGCGACATCGGCACCGCCTACGAGGTGCAGCGTCTCAACGTGCGGCGCAGCCTCACCGACGGCCGCAGGATCGTGGGCCGCAAGATCGGCCTCACCTCACCGGCCGTGCAGAAGCAACTCGGCGTCGACCAGCCGGACTTCGGAGCCCTGCTGTCCGACATGGCCGTTCCCGACGGCGGAACGGTCCCTGCCCGGAGGCTGCTCCAGCCCAAGGTCGAGGCCGAAGTGGCACTCGTCCTCGGCGCCGACCTTCCCTTCGTCGGACCCACGGTCGCCGACGTACTGCGCGCGGTGGACTTCGCCCTGCCCGCTCTGGAGATCGTCGACAGCCGCATCAGCGGCTGGGACATCTCCATCGTCGACACGGTCTGCGACAACGCCTCCTCGGGCCTCTTCGTCCTCGGCGGCACCCCCGTGCCGCTGACCGCGGTGAACCTGAGGGACGTGCGGATGACGTTGCTGCGCAACGAGGAGGAGGTGTCCAGCGGCTCGGGGCGCGACTGCCTGGGCGGCCCGCTCAACGCCGCCGTCTGGCTGGCGGACGTACTCGCCGCCGCCGGAGATCCGCTGCGCGCGGGGGACATCGTCCTCACCGGTGCCCTGGGACCCATGGCCGTGGCCGCTCCCGGCGACCGCTTCGACGCCCACATCACCGGGCTCGGCTCCGTACAGGTCTCGTTCGCACCGGACACCACCGACACCCCGGACACCCAGGACACCCCGGACGAGGGAGCACAGCAGTGACGAGCACGACCACCACGACGAGCACGGCCCCCGCGAGGCGGACCAGAGTAGCGGTCATCGGCTCCGGCAACATCGGCACCGACCTGATGATCAAGGTGCTGCGGCTCTCCGAGAGCCTGGAGATCACCGCCATGGCGGGCATCGACCCGGACTCCGACGGCCTGGCACGCGCACGCCGCCTCAAGGTCGCCACCACCCACGAAGGGGTGGAGGGGCTGGTGAGGATGGACGAGTTCGCCGACATCGACATCGTCTTCGACGCCACCTCGGCCGGGGCCCACCGCCACCACGAGGACGTCCTGCGCCCCCTGGGCCGCACACTCGTCGACCTCACCCCCGCCGCACTGGGCCCCTACGTGGTGCCGCCGGTCAACGGCGCGGCCCACCTCGGCGCCGCCAACGTCAACATGGTCACCTGCGGCGGCCAGGCCACCATTCCCGTCGTCGCGGCGGTCGGAGCGGTCACGCCCGTGCACTACGGCGAGATCGTCGCATCCATCGCGTCCCGCTCGGCCGGACCGGGCACCCGGGCCAACATCGACGAGTTCACCGAGACCACGTCGTCCGCCATCGAACAGGTCGGCGGCGCGGCCCGCGGCAAGGCCATCATCATCCTCAACCCCGCCGAACCCGCACTCATCATGCGCGACACCGTCCACTGCCTGGTGGGCGAATGCGACGACACCGCGGTGAAGGACTCGGTGGAGGAGATGGTCGCCCGGGTCCAGGGCTACGTCCCCGGCTACCGCCTCAAGCAGGCCGTGCAGTTCGACCGGGTCGCCGCCGACGACCCGCTGCGTTCCCTCCTCCCCGCCGGCTCCCGCACCCCGGACGCGACACGGGTGTCGGTGTTCCTCGAGGTCGAGGGCGCCGCCCACTACCTGCCGTCCTACGCCGGCAACCTCGACATCATGACCTCGGCCGCGCTGCGCACCGCGGAGCGCATGGCCGCCCACCACACGCCGGAGGTGGTCTCCCGATGACCGCACAGCAGCAGCCCGCCCTGTACGTGCAGGACGTGACACTGCGGGACGGCATGCACGCCGTCCGCCATCGCTACACCGTCGACCAGGCCCGCGCCATCGCCGCCGAGCTGGACGCGGCCGGCGTGGCCGCGATCGAGATCGCCCACGGTGACGGCCTGGCCGGCTCCAGCATCAACTACGGCGTCGGCGCCCACACCGACTGGGAATGGATCGAAGCGGTGGCCGGTGCCACGCGGCACGCCATACCCACGACGCTCCTGCTGCCCGGCATCGGCACCGTCCACGACCTCAAGCGGGCCCACTCCCTGGGGATCCGCTCCGTGCGGATCGCCACGCACTGCACCGAGGCGGACATCTCCGCCCAGCACATCGCGGCGGCGCGTGAGCTGGGTATGGACGTCGCGGGGTTCCTGATGATGTCCCACATGGCCGAGCCGGCCGAACTCGCCCGCCAGGCCAAGCTCATGGAGTCCTACGGCGCCCACTGCGTCTACGTCACCGACTCCGGCGGCCGGCTCACCATGGACGGGGTCCGTGACCGCGTCAGGGCCTACCGCGACGTCCTCGACCCGGCCACCGGACTCGGCATCCACGCCCACCACAACCTCGCCCTCGGTGTGGCCAACACCGTGGTCGCCGTCGAGAACGGCGTCACCCGCGTCGACGCCTCGCTCGCGGGTCAGGGCGCGGGGGCGGGCAACTGCCCGCTGGAGGCGTTCATCGCGGTCGCCGACCTCATGGGCTGGGACCACGGCTGCGACCTGTTCCCCCTCATGGACGCGGCCGACGATCTCGTACGGCCGCTGCAGGACCGCACGGTGCAGGTCGACCGGGAGACGCTGACGCTCGGCTACGCGGGCGTGTACTCCAGCTTCCTGCGCCACGCCGAACGGGCCTCCGAGCGCTACGGCATCGACACCCGCGCGATCCTCGTCGAGGTCGGGCGCCGCAAGATGGTCGGCGGCCAGGAGGACATGATCACCGATATCGCTCTCGACCTCGTGGCGCAGGCCCCGGCGGGCTGACACCCATGCACGGCCGGTCCGGCCCGGGGCGGGTGCGCCGCCGCACCCGCCCCGGGCCCCGGGCCGCAGGCGCGCCGGGCAGACGGGCGATCAGCCTCCGGCGGCACCGGGACGGCGAACCGGCGGCGGACCCGGCGAGCGGTACCGGAACGCACCGTCGCGGGCGCGACCGGCGCCGCGCTCTCCCGCGACCAGGTCGTACGAACGTCTTGGTACGCTTCCGGAGCCAGTCGTGCCACATCCGAGGCCAGGGAATCCGGTGGGAATCCGGAACTGACGCGCAGCGGTGAGGGGGACGGGCGGAGCACTCATGACGCCACTGGGGCGGCGGGTCGGCCAAAGGGCCGGCGCGCACTGCCCTGGGAAGGCGCTCCGTCCGGACGAACCCGAGTCCGAAGACCTGCTGGCACCTCGCCGCCGTCGGCGGTGAGGTCCTTTGTAGGCCAGGCTCCGCGTACGAGCCCCGACAGTGCAAGGCGTACCCGTGCCCCGTGCTCTCTCCGTTCCCCGCTGCCGTGCCGCAGCCCTTCTCCTCACTCCCGCCCTGCTGCTCACCGCCTGCGGCGGAGCCGGCGAGGACACCGCCGCCGGCCCGGAACGGTCCGCCGCGTCTGGCTACCCGCTGACCTTCGACAACTGCGGGAACCGGATCACGGTGAAGTCGGCACCCGAGCGCGTCGTCTCCCTCAACCAGGGCACCACCGAGATCCTGCTCTCCCTCGGCCTCGCCGACCGCATGGCCGGCACCGCCACCTGGACCGACCCGGTGATGAAGGGCCTGAAGAAGGCCAACACGTCGGTGCCCCGCCTGGCGGACAACAACCCTTCCTTCGAGGAGGTGCTGGACGCCGAACCCGACTTCGTCACCGCATCCTTCGTCTCCACGCTCGGCAGGGGCGGCGTCGCCACCCGCGAGCAGTTCGGGGAACTGGGCGTTCCCACGTACGTCTCCCCGGCGGACTGCGCCGCCGGGAAGGACAACGACAGCGGCGGCGACGGCTCCCGCAGCACGGCGCTCACCCTCGACACCGTCTACGGCGAAATACGCGATCTCGCCCGCGTCTTCGGCATCGAGGAGCGCGGCGACGAACTGGTCGCGGAACTGAAGGAGCGGGTGCGCGGGGCCACCGACGGCCTGGACGCCTCCGGCACCTCCCTCATGTACTGGTTCGCCAACTCCCAGTCGCCCTACCTGGCCGGCTGCTGCGGCGCCCCCGGCGCCATCACCCGCGAGGTCGGTGCCGAGAACGCCTTCTCCGACACCCACGACGAGTGGCCGCAGATCAACTGGGAGACGGTCGCCGACCGCGACCCCGACGTCATCGTCCTCGGCGACCTGACCCGCAAGTCCCAGACCGCGGAAACCGCCGAGGCGAAGATCCGTTTCCTGGAGACCAACCCGGCCACGCGCAACCTCGCCGCGGTGAAGAAGAAGCGGTACGTCCTGCTCAGCGGCCAGGCGATGAACCCCTCCCTCCGCACCGTGGAAGGGATCGAGCAGGTCGCCGCCGGCCTGCGCGACTTCGGGCTCACCAAGTGAGCCCGCGCACCCTGCTGCTGACCGGCGGCGGGCTCGCGGCACTGGCCGCCTCCGTCGCCGCCGCCGCGACCATCGGGCCCGCCGACATCTCCACCGCCGACGTGTGGGCGTCGGTGGAAGCCCATCTGGGCGGCGGCGACAGCACGATGACGCCGCTGCGCGACGGCATCGTGTGGAACCTGCGGATGCCGCGCACCCTGCTCGCCGCCGTGTGCGGCGCCGGACTCGCCCTGTGCGGCGCGGTCATGCAGTCCCTGCTGCGCAACCCGCTCGCCGACCCGTTCGTACTCGGCGTGTCCTCCGGGGCGTCCACGGGCGCGGTCGCCGTGTTGGTGCTTGGTGTCGGCGGCGGAGCGCTGTCGCTGTCGGCGGGCGCCTTCGCCGGCGCGCTGGTGTCCTTCGGGCTCGTGATGCTGCTCAGCCACAGCCTCGGCGGGAGCATGGACCGGGTGGTGCTGTCCGGGGTGGCGGCCATGCAACTGTTCTCCGCGCTGACCTCGTTCACCGTGCTGACCTCCGCCGACGCGGAGACCACCAAGGGCGTGCTGTTCTGGCTGCTCGGCTCGCTCGCCGGTGCCGACTGGGGCCAGGTGCTGCTGTGCACGGCGGTCCTCGCCCTGGTGCTCGTCGTCTGCCTCGGGCACTCCACCAGCCTGGACGCCTTCGCCTTCGGCGAGGAGGCCGCCGCCGGCCTCGGCGTGCACATCGCCCGCTCCCGCCTCGTCCTGCTGTGTGCCACGGCGCTGCTCACCGCCGTCCTGGTCAGCTGCGCCGGGGCCGGGGGGCCCGGGGGGGGGGGGGCGCGCCCCCCCCCGCCCCCCCGCCCCGCCGCCCCCGCCCCC